>JACPDR010000047.1 GCA_016183935.1 Caulobacterales bacterium
AGAGCCCGTCGAAGGCGAAGTATCGCGTCGCCATCATCGACGCCGCGGACGACCTGAACCTCAACGCCGCCAATGCCTTGTTGAAGGTTCTTGAGGAGCCGCCGGAGCGGGGCGTACTGTTCCTCGTCACCCACGCCCCCGGCCGCCTGCTGGCCACCATCCGTTCGCGGTGCCGCCGTCTGGCCTTCCCGGTCTGGCCGCTGCACGCGCTGGAGGCTCTGGTCCGCAACCGCACCGGCGTGAGCTCCGCAGAGGCCGCCCGCATCGCCGGCATGGCCGCCGGCTCGCCCGGCCAGGCGCTGGCCCTGGCCTCCGGCGCCACGCTCGAGGCCGACCAGCTGGCCCAGGCCTGGGTCGCCGCGCCCACGCTCGACCGGGCCGAGGTCATGGCCGTGGCCGACAAATTCCGCGGTGCCGAGGGGCAGGAGCGGTTCGAGATCCTGATGGACCGGCTGATCGCCGCCGTGAAACTCCGCGCCCTCGACGAAGGCAAGTCCGGCGCCCGATGGGCCGAGCTGTGGGAGCGGCTGTCGGAACTGCCCGACCGCGCCGCCGCCATCAACCTCGATCGCGCCGACGTGCTGGCCGGGGCGCTGGCCGACCTGCAACGCGTCAAGGCCCGCGCCTGATGCTGATCGACAGCCACGTCAACCTGCATGCGCCCCAGTTTGACGAGGACCGCGACGCCGTCATCGCCCGCGCCCGCGAGGCCGGCGTCGGCCTGATGGTCGAGATCTCCGACAAACTCTCGACCTTCGACGCCACCCACGCCCTCGCCATGGCTCACGGCGACATCTGGGCCACCGTCGGCGTCCATCCGCACGAGGCGAAGGACTACGCCGACCTGACCGCCGACCGGCTTGTCGAGCTCGCCGCCCGGCCCAAGGTCATAGGCATCGGCGAGTGCGGCCTCGACTTCCACTATGACCTCAGCCCCCGCGACGTGCAGGCCGCCGTCTTCCGCCGGCATATCGAGGCGGCCCGCCGCACCGGCCTGCCGCTGGTCGTCCACACCCGCGAGGCCGACGCCGTCATGGCCGACATCCTGACGGAAGAGCAGGCGAGGGGCCCGTTCCGGTTCCTGATGCACTGCTACACCAGTGGTCCTGAACTGGCGGAAAAGGCGGCGGAACTGGGCGCGTGGTTCTCAGTTTCCGGCATCGCCACCTTCAAGGCCGCGACCGAGGTGCGCGAGATCATCGCCGGCATGCCCGCCGACCGCATCATCATCGAGACCGACTGCCCCTACCTCGCCCCGGCGCCGCACCGCGGCCGCCGCAACGAGCCGGCGTACGTCGGCCACGTGCTCGAAAAGCTGGCCGGGATCCGCGGCTGGTCCCGCGCCGAGGCTGAGGCCCGCACCACGGACGCCTTCTTCGCCCTGTTCGACCGCATTCCGAGACCGGAGGGGGCATGAGCGAACTTGAGATCGTCATCCTCGGCTGCGGCTCGTCCGGCGGCGTGCCGCGCGGCGACGGCGACTGGGGCGCCTGCGACCCGGCCGAGCCGAAGAACGCCCGCACCCGCTGCTCCCTGCTGGTCCGCCGCCACGGCCCCGACGGCGTCACCAGCGTGCTGATCGACACCTCGCCCGACCTCCGCGCCCAGATGCTCTCCGCCGGGGTCAAGCACGTCGACGCCGTCCTCTACACCCACGACCACGCCGACCAGACCCACGGCGTCGACGATCTGCGCGTCTTCGCCATGCGCGCCCGCCGCCGCATCCCGGCCTTCATGGACGCCGCCACCCATGCGGCGATGCACGGCCGCTTCGGCTACATCTTCGACAGCGTCGAGGGCTACCCCGCCATCCTCGACGCCCATGCCCTGCCGCCGCACGGCCAGCCCTGGTCCGTCGACGGCGCCGGCGGCCCCGTTCCCGTGGTCACCTTCGACCAGGCCCACGGCCCGATCCGCTCGGTCGGCTATCGGATAGGCCCCGTCGCCTATTCCAGCGACGTCTCCGACCTCGACGACGCCGCCATCGAGGCGGTGCGCGGCTGCGACCTGTGGATCGTCGACGCCCTGCGCTGGACGCCGCACCCGACCCACGCCCACGTCGAAAAGACCCTCGACTGGATCGCCCGCGCCGACGTGAAGCGGGCCGTGCTCACCAACCTGCACATCGATCTGGATTACAACGCCTTGTCGGCGGCTGTTCCACCGAACGTCGAGGTGGCTTTCGATGGCTGCAACGCCCGGCTGCCGCTCTAGAGCCGCCGTCCGGGGCTTCCGATGAAGCGATCCGTCGCGATGCGCCCTTCACGGTCCTCGACATGCACTGTGAAGTGGGGCCCGAGGGTGGCGTCTGTCCCGAACCGCGCTGTCGCCGCCTTGAAGGACCACGGCTCGACGCCATGGCGGACGCAGAGTTCATCAAAGGCGGTTCTGTAAAGTTCGACAGCCTTTCGAAGGCTGACCGACGCTTCGCCCTCGATCACCTTTCCCGTGAGAAAGTCGACCTTGATCACGCCGTCTGGCGACCGACCGGCCTCCCCGTAGATGTCCATCTCGTAGACGCCGACCATGAGGCCGATCCCGCTGCCGAGTGAATCGGCGGCGTTGTGGACGATGCTCTGGAGGACCCCGAATTTCATCTGCCCAGGAGCTTGGCCGCCTGCGGGGCAAAATAGCTCAACACCCCCGCCGCGCCCGCCCGCTTGAAGGCGTGCAGGCTCTCCAGAATGGCCCGGTCCTCGTCCAGCCAGCCGTTGGCCATGGCCGCCCGCATCATCGAATATTCGCCCGACACCTGGTAGGCGAAGGTCGGCACGCGGAAGGTCTCGGACACCCGCCGGACGATGTCGAGGTACAGCATCCCCGGCTTGACCATCACGGCGTCCGCGCCCTCCGCAATGTCCATGGCCACCTCGCGCAGCGCCTCGTCCGAGTTGGCGAAATCCATCTGATAGGTCTTCTTGTCGCCGGTCAGCGCCTTGGCCGAGCCCACCGCGTCCCGGTACGGCCCGTAGAAGGCCGAGGCGTACTTCGCCGCGTATGACAGGATCAGCACATCCTGCAGCCCGTTGGCCTCCAGCGCCTCGCGGACGGCCTGCACCCGGCCGTCCATCATGTCCGACGGCGCCACCACGTCCGCCCCGGCATGGGCGTGGATGAAGGCCTGTTCCGCCAGCCGCTCCAGCGTCGCGTCGTTGACGATCCGGCCGTCCTCGACGATCCCGTCGTGGCCGTGGTCGGTGTAGCAGTCCAGCGCCACGTCGGTGATGACGCCGATCTCCGGCGCCGCGTCCTTGATGGCCTTGATGCACTCGGGAATCAGCCCGTCCGGGTCCGTCGCCCCGGTCCCGACGCCGTCCTTGATTGCCCCGTCGACGTTGGGGAACAGCGCCACCGCCGGAATGCCGAGGTCGCGCGCCTCGACCGCCGCCTGGGCCGCCGCCTTCGGGCTCAGCCGGAACACGCCCGGCATCGAGGCCACCGCGACCCGCTCGTCCGCCCCGTCGTGCACGATCAGCGGCCACACCAGGTCCGCCGGCGTCAGCGTCGTCTCGGCGACCAGCCGGCGCACCCACGGCGCGCTGCGCAGCCGGCGGGGGCGGGCGTAGGGGAAGGCGGCGGGGGCGAACGGCTGGGTCATGGCCGCGCTTATAGACGAAGCCTCGCGGCCGGGGGGAGGGTTCAGTTTGTCGCCGGTTCGGATAGAAGCGCTCCAACGATTCAGGAAACGCCCCATGGACTTCGCTCTCACCGACGATCAGCGCGCCATCCAGGACGCCGCCCGCGCCTTCGCCGACGCCGAACTGGCCCCACACAGCGCCGAATGGGACGAGACCAAACATTTCCCCGTCGACGTCATGAAACACGCCGCCGAGATGGGCTTCTGCGGCATCTACACCGGCGAGGAACACGGCGGCATGGCCCTCGGCCGCGTCGAGGCCGCGGTGATCTTCGAGGAGCTGTCGCGCGGCGACGTCTCCACCGCCGCCTTCATCTCGATCCACAACATGGCGACGTGGATGATCGACCGCTTCGGCTCGGACGAGCTGCGCGCCCGCTACGTACCGCGGCTCGTTTCCATGGAGCTGATCGCCAGCTACTGCCTGACCGAGCCCGGCTCCGGCTCCGACGCCGCCGGCCTGCGCACCACGGCGAAACTGGACGGCGACCATTACGTCCTGAACGGCTCCAAGGCCTTCATCTCCGGCGCCGGGACCTCGGACGTCTACGTCGTCATGGCCCGCACCGGCGCCGACGGCCCCAAGGGCATCTCCACCTTCGTGGTCGAGAAGGACACGCCGGGCCTGTCCTTCGGCGCCCAGGAAAAGAAGATGGGCTGGAACAGCCAGCCCACCGCCATCGTCGCCTTCGACGACTGCCGCATCCCGGCGGCGAACCTGCTCGGCAAGGAAGGCGACGGCTTCCGCTACGCCATGATGGGCCTCGACGGCGGCCGGCTGAACATCGCCGCCTGCTCGCTCGGGGGCGCCCGCCTCGCGCTTGAGACCACGCTGGACTACGTCGCCTCGCGCAAACAGTTCGGCAAGCCCATCGCCGACTTCCAGAACACCCAGTTCAAACTGGCCGACATGGCCACCCAGCTCGACGCCTGCCGCCTGATGGTGATGCGCGGCGCCTGGGCGATGGACACCAACCATCCCGACAAGACCAAATGGTGCGCCATGGCCAAGCGGATGGCCACCGACGCCTGCTTCCAGATCGCCGACGAGGCCCTGCAGCTGCACGGCGGTTACGGCTATCTCAAGGACTACCCGCTGGAGCGCATCGTCCGCGACCTGCGCGTCCATCGCATCCTCGAGGGCACCAACGAGATCATGCGGGTGATCACCGCGCGGGAGATGATGCGACAGTGAGCGACGTCATGACCCCCGAACCCGAAGTCCTCGTCCGCGTCCAGTCCGGCGTCGGCCGCCTGACCCTGAACCGTCCCAGGGCCTTGCACGCGCTGAACCGCGCCATGTGCCAGACCATGATCGAGGCGCTCCTCGCCTGGCGCGCCGACCACGCGGTCCAGTCCATCCTCATCGACCACGCCGGCGAGCGCGGCTTCTGCGCCGGAGGCGACATCCGCATGATCGCCGAGAGCGGGGCCGGGGACGCCTCCGAGGCCCGCACCTTCTTCGACACCGAATACAAGCTCAACCACCTGCTGTTCGACTATCCGAAGCCGGTGACCGCCCTCGTCGACGGCATCGTCATGGGCGGCGGCGTCGGCATCAGCGAGCCCGCCGTGGTCCGCATCGCCACCGAGCGCACCACCTACGCCATGCCCGAAACCGGCATCGGCCTGTTTCCGGATGTCGGCGGCGGCTGGTTCCTACCGCGCCTGCCGGGCCAGACCGGCGTCTGGCTGGCCCTGACCGGGGCGCGGCTCAAGGCGGCCGACACCGTCTTCCTCGGCATCCATACCCACTATCTGCCGTCCGATGCGCTGGACGCCTTCCGCGCCATCCTCGCCGCCGACCCGGCCCACCCGGTCGATGTCGCCGACGGCCTCGAAACCGACGCTGGCGAGCCCCCGATCGAGCCGCACCTGCCGGTCATCGAGCGCCTGTTCGCCTTCGACACGGTCGAGGAAATCTTCGCCGCGCTGGAGGCCGACGGCTCCGACTGGGCGACGGCCCAGCTCGCCACCCTGAAGACCAAGTCGCCCCAGTCCCTCAAGGTCACCCTGCGCCAGCTGCGCACCGGGGCGGCCCTGACCGCCTTCGCCGACAACATGGCCATGGAGTACCGCCTCGGCGGCCGCGTCGTCCGCACCCCCGACTTCCAGGAAGGCGTCCGCGCGGTGATCGTCGACAAAGACAACGCGCCGCAGTGGTCGCCGGCGGAGCTGTCGGGGGTCACCGACACCGCCCTCGACGCCCTGTTCGCGCCCCTGCCGGCCGACGAGGAATGGCGGCCGCTTCCCTAGCCCACCTGCCGCCGTCATCCTCGGGCTTGACCCGAGGATCAGACGTTGGGCGGGGCTGTGCGGTCGGGAAGGCACAACGAGCGTGGCCGCATCGGCTTCCACGGAGCACCGGATGGTCTGATCCTCGGGTCAAGCCCGAGGATGACGGGAGGGGTGAGGGGCAGCGCAAAGCGGGCGCAAAGCTCTTGCATCCCGTCTCCAACCGGAGCTTGGCTGTCGCCGCTGGATTCAGGAGACGATCATGCTCAAGCCGTCCGTTCTCGCCGTCGCCGCCGCCCTCGTCCTGTCCGCCTGTGGGTCCGTGGCCGGCCCGTCGCCGCAACTGGCCGGCGTCTACGACACCGTGGTGGCCGATCCGCGCCGCCCCGCCGACGAGGTCGCCCGCGACCCGTTCCGCCACCCCGCCGACATGCTGGCCTTCGCCCGGATAGAGCCGGGCGACAAGGTCGCCGACATCCGCCCCGGCGCCGGCTATTTCACCCGCCTGTTCGCCCCCGTCGTCGGCGACACGGGCAAGGTCTACGCCTTCGTGCCCAACCGCACCGCCGAGCGCGAGAATCCCCGCGCCGACGCCCTGGTCGCGGCTTATCCGAACGTCGTCCGCGTCAACGGCGACCTGAACACCCTCAGCTTTCCGGAGCCGCTCGACGTGGTCTGGATGAGCCAGGAATACCATGACTTCCACATCCCGGCCTTCAACACCGACGTCGCCCTGATGAACCGGGCCATCTTCGACGCGCTGAAGCCCGGCGGCCTTTTCGTCGTCGTCGACCACTCCGGTCGCCCCGGCACGGGCCACACCGAGGTCCAGACCCTGCACCGCATCGAGGGCGCCTCGCTGCGGGCCGAGGTCGAGGCGGCCGGCTTCGTCTTTGACGGAGAAACCACGGTGCTGGCGAACCCCGCCGACGACCGCACCGTCAACGTCTTCGACGAGGCCATCCGCGGCCGCACCGACCAGTTCGTCTACCGCTTCCGCAAGCCGGGCTGATCGCCCGCGCTCCACGACAGGAGGATATGATGCGTCGTTCCCTGCTTCTCGCCGCCTCGGCCCTGGTCGCCGTCTCGACGGCCGCCTTCGCCTCCGCTCCGCCGCTCCTTCAGGAGCCGTCGTCCTACGCGGCCGCTCTGGCCGACCCGATCCGCCCCGCCGAGGACCGCGCCCGCGACGCGGCCCGCCACACGGCGGAGACGCTCGCCTTCGCGAAGGTGGCGCCGGGTCAGAAGATCACCGACATGATCATCGGCGGCGGCTATTTCACCCGCGTCTTCTCCGCCGCCGTCGGCCCCGAAGGCCGCGTCACGGCATGGCAGCCGGCCGAGTTCATCGGCTTTCAGGCCAGCTACGGGGAAGCCCTGATCGCCGCCGACGCCCTGCCCAATGTCGACGCCGTCAGCGTGTCTCTCGCCGACCCGGAGCTGCCCGTCGGCCAGGATCTGGTGTTCACCGCCCAGAACTATCACGACCTTCACCTCGGCATGGCCGCCGCCGACACGGCCTCGAAGGTCAACGCCGCCGTGTTCGAAGCCCTGAGGCCGGGCGGCCTCTACGTCATCGTCGACCACCACGCGGTCCCCGGCAGCGACCTCGCCGCCGCCGACACCCTGCACCGCATCGACATCGAGGCGGTCAAGCGCGAGGTGACCGCCGCCGGCTTCGTGCTCGAGGCGGAAAGCGACCTGCTCGCCGACCCCGCCGACCCCCTGACCGCCAGCGTCTTCGACCCGTCGATCCGCGGCAAGACCAGCCAGTTCATGCTGCGGTTCCGCAAACCGGCCTGATCGTCTCCTCCCTGTTCGCGCAGCGAACGGGGAGGGGGATCATCCGAGGCCGCAGGCGGAGGATGGTGGAGGGGCGCCCCGGGCCTCGCTCGATTCCCCTCCGTCACGGCGCGTATCCCCGCCGGAAGACGATGACGGCCGTCTGGCGCCCGTGCCTGCGAGCCGCTAATCCCGGCGCAACGAATTCAGGGAGACGACGCCATGACCCACACCATCGCCTTCATCGGCCTCGGCAACATGGGCGGGGGCATGGCCGCCAACCAGGCGAAGGCCGGCCACCGAGTCCTCGCCTTCGACCTGTCCCAGGCCGCCCTCGACCGCGCCGCCGAACATGGCTGCACCCCCGTGGGTTCGGTGGCCGAGGCGGTCAAGGAGGCCGACGTCGTCATCACCATGCTCCCGGCCGGGCCGCATGTGCTCAAGGTCTATTCGGAGCAGATCCTCGGCGCGGCCCCGACCAGCGCCCTGCTGCTCGACTGCTCGACCATCGACGTGGACACCGCCCGCAAGGTGGCCGGCCTGGCCAAGGACGCCGGCTACGCCTTCGCAGACGCCCCAGTCTCGGGCGGCACCATGGCGGCCGACGCCGGCACCCTGGCCTTCATGGTCGGCTGCGACGAGCCGGAGTTCGCCCGCATCGAGGAGGCCCTCGAACCCATGAGCCGCGCGACCTTCCGCGCCGGCGACCACGGGGCGGGGCAGGCGGCCAAGATCTGCAACAACATGATCCTCGGCATCACCATGCTGGGCACCTGCGAGGCCATCGGCCTGGCCGAGAAGCTGGGCCTCGACCCGGTGAAGATGTTCGACATCGTCGCCAAGTCGTCGGGCCAGAGCTGGTCGGTGACCACCTACTATCCGTGGCCCGGCCCGGTGCCGACCGCGCCCTCGAACCGCAACTACGACGGCGGTTTCGCCGCCGCGATGATGCTCAAGGATCTCAAGCTGGCCCAGGACGCCGCCGCCAAATCCGGCGCCTCGACCCCGCTGGGCGCCCAGACCGAGGCCCTGTTCCAGATGTTCAACGGCCTCGGCTACGGCGGCCGCGACTTCTCGGCCATCCTCCAGATGCTCCGCGGCAAGCTGGACGAGTTGCCCCGGACGTGATCGGGGGTGACCGTCGGCACGAACCAACCTGAGAATCGTTATCAATTAGAAGGTTGCGACGATTTAACCAGCTCCGCTGATAGACTTTCGCCCGGCTGCGGCGCAAAACCCGGCCATTCCAGAACGATCAGACGAGCCACAGGTTTGTTCGACTACAAGGCCGCATTCCAGACCGCCGTGGAGCAGGTCAAGGGCGAGGGGCGCTACCGCGTCTTCGCTGACCTGAAGCGCGTGCGCGGCCAGTTCCCCAAGGCCATCCGCCGCCGCGCCGACGGCTCGGAGCAGGACGTCGTCGTCTGGTGCTCGAACGACTACCTCGGCATGGGCCAGCACCCCGCCGTGCTCGACGCCATGACCACGGCGATCGACCAGGCCGGCGCCGGCGCCGGCGGCACCCGCAACATCTCGGGCACCACCCGCTCGGCGGTCGACCTCGAGGCCGAACTGGCCAGCTGGCACCAGAAGGAAGCCGCGCTTCTCTTCACCTCCGGCTATGTCGCCAACGAGGCCACCCTGACGACCCTGCAGCGCATCCTGCCGGGCCTGATCGTCTTCTCCGATTCGCTGAACCACGCCTCGATGATCGCCGGCATCCGCAATGGCGGCTGCGAGCGTCACATCTACGCCCACAACGACCTCGAACACCTCGAAAGCCTGCTCCGGGACGCCCCGGCCGACGCGCCCAAGCTGATCGCCTTCGAGAGCGTCTACTCCATGGACGGCGACATCGCCGACCTCGCCGGAACCATCGCCCTGGCGAAGACGTACGGCGCCATGACCTACCTCGACGAGGTCCACGCCGTCGGCCTCTACGGCGCCACCGGCGCGGGCGTGGCCGAGCGCGACGGGGTGCTGGACGGCATCGACATCGTCGAATGCACCCTCGGCAAGGCCATCGGCGTCATGGGCGGCTACATCGCCGCCGACGCGGTGATCGTCGATGCGGTGCGGAGCTGGGCCGCCGGCTTCATCTTCACCACCAGCCTGCCGCCGGCCCTGACCGCCGGCGCCCTGGCCTCGGTGCGCCATCTCAAGGCCCACCCGGAGCTGCGCGAGGCCCATCAGGAGCGCGCCGCCACCCTCAAGGCCCGCTTCGCCGCCGCCGGCATCCCGGTCCTGCCGTCCGAGAGCCACATCGTACCGGTTCACGTCGGCGACCCGGTTCACTGCAAGATGATCTCGGACATGCTGCTCGAGGAGCACGGCGTCTACGTCCAGCCGATCAACTATCCGACCGTGCCCAAGGGCACCGAGCGGCTGCGCTTCACCCCGTCGCCGAACCACACCGACGCCATGATGGACGACCTCGTCGCCGCCATGGACCGGCTGTGGACCCACTGCAACGTGGCGCGCCTCCCTGCCGTCGCCTGACGCCGATCTGGGCGAGGTCATCATCGAGATGACCCGCAACGGCCCGTATCTGAAATGCTCGGCCGTCCACGTGGCCACCGGTCTCGAGGTCTCCGCCCTCGGCCCGGCCGCCGAACCGAAGGGCCTCGAACGCATCGCCCTCGCCAAGCTCAAGCGGGCGCTTCTGTCGCGGTGACCCACAAGATGTTGTGGTGAATGGTCGCGGGGCCTAAATGAACAACCGCAAAGTTCGAGGACCCGCAGTGACCGCCTTCACCCACGCCGACTACTTCTCGAAATCCCTCGCCGAGGCCGATCCCGACATTTTCGGCGGCATCCAGGGGGAACTGCGCCGTCAGCAGGAGCAGATCGAGCTGATCGCGTCCGAGAACATCGTCTCGAAGGCCGTTCTGGAGGCGCAGGGCTCGGTCCTGACCAACAAATACGCAGAGGGCTATCCGGGCCGCCGCTACTACGGCGGCTGCGAATACGTCGACGTCACCGAGGACCTGGCCCGGTCGCGGGCGAAACAGCTCTTCAACTGCGCCTTCGCCAACGTCCAGCCGCACTCCGGGGCCCAGGCCAACCAGGCCGTCTTCCAGGCCCTGCTGACGCCCGGCGACACCTTCCTCGGCATGGATCTGGCCTGCGGCGGCCACCTGACCCACGGCTCGCCCGCCAACCAGTCCGGCAAGTGGTTCCGCCCCGTGACCTACAAGGTCCGCGAAGACGACCACCTGATCGACTACGACCACGTCGCGCAGATGGCCGAGCAGGAAAAGCCGAAGCTGATTCTCGCCGGCGCCTCGGCCTACAGCCGCCACATCGACTTCAAGCGCATGCGCGAGATCGCAGACTCCATCGGCGCCTGGTTCATGGTCGACATGGCCCACTACGCCGGCCTGGTCGCCGGCGGC
>JACPDR010000044.1 GCA_016183935.1 Caulobacterales bacterium
CTGCGGGTCGAGAACATCGCCCGCTCGTTCGGCCAGCGGCAGGTGGTGCGCGACGTCTCCCTGCACGTCGAGCGCGGTCAGGTCGCCGGCCTGCTCGGCCCCAACGGCGCCGGCAAGACCACCTGCTTCTACATGATCACCGGCCTGATCCCCCCGGACAGCGGCCGCATCTTCCTCGACGGCGAGGACATCACCGCCCAGCCGATGTACCAGCGCGCCCGCATGGGCCTCGGCTACCTCGCCCAGGAGGCCTCGATCTTCCGCGGCATGACGGTCGAGCAGAACGTCCGCGCCGTGGTCGAACTTCACCACACAGGGCGTCAGGCCATCGCCGACGAGACCAGCCGCCTGCTGGAGGAGCTGCGCATCGACCACCTGCGCCACGCCCCGGCCTCCGGTCTGTCGGGCGGCGAGCGGCGCCGTTGCGAGATCGCCCGGGCGCTGGCCGGCCGCCCGTCCTTCATGCTGCTGGACGAACCCTTCGCCGGCATCGACCCCCTGGCCATCGCCGACATCCGCCAGGTTATCCGCTATCTGGCCGGCGAGGGCATCGGCGTGCTGATCACCGACCACAATGTCCGCGAGACGCTGGAGATCATCGACCACGCCTCGATCATCTCGGGCGGTTCAGTGCTGTTCGAGGGCGAGGCCGAGGACGTGATCCGCGACCCGGAAGTTCGCCGCGTCTATCTGGGCGACATGTACGGCTGAGGCCTATTCAGGACAGGCGAACCGGGGCTCGTTGAGCCAACTCCGGGCATTCTCACGGCTAGCGGCCTTGGGTGCGTGGTCCCGAACTTCGATCATGATTGATCTCGCGCGGGGGCAATCAACCTCCGCCAGGGAGATTGCGTAGTTGGATTTGGCGACCGGATGGCCCTGCTGAGCGGCCAATTTCAGCCATCGCCTCTCTTCCCGTCGGTCGTGCTCATCATTGAGATTGGGGTCTCCATCTCCGCCCGCGAGCATATAGAACTCGGCAAGCCGGAACGACGCTTGGGAATCGCCAGCCAAGGCTCGCTCTGAAAGCGCCGATTTCTCGTCAGGTGAAAGATCGAAAACAGTAGCGGTGCTCGCGACCGCGACATTCGTGTCTCCGTCAATTGGCCCAGGGGCTGGCGTGGAGGGCGAAACAGCGGTTGGTTCCACGCGATCGCAGGCGGCGAGGGCGAGCGCGAGGGCGAAGCAAATCAGTTTTCCCGACGGTGGGTTCGATCCGGCCTTCATTCTATTGCTCCGTGAGTTCTCGCTGGTCCCTGGCAGAAGCGTCATCCGCTTAGACCCCCGTTAACCGTTCCGGCCACAAGGTGGCCGACAGCAAGTTTCGGGCCAACCGGCCCGGCGGGGGTCGGCGGTGCTCGGACAAAGGCTGGAGATACGGCAGGGGCAGGGGCTCGTCATCACGCCCCAGCTGCAGCAGGCGATCAAGCTGCTGCAATTGTCGAACCTCGAGCTGGACGCCTTCGTCGAGGCCGAGCTCGAGAAGAATCCGCTGCTACAGCGCGAGGACGCCGAGCCCGGCCGCGAGGCCGAGGCCCCGACCGAGGCCGTGGAGAGCCACGACGCCGCCGAGATGAGCTTCGACGAGGGACGGGTCCAGGACGCGGACCGGACGCTCGACGCCCGCTCCGACGACGTCTACGGCGACGCCAGCCCGGGTGAGCGGACCTCCGACCGGATGGAGGACGTCGGGACCGGCGAAGCCCAGGTCGGCCTCAACGACTGGTCGCGCGCGGGCTCCGGCGGCGGCGTGCCCGACGGCGAGGGCCGCGAACAGCCCGACACCCGCGACGCCACCCTGTGGGAGCACCTGCAGGCCCAGGCGTCGCAGGCCGGTTTCAGCCCCGCCGACCACGCCATCGCCCTGACCCTGATCGACGCCGTCGACGAGGGCGGTTACCTGCGCGGCGAACTGGCCGAGACCGCCGACCGGCTGGGCGTCTCGATGGAGCGCGTCGAGGCGGTGCTGGCGACCTGCCAGGGCTTCGAGCCGACCGGCGTCCTGGCGCGCTCGGTGCCCGAATGCCTGAAGCTGCAGCTGATCGAGCGCAACCGCTTCGATCCGGCCATGCAATGCCTGCTCGACAACCTCGACCTGCTGGCGAAACGCGACCTGACCGCCCTGAAGAAGGCTTGCGACGTCGACGCCGAGGACATGGCCGAGATGATCGCCGAGCTGAAGGCGCTGACGCCGCGGCCGGGCGCGGGCTTCGGCGGCGAGCCGGCCCAGACGGTCATCCCGGACGTGCACGTGCGGCCCGATCCGGCGGGCGGCTGGAAGGTCGAGCTGAACGCCGACACCCTGCCGCGCCTGATCATGGACAAGCGCTATCACGGCGTGGTTTCGGCCGGCGCGCGATCGGATGCCGAGAAGACCTTCGTGGCCGAATGCGCGGCCCAGGCCAGCTGGCTGGTCAAGTCGCTGGACCAGCGCGCCCGGACCATCCTCAAGGTGTCCTCGGAAATCGTGCGCCAGCAGGACGCCTTCCTCGCCTTCGGCGTCGAGTTTCTGCGGCCGCTGAACCTGAAGACCGTGGCCGACGCCATCGGCATGCACGAGTCCACCGTCAGTCGGGTCACCTCGAACAAATACGTCGCGACGCCGCGCGGGGTGTTCGAGCTGAAGTTCTTCTTCACGGCGGCCATCCAGTCGTCCGACGGCGGGGCCACGCACTCGGCCGAGGCGGTGCGTCACCGCATCAAGGCGATGATCGACGGCGAGACCCGGGACGGCGACGTTTTGTCCGACGACCGGATCGTCGAGATCCTTAACGAGGCGGGCATCGACATCGCCCGGCGCACCGTCGCCAAGTACCGGGAAGCGCTGCGAATTCCTTCGTCCGTTCAACGCAGGCGAATGCTTAGGACCGGCTGAAGCGCCACCACATTTCGGTGATCGGCGTTGACACCAAACGCCATCGGTCGCGTTCTACCAGCATGCAAATCCAGGTCAGCGGTAAGCAAGTGGATGTTGGCGAAGCGTTAGGCTCGCGCATCTCCCAGGAACTCCAGGACGGGATCGGCAAATACTTTGAACGAGGGGCCCAGGACGCCGAGGTGATCGTCGCCAAGGAGGGTCACAGCTTCAAGGTCGACTGCTGGGTGCGCCTCGCGTCCGGCCAGGTGGTGTTCACCACCGGCCTGGGCGGCGACGCCCATTCAGCCTTCACCGAGAGCCTCGACAAGCTCGAGAAGCGGGTGCGGCGCTACAAGCGGCGGCTCAAGGATCACCACATCGGCCCGAAGGGTCTCTCGCCCGAGAAGTCGGAGGACGCCGCCCGCGAGGTCGCCCGCAGCATCGTGCTGCGCGACCCCGATTCCGTCGAGGACGAGGCCTTCGGCGAGGCCGGGGCGCCCGGTGAGCCGCCTCCCGTCGGCATGGTCATCGCCGAGACCGAGTCGGAGATCCGGACGGTCACGGTCGGTCGCGCGGTGCTGGAGCTGGACATGACCGGCTATCCGGTCGTGGTGTTCCGCAACGCGGCCCACGGCGGCCTGTCGGTGGTCTATCGCCGGCCCGACGGCAACGTCGGCTGGATCGACCCGGAGCGGACCTCGAAAGCGTTCAATGGACACGGTTCGGTAAACGGTGTCACGTCATAGTGCTTCCCACAACGAGGCGGGTCGTCTACACGGCGCCCGCCCAGCGGGAATGATTGGGTAGAGTCGGGACAGGGCCTTATGGACATCGGTGATTTGCTGGCGGACGGCGGTGTCGTCCTGCGCAGCGGCGCGTCCTCGAAGCGCCAGGCGTTGCACACGGTGGCGGAAGCCGCCGCACAGACTCTCGGACTGCCGGAGGCCCGCATCATGGAGGCCCTGCTCGAACGCGAGGCCCTGGGCTCGACCGGCCTCGGCTCGGGCGTGGCCGTGCCGCACGCGCGCATCGAGGGCCTCGAGCGGGTCACGGCTGTGTTCGTGCGGCTGGACACCCCGGTCGCCTACGGCTCGGTCGACGATCGCCCTGTCGATCTGATCTTCGCCCTGTTCGCCCCGCCTCGCGATGGCGCGGAACATCTGCGCGCCCTGGCCGCGGTGTCGCGCGCCCTGCGGTCGTCAGAAATGCGGGAACATCTGCGTCAGGCCCGGACCGTCGACGCGATCCGCGCCCTGTTCGTCAAGAACCAGCCCGCCACGGCGGCCTGACGGGTTTTCAACGCCGGCGACGCCGCACTCAGGTCGGGCGAAACGCGATGGCGCTCTTCGATCAGTGAACCGAGACGGGCTCCAGTTCGTGCGCCACGGCGGCGGCGAAGGCGGTCTCGCGGTCCATCATAACGGCCAGCCGTTCGCCGTCGGCGCCGTGGACGGCGTACAGCGTCATCTCGGGATCGATCGCAAGGCCCCGCGCCTCGGGGATGGGCGCATCGGCCAGCACATCGGCGGCGCGGATCTCGCGCACATACACCAGGTCAGGCGCGCCCAGGCCCCTGAAGTCTTCCTTGGTCATCATCATAGGCGTCATGGCGACCGCCTCCTTGTTCTGAGCTAACGCCCCGAAAGGCCGTGTGGTTCGGCCCCGCGAGCGGCGACCGTTGAAAACGACGGCGGATCAGCCCGTCGTAATGGGGATGCGCCGGACCGTGGGCAGGTCCTCGGGCCGGCTCAGTTCGACATGCAGCAGGCCGTGCTCCAGCTTGGCCTGATCGACCTCCAGCCCGTCGGCGAGCACGAAGCTGCGCACGAAGCCGCGGCCGGCGATGCCGCGATGCAGGAAGGCCTGATCCGTCTTGCCCGCGTCCTCGCGCTTGCCGGCGATGGTCAGCTGACGGCCTTCCAGGGTCACGGTCAGATCGTCGGGACCGAAGCCCGCGACAGCGAGGCTGATGCGGACGGAGTGCTCGCCCAGCTGTTCGACATTGTAGGGCGGATAGCTATCCGCCGCCGCCCGCGCGGCCCGGTCGATCAGGGCCCGGGTATGGTCGAAGCCCAGCAGGAACGGGCTGTCGAACAGGATGGTGCGCGTCGTCATCGTCTTTCGCCCCCGAAGCAGGCCGTGGGCCGTCTGCGCCTCCCGGAATCGGCGAGGCGTCGGCCGCTGATGATTAAATGGGGATTTGCCGTCCCGGATCAACGATCGCGAGGCCAGATAAGGCGAAGGCCCCGCGGTCTCCCGCGGGGCCTTCATGGTGGAGCTTAGCGGAGTCGAACCGCTGACCTCTTGCATGCCATGCAAGCGCTCTACCAACTGAGCTAAAGCCCCAATCAAAAGGCCGGAGCCTTTCGGTCGGATCGCCGGGTGCTGCATGCGGCCCCCGGCGAGGCGGCGGAACCTATGTCAGGGTCTGATCGCGATCAAGCCCGGTTCCACCATTTATTTTCGCCCCCTCCGGAGCCGCCCGCGGCGACCCCGGAAAGGTGCAAATCCTAGTCCTCGTCCTTGCCCGGCTTGACGATATCGTCATCGAAGGCGTCGTCGTCCTCGTCCTCGATGAAGGGCACGGAGTCGTCGTCGTCATCGTCGGCCAGCACGTCGTCGTCGTCGCTGGCCTCGCCCATGCCGGACTCCTCGGTCGGATCGACGGGGGTCTCGTCGTCGTCGTCCGGGGTCAGGATGGGCTCGTGCCCTTCCTCGTCGATCTCCGGGGTGGCGACCGCTTCTTCTTCCTCGTCCTCGTCCTCGGACGGGCCCTTCTTGACGACCTGATCCTCGGCGTCCTCTTCGGGCGTCTCGTCGGCGGCGTAGCCGGCCGGGCGTCCGCGGCGGTTGCGCAGCTTCAGCGCTTCCTCCGGATCGAAATCGGTCGCGCATTTGGGGCAGTGGGCCGGGCGGCGGCCCAGGTCGTAGAATTTGGCCTGGCAGTTCGGGCAGACCTGCTTCTGGCCCAGTTCGGGATTGGCCACGGTGTAAGACCTTTGGCGGGAGTGGGAAATCGGGCGCGTCCCTTGCCACCAAGGGGGGCCGCTGTCAAAAGCCATCTCTCGCGCCGCCCGCGCCCGCCTGAACTATTCGGAGACCGCCGGGTGACGATCCCCCCCACCCTGACTGCCCGAGGCGCTCCCGCGCTGTCCGGCGTGGTGCGCGCGCCGGGCGACAAGTCGATGTCGCACCGCGCCCTGATCCTGGGCGCCATGGCGACCGGCGTCACCGACATCGACGGCCTGCTGGAAGGCGACGACATCCTCGCCACCGCCCGGGCGGTCGGGGCCTTCGGGGCCGGCGTCGAACGGCTGGGCGAGGGTCGCTGGCGGGTGACCGGCCACGGCGGCTTCCGCCAGCCGGACGCGATCATCGACTGCGGCAACGCCGGCACCGGCGTGCGCCTGCTGATGGGCGCGGCGGCGGGCTATCCGGTCAACGTGACCTTCGACGGCGACGCATCGCTCAGGAAGCGGCCCATGAAACGGGTCACAGGCCCGCTGGCGGACATGGGCGCGCGCTTCGATTGGCTGGGCGAGGAGGACCGTCTGCCGCTCGAGCTATCGGGCGGCGCCCTGAAGGCCATCGACTATGTCCAGACGGTCGCGTCGGCCCAGATCAAGTCGGCCATCCTGCTGGCCGGGCTGAACGCCGACGGCGTCACCACCGTGACGGAGCCCGAACCCAGCCGCGATCACACCGAGCGGATGCTGCGGGCGTTCGGGGCCGAGGTCGGCGTGCTGCCCGCCGGACGCGGCTGGCGGGTCAGCCTCAAGGGCGGCCAGGCCCTGGCCGGAACCGCCGTCTCCATCCCGGGCGATCCGTCTTCCGCCGCCTTCCCGCTGGCCGCCGCCCTCATCGTCCCCGGCGCGGCGGTGACCGTCGAGAACGTCATGCTCAACCCGCTGCGCACCGGCCTGTTCGAGACCTGGCGCGAGATGGGCGCCGACCTGACCGTCTCGAACCGCCGAATGGCCGGCGGCGAGGAGGTCGGCGACGTCACCGCCCGATATTCCCGCCTCAAGGGCGTCGTCGTCCCCCCGGAGCGCGCCGCCTCGATGATCGACGAATATCCGGTCCTCGCCGCCACCGCCGCCTTCGCCGAGGGCGCCACGGTCATGCGCGGCATCGGCGAGATGCGGGTCAAGGAAAGCGACCGCATCGCCCTGATGGCCGCCGGGCTGCGGGCGTGCGGCGTCGCGGTCGAGGAGGAACCCGAGGGCTTCACCGTCACCGGCGGTCCCGTCCGCGGCGGCGCGACCGTGGCCACCCACGGCGACCACCGCATCGCCATGAGCCATCTGGTGCTCGGTCTGGCGGCGGATCAGGCGGTCACGGTCGACGAACCCGGCATGATCGCCACCAGCTTCCCGGGGTTTGTCGAGTTGATGCGCGGCCTCGGCGCGGATATCGCGTCCGGATGACCCGTCCCCTGATCATCGCCGTCGACGGTCCCGCCGCCTCGGGCAAGGGGACTATCGCCGCGCGTCTGGCCGCGACCTGGGGCCTGCCCCACCTCGACACCGGCCTGCTCTACCGCGCCGTCGGGCTCGGCCTGCTGGACCGCGGCGGCTCGCTGGACGACGCGGCGGCGGCGGAAGCCCTGGCCCGGGCGCTGGACGCCAGCCAGCTGAGCGACAGCGAACGGCTGACCGGCCGCGGCGCCGGCGAGGCCGCCAGCCGGGTTGCCGGCTACCCCGGCGTCCGCGCCGCCCTGCTCGAATTCCAGAAGGCCTTCGCCAACCAGCCCGGCGGGGCGGTGCTGGACGGACGCGACATCGGCACGGTCATCGCGCCCGACGCGCCGGCCAAGCTGTTCGTCACCGCCACGCCGGAGGTCCGCGCCGCCCGTCGCTGGAGGCAGCTGACCGCCCGCGGCGAGATCATCGCCTACGAGGACATGCTCGAGGACATCATCCGCCGCGACCAGCGCGACGCCGGCCGGGGCGCGGCCCCGATGGTGCAGGCCGAAGACGCCGTCTTGCTGGATACGACCGATATGGATATAGAGACCGCCTTCGATGCGGCCCGCCGTATCGTCGAGGCGGCGCGCGCGAAACACGGTCTCTAGTTCCCTCAAGCAGCAAAGCGATAGGGAAACGAAAAGACCCGTTCCGCAAATCCAACGCTCCCATCCTCGGCTTCCGCGGGCGATCTGGCTTCATTTGCCTCGCATCCCGACGACCTGATCTCACTCTTCAACTCACCTCGCGCGGGGCCATCCGGTCACGCGCCACAACCGTTAGAAACCTCAACCCTGCATGACTGACACCCAAAGCTTCTCCCCCTCGCGTGACGACTTCGCCGCGCTGCTCGACGAAACCCTTCAGGGCCGCGATCTCGGCGAGGGCCAGGTCGTCCACGGCCGCGTCGTCGGCATCGAGAAGGACATCCTGATCATCGACGTCGGTCTGAAGACCGAAGGCCGCATCCCGGCCCGCGAGTTCGGCATCGGCGAAGGCGCCGTGATCCCCAAGCTCGGCGACAACGTCGAAGTCTACCTCGAGCGCGTCGAGAACGCCCTGGGTGAAGCGGTCATCAGCCGCGACAAGGCCCGCCGCGAGGAGGCCTGGACCCGTCTGGAAGTCGTCTTCGCCGACGGCCAGCCGGTCAACGGCACCATCATCGGCCGCGTCAAGGGCGGCTTCACCGTCGACCTCGGCGGCGCCTCGGCCTTCCTGCCGGGCTCGCAGGTCGACATCCGTCCGGTGCGCGACGTCGCGCCGCTGATGGGCAAGGAACAGCCCTTCGCCATCCTCAAGATGGACCGTCCGCGCGGCAACATCGTCGTCTCGCGTCGCGCCATCCTGGAAGAGGCCCGCGCCGAACAGCGCACCGAGCTGGTCAGCCAGCTGCTGGAAGGC
>JACPDR010000045.1 GCA_016183935.1 Caulobacterales bacterium
GGTTGCCCGAGAGTACACCTGCGGTGATCAGGCCCTTGTCATTGATCGTCTTCGAGATCGGCCCCGGCAGCGGGCCGGAATTGCCGATGCAGGGCGTGCAGCCGTAGCCGACGAGGTTGAAGCCGAGGGCGTCGAGGTCGGCCTGCAGGCCGGCGGCGGTCAGGTAGTCGGTGACCACCTGCGAGCCGGGTGCCAGCGAGGTCTTGACCCACGGCTTGACCTTCAGACCCAGCTTGTGGGCCTTGCGCGCCACCAGGCCGGCGGCGATCAGCACCGACGGGTTGGAGGTGTTGGTGCAGGAGGTGATGGCGGCGATGACCACGTCGCCGTCGCCGAGGTCGAATTTCTCGCCCTCGACCTTGACGCGCGGCGCGTCCGTCGGACGGTTGAAGACCTCGGCCAGGGCGGTCTCGAACGACGGCGCCGCCGTGGTCAGTTCGACCTTGTCCTGCGGCCGCTTCGGCCCGGCCAGCGACGGCACCACCGTGCCCATGTCGAGCTCAAGCACGTCGGTGAAGACGGGGTCTTCCGAGCTCTCGTCGATCCACAGGCCTTGCGCCTTGGCGTAGGCTTCGACGAGGGCGACGCGCGCCTTGTCGCGGCCGGTGGCGGTCAGATACGAGATCGTCGCCGCCGAGACCGGGAAGAAGCCGCAGGTGGCGCCGTATTCCGGGGCCATGTTGGCGATGGTGGCCTGGTCCTCGATGGTCAGGCTGGTCACGCCGGGACCGAAGAATTCGACGAACTTGCCGACCACGCCCTTCTTGCGCAGCATCTGGGTGACGGTCAGCACCAGGTCGGTGGCGGTCGCGCCTTCCGGCAGGGCGCCGGTCAGGCGGAAGCCGACGACTTCCGGGATCAGCATCGGGATCGGCTGGCCCAGCATGGCCGCCTCGGCCTCGATGCCGCCGACGCCCCAGCCCAGAACGGCCAGGCCGTTGATCATGGTCGTGTGGCTGTCGGTGCCGACCACGGTGTCGGGATAGGCCACGGTCGCCTTGCCCTCGGCGACGGTCCAGACCGTCTGGGCCAGGTTCTCCAGGTTGACCTGGTGGCAGATGCCGGTGCCCGGGGGCACGACGCGGAAATTGTTGAAGGAGGTCGAGCCCCAGCGCAGGAATTTATAGCGCTCGATGTTGCGCTCGTACTCGCGCTCGACGTTCTGGCCGAACGAGCCCGGGGTGCCGAAATGGTCGACCATGACCGAGTGGTCGATGACCAGATCGACGGGGTTCAGCGGGTTGATCTTGGTCGGGTCGGCTCCCAGCGCCGACATGGCGTCGCGCATGGCGGCCAGATCGACCACCGCCGGAACGCCGGTGAAATCCTGCATCAGGACCCGGGCCGGACGGAAGGCGATCTCGTGCTCGACCGAGCCCTTGTTGTCGATCCAGGCGGCGATGGCCTTGAGGTCGGCTTCGGTGACGGAGACGCCGTCCTCGTTGCGCAGCAGGTTCTCCAGCAGCACCTTCATCGAGCGCGGCAGGCGGGAAATCCCGGTCAGGCCCGCTTCCTCGGCGGCCGGAAGGCTGTAATAGGCGTATTTCTTGCGCCCGACGGAGAGATCCTGACGGGTCTTGAAGCTGTCGATCGACGGCATGGAGAGGTTTCCTCTGGTTCAGGCCGCCCGACAATCCGGTTGCACGATCGCGCGACTGACGGCGGGGCGCACAGGTCCCCGCCGCGCGCGGCGAACGCCTGCTGCGGCGAGGCCGGATATAGCGATGGTTCCCGCAGGCGTCCATGTATCCACGACGGGCGTGGGGTCATTGAGAAGTGCTCGCAACTGGGGCGCATGCGGATGATCACCGTCACCGCCCTCACCCTGTCCCGCGGCGAGCGCGTGCTGTTCCGCGATCTGTCCCTGTCGCTGGCGTCGGGCGAGGCCGTGGCCCTGACCGGGGCCAACGGCGCCGGCAAGACCAGCCTGCTGCGCGCCCTCGCCGGTTTCATCCGCCCGGACGCCGGGACCATCGCCTTCGCGGACGTCGATCCGGCCGAGGCGCGCCGCCGTCACCGCCACTGGCTCGGCCATCTGGACGGGCTCAAGGGGGCCCGCCGCGCGCGCGACGAACTGGCCTTTCAGGCCGGCTGGCTGGGCGCCGACCGCACCGCCATGGACGCCGCCGTCGACGTGCTGGCGCTCGAGCCGCTGCTCGATCTCGAGGTGCGCCAGCTGTCGGCCGGCCAGCGCCGCCGCCTCGCCTTCGCCCGGCTGATCGCCAGCCCCCGGCCGATCTGGCTGCTGGACGAGCCCTTCGCCCCCCTCGACGCCCGCTGGCGCGCCGCCCTCGGCGTTCTGATGCGGGCCCATCTCGACAAGGGCGGCGCCATCCTCGCCGCTGTCCACGACCCGCTGCCGGCCGCCTCGCGCGCCGTTGATATCGGGGCGGGGCGATGAGGGCGTTGGCGATTCTGTTCCGCCGCGAGCTGGCCCTGGCCTGGTCGGGCGGGGGCGGGCCGCTGCTGGCCTGCGGCTTCTTCCTGTGCCTGACCGCGCTGGTCCCGCTGGCGGCGGGCGGGGACCCGGCCGGGCTGCGTCCCGTCGCGGGCGGGGTCGCCTGGCTGGCGCTGGCCCTGTCGTCGATCCTGTCGCTGGAGCGGCTGTTCGAGCGCGATCTCGAGGACGGCGCGCTGGACCTGATCGCGCTGGGGCCCGTCCCGCTCGAACTGGTGGTCCTCGCCAAGGCCAAGGCGCAGTGGCTGGCTGTCGGCGTTCCGTTGTCCCTCACCGCTCCCGTCGCCGCCGTCACCCTCGGCCTGCCGCCGGCGGAGGCCCCGCTGGTGGCCTTGTCGGCCCTGATCGGCGCGCTGGGGTTCGCCCTGACCGGGGCGCTGGGCGCGGCGCTGGCGCTGGGCTCGAAGCGCGGCGGCCTGCTGATCGCGGTCGTCGTCCTGCCGCTGTTCATCCCGCCGGTGGTGTTCGGGGCGGGCGCGCTGGAGCGGGCCGTCAACGACCTGTCGCCGCTGCCGGCGCTGGCCCTGCTGACCGCCTACGTCCTGTTCGCCGCCGTGATCACGCCGTTCGCGGGGGCGGCCGCCATCCGCAATGCGCAGGGATAGGCGACGTCTCAGGCCTTCTTGACGAACTCGGTCCGCAGGACGAGGCCGCGCACCTTCTCGACATTGGCCTCGATCTCGTCGGGGTCGCCGGTCAGGCGGATGTTCTTGACCAGCGTGCCGCGCTTCAGCGTCACCCCGCCCGAACCCTTGACCTTGAGGTCCTTGATCAGCGTCACGCTGTCGCCGTCGGCGAGGATGTTGCCGTTGGAATCCTTGGTGGGATCGTCGCTCATGATCTGGCCTTTCGTCGGAGGCGCGACGCTCTAGCACATCACCCGCCGCGGACCTCAAGTAGCGCGACGCGCGATACCCCTCTAAAGAGCGCTCCGATGTTCGGCCTCGCCAATCCCGACCGCTTCCTGCGCTTCACCCGACCGCTCATGCCGGTGGTGTGGGGGCTGGCCGTTGTGCTGCTGGCCGCCGGGACCTGGCTCGCCTTCGCCGCGCCCGAGGACTACCAGCAGGGCGACACGGTGCGGATCATGTTCGTGCATGTGCCCGCCGCCACCCTCGGCCTCATGGCCTATGGCGCGCTGGGCGTGTCCAGCTTCTTCGCCCTGGTGTTCCGTCATCCGCTGGCCGACGCCGCCGCCCGCGCCGCCGCCCTGCCCGGGGCCGCCTTCACGGCGCTGGCCCTGATCACCGGCAGCCTGTGGGGCAAGCCGATGTGGGGGGCATGGTGGGCGTGGGGCGACGCGCGGCTGATGTCGGTGCTGATCCTGTTCCTGTTCTACCTCGGCTATCTGGCCCTGCGCGCCTCGATCGACGACGAGACCAGGGCCGCCCGCGCCGCCGCCGTGCTCGGTCTCGTCGGGCTGGTGAACCTGCCGATCGTCAAATTCTCGGTCGACTGGTGGAACACCCTGCACCAGCCGGCCTCTTTGCTGAGGGCTGACGGCCCGGCCATGCCGGCGGTCTTCCTCGCCCCCCTGCTGACCATGATGGCGGCCTGGGGCCTGGTCTTCCTCGCCGTCTGGCTGACCGCCATCCGCACCGAGATCGTGCGCCGCCGGGTGCTGTCGATCCGCGCCCGCCGCGCCATGGAGGCCTGAGCATGATCGACCTCGACATGGGCCAGTACGCCGCCTTCGTCTGGCCCGCCTGGGCGATCAGCGCCGTCGTGCTCGCCGCCCTCGCCGCCCGCGCCCTGACCGCCGCGCGGCGCTGGTCGGCTGAACTGAAGCGGCTGGAGGCGGAGGACTGAGCGCATGAACCGCTGGCTCGCCGTCATTCCCCTTCTCGCCCTCGTGGCGCTGGTCGCCTTCGCCGCCGTACGGCTGGGCGATTTCACCGGCCGGTCGCTGGCCGACGGCCGCGGCGCCGAATACCGGCCGGACGCCCTGATCGGCCAGCCGGTCCCCGAGACCGTCCTGCCGATGCTGACCGGCGCCACCGCCGGCCCGGGCGTGCTGGACCTGAAGACCGCCGGCGTCGGCAAGCCGATGCTGATCAACGTGTTCGCCAGCTGGTGCGCGCCCTGCCGCATCGAGCATCCGCAGCTGATGGCGCTCAAGGCGCGCGGCGTCGCCGTGGTCGGCGTGGCGTGGAAGGACGACCCGGCCGACACCCGCGCCTTCCTCGACGAGCTGGGCGACCCCTATTCGATGGTGCTGGTCGACCGCGAGGGCCGGGCCGGGCTCGACCTCGGCATCACCGGCGCGCCCGAGACCTTCGCCGTCGACGCCATGGGCCGGGTGGTGGCCAAGGCCTCGGCCCCGCTGGTCAACCAGGCCGAGATCGACCGTCTGGTCGCCGCCATCCAGGCCCCGCCCCGCCCCCTGCCGACCGCCACGCGCCGCTGACCGGCCCCGGCCCCGGTCATTAACCTTTTTTCGACGGGTTTCATTAACCCTGTCGGCATGAGCGCGATCCGTCCTCCTGTCCCCTCGCCGTTGTTCCCGACCCAGAGCCCGCCCGCTCCGGCGCGCGCCTCCCGCTCGGAGTTCTTCCGCGCCGCCCTCGACAGGGCCGGCGCGCCGATAGGCCCCTATCCGGCCAGCCCGCCGGAGTCCGCGGCCGGCCCTCAGCGCGCCGCCGAGACCCGGCCACAACGCCCCGGCGCCCTGCTCGACATCCGGGTCTGACCCCTCACGCGAAAATGAGGCGCGCCGCGTCCGGGACCGTGGTTATGGTGCGCGCCATGCGCACGAGGGGTTGGATCATTCCCGCGGCGGTCCTGATGACCGCCACCGTCGCGGCGGGGTCGAGCGCCCAGCCGTCGGGCGTCCGCGCCGCCGGTGAAACGGGCCCGGCCGAGCCGGTGGTCATCGAGCTGTTCACCGCCCAGGGCTGCGCCGGCTGCCCCGAAGCCAACGCCCGCGTCGAGGCGATCGCCGATGCGCCGGGGGTCATCGCGCTGACCTACGCCGTCGACTACTGGGACTATCTGGGCTGGGAGGACACCTTCGCGCGTCCGGAGTTCGCCCAACGCCAGCGCGCCTACCGCCGCCCGCTCAAGCTGCGCGCCGTCGGCACGCCCCAGGTGGTCATCGACGGTCGCCGCCAGGCGCCCGTCACCCAGGACGGCGCACTCAAGGCCGCCGTCGAGGAGGAGGCCGCCCGCCGCGTCTTCCCGCCCGAGATCGAGTTCCGCGAAACCGGCGACCGCGTCGGCGTCGGCTCCGGCCGCGCCCCCGCCGGCGGGGCTGAGGTCGTGGCCGTGATCTACCGGCCCGGCCCCCAGTCGGTCGAGATCGGCAGCGGCGACAACCGCGGCCAGACCGTCCGCCAGATCAATGTGGTGCGCGCGGTGCGCAGTCTCGGCGCCTGGACCGGCCGCCCCGCCCTCTACGACCTGCCCGACAGCCTCGGGCCGGACGAAGCGGTGGCCGTGCTGGTCCAGGCCCGCACAGACCGCCGCATCCTGAACGGCGCCGTCCTGCCGCCTCGTTGAACACCGTCATCTTTCGTCACTCGACGCGCTTGAACCCCCACGCCCAGAGTGCAAGCTTGGCCGTCCGCCGCTCCCGGCGGGATCACAGGTGACCGCATGCAACCGGCGCTCCGCCTCCTGACCGTCCTCGGCGTAGCGCTGGCCTGCGCGGCGCCGGCGTCCGGCGCGCTGGCCCGCCAGACGGCGACCGCAGTGGCCGAGACGCCGGAGGCGCGCGGCGTCGCCCAATGGGTCACCGCCGCGGAACTGGCCGCCTGGGGGCGCGAGCGGCGTGACGCCGAGGCCCTGCGGGTCGCCGCCCGCATGCTCGACGAGGCCCCGCTGCGCGCCGGTCCGCAAAGCGACCCCGGCGTCGCGCCGGTGCTGACCGCCGACGGCCTGCGGCAGGAAGCGGCCCGACTCGACGCCGAGGACAGGGCGGCCGAGGAGGCCGAGGCGGCCGCCGCCCGCGCCCGGGCCGAGGTCGAGGCCCTGCGACGGCGCGAGCGGCAAGGCGCGGTCGCCCCGCGCCCGCCGACGCAGCGCCAGCCTGTCCCGGTTCCAGCGCCTCCCCCGCCGCCTCCCCCGCCGCCACCGCCACCGCCGCCGCCCCCGCCGCCCCCACCTGCGATGGTCGGGGTGCAGTCATCGCCGTTCGGCGACGGCCCGGTGTCGACGGTCAAGCGACTGGGTTCGCGGGAAAGCTGGAGTTTCGAGATCGACGCCCGCGGCGCCGAAGTCCTGCGCGTGGCGGCGATCGGCGACGGCGACACCGACGTCGACCTGACCATCCGCGACGCCTCCGGCAAGCTGCTCTGCGCCGACGGCTTCGGCGACCATTATCCGGTCTGCACCCTCGCGCCCGGCGCCCCGGCCCGGCTGCGGGTGCATGTGGTCAATCGCGGGGCGCTGTGGACCCGCGTTCAGGTGCTGACCAACTAGGCTCCGGCCTTCTTCGCGAAGGACAGCGCGCCCGCGGCGAGCATCGGGACTTGCGCCGCCATGGTCCTGGCGTGGGCCGAGGCGGCGGTGCCGTCTCGCACCCGCCCGGCGATGCCCTGGCAGATGGCCGCCAACCGGAACAGGTTGTAGGCGAACAGCCAATCCAGATCAGCCGGCGCCGCCCCGCTCAGGCCGGCGTAGCGCTCCACCATCTGCTCGACGGTGGGGATGCCCAGCGCCGCGATGTCGGCGCCCGCCAGTCCGTTGCGCGCGGTCGCGGGGATCACCCAGGCGATCAGCAGGTAGGAAAAATCGGCCATGGGATCGCCAAGCGTCGATAGCTCCCAGTCCAGCACCGCCCGCACCTCCGGCGCGTCGGGCGCGAGGATCAGGTTGTCGAGCCGGAAGTCGCCGTGGACGATCCGCGTCGGTCCTTCGGGCGGCAGGGTCGCCGGCAGGAATTCGATCAGCCGGTCCATGGCCGGGATCGGTTCGATCTCCGAGGCCCGGTACTGTTTGGTCCAGCGCCCGACCTGCCGCTCGAAATAGTTGCCGGGGCGGCCGTAGTCGCCCAGCCCGATGGCCGCCGGATCGAAGGCGTGCAGCGCCGCCAGGGCGTCCACCTGGGCGTCATAGATGGCGCGCCGCTGGTCGGGGCTCAGGCCGGGCAGCTTCAGGTCCCAGAGCACCCTGCCCTCAACCTTGTCCATGACGTAGAACATCGAGCCGATCACGGCGTCGTCGACGCACAGGGCCCATGGCCGGGCCACCGGATAGCCTTGGGCGTGGAGGGCCGAGATGACCCGGAACTCGCGGTCCACCGCATGGGCCGAGGCCAGCAGCGTCCCCGGCGGCTTGCGGCGCAGCACATAGGTGCGGCCCGGCGTGGTCAGCTCATAGGTCGGGTTGGACTGGCCGCCCTTGAACTGGCGCACCGCCAGCGGGCCGGCGTAGCCCTCCACATGGGCGGCCAGCCACTCGCCCAACCGGGCTTCGTCGAGGGCGTAGCGGGGATCGACCTCGCGGGTGCCGGAGAAGGTGGACTGGGCGTCGGCGGGGTCGGTCTGGCTCATTGCGCGGCGATGATGGCGGCCTTCACCGCCCCGCGCCAGCCCTTCAGCAGCCGCTCGCGCTCGTCCGCGTCCATGCGCGGCGTCCACCGCGCCGGGGCCTCGACGGGGTGGTCCTCAAGGTCGCCGATCAGGCCGACGCCCAGCGCCGCCAGCTTGGCCGCGCCCAGCGCGGTCATCTCCTGGAAGGCCGGCCGCTCGACCACGACCTCGCAGATGTCGGCCACGAACTGCATGGCGAAGGCGTTGGCGGTGACGCCGCCGTCGACCTTCAGCACCTGGAGCTTCGGCGCCCCGTCCGCCGCCAGGGCGTCAAGCAGGTCGCGGGTCTGGTAGGCCAGCGACTCCAGCGCCGCCCGCACCATCTGCGCCGGGCCGCTGTCGCGCGTCAGGCCGGTGATGGTCCCGCGCGCCTCCGGCTCCCACCACGGCGCCCCGAGGCCGGTGAAGCCAGGGACCAGATAGACGCCGCCGTTGTCGGCCAGCCCCTGCGCCATGGCCTCGGACTGGCGCGACTCCGAGATCACCTTCAGCCCGTCGCGCAGCCACTGGATCGCCGACCCGGCCGAGAAGATCGACCCCTCCAGCGCATACGCCACCTGGCCGTTCGCGGCGTAGCCGAGGGTGCCGAGCAGCCGGCTGGTCGAGGCCACCGGCGCCGGGCCGACATTGGCCACCAGAAAGGCCCCGGTGCCGTAGGTGATCTTGGCGTCGCCCGCCTTGAGCGCCCCATGTCCCACCAGCGCGGCCTGCTGGTCCCCCGCCGAACCGTGGATCGGCAGGGCCGCCCCCAGCACGCTCGGCTCGCAGTCGCCCAGATGATCGGCGCAGCCCCGGATTTCCGGCAGTCCCGCCAGCGGGACGTTGAACAGTTCCGCCAGATCGGGACGCCATTGGCGGGTGGCGAGGTCCATCAGGGAGGTGCGGCTGGCGTTGGTCGCGTCGGTGACATGGCTGGCCCCGCCGGTGAGCTTCCAGATCAGCCAGGTCTCGATGGTTCCCAGCTTGACCTCGCCCCGCGCCGCCCGCTCGCGCGCGCCCGGAACCGCATCCAGCAGCCAGGCGAATTTGGAGGCGGAGAAATAGGGGTCGAGGATCAGCCCCGTCGCCGCCTGCACCCTCGGCTCATGCCCCGCCGCCGCCAGTCGCCCGGTCGCGTCCGCCGTGCGCCGGTCCTGCCAGACGATAGCCTTGTGCAGGGGCTCGCCCGTCACGGCGTCCCAGATCACCGAGGTCTCACGCTGGTTGGTGATGCCGATGGCCGCGAACCGCCCGACCCCGCCGGCCTTGCGAATGACCTCGCGGCAGGTCTGCAGCGTCGCCGTCCAGATTTCGGCCGCGTCGTGCTCGACCCAGCCGGGGCGCGGGAAATGCTGCGCCAGCTCGATCTGGCTGACCGCGACGGGCCGCAGGCCGCCCTCCGGCGCCGTCTCGAAGGCGATGGCCCGGGTCGAGGTCGTGCCCTGGTCGATGGCGAGGATCAGAGACTTCATGGAGGCCACCTTACGCAAGAACGAGCGATGCGGTTAAGTGCGCTCATGCACACCGCCTCCTTCGCCGGCGTTCAGGACGCCGCCCGCCAGATCGCCAGCCACGCCGTGCGCACCCCGCTGCTCGAGAGCCCGGCCCTCAACGCCCGCCTCGGCGGCCGGGTCCTGATGAAGGCGGAAACCCTGCAGGTGGCCGGCGCCTTCAAGTTCCGCGGCGCCTACAACCGCATCAGCCGCCTGACCGACGAGGAGAAGGCGCGCGGCGTGGTGGCCTATTCCTCGGGCAACCACGCCCAGGCCGTGGCGGCGGCGGCGCGCATGGTCGGAACCACCGCCATCATCGTCATGCCGGCCGACAGCCCGAAGGTGAAGGTCGAGGGCGTCATCGCCTTCGGCGGCGAGGTCCGCATGTACGACCGCTATACGGAGAGCCGCGAGGCCATCGGCGAGGAGATCGCCGCCTCGAGGGGATCGGTGCTGGTCCGCCCCTTCGACGACCCCTTCGTGATCGAGGGCCAGGGCACCATCGGGCTCGAGATCGTCGACCAGGCCAAGGCTGTGGGCGTCGCCCCGCTGGATCAGCTGGTCTGCGGCGCCTCGGGCGGCGGGCTCATCGCGGGGATCAACCTGACCATGGCCTCCCTGGCCCCGCACGCGCCGGTGATCGGGGTCGAGCCGCAGTATTACAACGACACCCAGCTGTCGCTCGCCGCCGGCGAACGCCGCACCCATGCGCCCGCGCCCGGCACCATCTGCGACGCCCTGATGACCGACCGGCCCGGCGAACTGACCTTCCCGATCAACCGCCGCCTCGACCGGGTCGAGACCGTCTCCGACGCCGAGGTGGCCGAGGCGGTCCGCTACGCCTTCCGGGTCCTCAAGCTGGTGGTCGAGCCCGGCGGGGCGGTGTCGCTGGCCGCCCTGCTGGCCGGCAAGATCGAGACCCGCGGCCGCGCCACGGCCATCGTCCTGTCCGGCGGCAACATCGATCCGGCCCTGTTCTCGGCCATCATCGAGGATCGGTTCGATCCGGAAACCTGGGGGAAGACCGCATGAGCCGCACCGAACGCAAGGGCGCGCCCACGCCCGTCGCCGACCTGCCCGGGTTGGTGGGACAGGAGATCGGGGTCAGCCGCTGGATCACCATCGACCAGGCCCGCATCGACGCCTTCGCCGAGGTCACCGAGGACCGCCAGTTCATCCATATCGACCCGGAGGCCGCCAAGGCCACGCCGTTCGGGGGCACGATCGCCCACGGCTTCCTGACCCTCAGCCTGCTGTCGGCCATGACCTACGACGCCGTGCCGCCGCTGGAGGGGGTGGTGATGGGCGTCAACTACGGCTTCGACAAACTCCGCTTCCTCGCCCCGGTGCTGTCCGGCTCGCAGGTCCGCGGCCGCTTCAAGCTGCTGTCGGCCGAAGACAAGGGCGGCGGCCGCTGGCTGCTCAAGCACGAGGTCACCGTCGAGATCGACGGCGCCGAAAAGCCGGCCCTGATCGCCGAGTGGCTGGGGATGCAGGTGGTGGGCTAGCCGCCGCCGATGCCCTCGATCACCCGGCCGGAGCCTTCGCAAGTCGGGCACGGCCGGTCGCCGACCAGACCCGTGCCGTTGCAGCCGGGACAGATGTTCTCGCCGGTTCCAGGCGTGCCCGGCTGGGCCTCGTCGCCGGGAGCGGGGGTGATGGGGACCTCGGTCATACGCCGGTAACGCGCGGTCGGGGCGGAGGGTTCAGACGCGGACTGGAGGCGGCTAAGGGCGGCTAGTTGGACCACCGGGGTCGGAGATGCACGGTCACCATGGCGGAAACGAACGCGGCGGTCGCTCCCGTAAGGGCGAAGATCCACATCGTCCCCAAAATCAGCATTGACGTCAGGGCGCCAATTGCGGTTGCCAGCAGTATCCACCCCGCCTTGGAGCGGATGTGAGCTGAGGCCAATCCAACGAGCAGTCCCGTCGCAGCCGCGGGCAGGGCGCCGAAGGGATAACCGATGAGGCCCGTCAGCGGGAACGCCAGAACATCCGCCAGGCTGGGCCGACCTGCCAGTCCTCCGAAGCCCTCAATCGCAAGGATAGACCAGATCACGAGGCCGCCCACATACGGGCCGATGAGGACAAACGCCCCCAAAACCATCCAGATTGAACCGCGCGGGGTGTTCACAAGAACACCGATAACATCGATGTCTCCCGTCACGATGTGGCGCGGAGCCGCAGTCAGCTCTCCCCGAGGCACCTCAGCGCCACTTCCAGGTTCCGCAGGCCGTCCTCCCCCGTCACCGCCGGCGGTTCGCCGGTGCGGATGGCGTGGGCGAAGGCTTCCAGCTCCTTCTTGAGCGGCTCGGCGGGCCAGCTGTTGACCGCGCGGGTCTGGTAGGGGCCGTCGGGCTGCTGGCCGAAATATTCCGTGACCTGCCGGGTGATCAGGTCGGCGACGACGAACCGGTTCAGGGTGGCCACCTGCAGGGTGCGGACCTTGTAGGGGGTGACCCAGTTGGTGGTGATGTGGGCGATGGTCCCGTTCTCCAGCCGGAACTGCAGCAGGGCGGTGTCCTCGCGCTCGGCCTTGGTGCGGGCCAGCTGGGGCTGGACCTCGGCGATCTCGGAATCGGTCAGGTGGCGGATGATGTCGATGTCGTGCACCGCCAGGTCGATGACCACCCCGACCTCGCCCATGCGCGGCGGAAAGGGGCCGACGCGGGTGATCTGGATCGAGATGATGTCGTCGCCGTCGATGGCCCGCTTGACCGCGTCCACCGCCGGATTGAAGCGCTCGACCTGGCCGACCATCAGCACCCGGCCGTTGGCCTTCGCCGCGTCGATCATGCGCTGGGCGTCGGCCAGGCTCGCCGCGATGGGCTTTTCGACCAGCACGTGGACGCCCTTTTCCAACAGGGCCACGGACAGGTCCGCGTGGGTGCGGTTCGGCGTCGCCACCACGGCGGCGTCCAGACCCGCCTCGATGAAGGCCTCCGCCGTCGTCACCGCCGCCGCGCCATAGGCGGCCGCGACGCCCTCGGCCGTCACCGCATCGGGGTCGAAGACGTGAGTCAGCTCGACATCGCGGATGTCCGTCAGCACGCGGGCGTGGTTGCGGCCCATGACGCCGACGCCGGCGACGCCGAACTTGAGGACGGGCTCGTGAGTGGTCATGCGGATCAGCCCTTGAAGGAGGCGACGGCGGCGATGATGCGGTCCTGGGTGGCCTCGTCGAGGTCGGCATGCATCGGCAGGCTGATGACCCGGTCCTTGAGCCGCTCGGTGACCGGCAGGCCCTGCGGTCCGCGCGGATACATGTCATAGGCCGGCTGCAGGTGCAGCGGGATCGGATAGTAGACCGCCGTCGGCACGCCCTGCGCCTTCAGATGGGCGGCGAGGCCGTCGCGGTCGTCGTGCTCGATGGTGTACTGGGCCCAGTTGGAGACGTTGCCCTCCGGCACGTCCGGGACCGCCGCCACGTGCGGGCGCAGGCCCTCGTTGTAGCGGGCCGCGATGCGGTTGCGCATGCCGATCTCGTCGCCGAACACCTTCAGCTTCTCGATCAGCACCGCGGCCTGGATGGTGTCCAGCCTGCTGTTCAGGCCGATGCGCATGTTCAGGTATTTGGGGTCGTGGTCGAAGGTCTTGCCCTCCAGGTCCCGCGCCACCGCCTTGCCGTGCACGCGGATCGAATCGATCAGCTGGGCGAGGTCGTCGTCGTTGGTCAGCACCGCCCCGCCGTCGCCGTAGCAGCCCAGCGGCTTGGCCGGAAAGAAGCTGGTGGTGGTGATGTCGGCCCACTTCAGCGGATGCTCGCCTCCGATGGTGCAGCCGAAGCCCTGCGCCGAATCCGAGATCAGCTTCAGCCCGTGCTTGTCGCAGATGGCCTTGATCGCCGGATAGTCGGCCGGCTGGCCGAACAGGTCGACGGCGATGACCACGCGCGGCTTGAGCCGGCCTTCCTTCAGCGTCGCCTCGATGGCGGCCTCCAGATGCCCGGGATCCATGTTGTAGGTCCTGGCGTCGACGTCGATGAAGACAGGCTCGGCGTCGAACCACGGCACGATCTCGGCCGTGGCGGCGAAGGTGAAGCTGGGCACGAAGACCGCGTCGCCGCGCCCGATCCCCCAGGCCATCAGAGGCAGGGCCAGGGCGTCGGTGCCGTTGGCGCAACCGAGGGCGTGCTTCGCCCGCCCGAAGGCGGCGAGGTCGGCCTCGAACTGGCGCACCTGCGGCCCCATCACCCAGGCGCCCCCGACCACGGCTGCCTGCACGGCCGCCTCGATGGCGCCGTTCAGGCGCAGGCGCTGGGCCTGCAGATCGATGAAGGGGATGGTCATGCGGGGCGGTCTCCGATCATGCGCGCGGGCGCCGGCGATGCGGGATCAACGCCTCGCCGAAGGTGGCGCTCCCTACCAAATCGGCCCCCACGGCGCCAAATGGCCCGGGGTCACTTCCCGTGACGGGTTGCAACGAAGCGGCCCGGCGGCGTATGCGCGGGGCATCATGACATCCGGCGTTCCAGCCGTCTTCCTCGATCGCGACGGCGTCCTGATCGAGGATACCGGCTACCCCCATCTCGAAGAGCATCTGCGCCTGATCCCCGGCGCGCCAGAGGCCGTGCGCCGTCTGACCGCGCTCGGCTACCTGTGCGTCGTGGTCACCAACCAGTCCGGCGTCGCCCGCGGCCTGTTCAGCGAAGAACGGATGAAGGCCTTCAACGCCCAGCTGGTGCGCCGGCTGGCGTCGAAGGGCGCGGTGGTCAGCGCCGTCTACGCCTGCCCCTTCCACGCCGACGCCATCGACGAACGCTACCGCCATCCCGACCATCCGGACCGCAAGCCCAATCCCGGCATGATCCTGCGCGCCATCGACGAGCACCGCATCGATCCGGCCCGGTCCTTCCTGATCGGCGACCGGCCCTCGGACCTCGAGGCCGCCCGTCGCGCGGGCATACCCGGCTTCCGCTTCGAGGGCGGAAACCTCGATGATTTCGTAAAAGACCTGCTGGGCCATTGAAGGAATTCGTCCGGCGGTGAATTACTCCGGGCGACGCCCCGGAGCCGCCGCATGACCCAGACCTTCACCGAACGCCGCTGGACCAGTCCGGACGGGCTCTGCCTGTTCGCCCGCGACTACCCGGCCGCCTCCGGTCCAGCGAGGCTGCCGGTGATCGCCATCCATGGCCTGACGCGCAACTCGGCCGACTTCGGCACTATCGCCCCGTTGATCGCCCAGAGCGGCCGAAGGGTGCTGGCCATCGACGTGCGCGGCCGCGGCAAGTCCGACCGCGCCGCCGACCCGATGACCTACCAGCCCCTGAGCTACGCCCACGACGTGCTCGCCCTGCTCGAACAGGCCGGCGTTGCGAGGGCCGTCTTCCTCGGCACGTCGATGGGCGGGCTGATCACCATGGCGCTGGCCGCCCTTCGCCCCAAGGTCATCGCCGCCGCCATTCTCAACGACATCGGCCCGGAGGTGGCGAAAGCGGGCCTGGCCCGTATCGCCGCCTATTCCGGCCAGCCGGTGGACACCCCGGGCTGGGCCGAGGCCGCCGCCTATGTGAAGGCGATCAACGAAGTGGCCTTCCCGCACTACACCGACGCTGACTGGGATGCATTCGCCCGCCGCACCTTCAAGATCGGAACGGAAGGGTCGCCGGTGCTCGACTACGACCCCGACATCGCCGTGCCGATCCGCGCCGCCGGCGCCAAGGCCCTGGTCCCCAACCTGTGGCCGATGTTCAGGCGGCTGACCAAGGGCCGCCCGGTGCTGCTGGTGCGCGGCCAGACCTCCGACCTGCTCAGCGAGGCCATCGCGGCGAAGATGCGCAAGCGCGCCCCGAAGATGGATTACGTCGAGGTCCCCGGCGTCGGCCACGCCCCGATGCTCGACGAGCCCGCGGCCAAGGCGGCGATATTCCCGTTCCTGGGAGAGTTGCCCTAGGCCTCCGGAACGTTCGCCTCCAACTCATCCAGCCACACCCGCGCCGTGCTGTCCGACGGCGCCCGCCAGTCGCCGCGAGGGCTCAGCGAGCCGCCGGTGACCACCTTGGGACCGTTCGGCAGGGCCGAGCGCTTGAACTGCGAGGTCTGGAAGAAGCGGACGAGGAATTTCCGCAGCCAGTGTTTGATCGTGGCCAGGTCGTATTCGACCTTCTCGTCGTCGGGCGTTCCCGCCGGCCAGTGGCCCGCCGAGGCGTCCTTCCACGCCTGATGGGCCAGATACGCCACCTTCGACGGCTTCAGGCCGAAGCGGGTCACGTAGAACAGGAAGAAGTCGTTCAGGGCGTAGGGCCCGACCATGCCCTCGGTCGACTGGATCTTGCCGTCCACGGCCGGGACCAGCTCGGGCGATATCTCGGTGCCGAGAATGCCGCGCAGCACCGAGACAGCCCCGGCTCCCACCACTTCGCGGTCGGCGACCCAGCGGATCAGGTGGCGCATCAGCGTCTTCGCGATCCCGCCGTTGACGTTGTAGTGGCTCATGTGGTCGCCGACGCCGTAGGTCGACCAGCCCAGCGCCAGCTCCGACAGGTCGCCGGTGCCGAGCACGAAGGCCCCGTTCTGATTGGCCAGCCGGAACAGATAGTCGGTCCTCAAGCCCGCCTGCACGTTCTCGAAGGTGATGTCGTGGACCGGCTCGCCCTTGGCGAACGGGTGGCCGATGCCTTCCAGCATGGTCGTGGCGGTGGGCCGGATATCGATCTCCGCGCCGGTGACGCCCAGCGCCTTCATCAGCGCCCAGGCGTTCGACTTCGTCCCCTCGGAGGTGGCGAAGCCCGGCAGGGTATAGCCGAGGATGCCGGTCCGCGGCAGGCCCAGCCGGTCGAAGGCGCGGCAGGCCACCAGCAGGGCGTGGGTCGAATCCAGCCCGCCCGAGACGCCGATGACGATCCGCTCGCCGTTGGTCGCCTTGAGCCGGCGCATCAGCCCCTGCACCTGGATGTTGAAGGCCTCGTAGCAGTCCTGGTCCAGACGGGCCGGGTCGTCGGGCACGAAGGGGAAGCGGTCGAGGGGACGGATCAGGTCGCCTGACGCGGCGATGTCGCGGGCCTCGAACAGCACCCGCTCGAACAGGTAGCCGTCCAGCTCGTCGCGGGCGCAGTCGGCGAAGGTGCCGTTGCGCAGCCGGTCCAGCCCGATCCGCTCCACGTCGACGTCGGCGACCGTCAGGTGGCTCTCCAGCGCGAACCGCTCCCCGCTCGCCAGACAGGCGCCAAGCTCGTGAACGGTCGCCTGCCCATCCCAGGCCAGATCGGTGGTGCTCTCGCCCCAGCCGGAGGCGGCGAACACATAGGCCGCCATGGCCCGAGCCGATTGGCTGGCGCACAGCAGCGCCCGCTCGTCGGCCTTGCCGATGACGATGTTGGAGGCCGACAGGTTCAGCAGGATGCGCGCGCCCGACAGCGCCTGCCGCGTCGAGGGCGGCAGCGGGGCCCAGTAGTCCTCGCAGATTTCGACCCCGAAGACGAAGCCCGGCCGGTTCGACGCCTCAAACACCAGATCGGTCCCGAAGGCGACCTCCTCGCCCGCGAGCGTCAGGTCGCCGTCGCGGCTCGACACGTCGCCGCCGGCCGAGAACCAGCGCTTCTCGTAGTATTCCCGATAGTTGGGCAGGTAGGTCTTGGGGATGACGCCCAGGATGCGGCCGTTCCCTAGCACCACGGCGCAGTTGTAGAGTCGGTCCTCGCGGCGCAGCGGCGCGCCCACCACGGCTACGAGGCCGGTCTGGGCCGTCAGCGGCGCCAGCCGCCCGATCTGCCGCTCGACCTCGTCCAGCAGGACGCCCTGCATGACCAGATCGTCGATGGCGTAGGCGCTGACCGACAGCTCCGGGAACACCAGCAGATCGACGCCCTGTTCGCCCGCCTGGCGGATCAGGGCGATGTGCTCGTCGGCGTTGGCGACGGGGTCGGCGGTGTGCACCACGGGCGTGGCCGCGGCGACGCGGACGAAGCCGTGGGTGTTCGGACTGTGAAAAGCTTCAGCCATCAATCTCTTCCGCTCATCCCGGCGAAAGCCGGGACCCAGTGCTGTCCAGCGTGACGCGGCTGGACCGCGACTTATGCTCATATAGGCGCAAACGGCTCATCCAAAGAACCGGGTCCCGGCTTTCGCCGGGGTGAGCGGTTTCAGACTTTCAAGGACCGCGTGATTTTGCCGAACGAACCCGCTAAGCCCGCTTCATGAACGACGCGCCGAAAAAGGGCTGGCTTTCCCGCCTGAGCGAGGGCCTCTCCCGCTCCTCGAAACAGATGACCGAGCAGGTCGTCGCCGCCTTCGTCAAGGAACCGCTGTCCGAGGCCGCCCTCGAGGGGCTGGAGGAGCACCTGCTTGAGAGCGACCTGGGGCCCGCCGCGACCGACCGCATCGTCGCCCGCTTTCGCGACCTGCGCTTCGGCGCCGGGGCCAACGAGCGCGAGGTCAAGGAAGCCCTGGCCGAGGCCGTCGCCGCCGAACTGGTCGGCCACGAGGCCCGCTACGAACCGCTGGACGGCCCGCGGCCGTTCGTGACCCTGTTCGTCGGCGTCAACGGCTCGGGCAAGACCACGACCCTGGGCAAGATCGCCGCCGACCTGACCGGCCGGGGCGCCAAGGTCATGGTCGTGGCCTGCGACACCTTCCGCGCCGCCGCCCGCGAACAGCTCAAGGTCTGGGCCGAGCGCGCCGGCGCGACCTTCGAGAGCCGCCGCGACGGAGCCGACCCGGCCGGCCTCGCCTTCGACGCCTACACCCGGGCGAAGGCGGAAGGGTTCGACGTGGTCCTGATCGACACCGCCGGCCGGCTGCAGAACAAGACCGCCCTGATGGACGAACTGCTCAAGATCGTCCGGGTGCTGAAGAAGATCGATCCCGAGGCCCCGCACGAGACCCTGCTGGTGCTCGACGCCACCGTCGGCCGCAACGCGTTGGCCCAGGAGCAGATCTTCGGCCGCACCGCCTACGTCTCCGGCCTGGTCATGACCAAGCTGGACGGCACGGCGCGCGGCGGCGTGCTGGTGCCGGTGGCGCAGGCCTCGGACGCCCCGATCAAGCTGATCGGCGTCGGCGAAGGAATCGAGGATCTGCAACCGTTCGACGCCCGGGCCTTTTCACGCTCTCTGGTGGGGCTCGAGGATTGACGCATGAGTGAGCCCGACGCCCCCCTCCCGCCCGCGCGCAAGGAGTCCAGCCTGCGACAGCTGGTCGACTTCAGTGGCCTGCTGGCTTTCGGGCTGGCCTTCCTGGTCTTCCGCCTGCGCGGCGTCGAGGGCGACGACGCCCTGGTCAACGCCACATGGTTCCTCGTCGCCGGCTCGGCGGTCGGCGTGGCCGTCGGCCTGATCGTCGAGAAGCGGCTGGCCCTGCTGCCGCTTCTCGTCGGTGGCTTCGCCCTCGTCTTCGGCCTGCTGACCCTGCTCACCGGCGACGGCCTGTGGGTCAAGCTGAAGGTCACCATCCTCAACGCCTCCCTCGCCGTCGCCCTGCTGGGCGGACTGGTGCTGGGCAAGCAGCCGCTGCGCGCCCTGCTCGGCACGGTCATCCCGATCAACGACCGGGCCTGGCGCATCCTGACCTTCCGCTACGGCCTGTTCTTCCTGGGCGTCGCCATCGTCAACGAGCTGGTGCGCAGCGAGGCGCTGGTCGGCTGGGTCGCCGAACGCATCGGCCGCGGCGACGTCGAGCCGGCCGACGTCTGGGTCAGCTTCCGCGGCGTGCTGTGGATCGCCTCGTCGGTCTTCGGCCTGTCGCAGATCCCGCTGATCATGCGCAACCTGACCTCGACCGACACCCCGGTCGACCCGATGGCCCCCGCCGAGCCCGACCGCGCGCCCTGACCGGGTGCGGATCGTCCGTCGTCAAACCGTAAAACGCGGCTGCTACCTATGCCGGGCAGTCGAGGGGATACGTCGATGGTCAAGTCCGGCGCCAAGTCGAAACGGGGCCTCTCCGCCTCGCCCAGCCACCTGATGCACCGCGCGCTGCAACTGGCGCTCGACATCTATGCGGAAGAGGCGGGGCCGGGCGGCGTGACCCAGCGCCAGTTCGCCGTGCTCGAGGCGGTGTCGCACAGGTCCGGCCTGACCCAGACCGATCTGGTCCGCGCCACCGGCATCGACCGCTCCACCCTGGCCGACCTGGTCGCGCGGATGACCGCCAAGGGCCTGCTGGATCGCGAGCGCTCCACCATCGACGCCCGGGCCAAGGCGGTGCGCCTGTCCGCCGCCGGCGAAGCCGCGCTGGAGGCCGCCCGCCCCCGCGTCGAGGCCGCCGACAAGCGCATCCTGGCGCTGCTGCCCAAGGGCAAGCGCGAGGGCTTCCTCGCCCAGCTGGCCGACCTCGCCGGCGCGGCCGACGCGGCCCCGGACAAGGCGAAGGCCGAGCTCAAGGCCGCCAAGAAGGCCGCCCGCGAGGCGAAGAAGGCCGAAAAGCTGGCGAAGAAGTCGGCCAAGGTCGCGAAGCTGGTGCTCGTCGAACCGGCCTGACCCCTCAGTCCATCAGCTGCTGCGCCAGATAGACGTAGTGCCGCGCCCAGCGCCGCGCGTTGGCCACCGGATCGGCGTCGTTGGAGTGGCCGCCCGACGTCTCCTCGTAATAGAGATGGTCGTGGCCCTGGGCCTCCAGCCGCGCCGCGAATTTGCGGGCGTGGCCGGGGTGGACCCGGTCGTCGCGCGTGTTGGTGGTGATATAGGCGCGCGGATAGTCCGCATCCGGACGAAGCTGCTGATAGGCCGAGTAGCGGGCGATATAGGCCGCCTCCTCGGGGATGCGCGGGTCGCCGTACTCGCCGATCCACGACGCCCCGGCGGGCAGTTCGTGATAGCGCAGCATGTCGATCAGCGGGCTCTCGATCACCGCCGCATTGATCAGCTCCGGATGCTGGGTCATCGCCACGGAGGTCAGCACCCCGCCGTTGGAGCGTCCGTAGATGCCGGTCCGGCGCGGGCTGGTGATGCCGCGTTGATGCAGGTCGCGCGCCACCGCCGCATAGTCGTCGAAGGCCAGTTGCCGGTTCTCCTTCAGCACCGCCTGGTGCCAGGTCGGGCCGAACTCGCCGCCGCCGCGGATGTTGGCGTTGACGTAGACCCCGCCGCTCTCGAGCCACAGCTTGCCCATCTCGGGGATGTAGGCCGGCGGCTTCGACACCTGGAACCCGCCGTAACCGTAGATGATCGTCGGCGCCGACCCGTCCATGGCCAGATCGCGCGGCCGCACGACGAAATACGGGATCTTCGTCCCGTCCGACGACGTCGCCTCGAATTGCTCGACCACATGGGTCGAGGCGTCGAAGCGGGCGGGGGCGGACTTGAGGACCTCCGCGGCGCCGGTGTTGGCGTCGGCGAGGGACAGGGTCGAAGGCGTCAGGAAGCCCTCGACGGAGAAGAACTGTCGGCCGGTCGCACGCGACCTGTCGCCCAGATGGACGGACACGTTCTCCGGGGTGGCGATGCCCGAACGGCTCCAGCCCTCGCCGGACGGCGTGAACACCGCCAGGGCGCCGCGCACATTGTCGTAGACGGTGGCGGCGATCCGATCGTCCAGGACGCTGACCTCCTCCAGCGACTGCCGCGCGCCCGGCGCGAAGATCAGGGCGTCGGCGCGGGCGGTCAGGGCCGCGTCACGCTCCTGTCCCAGCCGCGCCAGCGGCGGCGCCAGGAGGGACCCGGCGACGTACGTCTCGCCGTCGAAGGTCCACGGTTCCTCGATGGTGAAGACCAGGCGGTCGCCCATGGCCCCCTGCACGGTGGCCCGCTCGGGCAGGCTGAGCTGGTAGGGTTCGCCGTTGGAGCCCAGCGCCCAGATCTCGCTGCGGAAAGTGTCCAGCGGCCGGTTGATGACCACGGCGAGCACACGCCCGCTCCCGTCGCGCAACACCGACGGGCTGACCCCATAGCCGCCGTCGCCCTGATCGCCGCGATAGACTTCCGTCGCCTGCTCCAGCGACTGGCCGCGCTCCAGCGCCTTGACGATGAAGGGGTAGCCGCTCTCGGTCAGGGTGTTCGGGCCGAAGTCCGTGGCCACCAGCAGGGTGTCCCGATCCAGCCATTCCAGCCGGTGCTTGCCCTCCGGCAGGATGAAGCCGTCCTCGACCCACAGGCCCGTGGAGGTGTCGAACTCTCGCACCACCACCGCGTCCTTGCCGCCGTCGGACAGGGATACGAGGCACCGCGTCTCGTCCGGCGCCAGGCAGTCCGCGCCCTTCCACACCCAGTCCTTGCCCTCGGCCCTCGACAGGGCGTCGACGTCGAGCAGCGTCTCCCATTGCGGCGCGTCCGAGCGGTAGCTGTCCAGCGTCGTGCGCCGCCAGATCCCCTTCGGATTGGCCGCGTCCTGCCAGAAATTCCCGATCCCCTCGCCGAGGAAGCTCGGGCCCGGGATGCGGTCGGTGGCCGACAGGATGTCGAACGCCTGCGCCCGGAACGTCTCGTAGCGCCGGTCGCCCTCCAGCGCCGCCAGCGCCTTGCGGTTGGACTCGGCCACGAAGGCCATGGCCTCGGCCCCCTCGACCTCTTCGAGGGCCAGATGATCGTCGGCGGCGCGTACGCCGGCCGGGCTCAGGTCCGTCGGCATGTGCGGCGGGGGAACGGCCGCGCTGTCCGCGCTGGCCGCGGCCGGGTCGGCGTCCGCGTGAGCCTGCTGGGCGAGGGCGGGACTGGCGGCGAACAGCAGGGCCGGAATCGCGGCCGAGAGGATCAGATGGCGCATGGTCACTCCGCGGTGGTCGGGGCCGGCTGATCCATCAGCCGCCGGGTCAGATAGGTGTATTCCAGCGCCACGCGCCGCGCCGTCTCGCGCAGGTTGGCCCCCGCCGCGTGGCCGCCGTCGGTGTTCTCGTAGAACAGCACCGGATAGCCCAGTTCCTCCAGCCGCGCCGCCGCCTTTCGGGCGTGGCCCGGATGGACCCGGTCGTCCTTGGTCGAGGTGTGGATGAACACTTCCGGATAGGGCTGGCCGGCGCGCAGGTTCTGGTAGGGCGAATAGGCCTCGATCCAGGCCCGCTCCTCCGGCACGTCCGGATCGCCGTACTCGGCCATCCATGACGCCCCGGCCAGCAGTTTGTGGAAGCGCAGCATGTCGAACAGCGGCACCTGGATGACCGCGCCGTTGATCAGGTCGGGCCGCTGGGTCAGCATCGCCCCCATGAACAGCCCGCCCTGCGAGCCGCCCATGATCCCGAGGCGCGGCTGCGAGGTGACGTCGCGCGCGATCAGGTCCAGCGCCACCGCCTGGAAGTCCTCGTGCGCCCGCTGCCGGTTCTCCTGCAGCGCCGCCTGGTGCCAGCGCGGTCCGAACTCGCCGCCGCCACGCGTGTTGGCGATGACATAGACCCCGCCCCGCTCCAGCCACAGCTTGCCGACCGTGGCCGAATAGCCGGGCAGCAGCGAGTTCTGGAAACCGCCGTAGCCGTACAGCAGGGTCGGGTTCGAGCCGTCCATCGGCATGTCGCCCTTGTGGACGACGAAATACGGGATCTTCGTCCCGTCGGCCGAGGTCGCCTCGAACTGCTCGACGACCATGCCGGTGGCGTCGAACTTGGCCGGCAGCGCCTTGACCACGTCGGCCGAGCCCGTCGCCGCGTCGGCCAGATACAGGCTGGAGGGGTCCAGATAGCCGGCCACGCTGACGAACACCTGGTCGTCGCGCTCGCTGGCCGAGCCGACGCCGACGGTGACGTTCTGCGGCAGGTCGAGCCGGGTGCGGCTCCACTCGCCGGCCGGGTCGGGCTCATAGACATAGACCGAGCCGCGCACGTTCTCGTACAGGGCGACGACCAGCGTGTTGCGGGTGTTGGAGATGCCCTCGATGGCCTCGCGCTCGCCCGGCCGGATGACCAGCAGGGCCGGCGTCGCCGGATCGGCCAGCCAACGCTCGAGATCCCAGGCGATGACGTCGCCGGTTTTGAATTCCTGCCCCGACGGCGCGGTCCAGTCCTGGTCCGTGGTCACCACCAGCTGACCCTGCACCAGGGCGTTGATGTTCGACTTGGCCGGCAGCTCCAGCTTCGTGGTCGTGCCGTCGGCGTTGAGCCGGTGCGTCTCGCCCTCGTAGAAATTCACGCCGCGATTGATCAGCGTCGTCTGGATGACCCCGTCGGCGTCGCGCAGGGTGTAGCCCGACACCGAGACGTCGGTCGGCTGGCCGGTGAACACCGTCTGCGCCTGGTCCAGCGTCTGGCCGCGCTTCAGCACCTTGACGATCATCGGATAGCCCGAGGTGGTCATCGAGCCGGGGCCGAAGTCGCGCGAGATCAACAGCGTGTCCGCGTCGACCCACGACGCGCCGCCCTTCGACTCCGGCAGCACGAAGCCGTCCTCGACGAAGGTCTTCGTCGCCCGGTCGAACTCGCGCACCGTCACCGCGTCCTTGCCGCCGTCCGACAGCATGACCAGGCAGCGGGTCTCCTCGGGCGGCAGGCAGGTCGCGCCCTTGTAGACCCAGTTCTTGCCCTCGGCCGCCGCCAGGGCGTCGAAGTCGAGAATGGTCTCCCACTGCGGCTCGGCGCTGCGATAGCTGTCCAGCGTGGTGGTCCGCCAGACGCCGCGCACGTGCTCGGCGGCCTGCCAGAAATTGTCGATGGAGCCGTCGCGGTTGAAGCCCGGCGAGGGGATGCGGTCGCGCGACTGGACGATCTCCAGCGCCTGCTGGTGCAGGGTCTCGAAACGGGGGTCGCCGCGCAGCACGCCGAGCGAATGCGCGTTGTGTTCCTCGACCCAGGCCATGGCTCGTTCGCCCTCGACCTCTTCCAGCCAAAGGTAGGGGTCGGTCGCATCGGACGTCGCGAAGCCGGCGCCGGACGCGTCGTTCGGGGAGTGGGCGGGTGTGGACTGGGCCATGGCGGCGCTCGAAAGGGCGGTGGAGGCGAGAAGCGCGGCGAGCGCGGCGATGCGGATCATGGACGGGTCCCCGACGGTTGGTCGGCCGGCACCTTACCCGGCGGCGGCCCTGTCACAAGGCGGGCCGGGATGAGGTTACGGTTTTGTCATTTGGCGGCGGGCGGGGCGTCGCGTTCCTCCAGCGGAGGTCCAGCGCCGTCGGCCGCCTCTAGTGATGTCCCTCGTCCGGAATGCACAGAATCTCGCCACAGGCCTTGCAGTGGACGGCGTCCGGATCGTGTTTCTGCAGGCCGCAGGTCGGACAGGGGAATTTGACCTTGTGGGGCCGAACCAGGGTCTGGGCCAGACGCACGAACAGGGTGATGCCGGTCAGCATGATGATGATCGACAGCACCCGGCCCCAGTTTCCCGGCAGGGTGATATCGCCGTACCCCGTCGTGGTCAGGCTCGAAACGGTGAAATACAGCGCGTCCAGATAGCCGTGCAGGTCGTCGTGGCGACCGCGGAAGGTGGCGTAGACGAAGCCGGTGGCCACGAAGACGAAGGTGACCAGCGCGGCCAGCGCCCGCGTCACCTCCTCGACCCGGGTGTCGTCGTACTTCTGGCCGACCGTGCGCCAGAAGAAGTCCGAACTCAGCAGCGTCCACAGCCTCAGCATCCGCAGGAAGCCGAAATTGTACAGCGATTGCGGGAACATCAGGGTGGCGAGGATGAACAGGTCGATCCACGTCGACGGCCGTTTCAGCCAGTCCTTGATGTCGGTGTAGGCCATCGCCCGGGCGGCGAGATCGGCCGCCAGCACCAGGGCGACGATGACGTCGACGACGTAGAAGGCCCAACCCGCCTCGCGCAGGATCGGGGCGGCGAGGAAGAAGCCGATGATGGCGAAATCGACGACGATGACCGCCAGCCGGAACCGCACCGCCGCCGGCGACGAGCCGTGGTAGAGGTAGCGCATTCGCGCCCGCAGCCGCCAGCCCTGGCGGTTCGGATCGGTTCCGGGTTGGGTGTCGGCGCGGCTCATGATCCAGCGATAACGCGCGTCGCTCGCGCAAGGAACCGGCAACCGCTATATCCGCCGGCATGACCCGTCCTTTCGTCCGCATGAATGGCGCCGGCAACGACTTCGTGGTCGTCAATGCGCTGGAGACGCCGTTCGCGCCGACGGCGGACCAGGTGCGGGTCATCGCCGACCGGGAGACGGGCCAGGGCTGCGACCAGCTGATCGCCATCGAGCCGTCCGCGACCGCCGACGCCTTCATGCGCGTCTGGAACGCCGACGGCGGCGAGGTCGAGACCTGCGGCAACGCCCTGCGCTGCGTCGGCTGGCTGCTGATGGAATCGACCGGCAAGGACTCCGCGACCATCGACACCCTCGGCGGACCGACCACGGCGGCCCGGGCCGGCGATCACCGCGTGCGCGTGGACATGGGCGCGCCCGGTCTCGACTGGACGCAGGTGCCGCTGGCCGAGGAGATGGACACCCGCGGCATCGAGCTGCAGGTCGGCCCCATCGAGGCGCCGATCCTGCACACGCCGGGCGCGGTCTCGATGGGCAATCCGCACGTGGTCTTCTTCACCGACCGCCAGGACGACGCCTTCGTGCGCGGCTCGGGCTCGCTCGTCGAGCACCACCCGCTGTTCCCCGAGGGCGTCAACGTCGGCTTCGCCAGGGTCCTCGCCCCCGACCGCATCCGCCTGCGCGTCTGGGAGCGGGGGGCGGGCCTGACCAAGGCCTGCGGGACGGGCGCCTGCGCCGCCCTCGTGGCCACGGCCCGTCGGGGCCTGACGGGCCGCCACGCGGTCGTCGAGGCCGACGGCGGCGACCTCCAGATCGACTGGGACGAGGCGACCGGCCACGTCTTCATGACCGGCCCGATCGAGATCGAAGGCACGGGGACGCTGGCGCTCTGATCCGGCGTCAGCGGTGGCGGCGGACGATCAGGGCCCAGACGAGGACTGCGACCGACGCGCCGAGGCCCAGCCAGCCGATGGCGTTCCAGACGCCGTCTCCGATCAGGGCCGCGACCAGACCGATCAGGGACAGGACGGCGACGACCGCCGGAACGGCGAAGATGGCGGCCAGGCCGAAATGGCGAGCCTTGATCATGCCCCGGCCCGGCCCGTCCGGCTCTTGCCCAGCCAGAGGTAGAGCCCGCTGCCCAGCACGATGATGGTGGCGAGATCGAGAATGGCCCAGAGGATCTTCAGCGGCATCCCACCGTAGTCGCCGAAATGCAGCGGCTGGGACAGCGACAGCGTCTTCACATACCAGGGCATCGGCGTGACGGCGGCGGGCTCGCCCGTGCGGGCGTCGATCAGGGCCGGCGTGGTCATGTGCGTCGTCAGCGGCGTCTCCCCGTGGAAGAAGACCGCGTAGTGGTGGTCGGTCGAATAGTCCGAACCGGGAAAGGCCACGAACTGCAGCGTCATGCCGGGCAGGGCCGCCCGCGCGCGCCGGACGGCGGCGTCGAGGGAGGCACGCTCCGAGGGCGCGGCGGGGGCGTCATAGGCCTCGGTCAGCTCTTTGAGGGCCGTGTCCTTCCAGTAGGCGATGATCGGCACCGCCAGGGTGTTGACCACCCCCGTCACGCCGACGACCAGGATCCAGGCCACGGTCACCGCCCCGAGCAGGTTGTGATAGTCGAGCCAGCGCGTGCGCGCCGCCTTTCCGGCCCGCACCGTGCCGAACGGCAGGCGGCGCATGAACGGGGCGTAGAGCACCAAGCCCGAGACCACCGCCGCGATCAGCAGCAGCCCCATCGCGCCGAGGAACAGCATCCCCGGCAGGCCCAGGAACAGGTCGGTGTGCAGCTGGAGCAGGAACTCCATCGCCGGATGTCCGGCGACCAGGGGCGCCGGGTCGCCGCTGGTCTGGTCGATGGGCTGGAAGTTGAACTGACCGGCGGGGGCGTCCGGCGCACGGCTGGTGACGTTCACCACCGGCCGGTCCTCGTCGAAGCTCATGAAGGCCGGCACGTCTCCGGGATGGCGCGAAAGGGCGACGTCCAGCACCTGGTCGAGGTTCAGCGTCTCGCCGCCGGGATTGGCGGGGGCCCAGGCCTCGTCCAGCAGCCAGTGATCCAGCTCGTGGGTGAAGACGAGCGGCAGGCCGGTGACGCAGAGCATCAGCAGGAAAATGGTCGAGACGAGGCTCGACCATTTATGGACCCACGACCAGGCGCGAATCGTGCCCGCCCTCATCCGGTCAGAAGTCCGTGGAGATCGACAGGCGGACGGTGCGCGGCACGCCGAGCGTCAGATAGTTGGCGCCCGGATAGCCGCCGACCGCGACCCACTGGTCCTCGTCCGCCAGGTTCTCGACCCGCGCGCGGAGGGTCAGCGGCTTGCCGCCGGCCTCGAAGGCGTAGCGGACGCCGGCGTCGAGACGGGTCCAGGCGTCCAGCTCGACGGCGTTGTCGGCGGTGACCGGCTGGGAGCCGGTGTGGACCACCCGCCCCTCGACGGTCAGGCCCGAAACGGCGGGGACGTCCCACTCGACGTTCAGATTGCCCTGGAAGTCAGCCACGCCGATCGGGGCCCTGCCCTCAAGCACGGGGTTGATCGAACGGGTGATCTCGGCGTCCATCAGCGTGACGCCGCCCAGCAGGCGCAGGCCGTCGGCGGGCTGGCCGAAGAACGCGAACTCGATCCCCTGATTCCGCTGTTCGCCGCCGGCGCTGTAGATCGCGGTGGCGGGGTCGAAAAATTCATTGGGCAGGGTGATGCGGAAGGCGTTGATCGAACCGCCGAACCGCCCGCCGTCGTATTTGACGCCGGCCTCGACCTGCTCGCCCCGGAACGGATCGAGCACCTCGTTGGCGTTGGCCACCGCGATCCCGTTGATCACCGCCGGCGCGGTCTTCCCCGGGATCAGGGCCTCGGCGTAGTTGGCGTAGACCGAGATACGGTCCGAAGGCTTGTAGACCACCGCGAAGGCCGGGGTGATCGCGTCGCCCTCATAGGACGAGAGCGGGGCGCCGGTGTTGTAGTCATACGAGCGGGTCTCGACCTCCTGGTACCGGGCCCCGACCGTGGCCAGGATACGCCCGTCGAGGAAGGACAGCTGATCGGCGACGGCGACGCTGGAGGTGATCGACCGCTCGGTCGTCAACGGATCGTCGAGGTCGCCGCCGACGAAGAAGTCCGGGGCGGGCGGGGCGACGTCGACAGGATTGTACAGGTTGCTCGGGAAGCCGGCGAAGCTGGAGAAGGCGTAGGCGTTCGCGGACTTCAGCTGAACCTGCGAGGCGGAGGCGACCAGGCGATGGTCCACCGCCCCGGTGGTCAGGTCGGCGCGGACGCCGACATCGCCGGACCACACCGTGTCCTCGCGCGCGTTGTCGAAGCGGTAGGCGGTCAGGCTTCCATCCGCCGCCGCCCTCGGATTGGCGAGGACGTTGGCTTCCTCCCCGCCGCGCCCGCCGAACGCGGCCCAGACGGTGACGTCGTCCGTCAGGTCGAACTCGCCGCGGGCGACGCCGAACAGCTGCTCCTCGTCCGTATAGGTCCAGGGCTGGGCGAAATTGATATCGGCCGGCGGGGGCGTCGGGACCGCGCCGGTCGGGGTGACGCTCGGGCGGGGGGCGTCGATGTGATGGTTCTGCCAGCCGATGTCGGCCGAGAAGCGGGCGCGATCGCCGCGGCGATCGACGCCGAGGCCGAGGACCTGAAGCTCGCGGTTCTCACGGTCCACGACCCCCTCGCCGTCCCGGGCGGCCAGGTTCAGGCGCGCGCCCCAGGCGTTGTCGTCGAAGCGACGGCTGAAGTCGCCCGCCGCGTAGAGGGCGTCGCCGCCGTCCCAGCCGAGGGTCAGGCGGTTCAGCGGCTCATCGCCCGCGCGCTTGGGCGTCAGGTTGAAGGCGCCGCCCACGCCGCTGCCGCCCGGCGCGGCGCCGTTGAGGAAGGCCGTCGCGCCGTGGAAGACCTCGACCCGCTCGACCAGTTCCGACGCCACGAACTGGCGCGGCAGGACGCCGTAAAGGCCGTTCCAGGTCATGTCGTCGGAGAACACGGGGAAGCCGCGGATGACGTACAGCTCCTGGAAATTGCCGAAGCCCTTGGTGACGCGGACGGCCGGGTCGTTCTGGAGGACGTCGGCGACGCTGCGGGCCTGCTGGTTGCGCGCCAGCTCCTCGGTGTAGCTGGTCATCGTGAAGGGCGTGTCCATCACGTCCTGCGAGCCGAACATGCCGACACGACCGCCAGTGGCGACCTGGCCGCCCTGGTAGGCCGGCGCCTGACGCACCTGCGAGCCGGTGACGACCACCTCGTCCAATTCCGTCGACCCGGCGTCCTGGGCGAGGACGGGCGCGGCGTAGAACAGGCCGCCGGCGGCGGAGAGGAGGAGCAGGGAACGCAGGGTCACGGTGTCGCCTTGGGAAAGGTGCGAATGATAACGGGTCGCACTAACAGCCGTGACGGGCGGTTACAACCGCATGAGGGGCGCCGGCGAAGATGCCGCGGACGGAACGACGCCCGTGTTGCGGTTGTCGCGCCCGGTCCCGCGCACTAGGAACAGGAACGCCCCAGCAGACGCGCGGCCACGCGCCCCGGAATCCTCGCCGACCATGCCCGACCTGACCGACAAACAGACCTTCTCCGACGAGGACGCGCTGGAGTTCCACCGCAGTCCGCAGCCGGGCAAGATCTCCATGGCGCCGATCAAGCCGATGGCGACGCAACGTGACCTGTCGCTGGCCTATTCGCCGGGCGTGGCCGTGCCGGTGCTGGCCATCGCGGAGGATGTCGACAAGGCCTACGACTACACCTCCAAGGGCAACCTCGTCGCCGTCATCTCCAACGGCACGGCCATCCTCGGCCTCGGCAATCTCGGCCACATGGCGTCCAAGCCGGTGATGGAGGGCAAGGCCGTCCTGTTCAAGCGCTTCGCGGACGTCGACAGCTTCGACGTCGAGGTGAAGACCACCGACCCGGACGAGTTCGTCACCGTGGTCAAGAACATCGGCGACACCTGGGGCGGCATCAACCTGGAGGACATCAAGTCCCCGGAATGTTTCGTCATCGAGAGCGAGCTGCAGGACCTGCTCGACATCCCGGTGTTCCACGACGACCAGCACGGCACCGCCATCATCTCGACCGCCGGCCTGATCAACGCCGCCCATATCGCCGGCAAGAAGCTGGAAGACCTCAAGGTGGTCCTGTCCGGCGCGGGGGCGGCGGGTCTGTCATCGATCGGTCTCATGAAGGCCGCCGGCGTCCGCGCCGAAAACACCGTCATCGTCGACCGCGACGGCGTGGTCTACCAGGGCCGGCCCGGCATCGATCAGTGGAAGGCCGCCCACGCCACCGACACGCCCCACCGCACCCTGGCCGAGGCCATGGTCGGCGCCGACGTGGTGCTGGGCCTGTCGGCCAAGGGCGCGATCACCTCAACAACGTCCTCGCCTTCCCCTATCTGTTCCGCGGCGCGCTCGATGTCCGCGCCCGGCGCGTCAACCACGAGATGAAGGTGGCCTGCGCCCAGGCGTTGGCCGCCCTGGCCCGCGAGGATGTGCCGGACGAGGTCGCCGCCGCCTACCGCGGCCGCAAGCTGAAATTCGGCCGCGACTACATCATCCCGACCCCGTTCGACCCGCGCCTGATCTGGTACATCCCGCCCTTCGTGGCCCAGGCCGCCATGGACTCGGGCGTGGCCCGCAGGCCGATCGCGGACATGGACGCCTACCGCGTCTCCCTGCGCTCGCGGCTCGATCCGTCGGCCGCGCTGATGCAGAACATCTCCGGCGCCGTGCGCGCCGGTCCGAACAAGCGCATCGTCTTCGCCGAGGGCGAGGAGACCGCCGTGATCCGCGCCGCCTGGGCCTTCAAACAGGCCGAACTGGGCACGCCGGTCCTGCTCGGCCGCGAGGAGCTGATCCGCAAGAACGCCGCCGAGGCGGGGCTCAATTTCGACGACATGGGCATCGACATCGTCAACGCCCGCATCTCGGAGCACAACGCCGAGTACGTCGACTGGCTCTACGGGCGCCTGCAGCGCCGCGGCTATCTGAAGCGCGACGTGCAGCGGATGATCAACCAGGACCGCAACTATTTCGGCGCCGCCATGTGCGCCCGCGGCCAGGCCGACGCCATGGTCACCGGCGTGACCCGCAACTTCAACATGGTGCTGAAGGAGGTCCGCCGCGTCCTCGACGTCCGCGAGCGGATGATCGGCCTGTCGATCGTGCTGGCCCGGGGGCGCACCCTGTTCGTCGCCGACACCTCGATCCATGAACTGCCCGACGCCGAAGACCTGGCCGACATCGCCTGCCAGGCGGCGGCCACCGTGCGCCGGCTGGGCCGCAATCCGCGCGTCGCCTTCCTCAGCTATTCGACCTTCGGCAACCCGCCGGGCGACCGGGGCGAGATGATCCGCGAGGCCATCCGCCTGCTCGACCAGCGCGGCGTCGATTTCGAGTATGAGGGCGAGATGCCGGCCGAACTGGCGCTCGATCCCGAGGCCCGCGCCGCCTACCCCTTCATGCGCCTGTCCAAGGACGCCAACGTGCTGGTCATGCCGGGCATCCACTCGGCCTCGATCTCGACCCGGCTGGTCCAGGCCCTGGGCGGGGCCACGGTGATCGGCCCGCTGCTGGTCGGCCTCGAGCGCTCGGTCCAGATCGTCTCGCTCGGCGCCTCGGTCTCCGAGATCATCACCGCCGCCACCTTCGCCGCCTACGAGGAAGGGGCGATGGGCGAGGAATAGATCAGGACGGCTGCGCCTCCGTGGCGGCCTCGGCGTCGCGGGCCTTCTGCAACGCCACCACCGCCGGCTGCCGCTTGGCGACATAGAAGGCGAGCAGGATCGCGAAGATGCCGATCGCCGTCGAATAGAGGAAGAAGGTCACATAGCCGGAGCCGAGCCCCGCCGGCGTGACCGCACTCTTGGCGGCCCCCTCGACCAGCGAGCCGGACGGCAGCCCGCCGAACAGGCCCTTGAACATGGCGGGCGGTCCCCCGGCGTCCGCCGATCGCGCCGAGGCCTCGACGATCTTGCCGGACTGCGAGGCGATCAGCTTGCCGGGCAGGGCGTACAACGAACTGAACAGGGCGTACTGGGTCGCCGTGAAGCCGATCGAGGTCAGGCTGGACATGTAGGCGATCAGCGCCGTGCCCGCGTAGCCCGTCGCCAGGTTGTCGATGCCGATGGCGATGAACAGGGCGCCGAGATCATGCCCCTGGGTCGCCAGCCAGGCGAACACCAGGTTCGAGACCGGGCTCATGAAGGCGCCGATCACCATGGTCCGGATCAGCCCCAGCCGCGCCACCGACCAGCCGCCGACGAACACGCCCAGCGACATGGCGATGACCCCGAACAGCTTCCGCACCTCTCCGATCTCGATCAGGCTGAAGCCGAGGTCGAGATAGAAGGGATTCATGATGTTGAGCACGAAGTCGGCCAGCCGATAGAGGCAGATCAGCGCCAGGATCGGTCCGGCCAGCTTGCCGAAGCGCACGAAGAAGTCGACCAGCGGGGCCCCGAACGATCCGGCCAGATAGGCGCCTGGCCGGGTGCGGAAGCGCGGTATGGGCCAGCAGGCCACGACCAGCAGGCCGAAGCCTCCGATCACCCAGGCGAACTGGGTCAGCACCCCGACCAGCTCGCCGGCCTCCATCCAGCCGTCGACCGCCGTCCGGCTGTCGATCGAAAGCAGCGGCCCAAAGGCCCACAGGAAGGCGTCGGCCTTGTCGGTCAGGCCGGTGCCGATGATCAGGGCGGCGGTGACAATCAGGGCCAGCCTGACCACCCATTCGAACCGCTCAAGCCACGGCCGCGAGGGGATGTCCGAAACTGGAATGGCCCGAACCACGTGCTGCCGCTCGCGCGGCGCCATGATCACCCCGAGCACGCCGAACGCCATCAGGGCGGCCATCACCGCATAGGACAGGTTCCAGTTGTAGATCTGGGCCAGGGCCAGCGGAATGAAGCCCGCCGCGATCTGGGCCACGCGCCAGCCCAGCTGATAGGCAGCCGCCATGGCGCCCTGCCGGCTGTCGTCCGCGACCTCGATGCGCCACGCGTCGATGGCGATGTCCTGGGTCGCGCCGAAGAAGCCGACCGCCACGGCGAAAGCGGCCAGGGCGGCGAGATGGGTCTGCGGATTGGAGCCGGAGATCAGCCACAGACCAAGGATGATGAGCCCCTGCGTGGCCAGCATCCACGAGCGGCGATGCCCCAGCCATTTGCTCAGAAATGGAATTTCTGTCCGGTCGACCAGCGGCGCCCAGATGAATTTCAACGCATAGGTCAGCGTCGCCAGGGCGAAGAAGCCGATCAGCTCGAGCGTGACCCCATCGTCGCGCAGCCACGCCGACAGGGTGTCGTAGATCAGCAGATTGGGCAGGCCCGAGGCGAAGCCCAGCAGCAGCATCGCCATCGACTGCCGCTCGGCATAGACCGCGAGGCCTCCAAATCCGCGCACAGGCTTGTCGGACGTGGTGCTGTCGATCATGGGCGCGTCCCTCGTGCGACGCCCCCCGGCGTCTCTTATGCGACGGCGACCTTGGCGCGCTCCGCGCGGTTCGTCCAGCGGGCCAGAGAGGCGCGCAGGGCGTCGAGCTCCAGCGGCTTGACCAGATGGTCGTCCATGCCCGCCTCAAGACAGGTGCGGCGGTCCTCGGCGAAGGCGTGCGCCGTCAGGGCCACGATCGGGGTTTCGTCGCCCCGGGCGCGGATGGCGCGGGCGGCGCTGGGGCCGTCCATGCCGGGCATCCGCATGTCCATGAACACCAGATCGTAACGGGCCCGCTTCAGCGCATCGAGCGCCTCATAACCGCTGGCGGCCGTCTCGACGGCGCAGCCCTCGCGCTTGAGCAGGGTGGCGGCCAGCAAGGCGCCGACCGGATTGTCCTCGACCAGCAGCACCCGGATGCCCGAGAAGCGGGTCAGGGCGACGCGGTCGTCGTCGGGCGGCGGCGGCGGCGGTCCGGGCTGCATGGCCTGGCGCGCGCCGGACGCGGCCAGCACCCGCTCGGCCAGCGAGGCGCGCCGCAGCGGCTTGATCAGGTAGCCGTGGAAGCCGGCCGACCGGTAGCGGGCGATCAGGTCGCGCTCGCAGGGTTTCAGCAGGACGATGGCGCGCGCGTCGCCGGCGGGCCTGGGCGCGAGGCCGCAGCCGGCGGGACGCCCGGCGTGGTCGATCAGCATGACCGGGGCCTTGGCGGCGACCCGGCCGCCCGAGGCTTCGATCTGGGCCGCGGCGGCCGCGCGCACGAAGGGATCCGGGCTGGTCACGGCGACAGTCTCGCCCACCAGCGACAACGACCGCTCCGGCGCATTCTTCACCGCGGGGAAGGCCGCTTCGAAACGGAAGCGCGCGCCCGGGCCGTCGGGCCGGTCGGCGACGGTGACAGTCCCGCCCATCGCCGCCGCCAGCTTGCGGACCACCGCGAGGCCAAGGCCCGCGCCGCCGAAGCGGCTGGCGTCCGAGGCGTCGACGTGGCCGAACTCCTCGAAGATGCGGGCGCGCGCCTCGAGCGGGACGCCGGGCCCGGTGTCGTCGACGATGAAGGCCAGACGCGGCGTCTTCATCGACCCGCCGGACCGTTCGACCGAGATGCGGACGCCGCCGCTTTCGGTGAATTTCACCGCATTGCCGGCCAGGTTGAACAGCACCTGGCGCAGCCGGCCGTCGTCGGCCATGACGTCGACCGCCTCGGGCGCCACCGACCAGGCGATCTCCAACCCCTTGTCGTGGGCCTTCGGGCTGAGCAGTTCGGCCACGCCCCGAACCAGCCCCTCGAGATCCACCGGCGCGGAATCGAGCTCCAGCAGCGCCGCCTCGATGCGGGCGTAGTCGAGCAGGTCGTTGACCAGGCCCAGCAGGTGCTCGGCCGACGACCGGGCCGCGTCCAGATAGGCGCGCTGGGCCCCATCGAGACGGGTGCGCGACAACAGGCCGAGCATGCCGATGACGCCGTTCAGCGGCGTGCGCATCTCATGGCTCATCAGCCGCAGGAACTGCTGTTCGGCCCCCTCGGCGACCGGAGCGTCGGCCTTGATCGTTTCCGGAACCATCCTCGTCTTGCGCGTCATCGCCCATCCCCCAACCCGGACGGTAACCATCGCCGACAATGTCTTAAGGCTGGTTCAAGCGGGTCGGTTAAGGAAGTCTGGCGATCAGTAGGCCGGCGCCCCGCCTTGATGCTCCGTCCGCCGTTCGAAATCGGCCTGGGCGCCGACGGTCGAGCGGCGATGCACCAGGGCCTCGGCCACGTGCCGGCGCAGCACCCCGTCGCAGCCGTCGAGGTCGGCGATGGTGCGGGCCAGCCGCAGCGTCCGCGTCCAGCCGCGCGCGGTCAGGCCGCCGCCCTCCCCCGCCCGCATCAGCAGGGCCCGGCCCGCCTCGTCAGGCCGGGCGAAGCGGTCGAGCGTCTCGCCCGAGGCGCGGGCGTTGACGGCCTGGTCCCGCGCCGTGTCCGGGTCGACGCCGGCGGCGCGCAGCCGGTCCTCCTGCAAGGCCCGGGCGGCGTGGACGCGGGCGGAGGCCTCGGCCGTGCCTTCGGCCGGCGGCGGCAGGGCCATGTCGGCGGCGGTGACCGGCGGCGTCTCCACCGTCAGGTCGATGCGGTCGAACATCGGCCCGGAGATGCGGTTCTGGTAGTCGCGCTGGCAGCGCGGCGCCTTGCCGCAGGCGCCCTTGCCGCCGCCGCCGAGACCGCAGCGGCACGGGTTCATCGCCGCCACCAGCTGGAAGCGGGCCGGATAGCGGACATGGGCGTTGGCGCGGGCGACCACGATCTCGCCGGTCTCGAGCGGCTGGCGCAGCGAATCCAGAGCTTGGGCGGAGTATTCCGGGAGTTCATCGAGGAAGAGCACCCCGTTGTGCGCCAGCGAGGCCTCGCCCGGTTTGGCGCGCAGTCCGCCGCCGGTCAGCGCCGCCATCGAGGCCGAGTGATGCGGCGCGCGGAACGGCCGGTCGCGGGTCAGGGCGCCGCGCTCGATCAGTCCGGCCACCGACCAGATCATCGAGGTCTCCAGCAGTTCCTTCGGCGTCAGTGGCGGCAGCAGGCCGGGCAGCCGCGCCGCCATCATCGACTTGCCCGAGCCCGGCGGGCCGACGAACAGCAGGTTGTGGCCGCCCGCCGCCGCGATCTCCAGCGCCCGCTTGGCGCTCTCCTGTCCCTTGACCTCCTTGAGGTCGGGCACGCGGTCGCCGGAACGCATCGCCCCCGGCTCGGGCCGGCGCAGCACCTGCACGCCCTTGAAGTGATTGACCAGGCCGATCAGCGAGCGCGGCGCCAACACCGCCACCTCGCCGGCCCAGGCCGCCTCGGGCCCGTTGGCCTCGGGGCAGATCAGGCCCAACCCCATGGCGTCGGCGGCCACGGCGGCGGGCAGGGTTCCGCCGACCGGGGCGATCTGTCCGTCCAGACCGAGCTCCCCGACCGCCGCCCAGCCCGCCAGGGCGTCGGCCGGGATGACGCCCATGGAGGCCAGCAGGGCGAGGGCGATGGGCAGGTCGAAATGGCTGCCCTCCTTGGGCAGGTCGGCGGGCGCGAGGTTGGCGATGATCCGTTTGGGCGGCATGGCCAGGCCGATGCCGGCGAAGGCCCCGCGCACCCGCTCGCGGCTCTCGGCCACCGCCTTGTCGGCGAGGCCGACAATGACGAAGGACGGTTCGGCCGCCGACAGCTGCTGGACCTGCACGTCGACGCGCCGGGCGTCCACGCCCTCGAACGCCACCGTGACGACGCTGGCCACCATCGGCCCCTCCCGCTATCCGGCGTATATGTATTTGACAAACCCACCCCATGATGTAGGGTGAGCGGGTAAGGAGAAACCCGCCGTGTCCGTTCTTTCGAAGCCCTACTTCCACGATGAAGCCGCCGCCTTCGCCTTCGTTGAAGGCATCATCTGGAACGGCGAGCCGTCGTGCCCGCACTGTGGCGTGGTCGGTCGGGCCTACGCGCTGAAGAACGTGCGCTCCAAGCCCTCCAAGAAGAACCCGGAAGGCGTGGTCCGCCACGGCCTGAAGAAGTGCGGCGCTTGCCGTCAGCAGTTCACGGTCCGCAAGGGCACGATCTTTGAGGAAAGCCACCTGCCCCTGAACAAGTGGCTACAGGCGATCTACCTCATGTGTTCCAGCAAGAAGGGCATTAGCGCCCTCCAGCTCCAGCGCACCCTTGAGGTCCAGTACAACACCGCGTGGTTCTTGGCCCACCGCATCCGCGAGGCCATGCGCTCCGGCGATCTGGCTCCCTTCGGCATGAACGGCGAGACGGTCGAGGTCGATGAAACCTTCATCGGCAACGACACCGCCGCCCCGCGCCCGACCACTCAAACCAAGACGCGCACCATCAACCAGATGATGAAGGTCGTCTCGCTGGTTGAGCGCGAGAGCGGTCGCTCTCGCTCGTTCGTCGTGGACAACTACAGCGTCCAAGACATTGTCCCTATCGTGGAGGCCAACCTCGCGAAGGAAGCCCACCTGCGCACCGACGAGAGCCGCCTGTACAAGGTCATGGGCCGCTACTTCGCCAGCCACGAAACCACCACGCACAGCAAGGGCGAGTACGTCCGCCTGTCCGACCGCACCATCCATACCAACACGGTTGAAGGCTACTTCTCGATCTTCAAGCGCGGCATGAAGGGCGTCTATCAGCACTGCTCCAAGAAGCACCTGCACCGCTATCTGGCGGAGTTCGATTTCCGCTACTCGAACCGTTCGGCGACCGGCTGTGAAGATCAAGAGCGGGCGCTGCGGGCGGTGCTGGGAGGCATCGGGAAGCGCCTGACCTACCGCAGGCCTGATCTCGGGGCCGAAGCCTCCACCTAAACCGAAGCGGCGGCGTCGGTCCCGGTGGCGGCGCAAGTCCTGAGTCCTTGCTAATTCAGGCGAATTCTCTATTGTCCACAATTGCACACAGGCGCGAACGGATTGGACCCGCCGCGCCTGTGCTCCTTACCCCTTCTGGAAGGGGGCAGGGTCTGCCGAGAGCCGATTGAAGGCCGCTACCTTCCTTGTCACGGGATCGGGGTAGCGGCCTTTCCTGCTTCTCCGGGCCCGCAACGCCGGTCGGCGTGAACGCTGCGGGCTCTCACTCTCCTGAACATGGTGAACCTCCAGCAACGGTTTTGGCGCCGAATCGAGGGGCCGTCAACTGGATTGCTTGATTGCTTCACCGCCACCCCCTCCGTTGCTTTTCTAGGTTGCCTCGTATATGGGGGTTATGCAGACGCAGGAGCTAACGTCATGACCCGCAGCCGCAGCCCCGGATACCCGAACTTCTCCCTTGGTGCCGCCGTGAAGCGCGCGGAGCGCATCTTCGCAGCCGACCGTAAGAACCCTATCGAGCGAGAGGTTGCGGCTCAGCATATGGGTTATGCGGGGATTAGTGGTGCGGCCGACAAGGCGCTGGCTACCATGATGCACTACGGCCTTCTGGAGCGTGTGGGGAAGGGCCAGGTGAAGGTTGCGCAACGGGCGATAGACATTTTGCATCCGAGTACCGATGCCGAGCGTCGGGCCGCGTTGCGCGAAGCTGCGTTCCGACCCCAACTTTTCGCGACGCTTCAGGAGCGGTTCCCTGACGGAGCCTCCGAAAGCACCCTCCGATCGTTCTTGGTTCGGGAGGACTTTTTGGAGCGAGCCATCGGGCCTGCCCTCAGTGCCTATGAGGAAACTTGCTCGTTCTTGAAGCAAGAGGGCGCTTACGGAAGTCGTGGACCTGACGAACCAGACGAGGAAGAATTGGGTCCTGACGACTACGAGGACCCCGCCATGAATGAAGTCGAAACCATCACGCGTCGCCAGCCGCCACCGCCCCCTCTGCTGCCACCCGCGCCGGGCGCGGACATTCCGCCGGGGATGCGGAAGTTCGTCATCAACCTGCCGGATGGCGGGGACGCCATCCTTGCCTACCCTGCGGGAATGACGGCGGAGGGCTATCAGGACCTTGAGGACTATCTCAGCCTGTTCTTCAAGAAGGCGAAGCGCGCGACTCCCCCGCCAGCCGAGGACGACGACCTAAGCTCAATCTTGGGGTAAGAGGGGTGCCCATGACCGACACCCCTAAGCCCCAAGCTGACAAGTTCCGCGACATGGCCCGCGAGCTAGAGTGCGACGAGGACGAAGCCGCCTTTGAGGACAAGGTGCGGAAGGTGGCGACCGCGCCAAAGCCGCCCGAGCCTGCGGACAAGTCCTGATGGCTGGGGATGGCGTAGCCGAGCTACGTTCGCGGCCCGTGAACAGAACTGGAACATCGATCCGGTTCGTGCCTATGATCGATCATCTCCCGAGCCGAGTCGGAGCCAGTCGATTGAAGGCCGTCACCCTCATTGTCGAACTGAAGCGTGATCTACAGTTCTGTCAGGACGAGATCGCGTTCCTCATGTCCAAGATGCCAGCCTATAGCGAGAAGGTCATGCATGGAGCCCGCATGATCGGCTTCCTCATGCCCGCCCACAACATTCTGCCCGCGATGCGGGCGCCGCTGCACAATGCGTTGTCCGTGTTCGAGAACTACTGGTTCATCGGCGTGAGTGGTGAGGTTCTAGCCAAGAACGGCTCATTCGATCCACTCGCCAGCGCCATCAAGCAGTACACCGTGCCTCCGATCAGGGGCCGGGAGAGGGCGAAGCCCTAAAACGTGCCTGCACGTTAGGTGCGGCAACCACGGCAGCAGCCGCCGGTCGATCATCTCATAGGCCGCACAATCGGTGAGGTGGCGACGGAAACCCTCGCTCCAAGCGAGCGGCGTCAACGCGCAGATCAAGCTCAGCGGTCGCACGTCACCACTCCCCATCATGGGGGGCACGCTTGGCCGAATTGCCTATCAGGCCGTTAAGTTCGGGTGGGTGTGTCAAATGCGGATATGCCGCTATCCGCGAGAGAACGAACCATGAACCGACAACCTTGGCAAGAGCGGCGTTGTCAGAACCCCTGCGCCGCCCGCTTCCTTTCGATCACGTCCCACATCAGCGCCGCCGCATCGACGCCGGTGAAGCGCTTCAACTGCTGCGCCCCGGTGGGCGAGGTGACGTTGATCTCGGTCAGGTAGTCGCCGATCACGTCGATGCCGACGAAGATCAGGCCGCGCTCCCGCAGGGTCGGGCCGATGGCGGCGCAGATCTCGCGGTCGCGGGCGGTCAGCTCGACCGCCGCGGCCGTGCCGCCCATATGCAGGTTCGACCGCACGGCGCCCGCGGCCGGAATGCGGTTGATCGCCCCGACCGGCTCTCCGTCGACCAGCAGGATGCGCTTGTCGCCCTTCGACACCGCCGGGATGAATTTCTGGATCACCAGCGGATCGCGCGAGCCGACCGCGTGGATCTCGATCAGGGCCTCAAGGTTGGGATCGTCGGCCCCGAGCCGCACAACGCCCGAGCCGCCGGCGCCGTGCAGCGGCTTCAGCACCACGTCTCCGTGGCGGCGGTGGAAGTCCATCAGGGCGACGGGATCGGAACTGATCAGGGTCGGCGGCTGCAGGCCGGGGAAGCGGGTGACCAGCAGCTTCTCCGGCGCCGAGCGCACCTCGGCCGGATCGTTCACCACCAGCGTCTTCGGATGCACCGTCTCGAGCAGATAGGTGGCGGTGACGTAGGCCATGTCGAACGGCGGGTCCTGGCGCATCAGGATGACGTCGACATCGTCGGCCAGGTCGAGCCGGACCTCGTCGCCGAAGCTGACGTGATCCCCGGCCGTGGCCCGCAGCGTCACCGGCCGGGCGCGGCAGAACAGCCGTCCATCCTCCAGCGCCAGCGTCCGGAAGTCGTAGACCCAGATTGGATAGCCCCGGTTCTGGGCCTCCATGGCCTGCAGGAAGGTGGTGTCGGACTCGATGTTGACCGCCTCGATGGGGTCCATCTGGATCGCGACTCTCAACATGCCCTGTCCTTCCAAGCGGGGGGAGCTTGGCTAATGGGCAGCGGGGACGGCGAGCGCAACCCTAGTTCAGCTGAAGCCTGACCCGGTCGACCGACATCCGGCGGTGGGCCTCGGCCGGGTCGTCGAGCGAGCGGGCCCGCGACAGGGCCTCCAGCGCCCCGGCCAGGGCGCCCTGTTTCTCGCGGGCGGCGGCGACGTCGAGCCACGGGCGATGATCCTCGGGATCGAGCAGGGCCCGGCGCAGGGCCGAGCGTTCGGCGCCCTCGAAATCCTGGGCGTGGAGGGCGCGACTGAACAGCACGTTCTGCAGGCGCAGCAGGGCCTGACGGTCGCTGACCGGAGCCATCAGCACATCGAGGCGGTCGGCGACGTGGGGGGTCAGCCCGGCCCGCAGCGCCCGGCGGGTCAGTTCGGACGGCAGCACCAGCCGTCCCTGGCTGAAAGGGTCCAGCGCCACGGGGCCGTCCGGGGTCTCGACCCGCAGCAGGAAATGGCCGGGGAAGTCGACGCCCTGCGCCTTCACCCCCGCCCGCCGCGCCGCGTCGAGGTAGAAGATCGCCAGCGTCGCCGACAGGCCGCGCCGGCGCTCGGCGACGTCGATCACATCGGTGTTGCCGGGGTGGTCGTAGTTCAGCAGGTCGCCGTTCAGCCGCAGGTCGGAGGCCATCGTCTCGGCCAGGGCTTCGTCGGGGCTCTCGCCGGCGATCCGCTCGGCCAGTCGCTCAGCCGCGTTTCGGGCCAGCGTCCGCACGGGTTCGGGATCGCGGAACGGATAGTCGTGGACGGCGCAGGCGATGGCCGCCTCCAGCAGCGGGAAGGCCTCGTCCCCGGCCTGACCCGCTTCGGTCAGGATAATTTCCGCCTCGTCACGCGTCACGCCCGCCCCCTGCCGAACGGCTCCACGCCACGACGATGGCGCGGAAGCCGGCGCGGAGCCAGCGCCACAATATCGATTCTGAGCAGATGTCCGGCCAAGCTGGGTCTTTGACGCAACACCGCGCGGCCCGCGGCCAGCAGCCGATCATACTGTTTCGCGGACAGGGCGGCGAGGGCCAGTTCCAGGGTGGCGCGGCGCTTGACCTCGACCACCGCCAGGGTGCGGCCGCGCCGGGCCAGGATGTCGATCTCGCCGGCCCGGGTCTTCAGCCGGAAGCCGAGCACCTGATAGCCCCGGCACATCAGCAGGGCCGTGGCCAGCCATTCGGATCGATGACCCAGCCGGTGGGCGGCCGCGCCGAGCGCCACCCGCCAGCCCCGCTTGGCCACGACGACCCTCGGCGCCTTGAGGCGCGCCGGGGGCGGACGGGCCGGGGGCGCGGCGCGGGTCACCGGCCCTGCAGCTCCAGCGCCCGCTTGTAGAGCGGCTTGCGGGGCAGGTTGAGCGCCTTCGACACCTCCGCCGCCGCCTCGCCGGGGGGCAGCCGGGTCAGGGCCTCCCTCAGGGCCGTATCCGCATCGGCCTCCGACGCGGTCTCGGCCTCGCCCGGTCCGACCACGACGACGATCTCGCCCTTCGGCGACTGGCAGCGCGGGTCGGCGGCCAGCTCGGGCAGGGAGCCGCGGATGCATTCCTCGTAGAGCTTGGTCAGTTCGCGGGCGACGGCGGCCGGGCGCGGCCCCAGCACCGCGGCCATGTCGGCCAGGCTGTCGGCGAGGCGCGGGCCGCTCTCGAAGAAGACCAGCGTCTGGCGGGCGGTGCGCAGCTCTTCCAGAGCCGTGCGCCGGACGCCCGACTTCGGCGGCAGGAAGCCGGCGAACAGCACCCGGTCGGCGGGCTGGCCCGCGATGCACAGGGCCGCCAGCAGGCTTGAAGCGCCGGGGATGGGATGCACCGGCAGGCCCTCGGCGATCACGGCGCGCGCCACGACGAAGCCCGGGTCGCTGACCAGGGGGGTGCCCGCGTCAGACACCAGCGCCACCACCGCCCCTTCGCGCAGCCGTTCGATCGCCAGCTCCGCGGCGCGGGCCGAGGCGTGGTCGTCGCAGCGCTCCAGCTTCGCCTTCAACCCGTAGGCCGCCAGCAGCTTGCCGGTGACGCGGGTGTCCTCGGCCAGCACCAGATCGGCGGCGGCGAGGACATCGAGCGCCCGAAGCGTCATGTCGCGCAGGTTCCCGATCGGCGTCGCCACGAGATACAGGCCGGGCGCGACGGGACGCGGCGGCGGGGCGGTCGGCGGGAAGACGGAGGGATCGGGCATCGGCGGGACCGTGCCAGTCAGGGGAGGCGCACTCAAGGGCGGCGACGTTCCCGACCGGGGCGGCGATTCAAGCCAGCAGGACCTTCAGAACGGCGTCCAGCACGGGGCGCCCGCGGGGGGTGGCGGCGAGGCGGTCGGCGACGGGCGCGAGAAAGCCGTCGGCGAGGAGGTCGGCGAGCGGGGCCGAGGCGGGCGTGAGGCCGAGGGCGGCGAACACGGCCAGCGGGACGCCCTCGACGGTGCGCAGACCCAGCAGGACCTGCTCCTCGGCGGCCTCGACCGGGGTCTGGGGCTGGCGCTCGATCCATGGCGCCCCGGCCTCGACGCCGGCGATGTAATCCCCGATCCCGCGTCGGGCGACGGTCGCGGTCCGCACCCCCTCCAGCGTCAGCCGCCCGTGCGCCCCCGGGCCGACACCGATGTAGTCGCCGCCGCGCCAGACGTGGAGATTGTGCGCTGACCGGGCCGCGACGCCCCGGGCGTGGTTGGAGACCTCATAGGCCTCGAACCCGGCCTGCTCGAGGACCGCCTGGGTCGTTTCATAGAGGGCGGCCGCCGCATCCTCGCCCGGGGGCGTCCAGGCCCCGCGCGCCACCGCCCGGCCGAAGGCGGTCGTCGGCTCGATGGTCAGTTGATAGGGCGAGACGTGCTCGAAGCCGAGGTCCAGCGCCTCAGTCAGTTCGGCGCTCCAGCCCTCCACCGTCTGACCGGGGCGGGCGTAGATCAGGTCGATCGACAGCCGCTCGAAGGCCCGTCCGGCCACGGCCACGGCGAGCAAGGCCAGCGCCGCGTCGTCCAGCGCCTGAACCCCCATCGACAGCCGGTTCACCCCGGCGTCCGCCAGCGCCGCGAACCGGTCGGCCTCGGCGTCGGTCGGGTTGGCCTCGAGGCTGATCTCGATGGGTCCGCGCGGCGGGAACAGCGCCCGCGCACGATCGATCACCGCCGCGACCGCGGTCGGGTCCATCAGAGAGGGGGTGCCCCCGCCGAAGAAGATGGAGGCCAGCCGGCGCGGGCCGGTCAGGGCCGCCTGCGCCTCGATGTCGGCCAGGATCGCCTCGACCAGAGCCGCCTGCTCCTCGCCCTTTCCCCGGTCGCGCACGACGTTGAAGTCGCAATAGGGGCAGATGCGGGCGCAGTAGGGCCAGTGGACGTAGAGGGCGACGTCAGAGCCGGGATCGGGGACCGGATCAGTCAATCAGCGCCGCCTTGAGCTTCCCGAACGCCCGGGCGCGATGGCTGATCGAATCCTTCAGCTCCGGATCCAGTTCGCCGAAGGTCTGGTCGTAACCATCGGGGATGAAGATCGGATCGTAGCCGAAGCCGCGGTCGCCGCGCGGCGGGAAGGTCAACCGGCCCTCGACGCGGCCCTCGACCACCACCGCCGGACCGTCCGGCCAGGCCACCGCCAGGGCCGAGGTGAACCAGGCCCGCCGGTCGTCCGAACCGATCTCCTCGAGCCGCTCCTCGACCTTGCGCATGGCGAAGGCGAAATCCTTGTCCGGACCGGCCCAGCGGGCCGAGAAGATGCCCGGCGCCCCGTCCAGCGCCGCGACCGACAGGCCGGAGTCGTCGGCCAGCGCCACCTCGCCCGACCGGTCCGCCGCGTGGCGCGCCTTGAGCAGGGCGTTGCCGGCGAAGGTGGTCTCCGTTTCGTCCGGTTCGGGCAGGTTCAGCGCCCCGGCGGTGACTACCTCGTAATGTCCGCCCAGCAGGGCCTCGATCTCGGGCACCTTGCCGGGATTGTGGGTCGCCGCGACCAGCCGCATCCCCTTGATAAGTCGAAGCTTCATACCGATCACGCGCCCTGTAACGATCCATTGCCAAAGTTTAATATCGTTAAACGATATGTAACATGACTTCCGGCCCTGCACGTCCTATCTATTAACCCAAGGACGGACGCCGCAACGTTCCCCGATACGAGCCAGACCGGCAAGATCGATGCAGCGGTACAACGAAAGAGGGGTGAAAACATCCCTCACTCAGGATCAACAGAGAACGACAATGAACACCATGAACGCTTCCTACTTCATCGAAAAGGTCGGCCACGGCGTGCTGAACGCCTTCCTGCTCGCCGCCCTGCCGACCGCGCTGGTCGCCACGCTCGTCCAGGCCCTGTGATTTCCACCGGAGCTTTGACGATCCGCATGACAACCGCGATGTATAAGACCGCGCGTGGGTTCGCCGGACCCCGCGCGGCGATCGCGCCTGGACTTCCGGCCTGAACGAGGCCCGCATGCGATTCCCGAAGACGACATCGCTCGGGATGATTCGCACCCCTTCCCTGCCCCGCCTGAGCCTGGTCTCGATCTCCAGCGTCGCGGGCACGGCCTGCACCGTCGCCTTCTGGGTCCTGACCGTGGGCGCCGTCCTCATCCCCGCCTCCGTCGTGGCGCTGAAGGTTTTCGGCACGCCCGTCGTGACCGCCGGGGCCGGCGAGGACGCCATCGTGATCCCCCTGCCCTGGGCCTATGTGCTGCTCGTCGCCACGGCCGCCTTCGCCTATCTGTCCATTTCCGCCCTGATCTTCCGCCTGCTGATCCATATCGTCGCGACGCTGCGGGTGGGCGACCCCTTCCATCCGCTCAACGTCCGCCGGCTGCACCAGATCGGCGCCGCCTTCGCCGCGGTCACCCTCGGCGTCTGGGCCGGCCAGTTCCTCGTCGCCCGTTTCGTGCGCGGGGCCATGGAGGCCCCCAGCCTGTTCGATCTGATCACCCCGTCCTTCGCGGTCGTCATCATCGTGGTGATCGCCGAGGTCTTCCGCGAGGGCGCGCGTCTGCGCCGCGAATCCGAACTGACCATCTAGAGTGGCTGCGCGGTCAAAAGGCTCCGCCTTTTCGACCCGACGCGCAGCGAGATTTTTGAGTAGCTGCGCAGTAAGGCTCCGCCCTTCTCGACCCGCCGCGCACCGTTAGATAGAGAAAGTCCCATGGCCATCCGCGTCCAGCTCGATCGCATCCTCCTCGAACGGCGCATGTCGCTGACCGAGCTGGCCGACCGCGTCGGCGTGACCCTGGCCAATCTGTCGATCCTCAAGACGGGCAAGGCGCGCGCCATCCGGTTCACCACCCTCGACGCCCTGTGCCGCGAACTGAACTGCCAGCCCGGCGACCTGCTGATCCAGACGCCCGGCCCCCAGGACGCCGGCTCCGACGAGGACACCGACGGGAACGCCCCCGGCACGACATGAGCCGGCGTGACGACCTGAGCCCGGAGGACCGCCGCATCTGGGCGCGGGTGGCGGGCTCGGTGACCCCGTCGAAGCCGAAGAAGGCCGCCCGCATCATTCCGGGCGCCGCCGTCGTCGATCCTCCGCCCGCCCCGATGCCGACGAAGCCGTCCCGGCCGCGCGGAGTCGCCCCGGCGTGGACGGCTCCGCCTCCGGGACCCGCCCGCCCCCGCGGCCTGCCCGAGGAACTCGAGCCCCGCCGCCAGCGCCGCCTGTCGCGTGAGCGCGATCCGATCGAGGCGAAGATCGACCTGCACGGCTTCGGCCGCTTCCAGGCCCACGACGCCCTGACCGCCTTCCTGATGGGGGCGCAGGCGCGGGGCTATCGCTCGGTGCTGGTGGTCACCGGACAGGGCCGGCGCGGCGGGACCGGCGTGATCCGCGCCTCGGTGCACGAATGGCTGCAGGCCCCGGCGCTGCGGGGGGTGGTGTCGGGGTTCGCTCCCGCCGCTCGAAAGCACGGCGGCGACGGGGCGCTGTATGTGACGATCAGGCGAGGCTGAAGAGTGATTAGCGGTTAGTGGTTAGTGGTTGGCTGGGGTCGAAGCCGCAGCCCTCGACGATCCGCCGGTGCAATCACTAACCACTCAGCTCAGCGTCAGTCCCGCGTCCTTCGCCAGCGTCTCCAGCGACACCATCGGCCGCGGTCCCCAGTGGGTGATGACCTCGGCGGCCGCCAGCGAGCCGAGCTTGCCGGCGTCCTCCAGCGACAGGCCGCGGGCGAGGCCGAGCAGCAGGCCGGCGGCGTACTGGTCGCCGGCGCCGGTGGTGTCGACCACCTTGTCGACGGGACAGGCGGCGACCTCGACCCGCTCGGCCCCGCCGCGGCCGAACACCACCGAGCCCTTCGGCCCGCGGGTGACGGCGGCGGTGTCGACGATGCGGCCCAGGTGGGCGGCGGCGTGGTCGAAGTCCTCGGTCTCGAACAGGGCGTGGAGCTCGGCCTCGTTGGCCAGGACGATGTCGGCCGAGGCCTCGATGAAGGCCAGCAGCTCGGCCCGCCAGCGGTGGACCACGAAGCTGTCCGACAGGGTGATGGCGACCTTGCGCCCGGCGGCGTGGGCGGCGGCGGCGGCGGCCTCGAAGGCGGCGCGGGCCGGGGCCGGGTCGAACAGATAGCCCTCCAGATAGACGATGGCCGACGATCCGATCACCCCGGTGTCGATGTCAGCCATGGTCAGCTGGTTGGCGGCGCCGAGGAAGGTGCACATGGTGCGCTGGCCGTCGGGCGTGACGTTGATCATGCAGACGCCGGTGGCCAGGCCGGTCGCGGCGCCGTTCGTCAACGGCGGCGTCTCGAAGTGGACGCCGACGGCGCGGATGTCGTGGGTGAAGACGCCCCCCAGGGTGTCGTCCGCCACCTTGCCGATATAGGCCGCACGGCCGCCGAACGAGCCGACCCCGGCGACGGTGTTGCCGGCCGAGCCGCCCGAGGCCTCGACCCCCGCGGCCATGGCGTCGTAGAGGGCCGCGCTGCGGGCCGCATCGACCAGCTGCATCGAACCTGCGGTGAGGCCCTGGGCCTCCAGGAAAGCGGGCTCGCAGGGGGCGAGCACGTCGACGATGGCGTTGCCGACGGCGCAGACGTCATAGGCGGGGGCTTGGGTCATGGGCGCGGCCATAGCGGGCGGCGGCGGCGAAGGCCAGAGCCGCCACCTTGCCGAAGCTTCACTTGAGCGCCACGCCCGGCGCGCGCAAATGGACGACCCTTGCGCCGGAGCCGCCCATGCTGAGCCTTCTGATCGCCCTCGCCGCCGGTCCCGCCCAGGACCCGGCCGTCGTTCCCGACGGGACGCGTCTGGCCGCGAGCCGGACCTGCTACACCTTCAACATAAGCCGCGACGGGGTCAGCCGGCCCGCCGGCGTGACCTGGCAGACCGTGGAAAGGACGGTGCGCGACGGGCGGCCCGTGCTCGAGATCGTGGCGCACCAGTCGATGAACGGCGGCGCCTTCGACATGCGCGACGAGTTCGTGCTCGACGCGGCGACCCTGCGCCCCCTCTCGCTGATCAACCGCCGCAAGGGCGGGGTCCATGTCCGCGTCACCTATGCCGACGACCGGATCACCGGCGAGCGGATCGAGGACGGGGCGGTCCAGCCCATCGACGTGCCGCTGGACGGGCCGGTCTGGGAGGGCAATCTGTTCGGCCCGACCTTCGCCGCCCTGCCGCTGGCCGAGGGCGCGAGCTTCACCCTGCCCTGGTGGCAGTACGACAAGGGCTTCGGACAGTTTTCGGTGCGGGTGACGGGCTCGCGCACCGTCGAGACCGGGGCCGGGCCCGTCGACGCCTGGGTGCTGGCGGTCACGCCCGGGCTGGAGACCGCGCCCGGCGAGGAACAGCCGGTCACCTATCTGATCAGCAAGACGGAGCCGCGGGAGCTGTCCTATAGCGTCGCCGGGTTTTCGCAGACGCCGGGCGGCGACTGCTCGGCGCTGGAGTCGGCGCAATGAGCCGCGTCGCCGTCCTGACCCCCGACCCCGCCGACGCCTCCTACGCCGGCCAGTGGCCCGGCGTGCTGGAGCGGCTTTCGGAAGCGCTTGCCGGGGTCGGCGTCACCGCCGAACCGACGCCGTGGACGGAGCACGTCGAGGACGCGTCGGGCCTGACCGGCTATCCGCTGGTCCTGCCGCTGATCGTCTGGGGCTATCACCGCGACCATGAGCGCTGGATGCGGGCCTGCGCGACCTGGGCGGCCGCCGCCGTGCCGATGCTCAACCCGGCCGGGGTGATCGCGTGGAACTCCGACAAGGCCTACCTCGGCCGGCTGGCCGACCGCGGCGTCGCCATCCCGGAAACGGTGTGGGTCGAGGGCGTAACCCAGGCCGACGTCGACGCCGCCTTCGACCGCTTCGGGTCCGAGGTGATCATCGTCAAGCCGCGCGTCTCGGGCGGGGCGTGGAAGACGCTGCGGCTGTCGCGCGGCGAGCGGCTGGCGGACGCGCCGGAGGGGCCGGCGATGATCCAGCCCTACCTTCCGTCGATCGAGACGGAAGGCGAAACCTCGCTGCTGTTCTTCGGCGGCGAGCTCAGCCACGTGGTCAACAAGCGGCCGGTGGCGGGCGAGTTCCGCATCCAGGTCCAGTTCGGCGGCCAGTATGTCGCCCTGGCCGAGCCGCCGGCGGGGGCGCTGGCGCTGGCGAAGCAGACGCTGGCGGCCATCGACGAGGACCTGCTCTATGCCCGCATCGACATGGCGCGGGGGCCGGACGGCGGCTGGCTGCTGATGGAGGCGGAGCTGATCGAGCCTGACTTCTACCTCGGCTCGGCGCCGGAGGGCGGACGGCGGTTCGCGGAAGCCGTCAGGAACGTTCTGAACGAAGCCTGAGCCTGGACAGGGCGAACAGAACGGCCGCCCCGAGCGCCCCCGCGCAGAGATACGCGACCGCTGCCCAATACCATGGCGTCAGAAACTCGGCTCTCGCCTGGCCCGGCCCCCAGCCCTGATCGGCCCCGCCTTTCGGGAACACCCTCAAAAGCTCGATTTCCATGCGGATCAGGTGGAAAGCGGCATAGCCGATGCCAAACAACGCGCACGCGAGCGCCAACCTCTCAATCCATCCGGCCGGACGTTTCAGAAAGTGAAGCCCTGCCCCACCGATCACCATGGCCGCCACCACCACATAACCTAGAACATCTTCGGTCGTGGGATGGGCAACCATCTCCAGCGCCTCATCGGGGTGGGGGTGGGTCATCGCGATCGCCAACGTCGCGACCACCGCAATAAAAATCGCCAGAAGCAGACATCTGCGGACCATTGCTGACTCCCCCGAACTCACCTCGCCTCTCCCGCCGCCATCAGGTCAAGTCGCGACGGGCACAGGTCGCTGATCACGCAGGCGCTGCATTTCGGCTTGCGCGCCGTGCAGGTGTAGCGGCCGTGCAGGATCAGCCAATGGTGGGCCTTAGGCAGCCACGCCTCGGGCACGACGCGGAACAGTTGGGCCTCGACCTTGTCGGGCGTGCCGGCGTTGGCGAGGCCGAGGCGGTGCGAGACGCGGAACACGTGGGTGTCGACCGCGATGGCGGCCTCTATCCCCAGTTCGTTGAGGACGACGCTGGCGGTCTTGCGCCCGACGCCCGGCAACGACTGCAGCGCCGCGCGGTTCAGGGGGACCTCGCCGCCGTATTGTTCCAGCAGGATGCGGCTGAGGGCGATGACGTTGCGCGCCTTGCCGCGATAGAGGCCGATCGAGGCGATGTACGGGGTCAGCCCCTCTTCCCCGAGGGCCAGCATCTTGGCCGGCGTGTCGGCGACCTTGAACAGCCGGTCGGTGGCCTTGTTGACCGAGACGTCCGTGGCCTGGGCCGACAGGGCGACGGCGACCACCAGGGTGAAGGGGCTGGAGAAGTTCAGCTCGGTCTTCGGGTCGGGCATGACCCGCGACAGCCGCTCGAAAATGGCTTCGACCCGGTCCTCGTCCGGGGGCCAGCCGAGCACGGGAACCATGGCCCCGGTCATCACGGCGGGGCGCCTGGGCGCGGACTTCGGGCGGCTCCCGGAGGGAGCCCTGGGCGGCTTCATGCCTCGTCGTCGCCGGGCGCGGGGCCGGCGTCAAGGCCGAGCGCCGCCAACGCCTCGCGCGCCGCCCGCTCCCCCTCCAGCCACGCCCCGTGCGCCGTGCCGTAGAAATCCTTCGACGTCGCCTCGCCGGCGATGAAGATACGGTCCTCGACCACCGCCTTCAGCCGCGCCCGGTCGCCGGCATGACCCGGACGAGCGTGGGAATAGGCCCCGCGCGACCACGGGTCGGCGCCCCACATCGAGGTCGCGACGGGCTCGATCCGCTTGCGCATGTTCGAGCCGAACAGGTTCGCCAGTTCGTCCGAGGCGAAGGCGAAGAAGGCGGCCTCGCCCTCGGCCTCGAGCTGGCGGGCGATGTCGCCGCCGAACCAGGCCTCGATCATCGGGCGGCCGAACGGGCGCAGGTGATAGCCGGCGGTGTCGGGCGTATCCGACCGGCCCCACAGCTGGCTGTCGGGCGGGAAGTCCTCCGCGCCCGTCACTGTCATGTGCAGCTTGGAGGCCAGGCCGAGCGGCAGGTTAGCCGCCGCCTCCATCAGGTCCGGCAGCGGCGGGTCGAAGCGCACCGCCTCCGCCGCGATCAGGTCGGTGGGCAGGGTCAGGATCACCGCGCGAGCCTCGACCCCGCCCCTCGCCGTCTCCAGCCGCAGGACCGGGCCGGAGCGGTCGACACGGTGCGCCGGGCAATCGAGCACGACCGGGGCGCCGACGCTCAGCCGCTCGACCAGCCGGCCGTAGCCCTCGGCCACCCGCCAGTTCACCCCGGTGTCGCGATAGGCGTCGTAGTCGCGGATCGAGACTTCGGCGAAGCGGGCGCCGTTCAGGGCCCCGGAGATGGCGTCGATGCGGCCGTTCCATCGGCTGTCGGGGTCGAACAGGGTCGAGGCCGAACCCTCCTCGCCGCGCGCGGCCGCCTCGGCGACACGGGCCTCGAAGGCGGCGAAGGCGGCGCCGAATTCGGCCTGCTCTCCCGGCGACATCTCGTGATCGAAGGCCTGGCGCTCCCATGGCGGCGGCGTGCGGTCGATCGTGAACCCGGCGGACCCGGCCAGCTTCGCCAACGGGTTCTCGTCGGCCGAGTGCAGCCAGCCGCAGCCCAGGTCGAGCGCGTGGCCCTCGCGCACGATGGTATGGGCGCGGCCGCCGATCCGGTCGCGCGCCTCGAGCGCCACGACCGACAGACCCGCCCGCGTCAGCCGACGCGCCGCCGCGACGCCGGCGGCCCCCGCCCCGATAACGGCGGCATCGACGGAGGACGGCGGGGCGACGAGGCTCATGCCGCCTGTTTCGGCGCGACCGGGGTCGGGGGCAAGACGGCAAGGCTTGGCGCGGGGGTCATGGCGGGTCTAAGGACGCGGCGCCTGTCCCGGAGTTCCCCATGCTGATTCATCTGTCGTCCTGGCCCGAAATCGACGCGCGGCTGAAGACCGTGAAAACGGTCGTCGTGCCCATCGGCTCCAACGAGCAGCATGGGCCGACCGGCCTGCTGGGCACCGACTGGCTGTGCCCCGAGATCATCGCCCACGCGGCGGAGCAGCAGGACGGCCAGCTGGTCGTCGCCCCGACCTTCAACATCGGCATGGCCCAGCATCACCTGGCCTTCGCCGGCACGATCAGCCTGCGCCCGTCGACCTTCATGGCCGCCATCACCGACTGGGTGAACTCGCTCAGCCGGCACGGCTTCGAGCGGATCTATTTCCTCAACGGCCACGGCGGCAATGTCGCGACGATCGAGGCGACCTTCGCCGAAATCTACGCGGAGTGGAGCTTCCTCGAGGAGCGCGCCCCGTTCGTGCTGAAGCTGCGCAACTGGTGGGATCTGCCGGGCGTGACCTCGCTGTGCAACCGGATGTTCCCGACCGGCCACGGCATGCACGCCACCCCGTCGGAGATCGCCGTCACCCAGGCCGCCTATCCGGATCACATAAAGACAGCTTCGTACGAGCCGAAGATCGCGCCGGTCGGGCCGATCCGCGATGCCCTCGACTACCGCGCCCGCTTCCCCGACGGCCGCATCGGCTCCGACCCGGCCCAGGCCAGCCCCGAGAAGGGCCGCCAGATCATCGACGCGGCGGTTCCGGCGCTGTTGAAAGACGTGGCCGACTTCGCCGCCGAGGTCTTGCCGTAAACACCATTGGCGCGCACGGTCGGCGCATGACACCGATCGATCAGGCGACCCGCACGGCCAGGGCCGGGCAAGAACTGCTGCAGGCCTCGGGGGACGTCATCACCCGGCGGCTTGAGATCGTCGCCGAGGCCCTGCGCGATCCAATGAAGGCCGACCTGCGCGAGATGAGCCTGATGGGGTCGGAGAAGGTCGAGGCGCTGACAGCCTCGGCCACCGTGGGCCTGAACGGCGCAATGAACATGGCCGCCGTCGGAGCCGCCGTCGCCGCCCGCGAGACCGCGGCGGCGCAGGGAGCGCTGGACGCCGTCGTCAACGCCCGCACCCCGATCGACGCCGCCATGGCGCAGGGCAGCTGGGCCTCGGCCGCGATGGGCCGCGCGGTCAGCGACGGCTGGGCCTTCGGCGCGACGATGCTGAAGCTTCAGGCCGACGCCCTGGCCCCGATCCACGCGGCGGCGATGGCCAATGCGAAGCGGCTGAAGCGGTAGATTTACCGGAACGGCGGCTCGTCGAAGGCGCGCAGCTTGCGGGAATGCAGGCGCGAACCCTCGGCCCTGAGCAGGTCGACGGCCTGGATGCCGATCTGCAGGTGTTCCGAGATGGAGCCCTCGTAGAAGCGGTTGGCCTGGCCCGGCAGCTTGATCTCGCCGTGCAGCGGCCGGTCCGAGACGCATAGCAGCGTCCCGTAGGGCACCCGGAAGCGGTAGCCCTGGGCGGCGATGGTGGCGCTCTCCATGTCGATGGCCACGGCCCGGCTCTGGTTGAAGCGCTGGGCCGACTTGGAATAGCGCAGCTCCCAATTGCGATCGTCGGTGGTCACCACCGTGCCGGTGCGCAGCCGCCGCTTGACCTCCTCGCCCGGCGCCCCGGAGACCAGCTTGGCGGCGTCGTAGAGCGCCCGCTGGACCTCGGCGATCGACGGGATCGGGATGTCCGGCGGCAGCACCGCGTCCAGCACATGGTCGTCGCGCAGATAGGCGTGGGCCAGCACATAATCGCCGATGATCTGGCTGTCGCGCAGGCCGCCGCAGTGGCCGATCATCATCCAGGCGTGGGGGCGGGTCACGGCCAGGTGGTCGCAGATGGTCTTGGCGTTGGACGGGCCGACGCCGATGTTGACCAGGGTGATGCCGTTCCAGCCCGGCGCGGTCAGGTGGTAGGCCGGCATCTGGTGTTTCTTCCAGGCCGCGTCCATCACCGCCTGCTCGGGGTTCGGGGTGTCGCGGGTGATCACCACCCCGCCGGCGCAGGACAGCGTCTCATAGGGACTGTCCGGGTCGGCCAACTGGGCGCAGGCCCAGCGCACGAACTCGTCGACGTAGCGGTTGTAGTTGGTGAACAGGATGTAGGACTGCACATCCTCGACCGGGGTGCCGGTGTAGTGGCGCAGCCGGGCCAGCGAGAAGTCGGTGCGCAGGCCGTCGAACTGGGCCAGCGGGAATTCGCGGCTCGGGTCGAACAGGCCGTCGGAGACCTCGTCGCCGATGTGGGCCAGGTCGGTGGTCGGGAAGTGGCGGGCCACGGCGGCGGTCTGGCTGCGGTCCAGCGCCACGTCCGAGCCGTCCATCACATAGGGGAAGGGGATCTCCTGATCCGACGGACCGACGTCGAAGGTGGCGCCATAGTCCGCCTCGAGCAGGGCCAGTTGCTCGGTCAGGTAGGGACGGAACAGCTCGGGCCGGGTGATGGTGGTCGAATAGACGCCCGGTCGCGAGATGCGGGCGTAGGCGCGGGTGGCCAGATTGGCCGGCCGCTCGCCGAACCAGCTGACCCGGAGTTCGGGATAGGAGAACAGGCCGCGGGCGCGGGCCTCGGGGTCCGGCCGCTCGCCGGTGGCCAGGAAGGTCCGCACCGCCTCGCGGAGGTTGGTTACGGATTGATCGTAGAGGGTTTGAAGGCGGTCCAGAGCCGCCTGTGCTGTCATCGTTTCTGTCATGACCTCCCTTAGCGGAGGACTGTGACAAAGGCGAGATCAGGTCAGCTCGCGCCGCAGGAAAGCGGTCACGTCGTCCAGCACCGGCGCCTTCTTGCGGAACAGCGGCGAGAAGGTCGCGATCAGGTCGGCGTGGTTCAGGCCCGGATACAGCGTCGCCTCGCAGCGCCCGCCGGCCGCCGTCATCCGCCGGCAAAGGATCGTGCTGTCCTCGGCGTGCACCACCTCGTCCTGCGTTCCATGGCCCAGCCACAGCGGCGGGGCGTCGGGCCGGACGAAGGTGACGGGCTGGGTCAGGGTCAGGTCGGCGGCCCGCCCGAAGGCGTTGATCGAGGCCGGAACGTCGAGCGGCAGGAAGTCGTACGGCCCGGCCAGCCCCGCGGCCGCCCGGATCAGCTCGGGCGCCCCGGCGGCGGCCATGTAGCGCCGGTCGAGCGCGATCATCATCGCCAGATGGGCCCCCGCCGAGTGGCCGATGACGCCGAGCCGGGCCGGGTCGCCGCCGTAGCGGCGCGCCAGTTCGCCCGCGCGGGCCGTCGCCGTCGCCGCATCCTCGATGAACCCGGGGAAGCGAACCGTTGGAACCAGCCTGTAGTCCGGCACGGCCACGACGAATCCCCGCGCCGCCAGGGCATGCGCCGCCCAGCCGTAGTGGGCCCGCGACCCGGAGTCCCAGCCCCCGCCATAGAAGAACACCAGCATCGGCCAGGGCCGGTCCGGCGCGCCGGTCGGAGCCAGTATGTCCATGCGCTGGCGCGGATCGTCGCCGTAGCGGAGGCCGCTCGCCAGTCGCCGCACCCCTCTGTCGCGCGGGCCGAGGGCGTTCAGGGCGGCGAGCGGCGAACAGGCCGCGGCCAGCGCCGCGGCGGCGGGAACCAGAAATCCTCTTCGGGTCATGGAGTCTCGAATCCGGCGAACGACCGCCAAGATACGCACGAAGCGCGCCCTTGGCTCAATCACCTCGCCGAAGAGATCAGCGCGCCGCAGTTGGCGTCCTCGGCGAGGCCCGGATCGACGAAGGCCACCAGCGCCGCGAAAGGATTGACCAGCGCGCCGATGACCGCGCCCAGCCCGACCTGGGCCGCCACCTCGCCGCGATCGACGTCGACCGAGGGCGACATCAGCGGCCCCTGCACGAGGATCGGGGCCCATAGCCGGACCAGCCGCGCCTCCTTGGTCTCGCCGTCGATGCGCAGGTTCATGGTCTCGCTGTCGAGGTCGATCGTGCCGGTTCCGTGGGCCAGCACCGGGGTGGTGTCGATGACGAAGGTCCGCGCCGTGGCCGTGCCGCCGCTGACGGTGAAGTCGGCCACGGCGCAGCGGATCTCGGCGGTCGAGTCATCGTCGAGCTTCAGCAGCCCGGCCAGGAGGTTGATGCCCAGCAGTTCGGCGAAGGCGGCCCGCATCCGGCCCTGCGGCACAACGAGGCTGATCGTCCCCTTCGAGGAGGCGGCGAAGTCGTGCACCGACGCCCCCGGGCCCTCCAGCTGGGCCCGTCCCAGCGCCCGTCCGGTGACCGTCGGCAGGCCGTTGCGGGCGGGAATAATCGATTCCAGCGGGTAGCCGCGCAGGCGGAAGTCGATGGCGCTGTAGGGCCGGTCCCGCGTGGCGTTGATCTTCGCCGTGCCGCGCAGCTCGCCGCGGCTGAAGGTGAAGGCCACCGGGTCGAGATTCAGGATGCCGCCCTTCAGATCGCCCCCGAGATCGACCCGGCGGATGTCGAGGTTGTTGCCCTTGACCCGCGCCGCCCGGAAGCGAACCGTGCCGTCCATGACCCGCAGCCGGTCGACGTTCAGCGGCGCGTCGGGGAGCAGGCGGCCGGGCACGCCCGAGCTCACCACCGTATTGCCGCCGGACACGACCCGCGGCTCGGCTCCGAGCACCACCATCAGGTCGTCGATGTCGAGCAGCCGCGAGCGTAGGTCGGCGTCGACGCGTCGACGGCCGTCCACCTTGTCGACCACCACCTCGCCCGCCAGATCGGACGAGCCCACCCGGCCCGCCACGTCGGCGAAGGTGAATTTGGCGTCGTCGCGGGTCAGCTTGCCGGCTAGCCGGTAGGGCGGCGTGTTCGGCGTGGTGATGCCGGTCAGAAGATAGATGTCCGACAGGTCCTGCCCCTGCAGGCGCAGCGTCGCGTTGAAATGGCCGAGGTCGAACGGCCGGGTGATCGAGCCGTCGGCGACCATCCGCGTGCCGGCGCCGGTGATCTCGCCGTGGAAGCCGTAGGGCCGGTCGCGGCGGATGTTGATGAAGGGCCCGCCGCGGACCACCACCGTCAGCGGCGTGCCGTTGATCGTGCCCTTGCCGTCGAGATGGAAGCCGGCCTGGCCGTCCGAGCCCTCGCGCGCGTCGAACGTCGCCTCCAGCCGGAGCTTGCGCCTCTGCTCGTCGAGGGTGACGCGGCCATCCTGAATCAGCAGCCGGTTGATCGGCGGCAGCTTCAGCCCCTCGCCGGTGTCCGGCTGGTCCGGATTGAGATGCCAGCTCTTGCGGCCGTCCCCGGTCGAGATCAGCACCGCCCGGGGGCGAGCGACGACCACTCGCGGCATCTCGAGACGGCCGGCCAGCAGGGCCCGCAGCCGCACCGAAAGCTGCAGGTCCTCGACCTGCAGCGTGTCGCGCTCGCGGGCCCAGTCCGGTCCCCCGATGCGCAGGCTCTGGACCCGCGCCGACGGCGTCCAGCTGAACAGATTGACGTCGAGATCGCCGTTCAGCTGGATTTCGCGGTCATACCGCGCCGAGGCCCAGCGGCCGATCGGGCCGCGGAGCATGTTCCAGTCGAACAGGATCAGGAACAGCACGACGGCGGCGACCACCACCAGGGTGACGCTGGCGGCGATCTTCTCCGGCGGTCCCGGCCGCCGCGCGGCGGCGTAGACGGGATCGTTGGCGACCACCCAGTCGCGCCAGCCGCGCATCCTCGCGCCGGCGGGAACGAGGGCGCGGTCCCGCACGACCAGCCAGTTCGGATTGTCCTTCAGAGGGTTGGGCAAGCGCGAACTCCGTCGAGCGGAGACAACGCACGAGCGGCTTGAAAGGCTCAGCGGGGGCTCGTCGCCGGCCATGAGAAAGGGCGTCCCCGTCGCCGGAGACGCCCTTCCCGGGATCACGAGGGTCCGGCGTTACTCGACCGGCTTCAGATGCTTGTCCAGCCAGCCGAACACCTCGGTGTGCCATTGCAGGCTGTTGGCCGGCTTCAGCACCCAGTGGTTCTCGTCCGGGAAGACGATCAGACGGCTCTCGATGCCGCGCCGTTGCAGGGCGGTGAAGGTCGACAGCGATTGGGCTGTCGGGATGCGGAAGTCCTGGTCGCCCTGGACCACCAGCATCGGATCACGCCAGTTCTGCACGTGGTTGGCGGGGTTGAAGGCCTGGTAGCCGCGCGGGTTCTCCCACGGCGTGGCGCCGTACTCCCACTCGGTGAACCACAGCTCCTCGGTCGAATAGCCCATGCCGAAGGTGTCGAAGACGCCGTCGTGGTTGACCAGGCATTTGAACTCGCCGGGCCAGTTGCCGGCGATCCAGTTGATCATATAGCCGCCGTACGAGGCGCCGAGGGCGCAGGCGTTGTCACCGTCGAGGAAGCTGTAGCGCTGCTGCGCCGCGGCCCAGCCCTTCTGCAGGTCTTCCAGCGGACGGTCGCCCCAGTGCTGGCTGATCGCGTCGGTGAAGGCCTGGCCGTAGCCGGTCGAGCCGTGGAAATCGATCATCACCACCGCATAGCCGGCCCCGGCGTAGGTCGAGGGATTCCAGCGATAGGACCAGCTGTTGCCGAACGAGCCCTGCGGACCGCCGTGGATCAAGAAGGCGACCGGATATTTCTGGCCCTCGACGTAGTTGGCCGGCTTGATGACGTAGCCGTGCACGGTCTCGCCGTTCCAGCCCGGGAAGTTGAACTGCTCGGCCTCGCCGAAGGCCTTGTCGTCCAGCTGCGGGTTCACGTCGGTGATGCGGCGCGGCATCTCGCGGCCGCGGTAGGTCTTGACGAACAGCTCGCTGGGCCGGGTCAGGCTGTCCTGGGCGAAGACGAAGCCGGACGGCGTCTGCTGGAAGGCCGAGACGTGGCCCTCGCCGGTGATCGGCACGACCGAACCGCTGGTCACGTCGATGGCGAACAGCCGGGTCTGACCGACATCGCCGGCGGTGGTGTAGAGCGTGCTCCCGTCGGACGACCATTGCAGGCTGTCGGCCGAACGGTCCCAGTCGGCGGCGATCTGGCGCAGCTGGCCGGTGGCCACGTCGCGCAGGACGATGGCGTATTTGTCGGCCTCGAAGCCGGGCCGGGCCATGGCGCGATAGGCCATCGTGCGGCCGTCCGGCGAGAACACCGGGCCGGTGTCCCAGGCGTCATTGTGGTCGGTCAGGTTCTCGAACGCGCCGTCGCCGCTCAGGCCGTTGGTCCGCCAGAGGTCGAAATTGGTGCTCCACGGCTCCGATTGGCCCGCCAGCCGCGCCGAGAACACCACCGCGTCGCCCTCGGGCGTGAAGGTGAACTCGCTCTCGTCGCCGAACGGCTTGGAGGGCGTGTCGCCGTCGAAGCCCTTCGTGACCCAGACCGGCTCGCCGGAGCCGTCGGTGTTGAGCACGAAGAGGTGGTTCTGGGTCCCGTCGTTCCAGGTGTCCCAGTGGCGCACGAACATGCGGTCGTAGACCTGGCCGGTGGTCTTGTCGTCAGCCTCGGCCTTGGCGCGGTCGACAGTGCAGGCCAGGTCGGCGCAGGACGGGAACACCGCCAGCGACACCGCCACCTTGCCGGCGTCGCGGCTCAGCCGGTAGGCGTTGACGTCGACCGGCAGGTCGGTGACCTGGACCGGCCCGGTTCCGTCGGCGTCGGCGCGCCAGACCTGGCTCGACCCGGAGCGGCCCGACAGGAAATACAGCTTGCCGTCGGAGCCCCAGCGCGCGGTGTTGGCGCCGCCCTCGCTGATCGCCAGCCGGCGGCCCTCGCCCGGCTCCTGCAGGTCCATGATGTAGAGCGAACCCTGGCGGCGGTTGGCCTCCACGTCCGTGGCGGTCACCGAATAGACCACCCAGCGCCCGTCCGGCGACACCTGCGGATCGCCCAGCCGGTTGGCCGAGATCATGTCGCGGTAGCCGAACGGCTCGGCGGCCTGGGCGGGCGCGGTCGCGGCGGCGGGCGTGGCGGGGACCTCCGCCAGGGCGGGTGCGGCGACGGCGAGCAGCACGGCGGCGGCGGCGCCGGAAAGAAGCGAGCGGTGACGCATGGACGTTTCCTCTGGAAGCTTTGGCAAGGGGTAGCACCCCCGCCCGGCCGCCGCCAAGGCCGGGGCCCGGCGGTTCAGGGACGGCGGGCCGTCCAGCCGGCCTCGCCGCGTTCGATCTTCAGCCCGGCCTCGCGGGCCCAGGCGGACAGACGCCGCTCCAGCCGGTGGTAGGCCACGGGCTCGCGCCGGGGCGAGATGCGCCACAGCGGTCCGCGGGCGAGCTTGACGGTCCGGCCGCCGGTCAGGCGCAGCCGCAGGTCGATGGTCTCGCTCGCCGCCTTGCGATGTTCGGCGATCCACGGCGGATAGCGCCAGGCGAATTCGACGCCGACCAGTTCGGCCGGCTCGATCCGGTCGAGCCGGCCGGGAAAGCCTGGCGCGCCGGCGGCGTCGATGCGCAGCCGGGCGACCCGGAGCGTGCTCCGGATGAACCACGAGGCGACGGCGGCGGCGACGATCAGGGCGCCGATCACGGGCTGGCCGAGACCGATCACGGTCCCGGCGATCACCAGGACAGAGAAGGTCAGGATCGGCTCGGCCGCGCCGCGCAGCACCCGGTATTCGCCGGCCATGTCATGGCCCGGGACCGGCCGCGGGGGCGTCGATCTGCGCCGCGATCGCCGCCGCCTCCTCCGGATCGAAGCCGAGACGGCCGGCCTCGGCGGCGATCTCGCGCGCCAGCGTCCGCAGCGTCGCGCTGTCGCCGTGGCCGGCGGCCGCGGCCTCGGCCTGGCGCTCGCGCAGGGACCGAAGCCGCCGGTCGGGGTCGTCCGGGCCTGAAGGGGTCATGACGGCGGGTCCTCGGGACGCTTCCCACAGGCCTAGCATCGCCGCCCCGCCCCGACCAAGCCGCTTGCCCGGCGGCGCGGGAGCGGCGACAAGCGCAGGGCATGGTTCTCGCCGCCGCCCTTGATCCTGTGGACGCTCCGGCCCCCCCGCCCGCGGGGCCGCACATCTGCGATGTGCTGATCGCCGAGCGCGCGCCGCGCCTGACGGGATCGCTGCTGTGGCCGCTGGCGCGTCCGTTCCTCTACAAACTGCTTAACTACCGTCACGCCGTGCGCATGGCGGACGCCGTGCGGCCGCTGTCGGGCGCCGAGGCGCTCGATTACATGAGTGACCTGCTCGACCTGAAGGTCACGGTGATGAACCCCGACCGCATCCCGGCGACGGGCCGCTGCATCGTCGTCGCCAACCACCCCACCGGCATCGCCGACGGCATCGCGGTGTTCGACGCGATCCGGGCCCGGCGCCAGGACGCCGTCTTCTTCGCCAACGCCGACGCCCTGCGGGTCTCGCCCCGCCTGGACGAGGCGGTCATCCCGGTCGAATGGGTGGTCGAGAAGCGCACGCGCGAGAAGACCCGCGCCACCCTGCAGGCCGCGAAGGAAGCCTTCGAGGCCGAACGCTGCGTGGTCATGTTCCCGGCCGGGCGGCTGGCGCGGGTGGGCAAGGACGGTTCGGTCACCGATCCCGAATGGGCGCCGACCGCCGCTTCGCTGGCCCGGAAATACGGCGCGCCGGTCGTGCCGGTCCATGTCGCCGGACCGGAGTCCCGCCTGTTCCACTGGTTCGACCGGATCTCGCCGGAGCTGCGCGACATCACCCTGTTCCACGAACTGCTCAACAAGAAGCGCACGCGATTCTTCCTCAAGGTCGCCAAGCCGATTTCGCCGTCTCGGCTCGATATCGACGCCGCCCGGGCGACCTATGCGCTGAAGGCCTTCACCGAACGGGTCCTGCCCAGCCAGCCGGACGCCGACTTTGCCTGAGCCGGGGACGACGCTGACCCTTGAGGACGCCGCCGCGACCGCCCGGCTGGGCGCGCGCATCGCCCCGCTGCTGGCGCCGGGCGAGACCGTGCTGCTGTACGGTCCGCTGGGCATGGGCAAGTCGACGCTGGCGCGCGGCCTGATCCGGGGCCTGACCACGCCCAACGAGGACGTGCCGTCGCCGACCTTCACCCTGGTGCAGTTCTACGAGAGCGATCCGCCCGTGGCGCATTTCGACCTCTACCGCCTGACCCGCCCCGAGGAGGCCGCCGAGATCGGCCTCGACGAGGCGCTGGACGAGGGCTGCGCCGTGATCGAGTGGCCCGAGCGCCTCGGCGACGATCCCGCCGCCTGGCTGGGCCCTGACCGGCTGAGCGTCACCCTGGCGGAGCATGGAGCGGGACGCGTTGCGACCGTTTCTGGCGTAGGGACGTGGGAGACGAAGCTGAAGGGCCTGAATGTCTGATCGTGAACTGCAGCGTGTCGATTTCCTCAAGGCGGCCGGCCTCGCCGACGCCGTGCGCGCGCCCCTGCCCGGCGACGCCTCGACGCGGCGCTACGAGCGGCTGACCACGCCGCAGGGGGCCAGCCTGATGCTGATGGACCAGCCTCCGGCGGCGGAGTCCCAGCCCTGTGACCCGTTGTGGTCGCCGGAGCGACGCCGCGCCGAGGGCTGGAACGCCGTCGCCCGCCTGTCCGCCGGCCGTATCGAGGCCTTCGCCGCCGTCGCCGCCCACCTGCGCTCGCTCGGCCTGTCGGCGCCGGAGATCATCGCCGTGGACGCCGCCGCCGGGTTGGCCGTGCTCGAGGACTTCGGCGACGACCTGTTCGCCAGGGTGATCGAGGCGGGGGAGCCGGAGGCGCCGCTGTATCTGGCGGCCGTCGAGGCGCTGGCCACCCTGCACGAGGCGGCGACGCCCGAACTGTTGACCGGCGCGGCGGGCGACTGGCCGCTGCTGGCCTATGACGAGACGGCGCTTCAGGGGGGCGCGGACCTGTTCGTCGACTGGATGCCGAAACTCGACCCGGCCCTCGACTTCGGCGCGGGGGCCGTGGCCGAATGGCGCGCGGCCTGGGCGCCGGTGGTGGCGCGCGGGGCGGCGGGGGCCGGCGTCATGGCCCACCGCGACTATCACGCCGAGAACCTGATCCGCCTGCCGGGGCGCGGGCCGGTCAGCGTCGGCATGATCGACTTCCAGGACGCTGTCCGCGCCCACCCGTCGTGGGACCTGCATTCCCTGCTGCAGGACGCCCGCCGCGACGTCCCGCCGGCCCTCGAGGCGCGGGCGCTGGCGCACTATTTCGACCTGCGCCCGCAGGTCGACCGGGCTCCGTTCCTGCAGGACTACGCCGGCCTCGCCGCCCTGAACGAGGCGCGCATCCTCGGCGTCTTCGCCCGGCTGATCGTCCGCGACGGCAAGCCGAGATACCGCGCCTTCATGCCCCGCATGTGGGCCCATCTGAACGCCAACCTCGACAAGCCCGGGCTGGAGGGCGTCCGCGCCTGGTTCGATCGCCATGTCCCGGTGGAGAGACGCGGATGAGCGGCGCCCCGAAGACCGCCCCCAGAACCGCCATGGTGCTGGCCGCCGGGCTCGGCACCCGGATGCGGCCGCTGACCGACGATCGGCCCAAGGCGCTGGTCGAGGTGGCGGGCCGGGCCCTGATCGACCACGTGCTCGACCGGCTGGCCGGGGCCGGCGTCGAGCGGGCGGTGGTCAATGTCCACTGGTTCGCCGACCGGCTCGAGCGTCACCTGGCCGACCGTGGGCGTAGCCCGGACATCGTCATCTCCGACGAACGGGCCGAACTGCTGGAGACCGGCGGCGGCCTGAAGAAGGCGGCCCCCCTGCTGGGGTCCGATCCGGTGTTCGTGGCCAATATCGACAGCGTCTGGACCGACAACGGCCGCGAGGGGAATTCCGCGCTGAATCAACTCGCTCGCCTGTGGAATCCGTCAACCATGGACGCCGCCCTGCTGCTGGCGCGGCGCGAGGGTTCGATCGGGTTCGAGGGGAACGGCGACGTCTTTCTCGCCGACGACGGGCGGCTGACCTTCCGCGGCGACGCGCCCGAGGCTCCCTACGCCTACATGGGCGTGCATATCTGCCGACCCGACTATGTCGCCGACGGGCCCGACGGTCCGTTCTCGCTCAGCCGCCTGTGGCGTCAGTCCGCCGCCGCCGGCCGGTTGTACGGCTGCGTCCTCGACGGCGACTGGATGCACGTCGGCGACCCGCAGGCCCGGGACGAAGCCGAGGCCAGACTGGCCGGACCGGGATGATCCGTATGCGCCTCAAACAGCGAGACGCCGTGCGTCGAGCGGTAGGCGCCCCATGACGTCCCGCTTCGACCCGTTCGGAGCGCCCGGGCCGCGCTGGTACGCCGTCGACGCGCGCCGGCCGTTTCTCGAGGACCTGGCGGCCGGCGTGCTCGACTGGCTCGGAGAGCATCCGCCGGAAGCCCTTTCGGACGCCGTCATCCTGCTGCCCAACCGCCGCGCCGCCCGGGCCTTCACCGCCGCCCTGACGAAGCTGGCGGGCGGGCGGCCGGTGCTGCTGCCGCAGGTCCGGCCGCTGGGCGATCTGGAAGAGGATGAGCCGCCGTTCGCGCCCGGCGAACTGGGCCTCGACCTGCCGCCCGCCATCGCCCCGCTGACCCGCCGCTTCGAGATGGCGCGGATGATCATCGAGGACTTCCGCCCCGGCCTCGCCTCGCTGCGGGCGCTGGAGATGGCCGACGCCTTGGGCGGCTTCCTCGACTCCTGCCAGCTGGAGGAGATCGACGACCTCGGCCGCGTCGGCACCCTGGTCGAGGGGGACCTGGCCGAGCACTGGCAGGAGTCGGCCCGCTTCCTCGGCCTCGCCGTCGAGGCTTGGCCCAAACGGCTGGCGGCGTTGGGGCTGGTCGATCCGGCGTGGCGGCGCGCCCGCCTGCTGCGCCTGCTGGCCGACGCCTGGGCCGAGCGGCCGCCGGCCCAGCCGGTCATCGCCGCCGGCTCGACCGGCACCGCCCCCGCCGCCGCCGACGTGCTGGCCGCCGTCGCGGGCGCGCCGCAGGGTTGCGTCGTCCTGCCCGGCCTCGACCGCGACCTCGCCGCCCCGGTCTGGTCCCAGCTGGGAGACAACGAACAACACCCCCAGAACGCGCTGTGGCGGCTGCTCGAGCGGCACGGGGTCGAGCGTGAGGCGGTCCGGCCGTGGTTCCATCCGCCCGAGGAGCCCGCCCGCGCCGGCCGGGGCCGCGCCCGCCAGCGCCTGCTCAACGAGGCGCTGCGGCCGGCCGAGGCCACCGATGACTGGCGCGACCTGATCCGCGATCTGCGCGCCGACGCCTTCCGCGAGCGCTCCGCCGACCCCATCGCCGAAGGACTGGAAGGTCTGTCGGTCGTCACCGTCCGCGCCGAGGAGGACGCCGCCGCGACGCTGGCCCTGATGATGCGCGAGACGCTGGAGACGACAAATTCCGATGGGTCGGGCCGCACCTGCGCCCTGGTCACGCCCGACCTGGCGCTGGGTCGTCGCGTCGCCGCCCGGCTGGAGCGCTGGGGCGTGGTCGCCGACAATTCGTCCGGCCAGCCGCTGTCGCGCATGCCGGCGGGGCGGCTGGTCGATCTCGCCGCCCGCTTCATCGCCGACCCGCTCGACCCCCACGCCCTGCTCGGCCTGCTCAAACACCCGCTGGTCCGCCTCGACCTCGGCGGCGCCGAGCCCGCACCCGCGATCAAGGCGCTTGAGGAACACGCCCTGCGCGGTCCGCGTCGGCGAGACTGGGCCCGGGCCCGCCGCGCCCTGCTCAAGGCGGCCGAGCCGCGCGACGACGGCCAGCCCCGCTCCGAGGGAACCCGCGCCCGCGTCGCCGCCGCCGCCCGGCTGCTCGACCGGCTGGAGGCCCTGTCCGACGCCGCCCGCGCCCCCTTCGTCCCCGCCGCGCCGCTGGACGAGGCCGCCCGCGCCCTGACCCGCCTGATCGAGGCGCTCGCCGGGCCGGACGCCTGGGCCGGGCCCGATGGCGAGGCCGCCGCCGCGATGGCGGCCGGGCTGATCGAGGGCGGGGCCTCGCTGGGCGAGGTGTCGCGCGCGGACTTCGCCGAACTGGTTCGCGGCCTGCTGACCGAGGAGACGGTGCGCACCGGCGGGGCCAGCCAGCCGCGTCTGCGCATCCTCGGGGCCATCGAGGCGCGGCTGGTGCGCGCCGACCGGATGATCCTGGCCGGACTCGAGGAAGGCGTCTGGCCCAACGCCGCCCCGACCGACCCCTTCCTGTCCCGGCCGATGCGTCAGGCCCTGGGCCTGCCGCCGCCCGAGCGCCGCCTCGGCCAGACGGCCCAGGACTTCGTCCAGGCCGCCTGCGCCGACGAGGCCATACTGGTGCACAGCGAACGGCGCGGCGGCCAGCCGGCGGTCAAGTCGCGCTGGCTGTGGCGGCTGGAGATGCTGACCCGGGGGGCCCATGCGCCCGAGACGCCGGTCGAGCTCGAACGGCCATCGGTCCATCTCGGCCAGGCCCGGACGCTGGACGCCCCCGCCCGCGCCACGCCCGACTACGCCCGCCGTCCGGCCCCGCGCCCGCCGGTCGGGCGCCGGCCGCGCGAACTGCCCGTCACCGGCGTCGAGCGCTGGGTGCGCGATCCCTACGCCATCTATGCGCGCTATGTCCTGAACCTGAGACAGATGGATCGGCCCGGCCAGTCGGCCGAGGCCATGGCGCGCGGCAACGCGGTGCACAAGGCGGTCGAGCGCCTGACCCTGTCGTGGCCCGAGGTCCTGCCCGACGACTGCGCCGACCAGCTCGAGACCCTGCTGCTCGAGGAGCTGGGCCACCACGGATTCGAGGACGCGGCCATGGCCCGCGAGGCGCCGCTGGCCCGCAACTGCGCCCGCTGGCTGTCCGGCTGGGAGGCCGAGCGACGGATGCGCGGGGTCGAGATCCGGGTCGAGGAAAAGGTCGAGATGCTGATCCCCGCCCCCGCCGGCCCGTTCAAACTCACCGCCAAGGCCGACCGCATCGAACTGTCGGCCACGGGCGCGGCGGTGCTCGACTTCAAGACCGGATCGATCCCGTCGCCGAAACAGGTCAAGTCGGGCTTCTCGCCCCAGCTGACCCTGACCGGCGCCATCCTCGCCGAGGCGGGGCTGGCGGATGCGGGCCCGGTCCCGCCCGAGGAGCTAACCTATGTCCGGGTGGTGGGACGCAAGGTTCCGGGACAGGCGGCGGTGCGCGCCCTCGGCGACGAGGCCGTGGCCCTGTCGGAGGCGGCGCTGGAGGGGCTGAAGACCCGCATCGCCCGCTTCGACCAGCCCGAAACCCCCTATCTGTCGTGGGTCGCGCCGCAGTTCATGGGCTCGTTCGGCGGCAACTACGACCACCTCGCCCGGGTCTGGGAATGGCATGTGGTCGGCGGCGAAGACGGCGGAGACGCCGAATGAGCGCCCGTATCCTCCCCGATCCGCACCAGATCGCCGCGGCCGATCCGCGCCAGTCGGTGTTCGTCACCGCCAACGCCGGCTCGGGCAAGACCTCGACCCTGGTCGACCGCGTGGCCCGCCTGCTGCTTGAGGAAGTCCAGCCGGGCGAGATTCTCTGCGTCACCTACACCAAGGCCGCCGCCGCCGAGATGCAGGCGCGGCTGTTCGACCGCCTCGGGGCCTGGGCGGTGATGGACGACGCCGAGTTGGCGCAGTCGCTGGCCGACCTCGACACCCGCGACCCCGACGCCCTGACCGGGCCGGACCTGTCGAAGGCGCGCCGCCTGTTCGCCAAGGCGCTGGAGACGCCGGGCGGGCTAAAGATCCAGACCATCCACGCCTTCTGCGAAAAGCTGCTGCGCCGCTTCCCGATCGAGGCCGACGTCACGCCCGGCTTCACCGTGCTGGAGAACGAGGCGGCGCTGGCCCTGTCGCACGGCGCGCGCGAGGACCTCGCCCGCATGGCCCTGGCCGACGGCGACGGGCCGGTCGGTCGCGCCTACAGCCATTTCGCCGTCGAGCTCGACTGGGGCGCCTTCCAGGCGCTGCTGGGCATGATCGAGGCCGACCGGGCCAAGCTGACCGACTACACCGCCCGCATCCTCGATGGCCGGGCGCCGCCGCCGCACGTCCTCGCCGGCGCCCATCCGGACGACACGCCGGAGACGATCGAGACCGGCTTCATGCGCTGGCTCGACCGCGCGGAATGGCTGGAGACGGCGTCGCTGATGGGGACCGGCTCGGCCAACGACCAGAAATGCGCCGAGCGGATGCGCGCCGCCGACTGGAGCTTCGCCGGGCTTGGCGAGGTCTTCCTGACCAGCGGCGAGCCGCGCAAGTCGATGGCCACCGCCAAGGCCCCGCCCGTCGCCGGCGCCTGGCTGGCGGACCTGCAGCTGAAATACCTCTCGGCGCTCGAGTCCCTGCGCAAGGCCCGGGTCGCCGCCGACACCCGCCACGTGCTGCTGCTGGCCGAGGCCCACGCTCGGCTCTACGACCAGGCCAAGGCCGCGAAGGGCGCGCTCGACTTCGGCGATCTCGTCGCTCGCACCGTCGACCTGCTGACCCAAAAGGCCTCGGCGGCCTGGGTGCTCTACAAGCTGGACGGCGGCATCGAGCATGTGCTCGTCGACGAGGCTCAGGACACCGCGCCCCAGCAATGGGACATCCTGCGCGCCCTGACCGAGGGCTTCTTCGCCGGTGAAGGAAGCCAACGCTTCACCCCGATCCCGACGTCGGGACAGCGCCTCGCCCGCACCGTCTTCGCCGTCGGCGACGAGAAGCAGTCGATCTACTCCTTCCAGGGCGCGCGGCCCGAGCGGCTGCGGCAGGAGGCCCAGCGCTACGACTCCTTGGTGACCGGCTCGGGCGCGGCCTTCGAAGGGGTCGAACTGGCCACCTCGTTCCGCTCGACGCCGGAGGTGCTGAAATTCGTCGACGCCGTGTTCGACGGCCTCGAGCGGACCGCGGCCCTCGTCGGCGAGGAGATCGGGGCCATCCCGCCGCATGTCGCCAAACGCGAGGGCCAGTCCGGGTGCGTCGACCTGTGGCCGCTGTTCGAGGACATCAAGCCGCCGGAGCCCGACGTCTGGGACCCGGTCGACCAGGAGCCGGGCACGAGCGGCCGCAAACAGCTGGCGGCGCGGCTGGCCGCCGAAATCCGACGCCAGGTCGAGACCGGCGAGGCGGTGTACGACCGCAAGCGGAGCGAGCGCCGCCCGTGCGGCTACGGCGACTTCCTGATCCTGGTGCGCCGCCGCGACGCCACCTTCGAGGAGATCATCCGGGCGTTGAAGACCGCCGGCGTCCCGGTGGCCGGGGCCGACCGGCTCAAGCTGTCGTCGCACATCGTCTTCGACGACCTGATCGCCCTCGCCCGCTTCGCCCTCTATCCCGACGACGACCTGAGCCTCGCCGGGGGGCTGCGCAGCCCGTTCTGCGATGTCGACGAGGACAGTCTGTTCGCCCTCGCCGGCGGCGTGGGCCGCAGGAAGCTGTGGCGCGAGTTGCGCGACCGGGCGACGGAGCGGCCGGAATGGTCCCATGCCCGGGACCTGCTCGCCTTCGCGCTGGACGGCCGCGACCGCGACCCCTTCGCCTTCTTCTCGGGCCTGCTCAACAGGGTCGATGCGACCGGCGTCTCGGGCCGCGCCCGCGTGCTGCGCCGGCTGGGCCGCGAGGCCGAGGAGGCCATCGACGAAACCCTCAACCAGGTGCTGTCGGCCGAGGACCGCGGCGCGGTCGATCTGGAGACCTGCGTCGCCCTGCCCGAGGCGGCCGACGTCGAGGTCAAGCGCGAACTGGAGGGGCCGCGCGGCGAGGTCCGGGTCATGACCGTGCACGGGGCCAAGGGGCTGGAGGCGCCCATCGTCATCCTGCCCGACACCACCTCGCGGGCCAAGGCGCAGGGACCGAGCCTGATGCCGGTGGCGCTGGAGGACGAGTCGGAGGCCTGGCTGATGTGCCCGGGCTCGGCGAAGGAGGACTGCGACGCCTCGAAGGCCGCGCGCGAGGCCCGGCAGGCCCGCACAGACGCCGAGACCCTGCGCCTGCTCTACGTCGCCCTGACCCGGGCCCGCGACCGCCTTATCCTGCTCGGCCGGGCCTGCGGAAACTCGAAGCAGGGGTATGACGACGGCAGCTGGTGGTCGGTGCTGACCGAAACCTTCAACCGGCTCGGCGACGCGGCCCGCGACATTGGCGACGGCGTCCGCCGCTTCGGCGCCGACCCGGCCCGGCTGGCGCCCGGACGCGCCGACGCCCTGGTCGGAGCGGCCCTGCCCGACTGGACGCGCACCCCGCCCGCTCCGGACCACTCCGCCCGCTACGCCGCGCCGTCGCAGATGGAGGGAACGGTCCGCATCCCCGCCCCCTCGCCGCTGGCGACCGCGGCCGGCCCGGGCGCGCCGCTGGGCCGGTTCCGGCGCGGCGATCTGATCCACCGGCTGCTCGAGCGCCTGCCCGACATCGCCCCGGTCGAACGCCCTTCCGCCGCCAGCCGCCTGCTGTCTCGTGAACGGGACCTGACCGACGAACAGCGGGCCGAGATGACCGCCGCCGCCTTCTCCGTGCTGGACGACGCCCGCTTCGCCCCCGTGTTCGGCCCCGGCTCGCGGGCCGAGGTCGCGTTGACGGGAACCGCGCCGGAGCTGCCCGCCGGCGTCGCCGTGTCGGGCCGGATCGACCGGCTGGTGATCACGCCGGACCGGGTGCTGGTCGTCGATTACAAGACCAACTGCCCCGCCCCGGACCGCATTGAGGCCGCCGACCCAGCCTATGTGCTGCAGCTGGCGATCTATGTCGCCGTGCTGAAACGGCTCTACCCGGACCGTCCGGTCGAGGCGGCCCTGGTCTGGACCGACGGTCCGAACCTGATGCCGGTCGCCCAGGGGCTGATGGACGCAGCCTTGAAAGCCGCGCGTTGATTTGATCGACGACGCGCCCCACATCGCTTCCGAAGGGCCGGAATCAACGCATGATGCCCGGCTGAAACCGTATCGCGCGCCCCGGGGCGCCAAGGAGAGCTCATGGCCACCGTCAAGGTCACCGACGACAGCTTCGACGCCGACGTCCTGAAATCGTCCACCCCCGTGCTGGTGGATTTCTGGGCGGAGTGGTGCGGCCCCTGCAAGCAGATCGGCCCGGCCCTCGAGCAGATCGCCGACGAACTGTCCGGCAAGGTCACGATCGCCAAGGTCAACATCGACGACAGTCCGATGGTCCCCTCGCGCCTCGGCGTGAAGGGCATCCCGACCCTGATGCTGTTCAAGGACGGCCAGCTGGCCTCGATGAAGGTCGGCGCCATGCCGAAGGGCAAGATCGTCGAATGGCTGGCCGAAGCGGGTATTTCGGCCTGATCTAGTCCGGCCACGTCTCGCGGCTCGCGCCCAGGACCTCGCCCGCGAGGTAGAGCGAGCCGCAGATGACCACCCGGCCGGCCCCGAGGCGGAGCGCGCGCTCCAGCGCTTCCGTCGTCGAGGCGCAGGCCGTGGCCCCCAGCCCATGCCCCCGCGCCACCGCCTCCAGCGCTTCCGGATCGGCGGCCGCGCCCTCGAACGGGACGGTGAACACGGCGGCGCCCGTGTCTTTCAGCGCCTCGAAGAAGCCGCCGGCGTCCTTGTTGCCCAGCATGCCGACAATCAGCGCCGACGGCCGCGGGGCCCTGGCCTGCCGTTCCGCCAGCGCCTCCGCGAGCGCCCGCGCCGCATGCGGATTGTGCCCGCCGTCCAGCCACAGCTCGGCGTCCGCCGCCCGCGCCGCCTCGCCATAGGGCCCGCCTGTCAGCCGCTGCATCCGCGCCGGCCAGCGAACCGTGCGCAGCCCTTCGGCGATGGCGCTCTCCGGCAGGTCCAGTTCCAGGGCCACGGCGACGGCCAGCCCCGCATTGGCCGCCTGGTGCGGTCCGGCGAGCGCCGGGGCCGGCAGGTCGAGGAACCGGCTCTGGTCCTGAAAGGCCAGGCCGCCGCGCTCGGCCCAGGCGTCGAAATCCACCCCCATCACCGTCAGCGGCGCCCGCACCGCTTCGGCCGCGACCTCGATCGCCGCCATGGCCTCCTCGGGCTGACGCGCGATCAGGCCGCGCGCGCCGGCCTTGAGGATGCCGGCCTTCTCCACCGCCACCCCGCGCAGGCTGGTTCCGAGGAACTCGGCGTGGTCGAGGTCGATCGGGGCGATGACGCTGAGCAGCGGCCGCTCGATGACGTTGGTGGCGTCCAGCACCCCGCCCAGCCCGACCTCGACGATCGCCAGGTCGGCCGGCGTCTCGCTCATGGCGACGAAGGCGGCGGCGGTGGTGCTCTCGAACACCGTGGCCTCGGTCCCGGAGCGGTCGATGGCGGCCTCGACCCGGTCGAGCACAGCGTTCAGGGTCGCGTCCTCTATCAACCGCCCGGCCAGCCGGATGCGCTCGTTGAACCGCACCAGATGCGGCGAGGTGTAGGCGTGGACGCTGAGCCCCGCCGCCTCGGCGATGGCCCGGATGAAGGCGACCGTCGAGCCCTTGCCGTTGGTGCCGGCGACGTGGATCACCGGCGGCAGGCGGTTCTGCGGGTCGCCGAGGGCGGCGCACAGGACGCGCATCCGCTCCAGCGACAGGTCGATGCGCTGCGGGTGGCGGGCGCGCAGGCGTTCGGAAATCGGGTCCATCGGCCTAGGCGGCCCGGCGCTTCCCGCCCATCAGCATCGACAGGATCCGGCCCAGGACCGTCGGCAGTTCGGCCCGCGTGACCACGCGGTCGACCATGCCCTTCTCCTGCAGGTATTCGGCGCGCTGGAAGCCCGGCGGCAGCTTCTCGCGGATGGTGGCCTCGATGACGCGCGGGCCGGCGAAGCCGATCAGGGCCCCCGGCTCGGCCAGGTGCACGTCGCCGAGCATGGCGTAGCTGGCGGTGACCCCGCCCGTGGTCGGGTCGGTCAGCACCACCACGAACGGCAGCTGGACCGCCTTCAGTTCCTGGATGGCCAGGGTGGTGCGGGCCATCTGCATCAGGCTGAGCGCGCCCTCCTGCATCCGCGCCCCGCCGGCGGCGGTGAAGCAGACCAGGGGCACGCCGCGCTCGATCGCGGCCCGGGCGGCGGCGATGAAGGCCTCGCCCGCGGCCATGCCCAGCGACCCGCCCATGAAGGTGAAGTCCTGGACAATGACCACCGCCGGCGTGCCGTCCAGCTCGCCGAAGCCGATGGCCATGGTGTCCTTGCGTCCGCTCGCCTTGCGCGCCGCCGCCAGGCGGTCCTTGTAGGGTTTGCCGTCCGAGAATTTCAGCGGGTCCTCGGGCACCTCCGGCGTCTCGATCGGCTCATAGGAGCCGCCGTCGAAGGTGAAGCGCAGCCGCGTCGGCGCGTCGATGCGCATGTGGCGACCGGTCGGCGTGACCCACAGAGACGCCTCGAGGTCCGACCGGTAAAGCATCTCGCCGGTGTCGGGGTCCTTGACCCACAGGTTGTCGGGCGTGTCGCGCCGGCTGACGATCTTGCGCACGCCGGGGGCGAAGCGGGACAGCCAGCCGCCGCGCTTCTCCTGCTGGGGTTTGTTCTTGTCGACCATGAGCGGCGCTTTAGACGGTTTCCGGCGTCCTTGCACCCCGGACCGCGTTCGCGAGGGCCCTGACCCTGGCCAGAACGCGCCCGGCCGCCGGTTCGTTCGCCTCAAGCGCCGCCGCCACCTCGTCGACCAGCACCGAGCCGGCCACCACGGCGTCGGCCACGCGGGCGATCTCGGCCGCCCGCTCCGGCGTTTTGACCCCGAAGCCGACGGCGACGGGCAGGCCCGAGGCCCTGCGCACCCGCTCGACCGCGGGCGCCACCGATCCCGCCTGCGCCTCCTTGACCCCGGTCACCCCGGCCACCGAGACGTAGTAGACGAAGCCCGAAGTGCGCCGGGCGATGACCTTCAGCCGGGCGTCGTCCGAGGTCGGCGTGGCCAGTCGGATCAGCGACACCTGCGCCGCGTCCAGCGCGTCGGACAGCGGCCCGGCCTCTTCCGGCGGGCAGTCGACCACGATCACGCCATCGACGCCCGAGGCGGCCGCGTCATCGGCGAAGGCCTGGTAGCCGTAGGTCTCGATCGGATTGAGATAGCCCATCAGGATCACCGGCGTGTCGGCGTCGCCCTCGCGGAAGGCGGCGGCCAGCGCCAGCGTGCCCTTCAGCGTCAGCCCGGCCTTGAGGCCGCGCAGGGCCGCGCGCTGGATCGGCGGCCCCTCGGCCATCGGGTCGGAGAAGGGAAAGCCCAGTTCGATGATGTCGGCCCCCGCCGCCGGCAGGCCGCGCAGGATCTCCAGCGCCTGCTCCCGGGTGGGATCGCCGGCCATCACATAGGCGACGAAGCCGGCCCGGCCTTCGGCCTTCAGCGCCGCGAACCGGGCCTCGATGCGTGCGGTGGTCATGGCTGCGGAGCGTCCGCCGCCGCGCCGGGCTCGCCCGCGGCGCACACGTCGCCGGGGATCAGGCCGAAGCCGAGATAGCCGGTCGCCTCCGGTCCGGCGGGGCGCGAGGTGTCGTAGAAGGCCTGCATCTGAAGGCCGTCGCAGCCGCCGCCCTCACGGCGCTTCACGAACACCACCCGGTTGGCGTCGCCCCCGGCCGCCAGCCAGCCCTGCCCCTCGAGTTCGGCGACGTAGGCGTCGGCCAGGGCGCCGATCCCGGCGAGCGGGGCGCTGACGCAGAAGGCCTTGCCGGCCAGGCCATACAGGTTGCCGCAGTCCGGCGCGGGCGTCGCGCCGGCGAGGGTCGGCACGTCGGGCAACGGCGACTGCGCCATCGCCGGGCCGGTGAACAGGGCCGCCGCGGCGGCCAGAAGGATGAGTTTCATGGTCTAGAGCTCCACGCCGAGATGCTTCGCCACGGCGAAGATGTCCTTGTCGCCCCGCCCGCACATATTGAGCACGACGTCGCCGCCCCTACCCACTTCCCGGGCGATCTCGCCGACGCGGGCCAGGGCATGGCTGGGCTCCAGCGCCGGAATGATCCCCTCAAGCTTCGAGCACAGCTGGAAGGCTTCCAGGGCCTCGGCGTCGGTCGTGGCGCGATATTCGGCGCGTCCGATGTCCTTGAGCCAGGCGTGCTCCGGCCCGATGCCCGGATAGTCGAGCCCGGCCGAGATGGAGTGACCCTCGAGAATCTGTCCGTCGTCGTCCTGCAGCAGATAGGTCCGGTTGCCGTGCAGCACGCCCGGGCGTCCGCCCTGCAGCGAGGCCGCGTGGTCGGGGCCGTCCAGCCCGCGTCCGGCCGCCTCGACCCCGATCAGCCGCACGCCGGCGTCCTCGATGAACGGGTGGAACAGGCCGATGGCGTTCGACCCGCCGCCGATCGCCGCCACGCAGGCGTCCGGCAGCTTCCCCCGTCGGGCCAGCATCGAGGCCCGCGCCTCGCGCCCGATCACCGCCTGGAAATCGCGCACCATGGCCGGATAGGGATGCGGGCCGGCCGCCGTGCCGATCAGGTAGTAGGTGTCCTCGACATTGGTCACCCAGTCGCGCATCGCCTCGTTCATGGCGTCCTTGAGCGTGGCGCGCCCGGAGGTCACCGGCACGACCTCGGCGCCCAGCAGCTTCATGCGGAAGACGTTGGGCATCTGCCGCTCGACGTCGGTCGCGCCCATGTAGACGACGCATTGCAGGCCGAAGCGGGCGCACACCGTCGCCGTCGCCACGCCATGCTGGCCGGCCCCGGTCTCGGCGATGATGCGTGTCTTGCCCATCCGCATGGCCAGCAGGATCTGGCCCATGCAGTTGTTGATCTTGTGCGCGCCGGTGTGGTTCAGCTCGTCGCGCTTGAACCAGATGTCGGCCGCGCCGTAGTGGGCCGTCAGCCGCTCGGCCAGGTACAGCGGGCTGGGCCGTCCGACATAGTCGGTCAGGAAGCCGTCCAGTTCGGCCTGGAACGACGGATCCGCCTTCGCCGCCTCGTATGCGTCGTTCAGCTGATGGATCAGCGGCATCAGCGTCTCGGCCACGAACCGCCCGCCATAGGGGCCGAAGCGGCCCTCGGCGTCGGGCATGGCGTAGCTGTTGGGGAGAATAGCGTTCACGGGGCAAACTCGCGCGGGGGAGCGGCGGAAATCAGGCCGACCGCGCCGCCTCGAGGAAAGCCGCGATCAGGTGAGGGTCCTTAACACCGGGGCTGGTTTCCACGCCAGAGGACACATCGACGGCGGGCGCACCCGAAATCGTGATCGCCTCCCCGACATTGGCGGGGGTCAGCCCGCCCGCCACGAACCACGGTCGGCGGAAAGCCCGGTCGGCCAGCAGCGTCCAGTCGAACCGCGCCCCCACCCCGCCCGGCAGGTCCGAATCCTCCGGCGGTTTCGCATCGAACATCAGATGCTCGACGAACGGCTCCCAGGCCTCCGCCTCGGCGAAATCCTCGTGCACGCGGATGGGCAGGGCCTTGATGACCCCCGCCCCGGTCAGGGTCCGCACCCGTTCCGCTCGCGCCGGGGTCTCGGAGCCGTGCAGCTGGATCAGGTCCGGCTTGAGGATCAGGGCGATCTCGGTCAGCAGGGCGTCGTCGGCGTCGACAGTGACCGCCACCACCTTCGCCCGCCCTCGCGCCCGCTCGAACAGGGTCGCGGCGTGCAGCGGATCGATGTGGCGCGGACTCCTCGGGTACACCACCGCGCCGACGAAGGCCGCGCCCCCGGCCAGGGCGGCGTCGAGCGTTTCCGGCGTGGTCAGGCCGCAGATCTTGACGGAGGTCATGGGGAGCAGGTGGCGGCGCGCCCGCCCGAGGTCAAGCGAAGAGGCTGTCGATCTCGTCCGGCGTCAGCAGCCGCCACTCGCCCGGGGCGAGGTCGTCCGGCAAGCCCAGGCCGCCGACCCGCTCGCGGTGCAGGGCCTCGACGTGGTTGCCGACGGCGGCGAACATGCGTCGGACCATGTGGTAGCGGCCCTCGGTGACGGTCAGGCGCGCCTCGACCGGCGACAGCACCTCCAGCGCGGCGGGGGCCAGCGGCTTGTCCTCGCCCTCCAGCACCAGCCCGCCAGCGGCGAACAGCTCCGCCTCGGTGCCGGCCAGCGGCCGCGCCAGCGTGGCGCGATAGACCTTGGCCACGTGACGTTTGGGCGAGATCACCCGGTGCAGCAGGTCGCCGTCGTCGGTGAGCAGCAGCAGGCCGGTGGTCTGCTTGTCGAGCCGGCCGATGGTCGAGATGGCCGGGTCGCGGCGCCGCCAGCGGTCGGGCAGGACGTCATAGACCAGCGCCCCGTCCTCCTTGTGCGAACAGGTCATGCCGAGCGGCTTGTGCAGCATCAGAACGAGGCCCGGCGGCGGGTCGAGCGGCTGGCCGTCGATCTCCATCCGCGACGGCAGGTCCGGCGTCACCGCGATCCGCTTCGACACGTCGGTTAGCTCGGCCCCGTCCAGCACGATGCCGCCGGCCTTGCCGAGCCGGGCCATCTCGGTCCGCGAGCCGTAGCCCATCGAACCCAGCAGCCGGTCGACGCGGCTGGTCGGCGTCTTCATTTCACCGCCTCGATCACCTTGTAGCCGCCCGCGTCGGCGACCGGGCGAGTGCGTTTGAAGGCCGCCGCCAATTCCGCCTCATAGGGCAGGTGCCGGTTGGCCACGACCCAGAGGACCCCGCCTTTCTTCAACATCGCCGCGGCCTGGCGGATGAAGGCCTGGCCCAGCCGGCGGTCCTCGGCCCCGCCGTCGTGGAACGGCGGGTTCATGACCACGAAGTCGAGATCACCGCTGGCCTCGACCGTCCGTGCGTCGGCCCAGTCGAAGGTGGCCCGCGGGTCCGTGACGTTCCGGCGCGCCGCCTCCACCGCCCGCCGGTCCAGGTCGACGAGTCGCAGCGCGGTCACCGCCGGCGAGCGCAGCACCACCGTGGCCAGCGCGCCGTAGCCGCAGCCGAGGTCTATTCCCGCGCCCTTCATCGGCGGCAGATGCTGCGCCAGCGCCATCGTCCCGGCGTCGACCCGGTCCCAGGCGAACACGCCCGGTTGCGACCACGCCTCCAGTCCGGGCACGACCCGCGGCGCGCCGGCCGCGATGGCCTCGTCGAGCGCCGTCACCCTCTCCGGCCGGATCACCACGCAGCGCCGGTGATGCGCCTTGGCGCTCTCGCCGACCTCGACCCCGAACGCCGCCAGCTCCTTCTTCAGCCGCGAGCCGCCCTTGTCCTTGGGGGCCATGACGTCCAACCGTCCGCCGGGTTTCAGCGCCCGCAGCGCCAGGGCCAGCGTATGGCGCCGCTCCAACACACCCGGCGGGGCGTAGATCATGGCGGCGTCGACCGAGCCTTCGGGCACCGACTCGAGCGGCGTCGAGCCGGGGATCAGGGGCGAGGTCTGGACCGCGTCGCCGGGCGGATCGAACACCGCCGGGGGGCGGCCATACAGGAGGGTCGTCATGGCGCGGTCCATAGCGGCTTTGGACGTCCGCGCGAACCCGTCAGTCAGACCGGAGGGGCGACCACCACATCCTCCAGCAGCGCCCGGAACCGGCGCAGCGCCTCGTCCGACAGGTCGGGGTCGTAGCGCATCGGCGGCACGGAGGTCGGCTCGTCGAAGGCGTGGCTGCCCTCGGCGATCCAGGTCTCGACCTCGACGCCGCATTTGCGAACCATGTCGTGGACCCGCTCGGCGTTGCGCACCGTGGTCAGGTGGTCGGTGCGGGAGATGACCGCCAGGGTCTTCGGGCAATGCCGCCAGGGCCGCATCCGGTTCAGCGCGGCGATCCCGACGTAGGGATAGGCCAGATACGCCGCGACCACGCCTTCGAGCGACGCCGCGCCGGGGTCGGCGACGCCCAGCATACGGGGCTCGCGCCGGGAGCTCATCGCCTCCATGATGCCCCAGCCGCCGTGGCTCCATCCGGCGAGAGCGACCTTTGACGCATCGACGTCGGGGCGTTGCGACACACCGTGCAGCGCCGCCAGCACGTCGCCGGCCCTCTGCGAGCCGTGCAGCAGCAGGCCGGTGCAGACCGTGGCCAGGGCGAACCCCCGACTCCAGCCGCGCGGCCCGTAGGAATCGATGATGAAGGCCCGCCACCCGGCCGCCTTCGCCGCCTCGGCGTATTTCGGCAGATGGCCGCGCAGGCCGCCGCAGCCATGGAACAGGATGACCGCCGGCCGGGGCCGGTCGTCATCGGGGCCGACCAGGGTGGTGTGAGCCTCGAGCCGGGCCCAGCGCTGGGAAAGGGTGTCCATAAGCGCCACCATACCGGAGGGCGGGGGCGGAGGAAGCGGCGTCGCGATGTGTCCGGGTAAAACCCAAAAACACCGTCCAGACCGTCCGGATCGTCCGGATCGACCGGATCGTCCGGATCGTCCGCTTCGGTCCTCGGGGACGCGGACGAGGATGTGATTGTCAAAGACCCGGGCGAAAGGCTGACATTATGCGGCCTTGGCTTCCTCAGGCGCGTTCATGACGCTGAGTTTTCGGCAAGCCGCTGAAGTCGTTCAAATCTGTCCGCGAAATTGCGATGGCTGGCGGTGGATCGCCAGCACCGCTCAGTCACCCTCGGGCTTGACCCGAGGGTCAGACCCGCCGGTGCGCATCGTTGAGTGATGGATCGCGATCGAGGGGCCCGTCCCCACACCCCGCTCGCGACAACGTCTGATCCTCGGGTCGAGCCCGAGGATGACGGCCGGGGGAGAGGAACACCCGCGCTCAAGCAGCGAGCCGCCGCGCGGCGAGCGATAGCGCCCCAAGGATCAGTGCCGGAACACCCGCACCCCGGTGAAGGCCATGGCCACGCCGGCCTCGTCGGCGGCGGCGATGACCTCGTCGTCGCGGATCGAGCCGCCCGGCTGGATCACCGCCGTGGCGCCGGCCGCGACCGCCTCGAGCAGGCCGTCGGCGAAGGGGAAGAAGGCTTCGGAGGCGCAGGCCGAGCCCTGGGCCAGCGAATGCGCCAGCCCCTTGGCCTCGCCGGCCTCGCGGGCGCGGATGGCGGCGATGCGGGCCGAGTCGCGGCGGTTCATCTGGCCGGCGCCGATGCCGGCGGTCTGGCCGTCCTTCGCATAGACGATGGCGTTCGATTTCACGTGCTTGGCGACGGTGAAGGCGAACAGCATGTCCTCGATCTCCTGCGGCGTCGGCTGGCGGCGGGTGACGATCTTGAGGTCGGCCGGCGCGATGCGGCTGCGGTCGCGCGACTGGACGAGGAAGCCGCCGGCGACGGAGCGGAACACCTCGCCGGCCGCCAGCGGATCGGGCAGGCCGTCGGTGAGCAGCAGGCGCAGGTTCTTCTTGGCCGCGAAGACGGCCTGGGCCTCCTCATCGGCGCCCGGGGCGATGACGACTTCGGTGAAGATGTCGGTGATCAGTTTGGCGTCGGCGCCGGTCAGGGTGCGGTTGACGGCGATGACGCCGCCGAAGGCCGACACCGCGTCGCACTCCAGCGCCCGGGCATAGGCGGTGGCCAGATCGCTGCCCACGGCGACGCCGCAGGGGTTGGCGTGTTTGACGATGACGCAGGCCGGGGCCTCGAACTCGGCGACCAGTTCATAGGCCGCGTCGGCGTCGGCGATGTTGTTGTAGCCCAGCTCCTTGCCCTGCAGCTGGCGGGCGTTGGCCACGCCCGGGCGGCTTTCGCCGGTGCGGTAGAAGGCCCCCGTCTGGTGCGGGTTCTCGCCGTAGCGGAGCGTCTGGGCCAGGGCGCCGGCGATGGATTTGCGGGCCGGGGCGACGTCCTCGACCTGCCGCGCGAACCAGCCGGAGACGGCGGCGTCATAGGCGGCGGTGCGGGCGAAGGCGCGGGCGGCGAGGCGTTGGCGCAGGGCGAGGCTGGTGGCGCCGTCGGCCTTGAGCGCGGCCAGCACCTCGTCGAGTCCGGTCTTGTCGACGCAGACGGCGACATAGCCGTGGTTCTTCGACGCCGAGCGGATCATGGCCGGGCCGCCGATGTCGATGTTCTCGACCGCCGCCTCGAAGCCGCCGCCCGACGCCACCGTGGCCTCGAACGGATAGAGGTCGATCCAGGCGATATCGATGCCGCCGATGCCGTGTTCGGTCATGGCCTGCGCGTGCGAGGGCTCGTCGCGCACCCCCAGCAGGCCGCCGTGCACCACCGGGTGCAGGGTCTTGACCCGGCCGTCCATCATCTCGGGGAAGCCGGTCAGGTCGGCCACGTCCTTCACCGGCAGGCCGAAGCCCGCGATGGCCGCCCGCGTGCCGCCGGTCGAGACCAGTTCGACGCCCAGCCCGTGCAGCGTCCGC
>JACPDR010000048.1 GCA_016183935.1 Caulobacterales bacterium
CCGTCGAAATGGGCCGCCAGCCAGTCCGGCACGGTCGCGCCGCAGCCGGCCGACATCCGCTTCAGCCCGGCGAAATTGCTTACCGGCATGACCCCGGGGATGATCGGAATCGTGACGCCCGCGGCCCGCACGCGGTCCCGGAACCTCAGGAACACGTCGATGTCGAAGAAGAACTGGCTGATGGCCCGGGTCGCTCCGGCGTCGACCTTGGCCTTCAGCACGTCGATGTCGTGGGCGAGGGAGGGGCTCTCGGGATGGCCCTCGGGATAGCAGCCCACGCTGATCTCGAACCCGCCCCGACGGGCCACGGCGGCGGTCAATTCAGTGGCGTTGGCGTAGCCGTCGGCGCGGGGCGCATAGGCCCCGCCGAGGCTCGGGCTCGTGGCCGGCGGATCGCCGCGCAGGGCCACGATGTGACGGACCCCGGCGGCGCGATAGCCGTCGATGACCGCGTCGATCTCCGCCCGGCTGGCCTCGACGCAGGTCAGGTGGGCCGCGGGCGTCAGGTCGGTCTCGGCGAGGATGCGCTGCACCGTGCGGTGGGTGCGTTCCCGCGTCGAGCCGCCAGCGCCGTAGGTCACCGAGACGAAATCCGGCTCCAGGGGCGCCAGCCGGGTGACGGCCTTCCACAGATTGGCCTCGGCTTCATCGCTCCTCGGGGGGAAGAATTCGAACGACACGCGCGGCCGCGACGAGTCGCGCCCGGCCCGCGCCACGGGCCCCAGCGGCGACAGCAGCAGGGCGCGGGCCTCGGCGAGACTGAGGGCCGGGGCGGTCACGCGACCTGCGCCTTGGCCTCGGCCGCGCGTTCGGCGGTCCAGATGACCACGGTCAGGCCGTCGGTGTCCGGGGGCAGGGCGATCGGCGCCGACGGGACCAGCCCCGCCTCGCTCAGCCAGCGGCGCATCTCTTCGTCGGCGAATCCCAGACGGCGGTGCTGGTGTTCCTCGCGCAGGTGCTCCAGCGCATGCGGGGCGAAATCGACGATCAGCAGCCGTCCGCCCGGCATGACCAGTCGCGCCGCCTCGGCCACCGCCACCGCGGGATCGGCGAGATAGTGCAGGACCTGATGCACCAGCACCAGATCCGCGCTGCGCTCCGGGAGCCGGGTCGAGAAGATGTCGCCGTGGCGCAGCTCGACCTTGTCGAGACCCGCCTTCGTCACATTGGCGCGGGCGATGTTGAGCATGTTGTGGCTTAGGTCGAGGCCGAGCGACATCCTCGCCTTCTTGCCCAGCAGGGTCAGCATCCGGCCGGACCCGGTGCCCAGATCGACGACCCGCTCGAACGGCCCGTCGCCCGCCGCCTTCTGGATGGCGGCCTCCACCGCGGTTTCGCAGACGTACAGCGATCGGATGCGGTCCCACTGCGGGGCGATGCGCTCGAAATAGGCGCCGGCGGCGATCTCGCGATCGCGCCGCACTTCTTCGAGCCGCCGGTCGTCCGTCTCGCCGGCCGAGGCGTCCAGTCCGTCGAGGACCGTGTCGATCAGCAGCCGCGCGGGGGCCTCCGAGGTCAGGCGATAGAACACCCGCGCCCCGTCCGGGAAGCGCTCGATCAGCCCGGCGTCGGTCATCAGCTTGAGGTGCCGGGACACGCGCGGCTGGCTCTGGTCGAGGATGCGCGACAGTTCCATCACCGACAGCTCCTCGCCGGCCAGCAGGGACAGAATCCGCAGGCGGGTGGGCTCACCCGCGGCGCGGAGGGCTTCGACAGTCTGGTCGGCAGTCAGTGACATGGCGTCATATAAAGATATCCTTATATGATTATGCAAGTGGAATCCGCTGGTCACCGGCGGGGATCGGGCACACTCTGTCGGGATCGACCAAGTCTTCCGGGGACCCGTCAGATGATCCTGCAAGCCCTCGCGGCCTCCATCGGCGCCCTGTGCCTCCTGTCCGCCCCCGCCGTGGCGCAGACGCCGCCCGGCCCCGGCCCCGGAGCCCGCATGGGTCCGCCGCGCACCCTGGCCGACATCCCGGCCTGGACCGACGGGCTGTTCGGCCACCTCGACGCCAATCAGGACGCCGCCATCACCGGCGACGAACTGGCCGCCCTAAGCAGCGGCCCGGCCGCGGCCATGGGCGGGGGACGTCTGCGCCGGATGATCGCCCAGTCCGACTCCAGCAACGACGGCCGGATCTCGCGTGAGGAACTGACCGCCGGAACGGAGCGGATGTTCACCCGCATGGACGCCGACGGCGACGGGACCCTGTCGGACGCCGAACTGCCCCGGCCGCCGGCGCCCCCGCGGCCGCCGTCGATCCCGATGCCGGCGCCCGAACCCATGCCGATGCCGGAGATGCCCGGCGGCGACTGATCAGTCCTTGTCGGGGGTCCTGGAGGTCGCGGCGCTCACGGCCGACCAGCCCCTGAAGTCGACCTTGGCCGGGGTCGGGGGCGGGGGCGGCGCATCGGGCAGGGCGGCCAGCCGCCGCTTGTTGACGTGGGCCTCGGGCCTGGGCTCGGCCTGGTCCGGATACTCGCCCCGGAAATAGTAGCGCTGCCAGGCCTGTTTGATCGCCTCCGGATCGCCGGCGGCCATGCTGTTGTTGAACAGCGTCCGGGTCTCCTTCCACGTCTCGTACTGCCGGGCCAGGTCGGCGTCGTCGTCCATCGACGCCCGGACCGGCTCAAAGGCCTCGATGCGGCGGTGCTCGACGGGCTGGATGAAGCAGAAGGGCTCGTCCTTCTCGAACCGCACCTTGCCGGGCGCGGTGAAAGCCCAGTTCATCGTGAACGGATAGGGCAGCCAGTCAGTCTCGACCAGGCCCTCCAGCGGAGCCAGCCCGTGCTTGAACCGGTTGGGGGAGCCGGAGGCCCGCAGCGCCCAGCCCGGGGGCGTCCGGAACAGCCACCCCGTGTGGAAGGTGATGATGCCATGGGTGAAGTGCGAGGCGGCGAAATGCTCGAAGAGGGTGGCGTCGGCGTCAGGTTTGAACTGGATGGCCTCCGCGCCGAGGCCGCCGTCCCATTCCGCCTCAAAGCCGAACGGACACAGGACTTCCCATCCGGTCGTATTGGCCATGCTCAGGGGCAGGCAGCGATACGGGTGGCGGGCCGTGAAGGCGTCCATCCAGTCGCGGTCGGGCCGACCGGGAACGAGCGGCGGCGGCGACGGGCGGGTGGGAAAGCATTCGAGGCGCAGGGCGGGAGCGGCTTCGGACAAGGCGGACTCGCAACTTGAGGACGAGCCCGACTATGCCATGCCGCACCGGCCGCGCCAGTGTCCGAATCTGATCAGCCTTCGGGGACCGGGGTCTTCAGCGGCTCGCCCGCGAACGCCGCCTGAAGGTTCTGCATCAGCAGCATCAGCATGCCCTGAACCGCCTCGGTCGTGGCCCCGCCGGTATGCGGCGTCAGCAGCGTGTTGGGGACGTCGGCCCAGCGGCTCGCGTCGGTCGGTTCCTCCTCGAACACGTCCAGCGCCGCCTGGCCCAGCCGCCCGTCCTTCAGCGCCGCGATGAGGGCGGCCTCGTCGACCAGCTGGCCCCGCGCCACGTTGACCAGCAGGCCGGCGGGCCCCAGCGCCTCGATGACCTCGCGCGAGACCAGGCCGATATTGCCGTCGTCCGCCTTGCAGGCCACCACCAGTATGTCGCTGTCCCGCGCCAGTTCCAGCAACGAGGCCGCGCGTGGCCAGGCGGCGGGCTTGTCGCGCGGCCCCCACCACCGGACCGTCATCCGCAGGGACTCGGCCCGGCGGGCCACGGCCTCGCCGATGTTCCCCAGCCCGACCACGCCCAGACGCTGTCCGTTCAGCGACGGGGTGATCAGTTTTGACTCCACGGTCCATTCGCCGGCCCGCAGGGCGCGGTCGCCGGCGGCGATCTGTCGGCGCGCGGCGAGGATCAGGCCGAGGGCGTGGTCGGCGACGTCCTCGTGGTTGACCCCGGGCGCATGGGTCACCGCCAGCCCCCGCGCCCGGCACCACGGGACATCGATGCGGTCGTAACCCGAGGTGAAGCAGGCGATCAGCTGCAGGTTCGGCAGGCTCTCGATCAGATGCTTGTCCAGCGGGAACTCGCCCGCCACCACCAGCGCCCTGATGTCGTGCGCCGCCTCCACCGGCGGCCCCTCCCAGAACCGGTAGACGTCGTAGGCGCTCTCCAGGAACGCCGTCAGCGGCGCCAGATGGCGCTGCATGATCAGCAGGGCGGGGCGTTGGGGCATGGCCCGATTAGACCAGCCCCGGCCGCCGCCGCCAAGCGTCCGTCCTAGCGCCCGAACTTCTGGAACTTGATCCGGTGCGGGATCAGGCTCTCGACCCCCAGGCGACGCTTCTTGTCTTCCTCGTAGGCTTCGAAGTTGCCTTCGAACCATTCCACATGGCTGTCGCCCTCGAAGGCGAGGATGTGGGTCGCCAGACGGTCGAGGAACCAGCGGTCGTGCGAGATGACCACGGCGCAGCCGGCGAAGCCTTCCAGGGCCTCCTCGAGATTCTGCAGCGTCTCGATGTCCAGGTCGTTGGTCGGTTCGTCGAGCAGCAGCAGGTTGCCGCCGGTGGCCAGGGTCTTGGCCAGGTGGACGCGGTTGCGCTCGCCGCCCGACAGCTGGCCGACCTTCTTCTGCTGGTCGCCGCCCTTGAAGTTGAAGCTGCCGACATAGGCGCGGGTGTTGATCTCGCGCTTGCCGACCATCATCACGTCAGTGCCGCCGCTGATCGCCTGCCAGATGGTCTCTTCCGGCTTCAG
>JACPDR010000006.1 GCA_016183935.1 Caulobacterales bacterium
GTGGGTCAAGACCTCGTTGGCGCCCGGCTCGCAGGTGGTCACCGACTACCTCACCGCCGCCGGCCTGCAGTCGGACCTCGACGCGCTCGGTTTCAATCTGGTCGGCTACGGCTGTACTACCTGCATCGGCAACTCGGGTCCGCTGGCCGACAACATCTCGAAGACCATCAACGACAACGGCCTCGTCGCCACCAGCGTGCTGTCGGGCAACCGCAATTTCGAAGGCCGGGTGAACCCTGACGTCCAGGCCAACTACCTCGCCTCGCCGCCGCTGGTGGTCGCCTACGCCCTGGCCGGCTCGATGCGGATCGACATCACCACCCAGCCGATCGGCCAGGACAAGAAGGGCAAGGACGTCTTCCTCAAGGACATCTGGCCGACCTCGGCCGAGATCGCCGCCATCCAGAAGAAGTCGGTAACCCCGGCCATGTTCGCCAAACGCTACGCCGACGTCTTCAAGGGCGACAAGCACTGGCAGGGCATCAAGGTCGAGGGCGGCCAGACCTACGCCTGGGACGACGGTTCCACCTATGTGCAGAACCCGCCCTACTTCGAGGGCATGACGATGGAGCCGGCCCCGGTCGCCGACATCGTCGAGGCCCGGGTGCTGGCCATCTTCGGCGACTCGATCACCACCGACCACATCAGCCCGGCCGGTTCGATCAAGACGACCTCGCCGGCCGGCCATTACCTGACCGGTCACGGCGTCGAGGCGCTGGACTTCAACAGCTACGGCTCGCGCCGCGGCAACCACGAAGTGATGATGCGCGGCACCTTCGCCAACATCCGCATCCGCAACAAGATCACGCCGGACATCGAGGGCGGGGTGACCAAACACTTCCCGTCGCAGGACACGATGTCGATCTACGACGCGGCCATGCGCTACCAGTCCGAGGGCCGGCCCCTGGTCGTGTTCGCGGGCAAGGAATACGGCACCGGCTCGTCGCGCGACTGGGCGGCCAAGGGCACGCGCCTGCTGGGCGTCCGCGCGGTCATCGCCGAGAGCTACGAGCGCATCCACCGCTCCAACCTGGTCGGGATGGGCGTGGTGCCGCTGCAGTTCAAGGCCGAGGGCTGGGTCCGTCTCGGCCTGACCGGCGAGGAGATCGTCACCATCCGCGGCCTGTCCGACGCCAACGTCGGCCGGCTGCGTCCGCGCCAGGACCTGTGGGTCGAGCTGTTCCGTCCGTCGGACGGCAAGATGGCCCGCTTCCCGGTTCGCTGCCGCATCGATAACCAGACCGAGCTGGACTACTTCAAGGCCGGCGGCGTGATGCCCTATGTGCTGCGCAACCTGGCGGGCGGCGCCCAGGCCGCCGCGGCCGAGTAGGGTTCAGGCGCGTAAACAGGAAGGGCCGGCGGATCGCTCCGCCGGCCCTTTTTGCTTGCTGGATGCGAGCGCCCGGAAAGGGGACATTCCGAAGGGCTGCCAAGGGTGGAAAGCGGAACTCGACCATGCACAATGGGGAATGGCTCGTTCGACCCGAAATCGCAGCGGAGTGCCGTCCGACGCAAGCCTGTCGGGGTTGTCGGACGTTGAGCTTGAGAAGGAAGCTGCGCGGGTGGCGAGCCGGTTGGCGACACCTCTATCACCGCTTCTCTCGAAGCTGTTTCTAAAGAAGCGTCACGTTATCCAAGTCGAACAGGCGCGGCGCGCAGGCTAACGTCCGCAACGGATCGAAGGCGGCGCCAGGCTCACAATCCTCGACCCCCGTCAGGAAGATAGGACCTGGGCGCCGCCGCCTGCGCCGTGACCGTGCACGTCGGACGAACCGCGTTCGCCCCGAGATTAATTCACCCAAGCCGATGACCGCATACGACCGATATTGACGCCGGCGTCCTGTACGATGGCCTCATGACCGCCGCCGCCGCCCGAACTGTCCGAATTTCCATGCCCGGATTTCAGCGACCCGGGAAATCAAACGGACGATCCGGACGATCCGGACGCTTCGGACGGCAATTTGTCGATTTCGTCCGGGTGAAAACAAGTCAGCGCCCGAACACCTCGACCCCGATCTCGCCGCCTGGGGTGAGCCACGCCCGCTTCATGCCCTGGCTGTTGAACGGCTGGGCGATGGCGCCGTGGCGGTCCAGCGCGATCAGGCCGCCGTCGCCGCCGAGGTCGCCGATCTGGCCGATGACGGCGGCGGCCGCCTCGGCCAGCGACTGGCCGGCCTCGACCCGCCAGCCCAGCTGGGCGCAGGCGGCGACGCGGATGAAATACTCGCCCTGGCCGGTGCCCGAGACGGCCACGCGCCCATCGGCCCAGCTGCCGGCGCCGGGGATGGGAGTGTCGCCCACCCGGCCCGGCATCTTGCCGAACACGCCGGCGGTCGAGGTGGCGGCGGCGAGCCGGCCCGCGCCGTCGAGGACGCAGCAGCCGACGGTGCCGTGGCTGAGCGTCCCCGGCGGGTGGTTGTCCTCGCCCTGGCCGGCGCGCGTGAACCACGCCTCCTCGTCGGCGATCGGCTCCAGCCCCTGGTCGAGGGCGAACAGGGCCGCGCCCTCGCCGGCCAGCATGACGTGCGGGGTGTGGTCCATGACCGCCCGGGCGGCCACGATCGGGTTGCGGAAGCCCTGCAGGGCGGCCACGGCGCCGGCCTTGCGGGTCGCGCCGTCCATCAGGCTGGCGTCCAGTTCGAACGCCCCGGCCAGATTGGGCGAGGCCCCGCGCCCGGCGACGTAGAGGCCGGAGTCTTCCAGCATCGTCACCGCCTCCACCGCGACATCCAGCGCCGACGCCCCGGCGTCGAGGCGCGCCTTCATGGCTTCCACCACCTCGCGCATGTGCCCGACCTCGCGGTCGTAGTTGCGCTCGCGCCGGGCGCCCGCGCCGCCGTGGAGGATGAGGGCCGTCATTCGGGGTCTCCTGATCGCCCCTTTCCAACGGGCGTGGCGCTGCTTAGCGTTCCCCGCACGCGAGCGCCACGGGGCGACCGCCACATCCTCCCCAATCGGCCTCAAGTAGCGCGAAGCGCGATAGGCCAAAGGAAAATGTCCATGCGCGCAGTCCTGTCGAAAGCCCCCGGCGGCCCTGAAACCCTCGTCGTCGAGGAGGTGCTGGATCCCCGGCCGATGAAGGGCGAGGTGGTGATCGAGGTGAGGGCGGTCGGCGTCAACTTTCCCGACACCCTGATCATCGAGGACAAATACCAGTTCAAGCCCCAACGCCCCTTCTCGCCCGGCGGCGAGGTGGCGGGCGTGGTCGAGGCCGTCGGCGAGGGCGTCACCGCCATCCGCAAGGGCGACCGGGTCATCGCCGTGCCCGGCTGGGGCGGCATGGTCGAGCGGCTGGCCGTGCCCGCCGCCTCGGTGATGAAGATCCCCGACGGCATGGATTTCGAGACCGCCGCGGCGCTGGTCATGACCTACGGCACCTCCTACTACGCGCTGAAGGACCGGGCCCAGCTGAAGGCGGGCGAGAGCCTGCTGGTGCTGGGCGCGGCGGGCGGCGTCGGCGTGGCGGCGGTCGAGCTGGGCAAGGCGATGGGCGCGCACGTCATCGCCGCCGCCTCGACCAACGACAAGGTCCAGTTCGCGCTGGAGGCCGGAGCCGACAACGGCCTGATCTATCCGACGGGCAAGATGGACAAGGCGGCGCAGAAGGAGCTGTCGGGCGAGTTCAAGCTGGCCTCCGGGCGCGACGGCGCGGACGTGGTCTATGACGCCGTCGGCGGCGACTATTGCGAGCCGGCGCTACGGGCCATGGACTGGAACGGCCGTTATCTGGTGGTCGGCTTCCCGGCCGGGATTCCGGCCCTGCCGCTGAACCTGACCCTGCTCAAGTCGGTGTCGGTGATCGGGGTGTTCTGGGGCGCGGCGGTGATGCGGGACCCGGCCGCCCACGCGGCCAACATGGCCGACCTGTTCCGCTTCTGGAGCGAAGGCAAGATCCGGCCGCGCGTCAGCCGGACCTTCCCGCTGGAGCGCGCCCACGAGGCGATCAAGGCGCTGGGCGACCGCTCGGTGATGGGCAAGGTGGTGGTGACCGTCGAGAGCTAGTCCTGCCGCAGCCGCTCCAGCGCCGCAGCGGCCTGGTCCTTGTGCCGGCGCTTGATGTTGGCCCCCAGGGTGGCGATCAGGGCGGTGATGACGGCGGCGTCGTCGGTGAAGCCGATGCCGGCGAAGATGTCCGGAATGGCGTCGATCGGCAGGACGAAATAGGCCAGCGCCCCGAGCATGATCCCCTTGGCCGCCGTCGGGGTTTCGGGATCGCGGGCGGCGAACCAGACCGACAAGGCTTGGCCGGCGAACGGAATCCGCGACGCCGTGCGCCGCATCTTGGGCCAGAATCCCTTCTGGACCCGCATCTCGTTGACCCGCTGCACCGACGGCACGAGGGCGCGCGAGGGGTCGAGGGCGTCCTCGGGCTGTATCGGTTTGGCTTTGGCGGTCATGGCGGCTAAATCCCCGCGACTTCTTTCGGTTCAGACAACATAGGGGCGCAGGCCATGAAACTCGACGGTTCGATCGCGGCGGTGGTGACGGGCGGAGCCTCGGGTCTGGGCGAAGGCACGGCGCGGGCCATCGCGGCGACGGGCGCGAAGGTGGCGCTGTTCGACCTCAACGAAGAACGCGGCGAGCGCATCGCGGCCGAGATCGGCGGCGTCTTCTGCAAGGTCGATGTGACCGACGACGCCAGCGTGGCGGCCGCCTTCGAGAAGGCCCGCATGGCGCATGGCCAGGAACGGCTGACCGTCAACTGCGCCGGTATCGCCACCGGCCAGAAGACCGTCTCGCGCAAGAAGGACACCGGCGAGATCCGCGCCCACGACATGGCCCAGTTCGAACGCACCGTGCGCGTCAACCTGTTCGGCACCTTCCGGGTGCTGAGCCAGTCGGCGGCGGGGATGGTGACGCTGGAGCCGATGGCCGACGGCGAGCGCGGCCTGATCGTCAACACCGCCTCGGTGGCGGCCCAGGACGGCCAGATCGGCCAGGCGGCCTATTCGGCGTCCAAGGGCGGCGTCTACGCCATGACCCTGCCGGTGGCCCGCGACCTGGCCCAGGAGGGGGTCCGCTGCAACACCATCCTGCCCGGCATCATGTGGACGCCGATGATGGCCGGCATGGACCAGAAGATTCAGGACGCCCTGGCCGCCGCGATCCCGTTCCCGAGCCGCCTCGGCACGCCGGCCGACTACGCCTCGCTGGTGCTGGAGCTGGCCCGCAACGTCTACATCAACGGCGAATGCATCCGCCTCGACGGGGCGATCCGGTTGGCGCCCCGGTGATCGCCGAAGGGCGATCAGCGGGTAGGGCGCTAACGCCCGCGACGCGGTCGCTCGCTGCGTGAGCGCGAAAGGTGCGTAAAATCTACGCAAGGGACTTGCAGGGTTCGGGGCCGCTCCGCTATAGGCCCGCCTCCGACTGAAGTGCGGGCGTAGCTCAGTGGTAGAGCACAACCTTGCCAAGGTTGGGGTCGAGAGTTCGAATCTCTTCGCCCGCTCCAGTCGAAGCCCAGGAAGCCCGGTCCCCGTGATCGGGCTTTCCTGCTTTCTGCGCCCCCGGACGGCGTGAGTTTGCCAAGGTTGGGGTCGAGAGTTCGAATCTCTTCGCCCGCTCCAGGCGAAAATCCAAAGAGCCCGGCTTCGGCCGGGCTTTTTTGTTTTCGGAACACGGCTCCTGTCCGTGCTGGACCCGCGGCTCCGGTCAAGCTAGTCGCCCTGACGGGGAAACGGGGCCGGTTCGGTTCGCCGTTTGCAAGGTATCGCCCGAACGGCGCCGCGGGGCGCCAGAACGGGACAGTCGGGGCGCATGTTTCTGGAAGGCCAGGTCAACTGGGTTTGGGTGATGGGCGGTCTGGCGGCCGTCGGCTGGATCATCGGCCTGGTCGGCCTGTGGCTGGCCGCCGCCAACGGTTCGCGCCACGCCGCCGCCAACGGTCAACTGGACCAGGTCCAGCGCGTGGCCGAGGATTCACAGAAGCGGCTGTTCGAGACCCTGAACGCCATCCCCGTCGCCCTGGTCGAGACCGACCGGCAGGGCAAGTTCGTCTTCGCCAACCGGGCCGCACATCAGCTGCTGGGACGGCGTGACGCGGAGCTGATCGGACTGCGCTTCCACTCGGCGACCTGGGGCATCACCTTCCCCGACGGCCGACCCATCCCGCCGGACCTGCTGCCCAGCGCCCGGGCCCTGAGGGGACAGACGGTCAAGGGCTTCCAACACCTGCTGGCGAACCCGTCCTCGCGTCGCAAGATGCTGGTCGCGGTCACGGCCATGCCGATCGAGAACGAACTGGGCCAGATCACCGGCTCGACCGCCGCCATCGTCGAGACCGAGGGCCTGATGACGCCCGAGATCATCGCGCCCGAGCCGGCGCCCGCCGGTGACGGCCTGACCCGTCGGGTGTTCGACGCCGCCTCCAGCGCCCTGGTCGTGGTCGGGGCGGACGGACATATCCGCGAAGCCAACCGCACGGCCCTGCTGGTGCTGGGGCGCGAGACCGCCGAGGGCGACTTCGCCGACCTGTTCCTGGACGAGGACGAGCGGGTCGAGGGACGCCAGTCGCTGCGCGCCGGCCTGGACGCGCCGGCGGGGGAAGCCGAACCGATCCTGTCGCGTCGCGGCGCCGCCGAGGGCATCCGCTGGTCGATGCTGCCGCTCATGGACGCCGGGGGCCGGGTGGACGCCGTACTGCTGGCGGGCGAGCGGGCCCCGTCCGTCGTGGAGATCGCCGAACAGACGGGGCCGTCGTCCGGTCCGGACGCCGTGACCGACGAGGCCCTGCGCGAGGACGCCGCCGCCGCCCGGGCCGCCGCCGCCGAGGCGCTGGCCGCCGCCGACGCCGCGCGCCGGGAGGCCGCCGACGCGCGCGCCGCCGCCGAACGGATCCGGGGCGAGGCCGAGGCTGAACTGCAGGGCGGGCGCCGCATGGAGAGCGTCGGTCGCCTGACCGGCGGGCTGGCGCATGATTTCAACGCCGTGCTCGGGGTGATGACCGGGGCGCTGGACATGATGCTGCGCCAGGCCGACGACCCGGCGCGGGTGCGACGGATCGGCGAGGCCGCGCTGGCGGCGGGCCAGAAGGGCGAACTGCTGACGCGGCGCCTGACCGCCTTCTCGCAGGGCGACGACGAGCCCGTGCTGCGGGTCATGGACGCCGGCGTGCTGCTGCGGGGAATGGAGAGCCGGCTGCGGGAAATGGCCGGCCCCGGCGTCGATCTGATGATCGAAGGACCGGCCGAGGCGGCGTCGGCCCGCATCGATCCGGTCGGGTTCGAGGGGGCGGTCAAGGCGCTGACCCGCAATGCGGTCGAGGCGATCGACGGACAGGGCTCGGTGGCCGTCCGCCTGGAGGCGCTTCTGGAGGGCGGCCTGCGCCTGAGCGTCCGTGACAGCGGCCCCGGCATGGATCGGGACCTGGCCGCCCGGGCGGTGGAGCCCTTCTTCACGACGCGGGAGGGGGCGGCGGGCCTCGGACTGTCGCAGGCCTACGCCTTCGCGCGGCAGTCGGGCGGCGTGCTGTCGGTCGACAGCCAGCCGGGGCAGGGAGCAGAGGTGTCGATCACCCTGCCCGCCGCGGTCGCCTGATCGGGGCAGCTGCTGGCGTCGCCAGCGGAGCGGTGTAGAGTGGTTAACGCCTGTGGGAGGGTTGATCATGAAGCTGCTGCGTTTGGTCGTGGTCGTCGCGGTTCTGGCTTATGCCGGCTGGCTGGGGTGGCCGTTCGTGTCGCCCCTCATCGAGGGCGCGGCGCCGGCGACGACGGCCTTGCAAGCCGGGGGCGGCGAGGCCCTGTTCGGTTTCCTTCCGGTCTGGACGCTGTGGATCGCGGCCATCGGCATGTATGTGATCGCCGCCCTGATGTTGGGCGGCGGCGATTCGAGGGCCGTCGGGGCCTATTTTCTCGGGTTTCTCGCCGATGCCGGGCTGCGGCTGGCGCTGGAGCGGCAGGGTGGCGGCGCCGCCGCGTCGGGCCCGGCCACGATGGCGACGCCCGAGGCGCTCTCAAGCCTGCCGGTCGAGCCTCTGTGGCTTCTGCTGGGCGGCCTGGCGCTGCTGGGCGTGCTGGTGATGGTCGCTGCGCGCCGTATCCGGCGGACGCGGACGCCGGGACAGCTCGCCTACTAGGCTCCGAGACGCCTCGCGTCGGCCGTTCCGGCGCCTATATCGGTCGGGACGGTTGACGCGCACCCGCGCACCGCTAGGTTCCGCGCGCGCTCCCCCGCGCCCATTGAAACGAGAGACCCCATGGCCGAAGCCGCCTCCCCCAGCGCCGCGTATGATGTCGTCATCATCGGTGGCGGGCCGGGCGGCTACAACGCCGCCATCCGGGCGGGACAGCTGGGGCTGAGGGCCGCCTGCATCGAGATGCGCGACACCCTGGGCGGCACCTGCCTGAACGTCGGCTGCATGCCTTCCAAGGCGCTGCTGCACGCGTCGGAGCTGTTTGAAGCGGCGACGAAGGAGTTCCCCACCCTCGGCATCGAGATCGGGACGCCGAAGCTGAACCTCGGCCAGATGATGAGCCAGAAGCAGGACAGCGTCGGCGCCCTGACCAAGGGCATCGAATTCCTGTTCAAGAAGAACAAGGTCGAGTGGGTGAAGGGCCGCGGGCGGATCGCCGGCGCCGGTCAGGTCGAGGTCACCGCGGCCGACGGGTCGAAGACGACGCTCGCGACCCGGAACATCGTCATCGCCACCGGCTCCGAGCCTACGCCCCTGCCGGGCGTGGCCTTCGAGGCCGGCAAGGTGGTGGACTCCACCGGCGCCCTGTCGCTGCCGGCCGTGCCGAAGCACCTGATCGTGGTCGGGGCCGGCATCATCGGCCTGGAGCTGGGCTCGGTCTGGCGCCGGCTCGGAGCGCAGGTGACGGTGGTCGAATACCTGGACCGGATCACGCCGGGCATGGACGGCGAGGTCGCCAAGAGCTTCCAGCGCGCCCTGACCAAACAGGGCATGACCTTCAAGCTCGGGGCCAAGGTAACGGGATCGAAGAGCTCGAAGGACGGCGTCGAACTGACGGTCGAGCCCGCCGCGGGCGGCGCGGCCGAGACGCTGAAGGGCGACGCGGTGCTGGTCGCCATCGGACGCCGGCCCTACACCGAGGGTCTCGGGCTCGAGACGGTGGGGGTCGAGGCCGACAAGCGCGGCTTCGTGGCCAATGACCACTTCAAGGTCGCCGACGGCGTCTGGGTGATCGGCGACGTGACCCACGGCCCGATGCTGGCCCACAAGGCGGAAGAGGACGCCGTGGCGGTGATCGAACTGATCGCCGGCAAGGCCGGGCACGTCGACTACGACCTGGTGCCGAGCGTGGTCTACACCGCGCCGGAAGTGGCCTGGGTCGGCAAGACCGAGGATCAGCTGAAGGCGGACGGCGTCGCCTACAAGAGCGGCAAATTCCCCTTCACCGCCAACAGCCGGGCCAAGATCAACCACGAAACCGAGGGCTTCGTGAAGGTGCTGGCCGACGCGACCACCGACCGCATCCTGGGGGTGCACATCCTCGGCCCGCAGGCGGGCGAGATGATCGGCGAGGCCTGCGTGGCCATGGCCTTCGGCGGCTCGTCTGAGGACATCGCCCGTATCTGCCATCCCCACCCGACCCGTTCCGAAGCCGTCAAACAGGCGGCCATGGGCGTCGACGGCTGGACGATGCAGGCCTAGCCCGGACGCCTCAGTCCGCGGAACGCCATGCGCGAGCGGCCGAAGTCGAGGGTGACCTCGCGAAAGCGATAGAGCAGGTCGGCCCCGATCAGCAGGGCCGGCCGCTCGATGAGGTCCAGAACCTCGAAGGCGTGCAGATCGGCGAAGAGCAGGGGGGTGGGCCCGAGCCGCTGGGTCCCGAGCCGCAGGTCGCGGACCTGCCCACTGGCGGCGGCGAGGATCTGACCGGTGACGCCGTAGACGGTCACCCGCTCAAGGCCCGCCCGGTCGCCGCCGATCGCCGCCAGCAGGGCCAGGTTGCCGATCGAATACTGGGCCCCGGTGTCGACGAAGACGTTGATCGGCCGCCCCTCGGCCTCGCCCTGCAGGATGAGCACGCCGAAGCGCCCGTGCCGGGCGGGCCGGTCGTGGTTCGGCAACCGCGTGGCGCGATGGCCGGCCGAGCCGACCGCCACCACGTCCGGCCCGGATGGCCGCAACCGGACGCTCCGGGCGGCGATGTTGAGGTCGAGGCGGAAACGGCCGAGCACGTCCAGCCCCACCAGCCCGTCGGCGGCGAGCGCCTGCCGGGGAAAGACCGGGGCCTGCAGATCGCGGAGGCGCCGTCCGCCCATGCCGAAGCGGTCGATCAGTACGGTCGGGGCGACCTGGGCGGCGGTCAGGCCGTGCACCAGCATCGGCGGTCCCGGCGGCAGCCCCCAGGACTGCGCCAGATCTTCCGCGATGATCGTGCGGCCGGCGCCGGTGTCGAGGACGAAGACGGCGCCGTTCCGCCCGTTGACGGTGACGCGCAGACCCATGCGGGTCAGCAGATTGGCCAGCAGGCGGCGCTCGCCGGCGCCCTCGTCCTGGGTTGGGAGCAGGCCGGGGCCCCCCGCCGCCAGACCGGCGAGTCCGAACGCCATCGCCCGGCGGTCCAAGATTGGGAAAGAATGGTCCGCCAGAGCCGCCTCCCCGCGTCCTGAAGCGGCAGTCTAGGCGCGCGGATGGGCCGATGCATAGGCGTCGAGCAGGCGAGCGGCGTCGACGGCGGTGTATTTCTGGGTCGTCGACAGGCTGGCGTGGCCGAGCAGTTCCTGGATTGAGCGCAGGTCGGCCCCGGCGCCGAGCAGGTGGGTGGCGAAGCTGTGGCGCAGGGCGTGCGGCGTGGCGCTGGCGGGCAGGCCGAGCCGGCCGCGCAGCCGCTGCACCGTGGCCTGGACATGGCGCGGGCTGAGCGGACCGCCGCGACGGGCGCGGAACAGGGCGTCGGAGGGCGCGAGCGGGAAGGGCAGCAGGGCCAGGTAGGCGTCGACCGCCGCGCGGACGGCGGGCAGGACCGGGGCCAGCCGGGTCTTGCCGCCCTTGCCGGTGATGCGCAGGGCCTCGGGCAGGGGGGCGTCGGCGCGGGTCAGGGACAGGCCCTCGGAAATGCGCAGGCCGCAGCCGTAGAGCAGGGTCAGGACGGCGCGGTCGCGGGCGGCCTCCCAGGGTTCGGCGTCCGTGTCGGCGTCGGGCTCCCGCATCAGGCCGCGGGCCTGATCTTCCGTGACCGGGCGGGGCAGGGAGGCCTTGATGCGGGGACCGCGGACGAGGGCCAGTTGGGGCGCGGTGACGCCGCAGCGGCGGTCGAGGAAGGCGTGGAAGGTGCGGATGGCGGACAGGGTCTGGCTGATCGAGCGGGCGTTCAGCGGACGGTCGCCGGCGCGGCGCTCAGCGAGGTGGGCGCGCAGCTCGGCCGGGGTGACGGTCCCGAGGTCGGCGATATGCTGGGCCTCGCCGCGGTGGCGCTGGAGGAAGGCGAGATACTGGCGGCCGATGTGGCCGTAGGCTTCCAGGGTGCGGGGCGACAGACGGCGCTCGTGGGCGAGGTGCTCCAGCCAGGCCGCGAAGGCCTCGTCGGCGGTCAGCTGAGGATGGGCCATCGTTCGGCCGTGCGTTCGACCACCCGGGCGATGAAGGCGACCAGTTCGCAGCCCATGGTCGGGGTGAAGCCGTCCTCGTCCGGCGAGCCGAAGGCGCACAGGGCGGGCCGGGCGGGGGGCTCGTCGCCCGGGAACAGCGGGGCCATGCGGATCAGGGCGACCGACTTCACCTGGTCATCGACGGCCCCGAACAGGTCGAGGCCGTCGAAATTGGGCCCGAGCCAGGTCAGGCCGTCGTCGCCGAGCAGCCTGTCGACGGCGGCGGGGTCGAGCGATTTCCAGCCGAACGGGACCGCGCTGGGCTTTTCGAGGGCGATGGCGGCGCCGGTCAGGCCGAACCTGCCTTGCGCCACCGCGTCGAGGCGGCGGGCGAGGTCGGAGGGGCTGCGCGACTCCATCAGGTCGAGCGCGGCGACGTGGGTCTGGGTCTGGGCGGCGAAATTGGCGCGGGCGACGGCCTCGATGCGCTTGCGGGCGTCGGCCTCGCGTTCGGCGACGGCTTCGAGACGGGTCAGGGCGGCGCGGCCGAACTCGACGACGTTGCGGCCGTGCGGCTTGAGCCCGATCTCCTCGAGCAGGGAACGGTCGTCGAGCAGCGTCTGGGGATTGGCCTGCAGCCAGGCGCGGATTTCCGGCCAGTGGGGTTCGGCCGGGGTTTCGGCGGAGAGGTCGGGCGATACGCTCACAGGACCTCTCCCCGAGGCAGGCTACAGAATGGACTGGCCGGTCTTGCCCCAGTCCGCCAGGAAGGCATCAAGCCCCTTGTCGGTTAACGGGTGCTTTACCAGGGCCTTGAAGGTGTCCGCCGGCAGGGTGGCGGCGTCAGCGCCGGCGATGGCCGCGGCCGAGACGTGGCCGGGGTTGCGCAGGGACGCGGCGAGGATTTCCGTGCCGAAGTCGTGGATGTCGAACAGGGCGCGGATCTCTTCCAGCAGGCCGATGCCATCGGCGCCGTGGTCTTCCAGCCGACCCACGAAGGGCGACACGAAGGTGGCGCCGGCCTTGGCGGCCAGCATGGCCTGGGCGGCCGAGAAGCACAGGGTGACGTTGGTCTTGATCCCCTTGTCGGCGAAGGCGCGGGTGGCGCGCAGGCCGTCCCAGGTCAGGGGCAGCTTCACGACGACGTTGGGCGCGATGGCGGCGAGCTTGTCGCCTTCCTTGACCATGGTCTCGAAATCGGTCGCCACGGCCTCGGCGGAGATCGGGCCCTCGACGAGGGCGCAAATCTCGGCGATGACCTCGGCTATGTTGCGACCGGATTTGGCGATCAGCGTGGGATTGGTGGTGACGCCGTCCACCATTCCGGTGGGGACCATGTCCTTGATGACGGCGACGTCGGCGGTGTCGAGGAAGAGTTTCATGGGCGCGCTTCTAGCCCTTCGGAGCCGCCGGTGAAAGTCGCCTCCGTTTTCATTCCGCTGCCGGTGCCCGAGGCCTTCGATTACGAGGTCCCGGACGGGCTCGATCTGGCGCGGGGCGATCAGGTGGCTGTGCCGCTGGGGCCGCGGCTGATGCGCGGGATCGTGGCCGAGGTGCGCGAGACGACGGGGTCGAACCGGCGACTGAAGGCGGTGGCCGACATTCTGGACGATCCGCGCCTGCCGGAGCGGACGGTGGACTTCGTCGAATGGGCGGCGCGCTGGACGCTGAGCGCGCCCGGCGAGATGGCCTCGGCGGCGCTGAAGGGGCTGCGGGCGCCGCGGCCGCGACCGGAGCGGCGGGTGCGGCGGGTGGGCGAGCGGACCCCGGCGAAGCTGACGGCGGCGCGAGCGGCGGTGCTGGAGGCGCTCGGCGAGCGGGCGATGCCGGGTCCCGATCTCGCGCGGGCGGCGGGCGTGTCCTCCGGCGTGGTCAAGGGGCTGGTGGACGAGGGCGTGCTGGAGGTCGTCGAGATCCAGGCGGTCGCCGCCTTCGATGCGCCCGATCCGGATCATGCGCCGGCGAGGCTGAACGCCGACCAGGCGGCGGCGGCGGAGGCGATCGCGGCGGCGGCGGGCAAGGGCGGGTTCGCGCCCTTCCTGCTCGACGGGGTGACCGGGTCGGGCAAGACCGAGGCCTATCTGGAGGCGGCGGCACGGACGCTGAAGGCCGATCCGGCGGCGCAGGTGCTGATCCTGCTGCCCGAGATCGCCCTCACTCAAGCATTGATCGAGCGGATCACGGACCGGTTCGGGGCCGCGCCGGCGGAGTGGCATTCCGGAGTCGCCCCGCCGAAACGGCGGCAGGTCTGGGAGGCGGTGGTGGCCGGGCGCTGCAACATCGTGGTCGGGGCGAGGTCGGCCCTGTTCCTGCCCTACGCCAACCTGCGCCTGCTGGTGGTGGACGAGGAGCATGACGGCTCGTTCAAGCAGGAGGAGGGGCTGGTCTACCACGGTCGCGACCTCGCCGTGGCGCGGGCCCGGATCGAGGGGGCGACGGTGGTGCTGGCCTCGGCCACGCCGTCGCTGGAGACGCTGTGGAACGCCCATCACGGGCGCTACGGTTGGCTCAAGCTGGAGGCGCGGCACGGGGCGGCGGTGCTGCCGGAAATCGCGCTGCTGGACCTGAGGCAGAGCCCGCCCGACCCGCAGACCTGGCTGTCGCAGCCGCTGCGGGAGGCGATCGGCGAGACGCTGGCGCGGGGCGAGCAGACCCTGCTGTTCCTGAACCGGCGGGGCTATGCGCCGGTGGTGCTGTGCCGGGCCTGCGGGCATCGGATGACCGCGCCGGACACCGACAGCTGGTTGGTCGAGCATCGCTATACGGGACGGCTGGTCTGCCACCTGACCGGCTTCACCATGGTGCGGCCGAAGCTTTGCCCGTCGTGCGGGGCCGAGGACTCGCTGGTCTCGGTCGGGCCGGGGGTCGAGCGGGTCGAGGAGGAGGTGCGCCAGCTGTTCCCGGAGGCGCGCACGGCGGTGTTCAGTTCGGACACCGTGCCGGACGGCAAGTCGGCGCGGGCGCTGATCCAGCGCATGGCCGAGGGCGAGATCGACATTCTGGTGGCGACGCAGGCGGCGGCCAAGGGACACAATTTTCCGCGCCTGACGCTGGTCGGGGTGGTCGACGCCGACCTTGGGCTGAGGGGCGGCGACCTGAGGGCGGCGGAGCGGACCTTTCAACTGTTGACCCAGGCGACCGGGCGGGCGGGCCGGGCGGACAAGCCGGGCCGGGCGATCCTGCAGACCTGGACGCCGGAGCATCCGGTGCTGATGGCGCTGGCGGCGGGCGACCGCGACGCCTTCGTCGAGGCCGAGATGGCCGAGCGCGAAGCGGCGTCGCTGCCGCCGCACGGCCGGCTGGCGGCGATCATCCTGTCGGGCGAGAACGCGGCGGCGGTGGAGAAGGTCGCGCGCGACCTGGCCGGGTCGATCCCCAACGCCGAGCGGCTGGAGGTCTATGGCCCGGCGGACGCGCCGCTGGCGCTGGTGCGCGGACGGCGGCGCAAGCGGCTGCTGGTGCGGGCCGACCGCGACGTCGACCTGCAGGGCTTCCTGCGGGCGTGGCTGGCGCGGGTGAAGGTCCCGGCGAGCGTACGGCTGAACGTGGATGTGGATCCGTACAGCTTCCTGTAGGGTTTTGCCCGGGTAAAATGCGCCAAAAAGGCGTCCGAAGCGTCCGAAGCGTCCGGATCAAGGTTCGATTGTCAAAGACCGGGGCAGGCAAACCCGGACATTATGCGTCCGCGGCTTCCTGAGGCGGGTTCATGACGCTGAGGCTCGGGTGATGCCGTGGGAAAACAGCGGCTTGGCTAGCTGGATTGTGATGGCTGGCGGCGGATTTGCAGCGCATAATTCCGCTTTCGCCATCCCGGGGAGCGGCTTCGGGCAGGCGAGGTTCATCACAACGCACACAACGAGACCACGAAGGACACGACGGGACCGGTGGGCCAGCGGCTCCCGTGGGGGAGACGCAACAGGTCCGGGTTGCGGGCAGGGCCCGCCGAAGACAGGACGAGACCCGCTGCCGTCGTGTCCTTTGTGTCTTCGTTGTGCCCGTCGTGATGAACCTGCGAACGTCGCCGCAATGCACGAGGCCGGGATTGGCGCCTTGGGCCAGCGCTCCGGGGAAGGCGCCCCTCCACCGCTTCGCGGTCCCCCTCCCCATCGCTGCGCGACAGGGAGGAGACAGAGTCAGACCCCCGGTTCGGCCGTTTCCGACTTGTTGAGCTCCGCCTGCCGGGCGGCGAGGGCGGCGGCCTTCTTCTGCGCGGCGTTGCGGCCCATCATGTTGAGCCCCTCGACCAGGGCCGAGAAGGCCATGGCGGCGTAGATGTAGCCCTTGGGCACGTGGACGCCGAAGCCGTCGGCGATCAGCACCATGCCGATCATCAGCAGGAAGCCCAGGGCCAGCATGACGATGGTCGGGTTCTTGTCGATGAAGTCCGCCAGCGGGTCGGAGGCGACCAGCATGGCGATGACGGCGATGATCACGGCGACCATCATGATCGGCACATGATCCGTCATGCCGACGGCGGTCAGGATGGAATCGATCGAGAAGACCAGGTCCAGCAGGATGATCTGGCCGATGGCGGCGCCGACATTGTTGATGACGGCGGTGGTCTTGTTCTTCTCCAGCAGGTCGTCGCCGATGCTGGTGTCGACGGCGTGGTGGACCTCGGTCGTCGCCTTCCAGACCAGGAACAGGCCGCCGGCGATCAGGATCAGGTCGCGCCAGCTGAAGGCGGTGTCCCAGCCCGCGCCGGCGAGGCCGAGATCGAACACCGGGCGGGTCAGGCCGACGATCCAGCCGATCGTGGCCAGCAGGCCGAGGCGCATGACCAGGGCCAGACCGATACCGATGCGGCGGGTGCGCTGGCGATGTTCCGGCGGCAGCTTGTTCGACAGGATCGAGATGAAGATCAGGTTGTCGATGCCGAGCACGACCTCCATCACCACCAGGGTGATCAGGGCCGCCCAGGCGGCGGGGTCGGTCAGCAGGGCGGCAAGGCCTTCGAACATCGGGGTCGTCTCCAGAACAGCGGTGGTCCCTAGCCAGCGTGGCGTGGGTCGGCAAGTCGGACCTATGGACGAAGCGTCGCGGCCCTTCGTATAGAGTGCGGAGCGCCGGAGGACGATCCATGCTCGAACTGATCACCATGGAGGCCCTGACCAGCCTTCTGGCCCTGACCTTCCTCGAGATCGTGCTCGGGATAGACAATATCGTCTTCCTGGCCGTGGCGGTGGCGCGCCTGCCCGCCGACGAACAGGGCCGCGCCCGCCAGATCGGCCTGTGGATGGCCATGGTCATGCGCATCGTCATGCTGGGCGGGCTGGCGCTGCTGACCCACATGGAGGCGTCGCTGTTCAGCGCGTTCGGCCACGACTTCACCATCGAGAGCCTGGTGCTGATCGCCGGCGGCCTGGTCCTGCTGGCCAAGGGGACGATGGAGGTCCACCACTCGGTCGAGGGCGAGCACGACGTCAACACCGTGGTGGGCAAGGCCTCCAGCCTCGGGGCCGTGCTGGCCCAGATCGCCGTCATCAACGTGGTCTTCTCGCTGGACAGCGTCATCACCGCCGTCGGCATGACCTCGATCATCTGGGTGATGGTCGCCGCGGTGGTGCTGTCGACCCTGGTGATGCTGGTCGCCGCCCGGCCGGTGGCGAATTTCATCGAGAAGGCGCCGACCACCAAGATCCTCGCCCTGAGCTTCATCCTGCTGGTCGGGGTGGCGCTGGTCGCCGACGGCTTCGGCTTCCACATCCCGCGCGGCTACCTCTACTTCGCCATCGCCTTCTCGCTGGGGGTCGAGCTGCTGAACCAGACCTATCACCGCAACCGGGCGAAGCGGGTCGTGCCGTAACCTTCAACGCCATCATCCTCGGGCTTGACCAGAGGATGATGGCGGAAGGGGCGGTCAGGGCGCGACCGGGAGCAGGTCCGCCACGACCGGAAAGTGGTCCGAGATGACCCGGCCGCCGAACGAGTCGGTCGGCACCGCGAACCGCTCCACCGCCAGGCCGGGGCCGACGAAGACGTGGTCGATGGCCACGCCCTCGTTGTCGCTGGCGATGTCGAAGGCGTTGAAGGTGCCGGCCGGGCCGAAATCGATCGGGCTGATGGCCCGGGCGTCGCGCAGGCCGGAAGCCACGATCCGCTCATAGGGGGCCGTCCCGGGTCCGGTGTTGAAATCGCCCATCAGCACGACGTCCGCGCGCCCGCCATCGACTTCGGCCGGGGCGAGGCCGGAGACCAGTTCGGCGCACTGCTCGCGGGCCACGACGCCGACGTGGTCGAAATGGGTGTTGCGGACGTCGAGGACCCGGCCGTCGCGGCGGTCGCGCAACAGCACCCGGGTGATGGTGCGCGGATAGGCGGCGTCCCAGCCCTTCGACGGGCGGTCCGGCGTGGGGGAACACCACAGGGTCTCGGCCCGCAGACGCTCGTAGCGGTCGCGGCGCCAGAACAGGGTCGCGCTTTCGCCGACCAGGCCGTCGTCGCGGCCGAGGCCGTAGTGATCCAGGGCCGGCAGCTGTTCAGCCAGATACTCGACCTGATGCGGCAACGCCTCCTGCAGGCCGAGCAGGTCGGGGTCGAGGAAGGCGATCTGGTCGGCCATGTGCGGGCTCCGCTCGCTCCACAGCGGATTGTCGGACGGGCCGTCGAAGCGAATGTTGTAGCTCATCACCCGGAAGGAGCCCGGGTCGCCCGCCAGGGCGGTCGGCGCGGTGGACAGCACGGCGACGGCCAGAAGGGTGGAGAGGGTGCGGGCGAGGGTCATGGCGGGGGCTCCGGGCGGATGGACGGCGCCAGTCTTCGCCTCCGGACCCCGCCCCGCCACGTCAATTCGCGTTACGCTGCGGCGGACCGCCTCGGTTGCGGTCGGGGGGTTACGGTGCTATCAGGCGCCCGGCTGAGCCGGAGGGCGCGTCGCAAGACGTTTCACCGGCGTGCTTTCTTCAAGCATTTCAGGCCTTTGACCGGCGCGCACTCCGCCGCCGGTCGACAACCCGAACGCTAACCCGCGCGGACCATACAGTGGCTGACGATTACAGGACGACGGAAGTCGGCGAGCGCTATGCACAGGCGCTGTTCGACCTCGCTGACGAGACGGGCGTCCTCGACGCCGTGCGCGCCGATCTGAAGTCGCTGCGCGCCGCGTGGAACGACAGCGCGGACCTGCGCCGGCTGGCCACCTCGCCGGTGATCGCCGCCGAGGACCAGCAGAAGGGTCTCGTGGCCATCGCCGACGCGGCGAAGTTCAACGGCGTGACGCGCAACTTCCTCGGCCTGCTGGGCCAGAACGGCCGCTCGGGCGACCTGCCGGGCGTGATCGCGGGGTTCGAAGCCCTGTATGCGAAGAAGACCGGCGTGGTCGCCGCCGAGGTGGTCTCGGCCCAGGCCCTGAGCGCCGCGCAGATGAAGTCCATCCAGTCGGCCCTGCGCGCCTCGCTGGGCAAGGACCCGGAAATGACCGCCCGCGTCGATCCGTCGATCCTGGGCGGCCTCAAGGTCAAGGTGGGGTCGAAGCTGTTCGACGCCTCGCTGAAGACCAAGCTCGACCAGATGAAGTTCGCCCTCAAACGGGCCTGACCCCAACACTCGCGGCTCCGACGGGGTCGCGCTGACAAGACGAAAACAGAGAGCCTGTCATGGACATCCGCGCCGCCGAAATCTCGGCCATCCTCAAGTCGCAGATCGCCAACTTCGGCGTCGAGGCCGACGTGTCCGACGTCGGCCAGGTGCTGTCGGTCGGCGACGGCATCGCGCGCATCCACGGTCTGGACAACGTCCAGGCCGGCGAGATGATCGAGTTCCCGAAGGCGGGCGTGAAGGGCATGGCCCTGAACCTCGAGCGCGACAACGTCGGCGCCGTGATCTTCGGCCAGGACAACCAGATCGCCGAGGGCGACGAGGTCCGCCGCCTCGGCGAGATCGTGGACGTTCCGGTCGGCAAGGGCCTGCTGGGCCGCGTCGTCAACCCGCTGGGCGAGCCGATCGACGGCAAGGGCCCGATCCAGTTCACCGAGCGCCGCCGCGTCGACGTCAAGGCCCCGGGCATCATCCCGCGGAAGTCGGTGCACGAGCCGATGCAGACCGGCCTGAAGGCCATCGACACCCTGATCCCGATCGGCCGCGGCCAGCGCGAGCTGATCATCGGCGACCGTCAGGTCGGCAAGACCGCCGTCGCCATCGACACCATCCTGAACCAGAAGAGCACCAACGCCGCCGCCAAGAGCGAAGGCGAGAAGCTGTACTGCATCTACGTCGCCATCGGCCAGAAGCGCTCGACCGTGGCCCAGATCGTCAAGACGCTCGAGGAGCGCGGCGCCCTGGACTACACCATCGTCGTCGCCGCCACGGCTTCGGAGCCGGCCCCGCTGCAGTTCCTGGCCCCGTTCTCGGGCACGGCCATGGGCGAGTTCTTCCGCGACAACGGCATGCACGCCCTGATCGTCTATGACGACCTGTCGAAGCAGGCCGTGGCCTATCGTCAGATGTCGCTGCTGCTGCGCCGTCCGCCGGGCCGCGAAGCCTATCCGGGCGACGTCTTCTACCTGCACAGCCGCCTGCTGGAGCGTTCGGCCAAGCTGAACGGCGACTACGGTTCGGGCTCGATGACCGCCCTGCCGCTGATCGAGACCCAGGCCAACGACGTCTCGGCCTATATCCCCACGAACGTGATCTCGATCACCGACGGCCAGATCTTCCTCGAGAGCGACTTGTTCTACTCCGGCGTCCGACCGGCGGTGAACGTCGGCATCTCCGTGTCACGTGTCGGCGGCTCGGCGCAGATCAAAGCCATGAAGCAGGTCGCCTGGCCGTCGAAGAGCAGGTCGTGTCCATCTACGCCGGCACGCGCGGCTACCTGGACGGGATCGAAGTGGCTCAGGTCGGCCGTTTCGAGAGCGAACTGCTGGCGCGCATCCACGCCAACCACGCCTCGCTGCTGGACGGCATCCGCACCAAGAAGGCCCTGACGCCCGAGCTGGAAGCCGAGCTGAAGGACATCCTGGCGGCCTTCGCCAAGACCTTCGCCTGATCGTTCGGCCCTGTAGTCAAAGGAAGAGCAGAGCCGGATGGCTAGCCTCAAGGAAATGCGCGATCGGATCGGAAGCGTCAAAGCGACGCAGAAGATCACGAAAGCCATGCAGATGGTCGCCGCGGCCAAGCTGAAGCGCGCCCAGGACCAGGCCGAAAGCGCCCGGCCCTATGCGCAGCGGATGGCCTCGGTCATCGCCAACCTGGCGGCCGGCGTCGGCGACGACGGCCCGCGCCTGATGACCGGGACCGGCGCCGACCAGAAGCATCTGGTCGTCGTCGCCACGGCCGACAAGGGCCTGGCGGGTGGGTTCTCGACCAACGTCATCCGCGCTGCGCGGGATCACATCAACAGCCTGATCGCCAACGGCAAGACCGTCGAGATCGTGGCCGTCGGCCGCAAGTCGCGCGACCAGCTGACCCGCCTGTTCGGCGATAAGGTCGTCAAGACCTTCGAGCTGAGCGAGCACAAGACGGTGGGCCTGCATTCGGCCCAGCCGATCGCCGAACTGCTGGCCGAGAAGTTTGAAGCGGGCGAGGCCGACAAGGTCACCCTCTTCTACAGCCAGTTCAAGTCGGTGATCTCTCAGGTTCCGTCGTCGCGTCAGCTGGCCCCGGCCGAAGTCGACGCGGACGCCTCTGCCGACGCCGGCGCGCTCTATGAATATGAGCCGTCGGAAGAGGAAATCCTCGAGACCCTGCTGCCGCGCAACCTGACGACGCAGATCCTGGCCGCCCTGCTGGAGAACCAGGCCGGCTTCTTCGGCGCCCAGATGGCCGCGATGGACAACGCCACGCGCAACGCGGGCGACCTCATCAGCGCCCTGACGCTGCAGTACAACCGTTCCCGCCAGGCTCAGATCACCACCGAGCTGATCGAGATCATCGCCGGCGCTGAAGCGCTCTGATCCCGACACAGCTGACATTCGACACGGACAAAACCCGATGACCGACACCACCGCCGCCAAGAAACCCGCCGCCAAGAAGCCGGCCGCTCCCAAGAAGGCCGCCGCTCCGAAGGCCGCCGTCGCGACCGTCGCGGGCCAGGGCAAGATCGCCCAGGTCATCGGCGCCGTCGTCGACGTCGAGTTTGAAGGCCACCTGCCGGCGATCCTGAGCGCCCTGGAGACCCAGAACGTCGACCAGAAGACGGGCGAGCCCTTCACCCTGGTCCTGGAAGTCGCCCAGCACCTGGGTGAGAACATGGTCCGCGCCATCGCCATGGACACGACCGAAGGCCTGACCCGCGGTCAGCCCGTCGTCGACACCGGCAAGTCGATCATGGCCCCGGTCGGCCCCGGCACGCTCGGCCGCATCATGAACGTCGTCGGCCAGCCGATCGACGAAGCCGGTCCGATCCTGACCACTGAATACCGTCCGATCCACAAGGAAGCCCCGACCTTCGACGAACAGTCGACCTCGGCGGAAATCCTGGTCACCGGCATCAAGGTCATCGACCTGATCTGCCCCTACACCAAGGGCGGCAAGACCGGCCTGTTCGGCGGCGCCGGCGTGGGCAAGACCGTGACCATGCAGGAACTGATCAACAACATCGCCAAGGCTTACGGCGGTTACTCGGTTCTGGCCGGCGTGGGCGAACGCACCCGCGAAGGCAACGACCTGTATCACGAGATGATCGAGTCCAACGTCAACGTGGACCCGGCCAAGAACAACGGCTCGACCGAAGGCTCCAAGTGCGCCCTGGTCTACGGCCAGATGAACGAGCCGCCGGGCGCCCGCGCCCGCGTCGCCCTGACCGGCCTGTCGATCGCGGAATACTTCCGTGACGAGGAAGGCAAGGACGTGCTGCTGTTCGTCGACAACATCTTCCGCTTCACCCAGGCCGGTTCGGAAGTGTCGGCTCTGCTGGGCCG
>JACPDR010000049.1 GCA_016183935.1 Caulobacterales bacterium
GGACGAGCTGACCAACGACATCACCATGGTCACCCCGGCCTCGTTCGAGCCGAGCATCGACTATGTCGTCACCAAGATCCCGCGCTTCGCCTTCGAGAAATACCCCGGCGCCGAGGCGACCCTGTCGACCTCGATGAAGTCGGTGGGCGAGGTCATGGCCATCGGCCGGACCTTCCAGGAGTCGATGCAGAAGGCCCTGCGCGGGCTGGAAACCGGCCTGACCGGCTTCAACGAGATCGAGATCGACGGCGTGCTCGAGGTCGACGACGAGGCCTCGGTGCGCGCCGCCGTGGTGCGCGCGCTGGGCCAGCCGACGCCCGACCGCATCCGCGTCATCGCCCAAGCCTTCCGCCACGGCCTGTCGGTCGAGGAGGTCAACGCCGCCTGTTCCTACGAGCCGTGGTTCCTGCGCCAGATCGCCGACATCGTGCGCACCGAAGGCCATGTGGTCGTGCAAGGCCTGCCGACCACCGCCACCGACTTCCGCAAGCTGAAGGCCAAGGGCTTCTCGGACGCCCGCCTCGCCCAGCTGACCGGGACCTCCGAGACCGCCGTGCGCAAGGCCCGCCGCGCCCTCGAAGTGCGCCCGGTGTTCAAGCGGATCGACACCTGCGCGGCCGAGTTCGCCAGCGCCACGGCCTACATGTATTCGACCTACGAGACCGGCGCGCTGGGCCAGATTCCGGCCTGCGAATCCGACCCGACCGACAGAAAGAAGGCGATAATTCTGGGCGGCGGGCCGAACCGGATCGGGCAAGGGATCGAGTTCGACTACTGCTGCTGCCACGCGGCCTTCGCCTTTGACGACATCGGCGTCGAGTCGATCATGGTCAACTGCAACCCCGAGACCGTCTCGACCGACTACGACACCTCGGACCGGCTGTATTTCGAGCCGCTCACGGCCGAGGACGTGCTGGAGCTGATCGATGTCGAGCGCTCGAAAGGCGAGCTGATCGGGGTCGTCGTCCAGTTCGGCGGCCAGACGCCGCTGAAGCTGGCCCATGCCCTGCAGGAGGACGGCGTGCCGATCCTGGGCACCAGCGTCGACTCCATCGACCTGGCCGAGGACCGCGAGCGGTTCCAGGTCATGCTGCACGACATCGGCCTGATGCAGCCGCCCAACGGCCTGGCCCGCAGCGCCGAAGAAGCCGCGCAGAAGGCGGACGAGGTCGGCTATCCGGTCGTGCTGCGCCCGTCCTATGTGCTGGGCGGACGCGGCATGGTCATCGTGCACGACCGCGAGCAGCTGGACCGCTACGTCGGCGAGGCCATGCGTGTTTCGGGCGACGATCCCGTGCTGATCGACCACTATCTCAACCGCGCCACCGAGATCGACGTCGACGCCCTGTGCGATGACGAGACGGTCTTCGTCGCCGGCGTTCTGGAGCACATCGAGGAGGCCGGCGTCCACTCGGGCGACAGCGCCTGCTCCATGCCGCCGCACTCGCTGCGTCCGGAGACCATCGCCGAACTGAAGCGCCAGACCGAGGCCATGGCCCGGGCCCTGAAGGTGCGCGGCCTGATGAACGTCCAGTTCGCCATCGAGGAGCCGCACTCGGCCGAGCCGCGCATCTTCGTGCTGGAGGTCAATCCGCGCGCCAGCCGCACCGCGCCGTTCGTGGCCAAGACCATCGGCCAGCCGATCGCCGCCATCGCCGCCAAGGTCATGGCCGGCGTGCCGCTGAAGTCGTTCGGCCTGGCCGACAAGCCGTACGACCATATCGCGGTCAAGGAGGCGGTCTTCCCGTTCGCCCGCTTCGCCGGCGTCGACACCGTGCTGGGCCCCGAGATGCGCTCGACCGGCGAGGTCATGGGGCTGGACTGGAAGCGCGACGGCGAGGCCGACATGGCCCCCGCCTTCGCCCGCGCCTTCGCCAAGAGCCAGATCGGCGGGGGGACCATCCTGCCGGTCGCCGGCTGCGCCTTCGTTTCGGTGAAGGAGGGCGACAAGCCGTTCATCGTCGACGCCGTGAAGACGCTGCTGGCCGAGGGTTTCTCGGTCATCGCCACCTCGGGCACCCACGCCTATCTGACGGAGCAAGGCCTCGAGGTCGGCCTGGTCAGGAAGGTGCTGGAAGGCCGCCCGCACATCGTCGACGCGATGAAGAACGGCGAGGTCCAGCTGGTCATCAACACCACCGAGGGCAAGCAGTCGCTGCAGGACAGCTTCAGCCTGCGGCGCACGGCGCTGATGATGAAGATCCCCTACTACACCACGACGGCGGGGGCGCTGGCGGCGTCGCAGGCCATCGGGGCGATCAAGGCGGGCGATCTGGATGTGCGACCGATCCAGGACTACGCGCACGGCTGACCAGTTCGTGACGATTTCGACCATGCGGCGGCTGCAGAAGCGGGCGTAGTTCGGTCAGGTCGGCCATGAAGAAGTGTGCGGGGACTGCACTTCCGTTGGGTGGGCGTTCTTCCCTTTTTCGCTCCGTCATCCTCGGGCTTGACCCGAGGATCAGATGTTGGGCCGGGCTGTGCGATCGGGACGGCCCTGCGACCGCGCCCGTGCGCCCCGCCACCCAGCACCGGACGGTCCGATCCTCGGGTCAAGCCCGAGGATGACGGCGGTGGGGGTGGGGTGGTGGGTGGGTATCGGAGGTTGAACAGCCTTGACGTTATAGCCCGGTGGCGAACAGCTGTCGGCATGGACGACAAGCGGCCGCTCATCGCCACCTACATCGAAGCCAGCCGCCCGTTCGGCGTCGTCTACATCGGCATGACCAGCAACCTCTACCGTCGCGGCGCCGAGCATCGGGCAGGCGAAGGGAGCGGGTTCACCAGACGGCATCACTGCAACATCCTCGTCTGGTACCAGCCATTCGAGCGGGTGACGTCCGCGATCCGCCGGGAGAAGGCCCTCAAGAGCTGGAACCGGCCGTGGAAGATGCAGCTGATCGAGCAAAGGAACCCGGAGTGGCGGGACCTGTATCCGTTTGTCCGGGGCGAGCAGGACGACCCGCGCCTGCCTGTAGAAGATGAGTGCGGCGTCGCGGCGTTTCTGGCGCGGCTGGAGGACGAGGCGAAAGAGGGGGAGTAGGTCTCCCCTCCCCGCCGTCATCCTCGGGCTTGACCCGAGGATCAGACGGTCCGGTGCTGGGTGGCTAGGCGCACGGGCGCGGTCGCGAGGCCGGCCCTTGGGCACAGCCTGCCTCTCGCCTCTGATCCTCGGGTCAAGCCCGAGGATGACGGGGGGGTGGGGTGGGGGAACGGTCTGACACGTCCGTTCCTGACGTAGGCGCGTGCCATCGTCCGCGCATGGAACACTACCGTCTGCGCAAATATCGCGGTCCGGAGACGTGGGCGCAGGTCCGCAAGGCCTATGTGGCGGGCGAGTCCGCGCCGTCGGTCGCCCGCCGGTTCGATGTCGGTCTGTCCAACCTGCGCCGGCGGGCCATGGCCGAGGGCTGGACCCGCAAGAGGATCGCCGACCGGATGGACTTCAAGCCGGTTCGCGGCGGCGGCGAGGAGCCGCGTCCGGGGCTGGGGCCGTTGACGATGCAGGATATCCCCGACGCGTCGTCGCTGGACCCGGAGTTGGCGATCGCACTCGCCCTGCACCGCGCCACATGGCTGGTCGGCGAGGGCCGGGCCAGCGAGGCGCGCGCACTGGCCCAGGCGGTGGAGGCGCTGGAAAGGATGTGGGATGCAGCGGCGGAACGCGAGTGGCGCCGGGCATCCAAAACGGGCGGAGAGGACGTCCGCGAATGAGGGGACGCGGAAACGTTCCAGAACCATGCCGGGGCGAAATCCGAGCCAGGTTGGACTGCGTCCCACTCAACCGATTTCACCCTAGATCCCCGACGCCGCCTCCGGGTCGGCCGCCGCGTCCCGGCCCTCGACGATCCGCGCCGCGGCGAGGTCGGCGGTGACGTTGCCGATCGTGCGGAAGATGTCGGGAACGACCTCCACCGCCAGCAGCAGGGGCAGGACCTCGAGCGGCAGACCCATGACGATGGCGATGGGGGCGATCGAGGCGAAGAAGCTGACCTGGCCGGGCAGGCCGACGGTGCCGACGCTGATGGCCAGGGCGGTGATCGAGCCGGCGATCAGCACGCCGGGGGTCAGCGGGATGCCGTACAGGTGGGCGACGTAGATGCAGACGGCGAGGTTGGCGACCGTCGAGGTGATGCGGAACACCGCCACCGCCAGCGGCAGCACCAGACCCGCCGTGGCCGCCGAGACGCCGAGGCTGTCGCGGGCGCGCTCGACCATCACCGGCAGACAGGCCAGCGACGACTGGGTCGAGAAGGCCACGACCTGGGCCGGGGCGACGGCGCGGGAGAAGCGGGCGAGACTGACCCGGCCGAACGCCACGGCGACGACGTAGGTCAGCAGGATCAGGCCGATCAGGGCCAGCACCACGATGGCGATGTAGTGGCCCAGCACCCCCGCCGCGCCGAGGCCGGCGCGCAGGCCGACGCCGAGCGACAGGGCGAAGACGCCCACCGGGGCGACCAGCAGCACCCAGTGGACGATGACGATCATCGTCTCGGCCACCGCCTCGAAGAAGACGGTCAGCGGCTGGCGCAGGCGGCTCGGCAGACGGGTGGTCGCGAAGCCGAAGACGATGGCGAAGACCACGATGCCGAGGATGGCGTCGTCGGCGGCGGCGCGGATCGGATTGGAGGGCGCCAGGCTGGTCAGGAAGGCGGTCAGGCCGCCGCCGCCGAGGTTCTGACGCACCACCTCCTCGCCGGTCGCGCCCGCCAGTAGCAAACGTCCGCCGTCGGGATCGATCGGCCAGAGGGCGTGCAGCCCCTCGGAGGCGAGGACGCCGTAGACCGTGGCGCCGACCAGCAGCAGGGCGAACACCACCACGGCCCTCAGGGCCAGACGGCCGGTGGCGGCGGCGTCGGCGATGGAGGCGATGCCGGTGACCAGCAGGGCGAAGACCAGCGGGATGATGGTCATGCGCAGGGCGTTGAGCCAGAGCTGGCCGAGCCCCTCGACAAGGGCCACCGTGCCCGTGCCGCCGGGAATGCCCCACGCCTGGGCGGCGACGCCGGCGAGCAGGCCCGCGACCAGGGCGACGAGCACGCGCAGGCTCAGGGAGGACATCAGGGCGGCGGTGCGGGAGCGGGTCATGCGGCGAAGCTAGGCAGGATGCGGCGGTTTGACCATCCGTCGCGTGCAGCGTCGTGAACGATCCTCAGAAGGCGTCCACGGCGGCCGCGACCTGATCGGCGGCCTGCTCGAGCGCCGTATCGGCGAGCGAGCCGATCCCGACGACGGTCAGCTTCGGGCGGGCGAAGGCCTGACCCTGCCGACCGTAGGCCGGGTCGTAGTGATGGACGATCAGTTCGGTCGCCAGGGCCTCCATCTCGCCGGCGGCGGCGAGGGCGCGCCAGGCGGCGACCGTTTCCTTGCTTATGTGGCGCGGCAGGCGGGTCAGGGCCGTGTCGATGGCGGTCGGGTCGGCGGCGAATTCGGCATAGTCGCGCACCGTGCGGGCGGCGCGGACGGCGACCGGCGACTCGAGCCGGACGGCCGGGGCGGCGGACATGGCGGCCCACAGCATGGGCGGGATGACGCGGGCGCCGATCTTGCTGCTTTCGGCCTCCACGACGACCGGGCGGGCCGGATCGAGGCGGGACAGGGCGTCGTGCAGGCGGGTCTCGAAGGCCTTCTGCGACGGCTGGCCGCCGGGCAGGGCCCCGAACAGGGAGCCGCGGTGGGCGGCGAGGGCCTCGAGGTCCAGCGTCTGGACGCCGCGCGACGCCAGGGCGCCGAGCAGGGCCGTCTTGCCCGCGCCGGTCGGGCCGTCGAGCAGGACCAGCCGGTGCTCCAACGGCGCGTCGTAGAGCCTGGCCTTCACCTGCCGCCGCCAGGTCTGGTAGCCGCCCTCGAGCACGGTCACCGGCCAGCCGACCTGGTCCATCACGGTGACCATAGCCCCCGAACGCTGGCCGCCGCGCCAGCAGTAGACCAGCGGCTTGAACGAGCCGTCCCGGCCGCCCAGCGCACCCTCCAGGTGGGCCGCGATGTTGCGGGCGACGAGGGCGGCGCCGGTGCGACGGGCGAGGAATTTGGAGCCCTGGACGTATTCGGTCCCGACCGCGGCGCGCTGGGCGTCGTCGAGGACGGGCAGGTTGATCGCGCCGGGGACGTGGTCGAAGGCGAACTCGGACGGGCTGCGCACGTCGACCAGGGCGTCGAAGCCGTCGCGGGCCGCGGGCGACAGGTCGACGGTGCGCCGGATCATGCGAGGACGCGGACCCGGGCGGGGCCGTCGACGACCCGGCCGACGACGGTGAAACCGGAGCCGTTGATCCGCGCTGCAGCCGCCAGATGGTCGACCTCGGCCTCGGCCACGGCGATCAGCAGGCCGCCGGAGGTCTGGGGATCGGTCAGCAGGTCGCGACGCCAGTCTTCGAGACCGTCCGGCAGGTCGACCTCGGCGCCGTAGCTGGCCCAGTTGCGGGTCGAGGCCCCGGTGCGGACGCCGGCCAGCAGCAGGTCGCGCACGCCGGCGAGCATGGGCGGTTGTGCGCTGATCTCCACCGTCGCGCCGGCGCCGCGGGCCATCTCCAGCGCATGGCCGAGCAGGCCGAAGCCGGTGACGTCGGTGACTGCGTGCACGCCCGCCTGTCCCGGCAGCCGGGCGCCGAGCGTGTTGAGCCGGGTGGTGGTGTCCTTCAGGGTCCGGTAGCCGTCCTTGCCGAGGCGGTCCTGCTTGAAGGCGGCGCTGAGCACACCGACGCCGAGGGACTTGGTCAGGACCAGAACGTCGCCGGCCCGGGCGCCGCGATTGGTCAGCACCCGGTCGGGATGGACGAGGCCGAGGGCGACGAGGCCGTAGATCGGCTCGACGCTGTCGATGGAGTGGCCGCCGGCGACGGGGACGCCCGCGGCCGCGCAGGCGGCGGCCCCGCCCTGGAGGATGCGGCCGATCGTATAGGTCGACAGCACATTGACCGGCATGCCGAGGATGGCGAGGGCGAAGATCGGCGTCCCGCCCATGGCGTAGACGTCGGACAGGGCGTTGGTCGCGGCGATCTGGCCGAAGTGGAAGGGGTCGTCGACCACCGGCATGAAGAAGTCGGTGGTGGCGACCAGGGCCTGCTCGTCGTTGAGGCGCCAAACGGCGGCGTCGTCGCTGGTCTCGGTTCCGACCAGCAGATCGGCGAAGGGCGCGGCCTGGGGCATGCCCCTGAGGATGTCCTGCAGCACCGCGGGGGCGATCTTGCAGCCGCAGCCGCCGCCGTGGGCGAGAGAGGTCAGGCGGGGCTCGGTCGGGGTCATGCCCCGGCTTAGGGCGAAACCGCTCGTGAACTCAACAGGGCGGAGCGCGTGATAACGTGCGGCCATGCGCCTGATCCTGCCCGCCCTCGCCGCCGCCCTGCTGGCCCTGCCCGCCGCGGCGCAGGAGGCCCGGACCTGGGCCAATCCGGTCGATCTGGATTACAAATACAATTTCGAGCAGACCCATCAGGGGATCAGCTACCGGACGGGGGCCGATCCGGTCATTGTGCCGCACCGCGACCGGTACGTCCTGTTCCAGACCCTGGCCGACGGCTACTGGACCTCGGAGAACCTGCTCGACTGGACCTATGTGCAGCCGAACAAATGGCCGTTCGAAAGCAACGTCGCCCCGGCGGCGGTGTCGGACGGCGAGCGGCTGTACCTGATGCAGTCGGCCTTCGAGCCGCGCCCGCTGCTGGTCAGCGAGCATCCCGAGACCGGTCATTGGGACTGGCACACCCGGCAGCTGCCGCCGGTGCCGGGCGCGGTCAGCCGGGGCGAGGAGGGCCGCTTCACCGACACCGGCCTGCCCGAGGGCGCGCTGCCGCCCGGGCCGTGGGACCCGGGCCTGTTCATCGACGACGACGGAAAGTGGTACCTCTACTGGGGCTCGTCCAACGTCTATCCGATCTACGGCGCCGGGATCGACCCGACCCCGCCGGTGCGGTTCGTGAGCGAACCCCGGGCGCTGGGGCGGCTGCATCCGGACGAACACGGCTGGGAGCGCTTCGGCCGGGACCATTCCGGCGGCCAGCCCGACGGGACGGCCATCAAGCCTTATATCGAGGGCGCGTGGATGACGAAGCACGGCGGGCGCTACTATCTGCAGTACGGGGCGCCGGGGACCGAGTTCAACGCCTACGCCAACGGGGTGTGGGTCGGCGACGATCCGCTGGGGCCGTTCGAATACGCCAACTACAACCCGATCAGCTACAAGCCGGGCGGCTTCGTCGAGGGGGCGGGGCACGGCTCGACCTTCCAGGACAGGCACGGCAACTGGTGGAACACGGGCACGCCGTGGATCGGCCACAACTGGACCTTCGAACGGCGCATCGCGATGTTCCCCGGCGGTTTCACCGACGACGGCCAGATGCATTTCTCCAGCCGGTTCGGCGACTATCCGCAGCGCATGCCGACCGGCAAGGTGGACGACCCCGACAGCCTGTTCACCGGCTGGTTCCCGCTGTCCTACAAGGCGCCCGCCGAGGCCTCGTCGACGCAGGGCGAGTTCACCGCCGACCGCGCCACCGACGAGAACCCGCGCACCTTCTGGGTCGCCGGGGCGAACCGCGCGGGCGAGACGCTGACCCTGGACCTGGGCGCGACCAAGCGGGTGCACGCGGTGCAGGTCAACTACGCCGACTACCAGTCCGGCATCTATGCCGAACGCCCCGACATCCGGACGCGCTTCCGCATCCTCTGGTCGCGGGACGGCGCCGACTGGCGGGTGTTCGCCGACCTGTCGGACTCCGAACGCGACCGGCCCAACGCCTATGTCGAGGGCGAGCGGCCGGTCGACGCCCGCTTCATCCGCTACGAGCATGGCGAGGTCGCCGCCGCCCATCTGGCCATCTCGGACCTGCGGGTGTTCGGGACCTCGGACGGGCAGCCGCCGGAGCGGCCGGCCGGCGTCCGGGTCGAGCGCGGCGCGGATCAGAGGAACGCCACGGTCCATATCGCGCCGGTATCGACGGCGCTGGGCTACAACGTCCGCTGGGGCGTGGCGCCGGACCGGCTGTTCCTGACCTACCAGATTTACGCCGACGACCTGCGCGACCTCGGCGACCAGCTGGAGGTGCGGGCCCTGAACACCGGCGTCGACTACTGGTTCGCGGTCGAGGCCTTCTCGCCGGGCGGGGTGTCGCCGCTGAGCCGGGTGGTCGCGGTTCCAGCAAGGGACTGACCGGCGCCCGGGCGGCCTTGAATCTTCTGGACCGACGTCGCGTAAACCCCGCTAAGTGCGCGGTTCCAGCGGAGCCGTCGCCATGATCACCGTCCATCATCTCAACGACTCGCGCTCGCAGCGGGTGCTGTGGCTGCTCGAGGAACTGAGGCTGCCGTACGAGGTGAAACGCTATCAGCGCGATGCGAAGACCATGCTGGCGCCACCCGAACTGAAGGCGATCCATCCGCTGGGCAAGTCGCCGGTGCTCGACGACGGCGACGTGCGGGTGGCGGAGACGGGGGCCGTGGTCGAATACCTGCTGGAGAGCCACGGCGGCTCGGCCCTGCGCCCGGCGCGGGGCACGCCGGAGGGGCGGCGCTTCACCTACTGGCTGCATTACGCCGAAGGCTCGGCGATGACGCCGCTGCTGCTGAAGCTGATCTTCAGCCAGATTCCGAAGCGGGTCCCGTGGCTGGTCCGACCGGTGGCCAACGGGATCACCCGCGGCATGAACGCGCGCATGATCGATCCGCAGCTGGCGGCGCATACGGCCTACTGGGAGGCCGAACTGGCCCGGTCCGAATGGTTCGCGGGGGACGCCTTCTCGGCCGCCGACATCATGATGAGCTTTCCGGTCGAGGCCGCAGGCAGCCGGATCGGCTACGGCGCCGACAAGCCGCGCCTGAAGGCGTTCCTGGAACGCATCCACGCCCGCCCCGCCTATCAGCGGGCGCTCGAACGGGGCGGTCCCTACAGCTACGCCTGACCCGGTGGGCCCACGGGACACAATCGGGCGAAACCCGATCCGTGTCCGGAACCGGACGGCAACCCCGGGCAGGGCCAAACGTTAACGAGCCATGCGCCTGAAAACCGTCCAAGTCATCGCCGCCCTGGTCGCGGCCGTCGCCTTCGTCCTCGCCTTCATGGCGGCGGGCGTGTTGCTGGTCTCCAGCCTGTTCATGGCCATCGGTCTCGCCGCCGTCGCCTGGCTGGCCTGGAGCCTGGTGCGTCGGGTGAAGTTGTGGGGCGATATCCAGCAGATCAGGGAGCGTCGGCGAAAGCCCGCCGCATAGGGCCATGCCCGCCGGACGCCTTGCCCCTTGAACCTTGGGATAGGGCGCCCTACCCTCTTGGGCCGGTCGCGTGCGCCCAGCGACCTTCGTGCCGAGTAAGTCTGTCAGTCGGGCTAGCCAAGAAACTCACGACATATGGAAAAAGTGCCGATGACGGCCGAGGGCTACCGTGCCCTCGACGATCAGTTGAAGCAATTGAAGTCGGTCGAGAGGCCGAGCGTCATCGCGGCCATTTCCGAGGCCCGCGAGCACGGCGACCTGTCCGAAAACGCCGAGTATCACGCGGCGAAGGAACGGCAGGGCTGGATCGAGGGTCAGATCGCCGAGATCGAGGACCGGATCAGCCGGGCCCAGGTCATCGACGTCTCCAGGCTGAGCGGCGACCAGGTGAAGTTCGGCGCCACGGTCACCGTGGTCGACGAGGACACCGAGGAAGAGGGCCGCTACCAGATCGTCGGCGAGCACGAAGCCGACGTGAAGGCGGGCAAGATCTCCGTCGCCTCGCCGATCGCGCGCGCCATGATCTCCAAGGAGGTCGGCGACGTGGTCGAGGTCAACACCCCGGGTGGGGTGAAGGCCTACGAGATCCTCAAGGTCGAGTGGAAATAGGCCGATGAGCCAGCCCTCCGGAACGCGCGCGCCTCTGGTCTCGCACGTTTCGGTCGGCGTCACGGACCTGCACCGGGCCGGCGTCTTCTACGACGCCGTAATGGCGACGATCGGCGCGCGCCGGATCATGGAGCACGGAGTGGGCATCGGCTATGGCCGGACCTTCCCCGAGTTCTGGGCCGCCCGCCCGCACGACGGCGGGCAGGCTGACGCCGGCAACGGCGCCCATGTCTGCTTCAACGCGCCCGACGCGGCGGCCGTCGCGGCCTTCCACGCCGCCGGACTGGCGGCGGGCGGCGTGGACGACGGCGCGCCCGGCCCGCGGCCTGAATACGCCCCCGGCTACCATGCCGCCTTCCTGCGCGATCCCGACGGCAACAAGGTCGAGGCGATGTGCTGGACCGCGCGCGCCGACGCGGGGTGACCCGCCCCCTGTCCATCTGGGTCGTCTCCGACGGCCGGGCCGGCATCGAGAACCAGGCCCTGGGCCTGGCCGAGGCCGTGCAGCGGCTGGCGCCGGCCACGATCACCATCAAACGCATCCGCTGGCGCACGGCCTTCGACAAGCTGCCGTCGGCCCTGAAGGCGCCGTGGATGCTGGACCCGTCGTCCGACGCAACCGCGCCCGCGTCCCGCGAAGACTGGCCCGACCTGTGGATCGCCACCGGGCGCGCCACCCTGCCGCTGTCGGCGACCGTGCGCCGCCGCTCGGGCGGGCGGACCTTCGTGGTCCAGACCCAGGACCCGCGCTGGAAGACGGACGCCTACGACCTGGTCGTGGCCCCGGCGCATGACGAGGCGGCCGGACCCAATGTGCTGTCGATCACCGGTTCGCCGCATCGGGTGACGGCGGCGCGGCTGGCCGAGGAAGCGGCGGCGTTCGAGGCCGTCCTGTTCCCCTTGCCCCATCCTCGCGTGGCGGCGCTGATCGGCGGGCGCTCGATGGCGTTCGACCTGACCGAAGCCCACGCCGCCGAGCTGGCCGACCGGATCGCGGACGCCGTGGCGCAGGCCGGCGGCTCGCTGATGCTGACCTTCTCGCGCCGCACGCCCGCGGCCGCGAAACAGGTGATAACCGCGCGGCTGGCCGCCCTGCCCGGCCTGATCTGGGACGGGACCGGGTCCAATCCCTATTTCGCCTTCCTGCATTTCGCCGACCATGTGCTGGTCACCGAGGACAGCGCCAACATGGCCGCCGAGGCGGCCTCGACCGGCAAGCCCGTGCACGTCCTGCCGATGATCGCGCTGAAGCCCGCCGGCAAGTTCTCCCGCCTGCACGCCGACCTGCGCGAGCGCGGCGCGGCGCGGCCGTTCGACGGGGCGCTGGAGCCCTGGACCTACGCGCCGCTGAACGAGAGCGAACGCGCCGCGCGGGCGGTTCTGGAGAGGCTCGCGGGTTCCGGAGTCGGCTGAGGCGTCCCTAGTCGCCGAGGGCCACGAAGCCGCCGTTGGCGAAGCAGGACTTGCCGTAGCGCAGCGGCTGGCCGTCCTCCGCCATGACCCGGCCGCCGGCGGCCTCGAGCACCGCCTGCCCGGCCGCCGTGTCCCACTCGGACGTCGGGCCAGTGCGCGGATAGGCGTCGAACCGCCCCTCGGCGATCAGGCAGAATTTCAGCGAGGAATCGGTGCCCTGCCACTGCACGCAGCCATGGCGCGAGGCGAGGCGCTCGGCCTCGACGTCGGTCATCGAGTGGCTCATCACGGCCATGGGCGAGGCGGGGCGGTTGCGCACCTTGATCGGCTGCCACGCCTCGCCGAAGCGGCGGCGGAAGGCGCCGGCGCCCGGGGCGGCGCTGCGCCATGTGGTGGCCGTGGCCGGGGCGGTGACGACGCCGGCGACCACCACGCCGTCATGCACCAGGGCGATGTTGACGGTGAAGCTCTCGCGGCCCTCGATGAAGCCCCGGGTGCCGTCCAGCGGATCGATCAGCCAGAACCAGTCGGCGGCCTCGGCCGGGACTCCGTCGGCGGCCGCCGCCTCCTCGGCCACGGTCTGGACGCCGGGGTACAGCGCCTCAAGCCGCTCGAGGATCAGGGCCTCGGCCTCGCGGTCGGCGCGGGTCACGGGGCTGTCGTCGGCCTTGGCCTCGACGGCGACGCCGCTGCGCCAGTAAGGCAGGATGACGCGCGCGGCGTCCTCGGCGATGTCGGCCAGCGCCTCGGTCAATGCGCCCGAGGCGAGGTCGGCGGTCAGTCGTTTGCTCATGGGCGCTCCGATAGCCCATCGGGGCGGTTTGAAGAACCGGCAAATCAGGGCAGCGTCCGCGTGACCCGCCACCTGTTGTTTTCGAGCCCGATGACCGACACCGCCGCCCCTTCCGCCCTTCCCGACGGCCAGGCCCTGGCGGCGCTGGTCGCCGGCAAGCTGTGCCACGACTTCATCAGCCCCGCCGGAGCGATCAGTTCCGGGCTGGATCTGCTGAAGGACCCCAGCGCGCAGGACATGCGCGATGACGCCATGGGGCTGATCGAGGCCAGCGCCCGCAAGATGGTGGCGCTGGTGGCCTTCGCCCGGGTGGCCTTCGGGGCCTCGACGTCGGCGGAGCGATTCTCGGGCCCCGAACTGGGCGAATTGGTCGCCGCCCTGTCGGAGGGCGGACGGGCGACGCTGGACTGGCGCGTCGAGGGCGGGGACTATTCGAAGGCCGAGGCTCGCGCACTTGTGAACCTGGCCTGGCTGACCCTCGCCGCCCTGCCCTCGGGCGGCGCGGCGGTGGTGTCGACGCGCCGCGGCGAGGATGGGCTGGAGATCACCGGCCTGGCCGAAGGCGCGCGGGCCCGGTTGAAGCCCGAGGCGGTGGCGGGACTGGCGGGCCAGCCGCTGGCCGAGGGCCTGCAGGGGCAGTGGATTCAACCGTATTGGCTGTGGCTGACCGCGCGGGACGCCGGCGGGTCGCTGGACACGCAAGCGGAGGAAGGCCGGGTTTCCCTGATTGTCCACATGCCTAACTGAGGCTTAAGCCGGTTTCCCAAGGACTCGTTAACCGGCATGCGCTGATTATAACGGTCATACACACGCGGGCGTTGTGCGCGTTAGTTCCGGAAGCTAGGCCTTGACCCCCAGAACCTGCCTGATCGTCGACGACAGCCGGATCATCCGCAAGGTCGCCCGGCGTATCGTCGAGACTCTGGGCTTCGAGGTCGACGAGGCCGCCGACGGCTCCGAGGCGCTGGCCTTCTGCGCCGGCGTTATGCCCGAGGTTATCCTGCTGGACTGGTCGATGCCGGTGATGGACGGCATGACCTTCCTGCGCCGTCTGCGGGGACTGCCCGGCGGCGCCGAGCCCAAGGTGCTGTTCTGCACCATCGAAACCCGCGCCGAACGCATCGCCGAGGCCCTGTCCGCCGGCGCCGACGACTATGTGATGAAGCCGTTCGACGGCGAGATCCTGACATCGAAATTCGCCGAGGTGGGGGCCGTCTGAACCCATGTCGCCCGAGGACTTCGACCGCCTGCAGTCGCTGATGGCCTCGCGCGCCGGGTTCCGGCTGACGCGCGACCGGATGAAACTGGCCGAGCACCGGCTGGGCCCGCTGGCCCGTCGCGAGGGCTATGAGACGGTCGACGCCCTGCTGGCCTCGCTGTGGGCGAAGCCGGTGGCGACGCTGGGCTGGGCGGTGATCGAGGCCCTGCTCAATCCCGAGACCTGGTTCCGGCGCGACCGGGCCACCTTCGACACCTTCACCGGCGAGTTGCTGCCCGCCCTCTCGGCCGCCCGCGGCGGCGCGCCGGTCAAGGTCTGGTCGGCGGGCTGCTCGACGGGACAGGAGGCCTGGTCGCTGGCGATCGGGGCCATGGACGGCGGCTTCCCCGTGGAGATCGTCGGCACCGACCTGTCGCAGCGCGCGCTGGAGAAGGCCCGCGTCGGCGCCTACACCGGCTTCGAGATCCAGCGCGGCCTGAAGGCCGGGACCATGCTGGCGTGGTTCGACCAGGCCGAGGACAACTGGATCGCCAAGCCCCAGCTGCGCGCCGCGGTGCATTTCGCCCGCGCCAACCTGCTGGACCCGCCCGCCGACGAGCATCGCTTTGACGTCATCTTCTGCCGCCACGTGCTCGGCGACATGGAGCCGGCCCGGCGCACCCAGGCGCTGGACAACCTGGAGCGGCGGCTGGTCGACGACGGCTGCCTGTTCCTCGGCCGCGACGAGGCGCTGGAAGGCGACAGCATCGCCTTCCGCGCGGTGGCGGGGCGCAAGGGTCTTTACGTCAAGACGGCCGCGGCGCTGCGCCGGGCGGCGTAAGGCCGCCGGTGATTTGCGCCTTGCCCCGGCGGCGGCGCCCTGCCTAGTCTGATACGCGGTCAAGCAACGACCGGCCGGAGCCCGTCAGCGTGCATCTGATCCTTGGAGTGGTTCTTGCGGGTCTGATCGGGGCGCCGGCGAACTCCCAGACACCTCCCATCTTCCATCCGGGCGCGCCGGGCGCCGACTCGCGGGTGATCACCGCCCGGGAATCGGTCGAGCTGAGCCGGACCGGATTCGTCGAGGCCGACGTCCGCTTCATGCAGCACATGATCGTCCATCACGCCCAGGCGGTGGAGATGGTCGGGCTGCTGGAGACCCGGGCGGCCTCGGACACGGTGCGGCGGCTGGGCGAGCGGATCGCGCAGAGCCAGGCGGCCGAGATGGCGCTGATGCAGGACTGGCTGGCCGGGCATGGCCAGCCCGTCGCGGCCGCGGATCCGCACGCCGGGCATCAGGCGCACGCCTCCGATGCGTCGCTGATGCCGGGCATGCTGTCGCCGGCGCGGATGTCGGCGCTGGCCGCCGCGACCGGGCCGGCCTTCGACCGCCTGTTCCTGGAAAGCATGATCCAGCACCATCAGGGCGCGCTCGACATGGTCGACGCCCTGCTCGCCGGGCCCGACACGGCGGAGGACCCGCTGCTGTCCGAGTTCGTCACCTCCGTCGTCGCCGACCAGTCGGCCGAAATCCTGCGCATGCAGACCATCCTGTCCGAGCTTTGAATCCAGTCATCCGAGGGGCGACCATGATCATCCGCAGTCTTCTGTTGAGCTCCGCCGCGGCGGCCAGTCTTCTGTTCGCGGCCGCCACGGCCCAGGCGCAGGCCCCGGGCCAGACGCCGGCCGTCGGGACGGATGTCCGCACCACCCTGTCGCCGGGCCTGCACGACGCCGGGCAGGCCGCGTCCAACCTGACGCTGGAGTATTCCGTCGCGCCGCCGCCCGGCTTCTTCGATCCGGAAGCGCTGTTCGCGCCGCCCACGCGCGAAGAGGCGGCCGCGGCCCGGGCGGCCCGGGACCAGGCCGCCGCGGCGGGCCTGCCGGACCCCCAGCCCAAACCGAAATACAGCCCCCTCTCGCCAACAGCGACATGGCCATGTCCAACGGCCGGCTGTTCGTGGGCAGCTTCCACGGCTTCAACGCCTGGGACGTCACCGGCGAGGGCGCGCCGCAGCTGGTCCTGTCGGTGGTCTGCCCCGGCGGCCAGGGCGACGTCTCGGTGCACGGCGACCTGCTGTTCATGTCGGTCGAGCAGAACCGCGCCCGGCTCGACTGCGGCGTCAGGGACGCCGAGGGCGAGGTCAACGCCGAACGCTTCCGCGGCATCCGCATCTTCGACATCAGCGACCTGTCGGCGCCGCGCCAGATCGCCGCCGTCCAGACCTGCCGCGGTTCGCACACCCACACCCAGGTCCCGGACCCGAACGATTCCAACGTCCTCTACATCTACAACTCGGCCACCTCGGGCGTGCGCAAGTCGGACGAGCTGGCCATCTGCCAGGACGGCGAGCCGGGCGAGAACCCCGAAACCGCGCTGTACTCGATCGACGTGATCAAGGTGCCGCTCGACGCGCCGGAGCAGGCCGCCATCGTCAGCCGGCCGCGCATCTTCGCCGACCGCGAGACTGGCGAGATCGCCGGCCTGTGGAAGGGCGGCCGCTTCGGCGTCGCCGGCCAGGAGAGCGGAGCGACCAACCACTGCCACGACATCACCGTCTATCCCGAGCTGAACCTCGCGGCCGGCGCCTGCAGCGGCAACGGCATCCTGCTGGACATCTCCGATCCGGAGAACCCGTCGCGGGTCTCGGACCTGTTCGATCCGGACATGGCCTACTGGCACTCGGCGACGTTCAACACCGCGGGCGACAAGGTGCTGTTCACCGACGAATGGGGCGGCGGCACCTCGGCGCGTTGCCGGGCCGAGGACCCGGCCACCTGGGGCGCCGACCTGATCGCCACGGTGGAGGACGGCAAGCTCGAGGGGCAGGGCCTCTACAAGCTGCCCGGCGTGCAGACGAGCACCGAGAACTGCGTCGCCCACAACGGCACGCTGATCCCGGTGCCCGGCCGCGACCTGATGGTCCAGGCCTGGTATCAGGGCGGCGTCTCGATCGTCGACTTCACCGACCCGGCCCGTCCGGTCGAGATCGCCTGGTTCGACCGCGGCCCGATCGACGCCGAGCGGCTGAAGGTGGGCGGCCACTGGTCGGCCTACTGGTTCAACGGCCGCATCTACGCCAGCGAGATCGCGCGCGGCTTCGACGTGCTGCGCCTGAAGCCGAGCGAGCATCTGTCGGCGGCCGAGATCGCCGTCGCCGAACGGGTGATGCAGGAGACGATCAATCCGCAAACCCAGACCCGCCCGGCGTGGGGGGATCACCCGGACGTGGCCGGCGCCTATCTCGATCAGCTCACGCGGTCTGACGGGCTCGACGCCGCCCTGGCCGGCCAGGTTCGCGCCGTGGTCGACGAGTGGCGCGAGGGCGACCTCGACGAGGCGCGGGCGGCCGAGCTCTCCGCGACCCTGGCCGCCGCGGCCGCCGCCGAAGCCGCGTCGGAAGAGGGGAACAAGATCGACGCGGCCCGGATGGCCTCGCTGGCGGGCGTGCTCGAAAGGGCCGCCCAGCCGGCCTGACGCCGGGTCGAAATCAGGCGGTGGGTCGCACCGCGGCGGGCCGGGCTTCGTCCGGACGCAGGGTCAGCACGCGGACGCCGTCACGGGTGACCGCGACCGTGTGCTCGAACTGGGCGGAGAGCGTCCCGTCCACCGTGACCACGGTCCATCCGTCGTCCTCGGTCCGGACCGCCCTGCGTCCCTGATTCAGCATGGGCTCGATGGTGAAGACCATGCCTTCGCGCAGCGTCAGGCCCGTCCCCGGCTTGCCGAAATGCAGCACCTGCGGCGCCTCGTGCATCTCGCGCCCGATGCCGTGGCCGCAGTAGTCACGCACCACCGAATAGCCATTCCGTTTCGCGTGCCGCTCGATGGCGAAGCCGATGTCGCCCAGCCGGGCGCCCGGACGCACCGCGCGGATGCCTTTCCACATGGCCTCCCGGGTGGCCTGAACCAGCCGCCGCGCCGGGGCCGCCACATCGCCGATCAGGTAGGTCTTGCTGGAATCCGCGATGAAGCCGTGCTTCTCGAGCGTGATGTCCAGATTGACGATGTCGCCGTCCCGCAGGACCTCGTCCGCCGACGGGACGCCGTGGCAGACGACCTCGTTCCTCGAACTGTTGAGCACGAAACCGTAGCCGTACTGGCCCTTGCTGGCGGGCCGCGCGCCCAGCTCGTCGACGATGAACCCCTCGACCAGGTCGTTGACCTGCAGGGTGCTCATTCCGGCCAGGGGCTGTCCGTCCAGGTGCGTGAACACCGACGCCAGCAGACGCCCCGCCTCCGCCATCAGCTCGATCTCGGCCGGCGTCTTGGTCACGCCGCCGCGGCCGCCGGATCGACGCCCGCCGCCTTCAACTCACGCGCCACCAGCTCCTGGAAGCTGAGGCCCGGGTTCATCTCGCAGAGCATGCCGATCCTGATCCAGAACGCCGCCTGGGCGTTGATCGACCGGCACGACGCCCGGCTCGCCCGGCGCAGCTGCTCGTGCAGTTCATCCTCGATGTTGACGATACCCACCGGGCGCTCCTGACTATACGATTCGTATATGGCGTATATAGTCGAGCCCGGAGCGCGGCAAGCCTACCCCTCGGAGCGATCCCCGCCGCCACGATCGCGCTCATAGCGTCGCTTGAGCGGAAACGGCGGCAGCCAGGCTTCGCGACGAAGGGTCCACAGTTCGTAGGTCGGCGTCATCTGGTCCGGCGCGTCCAGCGATCCCAGGCTGACTTCGATCTCGTCGGCGGTCCGCGCGAAAACGGACGAGCCGCAGCGCGGACAGAAGCACCGGCCCGCGTAGTCGCGTGTCTCGCCTTCGATCATCACCGCGTCCCTGGGGAACACCCCGTACGCGTGAAACAGCGCCCCATGGTGCTTGCGGCAGTCGAGGCAGTGGCAAAGCCCGACCCGGTACGGGCGTCCCGTCGCCACGATCCGGACATCGCCGCACAGGCAACCGCCGGTGAACCGGTCCATGCCGCGTCTCCTCGAAATCAAGCGATCGGACTATCTACTACGAAAGCCGTCGGGGCGGGTTCGTATCAAGCGGGCGCAGTGAACGTCCGCCATGGGTGGAACGCGGTCCTACGGGCGAGCGCCTGCTGTGGTAAGCGCTACAGCATCAGCTTGGGAGTGGAGTCCGAGGTCTCGGTAAACCGCTTCTAGGCTGTTCCGGATATAGGCCGCGCGCTGGTCACCGGGCGCGCACTGCATCGAGCAGAGTGAGTGCGCCTCCTGAAGGAAGGGTAGTGCCAGCGACGGTCGAGCGGTGTTGGCGTAAAACTGCCCTCTATTTATCAGCAGCGGCAGCTGTTCGATGCTGTCGTCATCGTAGACTTCACCGTTGATGGCGGCGGCTTCGTCGTAGGCAGCCTCGGCCTCTTCAATGCGCCCTGTCGACGCGTAGTTGAGCCCGAGACTGGTGAGAACCATGGCCGTGTATGGCCCGTTCCCAAGGCCCTCTCGAGACAGGTTCAGTGCTCTGGTCAGCGGCTCCAAGGCTTCTTCGTAGCGGCCGTCGGCGAACAGTGCCCGGCCTTGCGCCACCAGCCGGTCCACTGCGTCCATTGTCGAGTCGTCAGCGGCGCTTGGGCGGCTCTGCTTCTCAAACCCGCTCGCCGGTCCACTGCCTATGATCAGCGCGGCTGCAACCGAAGCGCAGAGAACTTTGAGCATTAGCAACTTCCACGAACGTTCAGGACCGGACCATTGATCACCTGGAGATGGGATGCAATCGGGGGCTTGGATGCTAGCAGGCGCTGACGCCGCCCAGATGTCCGTTCAGAAGCGACTTCGTCCGCATCTTCCAACTCGAAGTTCGTGGGGACGACGCTACATCTCAGGCGGACTGCAAGGTCGCCTAAGGGTCGGGACCGGACGGTCACCTAAGGGTGGTTAGCGGACTTCGTCCTGAACCTCGTATTGGCTGCCCGGCGGAATGCCGGGCTCGATGCTAATCGATAGCGATCGACCCTCAACAAACCCGGACAGGCCATAGGCTGGATCGAGTTCCACGCGAAAGCCCTCGTCGGGGCGGCCAACGATGCTGAGACCCATCAACGCATTCTGGTGATTGAAATCGTCAAGCTGCATTCCGGTGGTCTCGTCGATCCGGAAGGTGACGACGGCATGGCCTTCAAAGACATAGTGACCATCCGGTTTGATCGCGCTTGTTACTTTGAAGCCGTGGACGCGGAGCAGACAGGTCGGTCCTGCGCGGTCGAACGCGATGCTGATGACCTCGGCGTCATGAAAGCGAGGAGCGTGGCCGTCGAACCACTCCACAAGCTCCGCCCCACCGGGCACAGCGTTCAGTAGTTCGGTATTCACAGTGGGCACCCCTGTCAGGCGGCTAACCTGAACGAGACATCCAATGTCCGCAACGGGTCAAAAGCGGACCTGGGGGCCCCGGTCACCCCGCCCGAAGACGCCGGCGCGCTCCGCACAGGTCGCACCACTCGCCGTCGGGCCGGTGCCGGTCCGGCCGCCAGCGGTGGCGGCGGCAACGCCACTGTCGGACGAGCGCGTTCAGAGCCTTGAGCATTCCGTTCCCCCGTTAACGGGGTCCCGGTTAGGTCGCGTATTCTAACGAAACCTGAGCAGACATGGTTGATCGCGGGCCGCCCTTCCCTTGATGACGAGCCCGGCTCGCCCGGCTAGGCTCGGCCGTCATCGGGGAGGATGGATCATGCGGCTGTACTGGCTGGTCGGGGCGCTGGCGCTCGCGCTGCTGATCGGAGTCGCAGCGCTTCAGGTCCCGAGCCCCGTGGGGGCCGGCGCGGCGCCGACCGCCTTCTCGGCGGAGCGCGCCATGGCCGACGTGCGCGAGCTGGCGCAACGGCCGCATCCGGTCGGATCGGCCGACCACGCCCGGGTGCGGGATGTCCTGCTGCGGCGGATGACCGAACTGGGCCTGCAGACCTCGACCCAGTCCGGGCCGATCTCTCGCGGCTCGGCGCGCTACCTGCGGCGGATCGGGGGCGACCCCGAGGCGGCGAACTTCACCGCCACCAACCTGGTCGGCGTCCTGCCGGGCCGCGACCCGTCCCTCCCCGCCGTGGCGCTGATGGCCCACTACGACACCGTGCCGGGCTCGGCCGGGGCGGCGGACGATTCGGCCGGCGTGGCGGCGGTGCTGGAGAGTGTCCGGGCGATCCGCGCGCGAGGACCGGCCGACCGGACGCTGGTGGTGCTGATGACCGACGCCGAGGAGATCGGTCTGGACGGGGCGCGGGTGTTCTGGGGCGGCCATCCGCTGCGCGACCGGATCGGGGCGGTGATCAATCTGGAGGCGCGCGGCGGCGGCGGCCGGGCCATGATGTTCGAGACCGGGCGCGGCGCCGCCGAGACCGTCGCCCTGTTCGGCCGCGCCGGCGTCCGGGCCGATGGCGGCGTCACGACCAATTCGCTGGCGGCCTTCGTCTATGAGCGGATGCCGAACGGCACCGACTTCACCATCCCCAAGGACCGCGGCGTCCAGGGCCTGAACCTCGCCTTCATCGGACGGCCCGAGCAGTACCATGGGGACTCCAGGCCCGAGGCGCTCGACCGGGGCGCGGTCCAGCACATCGGCTCGCAGGCGCTGGAGAGCGCCGACGCCCTGCTGCGCGCGCAGGTCCTGCCCGCCCGCGGCGCCGACAGGGTCTACGCCGACCTGTTCGGTCGGGTCGTCCTCGACCACGCGCCGGCGACGGGCTGGGGTCTGCTGGCGCTGGCGGCGCTGCTGCTGGCCGGCGCGACCTGGCGGGCGCGGAGCCGGGCGGGGCTGACGTTCGCCGACCTGGGGCGCGGCGCCGTCGACGGCGTCTGGTTCCTCGCCACCGGTCTGGTGCTGACCCAGGCGGTGCGGACCCTCGCCGGATCGATGGCGGCGCGGGCCGAAAGCGCCGACGCATACTACACCCTGCTGGCGCGCCTGCCATGGATGGAGGCGGGCGCGGCCCTGACCGTGCTGGCCCTCGGCATGGCCGTGCTGGGCGGACGGAGCCGGCCGGATCGGCGCGTCACGGCGGGCGCCATCGCGGCCGCCGCCGTGCTGGCGCTGGCCCTTGGGGGGCTGAACCCCATCGTCATTGGCGCCGCCGTGGTCGCCATCGGCCTGTCGCTGGCCCCGGGACTGGCCGCCCGGACGGCGTGGGGCGGCTGGACCGGCCTGATCGCCCTGGTTCTCGCCCTCGGCGCCGTCGCCCAGACCGTCGCGCCCCAGACCGCCTTCCTGTTCCTGTGGCCCGCCCTGCCGGCGGCGGGTGTCGCGGCGCTGGCCGCCTTCGTGGACCCGGGCCTGACCCGTCCCCGGTCGCTGGGCCCCGTCGCGATCGTCGCCGCCATCGGGGGCGGCTGGCTGGTCGCCCTGTCGCATCCGGTGTTCCTCGGCATCGGCCTGGACCTGCCCGGCGTGCTGGCCCTGATCGGGCTGCTGACGTTGATGCTGGTCCGGCCGCTGTCGCCCGGGCGCGCCGCCGTCCGGCCGTGGCTGATGGCGGCGCTGGCGGTGCTGGCGCTGGGCGGCGCGCTGTCCTTCGCCGCCCGGTCGGCCGAGCCGGCGCCGGCGGCGGAGACTCCCGCGGCGGTTTGAAATCGCCATATCCCAGCCTGGCGGCTCGGCGCCGCGAACGGAGACTCCCGTGCCCGAACGACCGATCTACCTCGAGGACCTCCATGTCGGGCAGACCTTCTTGTCCGGCTCCGTCACCGTCACGGCTGACGAGATCAAGGCGTTCGCCCGACAGTACGACCCCCAGCCCTTCCACCTCGACGAAGACGCCGGGCGGGACAGCCTGTTCGGCGGTCTGGCGGCCAGCGGCTGGCACACGGCGGCGCTGAGCATGCGGATGCTGGTCGACGGCCTGCCGTTCGCCGGCGGGCTGATCGGCGTCGGCGGCGAAACCACCTGGCCCCGCCCCACCCGCCCGGGCGACACGCTCACCGTCCATGTCGAGGTGCTGGAGATCACGCCGTCGAAGTCCCGCCCCGACCGCGGCATGGTCCGCACCCGCAACGAGACCCGCAACCAGAACGGCGAGCCGGTGCAGATCTCCACCCTCGGCATGGTGGCGTGGCGACGGCCGGGGTGACCGGACCCGCCCGCCGCCCACTCCGCTGTTTCCGCCGTCATCCTCGGGCTTGACCCGAGGATCAGACCGTCCGGTGCGCGGTGGCGAGAAGATGCGGTCACCTCGCAGGGCCGCCTCCGTCGCACAGCACGGCCCCACGTCTGATCCTCGGGTCAAGCCCGAGGATGACGAGGGAGGGTAGTCGATACGTCAAAATCGGACGCATCCCGCCTCGTCCCGAAAAGAACATATTGGCAACCGGAACAAACCGTGCACATATCCCCTCTCACAGGGAGCGGGTCACGGTCATCGGACCGAAGGCGGGCCTCTCCCCCGGGTACCGAACGGGAATCATGGCAAGGGAGAGTGGCAAGGTGGCGGCACAGGCGAATTTGAAATTGGTCGGCAAGGACGACGGCGACAAGCAGCGGGCTCTGGAGGCGGCGATCGCCCAGATCGACCGCGCCTTCGGCAAGGGCTCGGTGATGAAGCTCGGCAAGAACGGCGTGACCGAGGCCATTCCCTCGGTGTCGACCGGCTCGCTGGGCCTCGACATGGCGCTGGGCATCGGCGGCCTGCCGCGCGGTCGGGTCATCGAGGTGTTCGGGCCGGAAAGCTCGGGCAAGACGACGCTGGCGCTGCACACCGTGGCCGAGATCCAGAAGTCGGGCGGCACGGCCGCCTTCGTCGACGCCGAGCACGCGCTGGACCCGGGCTACGCCCAGAAGCTGGGCGTCAACCTCGACGACCTGCTGGTGTCGCAGCCTGACACCGGCGAGCAGGCGCTCGAGATCGTCGACACCCTGGTGCGCTCCGGCGCCGTGGACATCGTGGTCGTCGACTCCGTCGCCGCCCTGACGCCGCGCGCCGAGATCGAGGGCGAGATGGGCGACAGCCTGCCCGGCCTGCAGGCCCGCCTGATGAGCCAGGCGCTGCGCAAGCTGACCGCCTCGATCAACAAGTCGCAGTGCATCGTGCTGTTCATCAACCAGATCCGCCACAAGATCGGCGTCATGTACGGCTCGCCCGAGACGACGACGGGCGGAAACGCGCTGAAATTCTACGCCTCGGTCCGCCTCGACATCCGCCGCACCGGTGCGATCAAGGACCGCGACGAGGTGGTCGGCAACACCACCCGGGTGAAGGTGGTCAAGAACAAGGTCGCCCCGCCGTTCCGCGAGGTCATCTTCGACATCATGTACGGCGAGGGCATCTCCAAGCTGGGCGAGATCATCGACCTGGGCGTCAAGGCCGGGGTGATCGAGAAGTCCGGCAGCTGGTTCTCGTACGACAGCCAGCGTATCGGTCAGGGCCGCGAAAACGTGCGCGCCTTCCTCAAGGCCAATCCCGACATCGCCGACTCGATCGAGAAGGCGGTGCGCGCCTCGACCAACAAGATCGCCGAGGAGCTGCTGGGCACGCCCGAGCCCGACGAAGGCCAGGACCTCGAAGGCTAGGAGACCGGAACCCACGCATCGGACGATCCGGACTCTTCGGACGGCTTTTTGCGAGTTTTACCCGGACAGAACCTGAACTTCTCCGGCCGGGTCCGCCGACCCGCCACCGACCCCGCCGGGCCGGGCCGGACGGAGCGGCCGCTCGATCCCCACCCGGATCGGGCGGCCTTTTTTTGCAAGGGGGACCTTTCTCCGAAGCCCGCGGTTGTCGGGTTCGTCAAACCGGAGCCCGCCATGGCCGACCCCCAGGTCCAGTCCCTCAAGCAGTTCATCCTGTCGGAGACCCCCGACGGCTATCTGATCGAGATCGAGGGCGACAAGGGCGCCTCGATGGCGGTCACCGCGACGCCCGGGCAGATCGACGCCATCATCGACGCCCTCGCCGACCTGCTCTCCGAAGACGAGGCTGCCGACGAGGTCGAGCACGAGGACGAGGGATAGCCCACTGGCGAAGCTTGACCGTTCGCCCTAGGCTGCTCCCGAAGAGGGGAGAGACCCATGGGCCCGCGCCTGACCTCGACCATACGCGCCGCCGTGCTGGCCGGCCTCGCCGGCGGCGCCGTCGACATTCTCGCCGCCTTCGTCATCTACCGCTCGGCCACGCCGGTCCAGATTCTCCAGACGATCGCCTCCGGCCTCCAGGGCCGCGCCGCCTATGAGGGCGGCCTGACCAGCGCGGCGCTCGGCCTGGCCTGCCATTTCCTGATCGCCATCCTGTTCGCCGGCCTGTTCGTCGCCGCCGCGCGGCCGGCCCCGGTGCTGCTGCGCCAGCCCGCGCTGTCCGGCCTCGGCTTCGGCGTCGTCGTCTACGGAGTGATGAACGCCATCGTCGTGCCGCTGTCGCTGGCCCCCGGCGGTCCGCCCCCGCCGCCGCACATGATCGGCCTGGGCCTGCTGGCCCACGCCCTGTTCGGCCTGGCGCTCGCCTTCACCGCCGCCCGCGCCATGCGAGGCGTCCGCTAGCGCCGGAGGCGCACAACGCCGATGGGTGATGCGTTCGGGCCGAAAGACCTATATGCACGCTGCCTCCCCTGACCTCTCCAGACGCGTGCGCGACGAACCATGGCCAGCCTCAACCAGATCCGCTCGAGCTTCCTCGACTACTTCGCGGCCGACGGCCACGAGAAGGTCCAGTCCGCTCCGCTGGTGCCGCAGAACGATCCGACGCTGCTGTTCGTCAACGCCGGCATGGTGCCGTTCAAGAACGTCTTCACCGGCCAGGAGACGCGGGCGATCAAGCGCGCCACCTCGTCGCAGAAATGCGTCCGCGCCGGCGGCAAGCACAACGACCTGGACAACGTCGGCTACACCGCCCGCCACCACACCTTCTTCGAGATGCTGGGCAACTTCTCCTTCGGCGACTACTTCAAGGAGCACGCCATCGAGCTGGCGTGGAACCTCGTCACGAAAGAGTTCGGCATCCCCGCCGACCGGCTGATGGCCACCGTCTATATCGACGACGACGAGGCCTTCGACCTGTGGAAGAAGATCGCCGGCCTGCCGGAATCGAAAATCACCCGCATCGCCGGTTCGGATAATTTCTGGTCGATGGGCGACACCGGCCCGTGCGGCCCGTGCACCGAGATCTTCTACGACCACGGCGACCACATCTGGGGCGGCCCGCCCGGCACGCCCGAGGAGGACGGCGACCGCTGGGTCGAGATCTGGAACCTGGTCTTCATGCAGTTCGACCAGGCTGCGGACGGCAGCCGCAGCCTCCTGCCGAAGCCGTCGATCGACACCGGCGCGGGCCTCGAGCGGGTCGCGGCGGTGCTGCAAGGCGTGCACTCCAACTATGAGACCGACCTGTTCCGCACCCTGATCGCGGCCTCGGAGCACGCGACCAACACCGCCGCCGAGGGCGACCGCGCCCCCAGCCACCGGGTCATCGCCGATCACCTGCGCTCGTCGTCCTTCCTGATCGCCGACGGGGTCACGCCCTCCAACGAGGGCCGCGGCTACGTGCTGCGCCGGATCATGCGCCGCGCCATGCGCCACGCCCACCTGCTGGGCGCCGCCGATCCCCTGATGCACCGGCTGGTGCCGACCCTGGTGAAGGAGATGGGCGACGCCTATCCCGAACTGCGCCGGGCCCAGGCCTTCATCGAGGACACGCTGAAGCAGGAGGAGATCCGCTTCCGCACCACGCTGGGCCGCGGCATGGGCCTGCTGGAGGACGCCTCTCGCGATCTCGGCGAGGGCGGCGTGCTGCCGGGCCAGACGGCCTTCACCCTCTATGACACCTACGGCTTCCCGCTCGACCTGACCCAGGACGAGGCGCGCCGGCGCGGCTTCACCGTCGACACCGAGGGCTTCGACGCCGCCATGGCCGAGCAGCGCAGCCGCTCGCGCGAGCACTGGACCGGCTCGGGCCAGACCGCCTCGACCGGTGAGTGGCTCGCCCTGCGCGACCGCCTCGGCCCCACCGTCTTCACCGGCTACGACCTGGTCGAGGATTCGGGCGAGGTGCTGGCCATCGTGCGCGACGGGGCCTCGGTCGACGAACTGGCTTCCGGCGAGACCGCCGAGGTGCTGTTCGACCAGACCCCTTTCTATGGCGAAGGCGGCGGCCAGGCCGGCGACAGGGGCGAGATCGAATGGACCGACGCCACCGGCCAGCAGGGCTCCGGCGTCGTGCTGGACGTGCAGAAGCAAGCCGGCGACCTGTTCGCCCATCGCATCGAGATCAGCTCCGGCACGCTGACCATCGGCGCGCGCGTCCAGCTGCGCGTCGCCGCCGAGGCCCGCCTGACCACGCGCGCCAACCACTCGGCGGCGCACCTGCTGCACAAGGCCCTGGCCAATGTGCTGGGCGGCCACGTGGCCCAGAAGGGCCAGATGGTCGACGCCGAACGCCTGCGCTTCGACTTCAGCCACAACGCCCCGGTCACCGAGGACGAACTGGCGCGAATGGAGGACGAGGTGAACGCCGTCATCCGTCAGAACATCCCGGCCGAGACGAAGATGATGGCCCCGCAGGAGGCGATCAACGCCGGCGCCGTGGCCCTGTTCGGCGAGAAATACGGCGACGAGGTTCGCGTCCTGACGCTCGGCCAGTCGCTGGCGGGCGAAGGCCCCTATTCCGTCGAACTGTGCGGCGGCACCCACGTCGCCCGCACCGGCGACATCGCCCTGTTCAAGATCGTCTCGGAGAGCGGCATCGCCGCCGGCGTGCGTCGCATCGAGGCCCTGACCGGCGAGGCCGCCCGCCAGTATCTGTTGGCCCAGGCCGGGGTGGCCAGGAAGCTGGCCCAGTCCTTCAAGGTCCAGCCGGCCGACGTGCCGGCGCGGGTCGAGGCCCTGAGCGGCTCGGTGCGCACGCTGGAGAAGCAGGTCGCCGACCTGAAGAAGCAGCTGGCGCTGGGCGGCGGTTCGGGCGGGAACGCCGCGCCGGAGGAGATCAACGGCGTCAAGCTGATCGCCCGCGTGCTGGACGGCGTCGACGGCAAGGGGCTGCGCGGCGTAGCCGAGGACTTCCGCAAGCAGGTCGGCTCCGGCGTCGTGGCCCTGATCGGCGTCACCGAGGGCAAGGCGGCGGTCACCGTCGCCGTGACTTCGGACATCACCGGCAAGGTCAACGCCGCCGATCTGGCGCGCGCGGCCGTGCTGGCGATGGGCGGACAGGGGGCCGGCGGCAAGCCGGACTTCGCCCAGGGCGGCGCGCCGGACGGATCCAAGGCCGAGGACGGCCTGGCGGCGGTGCGGGCGGCGCTGGTGGGCTAGGCTTCGGCGTCGTTCTGGATATCCACCGCGGCCAGCTTCCAGGTGAACAGGCCGCGCCGCTCCAGGATCAGCGCCAGCCGCTGGTCGGGCCGGTCACGGTCGGTCAGGGTGACCGCGAAGGCGTTGAAGTCGCGGTAGCCCCAGGACTGGTGGATGTCGTCCTCGTCGACCGCATCCCCGGGCTCGGGCCCGTCACGGACGGTCGGATCGGGCGCCTCGGCCGTGGTGACCATCCGGGCGACCACCTCCGGCGTGACGACGGCGTCGACGGCGCCGGACACCAGCATCGGAGCCAGGATCAGTCCGAGGCCGCCGAGGCCGCTCTCCGACATGCGCGGGTCGCGGCGCAGCTGGGCCGCCAGTTCGGCGTTCAGTTCGTCCTTCAGGCTCTGGCGCAACGACGGGAAGTCGACCAGCCGTTCGATCTTGTTCTCGTCGCCGGCCTCAGCCGCGCGGATCAGGGCCTGGGCCGCCAGCACGGGGGCGGCCGCCCAGACGATCCCGAACAGGACGACGGCCCCGGCGGCGACGCCGACGATCAGTGATTTCTTCATTCGACCCTCTGGCGTCGTAACGCCTTCCCACAGCTACGGTTGCCGTGAGTCGGAACCGATCGCTAGCGGCGCGCGGGCGCGGTCGCGGTCGCCGCGGGGGCGACGCGCTCGGGCAGGCCGATGTGGACGAGCTTCCATTCGAACGGCCCCTTGCGCTCGAAGGTGAAGACGGTGCGCGGTCCGCCCTCGTCGGCGACCGCCAACCGCACCCGGTTCATGCCCCAGAACACGGGTCCGGGCATCGGATTGGTCGGCGCCACCGCCGGAATGCGGGTCCGTTGCGCGGCGTAGCGGCCCTCGCCCCGGGTCAGGGCGGCCAACGCCGCGGGGGTTAGCCAGGCGTCGACATCGACGGCCGCCGCCGGGCGGGCCTGTTCGATCTGGTGGCGGACCGCCCCGATCGGATCATCGAGGAAGGCGGGCGCGGGCGCCATGGCGGCGGCATCGCCCGACAGCTGGGGCCGCAACGACTTGCGGACGGCGGCGAAGTCGATCAGGCGCGACAGGCCTGCGACGTCATTGGCGTCCGCCGCCGACCGGATGCCGAAGAAGGCCACCGCCGGGGCGGCGAGGAAGCTGACGACCGCGACGATGACGGCCAGCAGCACGAGATTGCCGAACAGCTTCTTCATGGGTCCATCAATGCACGAACGCGGACCGCGCTCAAACGAAAGGCCCGCCGGACGCGAATCCGGCGGGCCTCGTTGGTAGCCGCGCTCAAGCAGCGAGCCGCCGCGCGGCGAGCGTTAGCGCCCCTTTAGGCCTTCATGGCCCTGGTCAGGTTCTCGGCGACCTTGTCGAGGAAGCCCTCGGTGGTCAGCCAGCCCTGCTGGTCGCCGACCAGGAGCGCGAGATCCTTGGTCATGTGGCCGCTCTCGACCGTCTCGACCACGACCCGCTCCAGCGTGGCGGCGAAGGTCGCCAGCTCGTCGTTGCCGTCCAGCTTGGCCCGGTGCGAGAAGCCGCGGGTCCAGGCGAAGATCGAGGCGATCGAGTTGGTCGAGGTCGCCTCGCCCTTCTGGTGCTGGCGGTAGTGGCGGGTGACGGTGCCGTGGGCGGCCTCCGATTCCAGCACCTTGCCGTCCGGGGTCATCAGCACCGAGGTCATCAGGCCCAGGGAGCCGAAGCCCTGCGCCACCACGTCCGACTGCACGTCGCCGTCGTAGTTCTTGCAGGCCCAGACGAAGCCGCCCGACCACTTGATGGCCGCGGCCACCATGTCGTCGATCAGGCGGTGCTCGTAGGTCAGGCCTTTTTCCTTGAACTCGGCCGCGAATTCCTCGTCGAACACCTTCTGGAAGATGTCCTTGAAGCGGCCGTCGTAGGCTTTCAGGATCGTGTTCTTGGTCGACAGATAGACCGGGAAGTTGCGTTGCAGGCCGAAGGCGAAGCTGGCGCGGGCGAACTCGGTGATCGAGTCATCGAGGTTGTACATGCCCATGGCCACGCCCGACGACGGGAAGTCGAACACCTCGTGCTCGATGACCTGGCCGTCCGCGCCCTGGAACTTGATGGTCAGCTTGCCGGGGCCGGGGATCAGGAAGTCGGTGGCCTTGTACTGGTCGCCGAAGGCGTGACGGCCGACGACGATCGGCTGGGTCCAGCCCGGCACAAGCCGCGGAACGTTCTTGCAGATGATCGGCTCGCGGAAGACCACGCCGCCCAGGATATTGCGGATGGTGCCGTTGGGCGACTTCCACATCTTCTTGAGGCCGAACTCCTTCACCCGCGCCTCGTCGGGGGTGATGGTGGCGCACTTCACGCCGACGCCGTGCTTCTGGATCGCGTGGGCCGCGTCGACCGTGACCTTGTCGTCGGTGGCGTCGCGGTTCTCCATCGACAGGTCGTAGTAGTCGAGCTCGAGGTCGAGGAAGGGGAAGACCAGCTTGTCCTTGATCATCTGCCAGATGATGCGGGTCATCTCGTCGCCGTCGATGTCCACGATGGGATTGGCGACCTTGATCTTGGCCATGCGGTTTCGCGCCTCTGACTGGGAAATGGGAGTGAGGCCGGGGGTATAGCGGCGGGGACGCGCGGGCGCAAAGGCGGACGGTCGCCGAACGTGAGGTTGCGGACCGGACGGATCGGCCCGAGTATCCCGAAAGAGCGGCCGGATCGGGATCCGCGCCACAAGCCCTCGCGGAACCTCCGGGCTCGTCGACGGCTGTAGGGGGAGAACCATATGCGCCTCGTCACGATCACCACGGGCCTGATGCTGGCCGCCTGTTCCGCAGAACCGGGGGCCGCCGCGTCACCGCCCGGGACCGACCCGGCCGGGCCGCAAACGGCCGCGAGCGAAATGCCTTCGGAGCGCCGCGGCTTCCGCGACTGGATGGCGGTCTGCGACAACGGCAATGCCTGTTTCGCCTTCACGGCCGCGACCGACGGGACCGGCTGGATCCGGATCGCCCAGCAACCCGGCCCCGACGCCCGGCCCGAGGTGGCTGTCGGCTATTGGGCGCCGGAGGACCAGGTGGGACCGCCCACTCTGAGCGTCGACGGGGAGGTTTACGCCCTGACGCTGATCACCGACTACCCGCTGGTGGGCGAGGTTTCCGCCGCCCGGGCGCCGGATGTCGTGCGCGCGCTCGCCGACGGACAGGCGGCGCAGGTCGGCTCGGCCGGAGAGTTGTCGCTGTCCGGGGCCTCGGCCGCCCTGCTGTGGATCGACGAGCGGCAGGGGCGGCTGGACACCGTGACCGCCCTGCGTCGGCGCGGCGCCAAGCCGGCCTCGGCCGTGCCGCCGCCTCCGCCCCTCCCGGTGGTCACGCCGGCGCCCGCCGTGTCCCAGGCCGGCTTCGGGGACAAGGACCAGGTGCTGCCGGCCGCGCTGGAGGCCTTGCCGGTGGTGGTCGCCTGCCGCGCCGATACCGCCGACACCGAATGGGTGCAGAAGGAGGTCATGTCGGCGCGGCTCGACGCCTCGACCGAACTGTGGGCCGTGCCCTGCTTCATGGGCGCCTACAACATGGGCCACGAGTGGTTCATCACCGGTCCCGGAGGCCGCGACCCTCGCCCCGCCCGCCTGACCTCGACCTCGGACGAGCCGACCGCCACCACGATCAACGCCGGCTTTGCGCCGGAGGCCCGCACCATCACCGCCTTCGCCAAGGCGCGGGGGATCAGCGACTGCGGCACCGCCTCGACCTGGACCTGGACCGGACGGGAATTCGTGCTGACTACGGAACTGGAAATGCCGGAATGCTGGGGCGTGCCCGCGGACTATTGGCCGACGACATGGCGAACCCGTTGAAGGGGTCCGACCCCGAAGTTCTGATCATCGGCGCCGGCCCCGCCGGCCTGACCGCCGCAACCTATCTGGCGCGGTTCCGAAGGCGGGTGCTGGTCGCGGACGGCGGCGCGCCGCGGGCCTGCTGGATTCCGGTCAGCCACAACCTGCCCGGTTTTCCCCAGGGCATCACCGGCGAGGCCATCGTGAGGCGGATGACCGAGCAGGCGCTGGAGTTCGACGCCGTCATCGAGTCCGGTCGCGTCGAGACCCTGGAGCGGGACGGCGAAGGGTTCAGGGCGCGCCTGAACGGGCGGGAGATCCGGGCGCGGGCGGTGCTGCTGGCGACCGGGGTGGTGGACCACCATCCCGACCTGCCCGGCGTCGAACGGGCCATCGAGCGGTCGCTGGTCCGCATCTGCCCGATCTGCGACGGCTACGAGGCCATCGACAAGGCGGTGGCGATCATCGGTCAGGACGACAAGGGCGTACGCGAGGCGGCCTTCCTGCGCACCTACTCCGATCGGGTGACGCTGATCCATGTCGGTCCGGCCGAAGCGTTGACCGAGGAAGATGAGCTTCGCCGGATGGGCGCCGAGTTGATCCGGGCCCCGATCGACAATGTCCGGCTGGAGGGCGACCGGGTGACGGCGCTGAGCTGGGGCGGGACCTTCCGCGTGTTCGACCTGGTCTATTCGGCGCTGGGCACATCGCCGAACGCGGAGCTGGCTCGGGCGCTGGGCGCGCGGGTGGGGGATGACGGCTGCATGGTGGTCGACGCCCATCAGGCGACCAGCGTGCCCGGACTCTACGCCGCCGGGGATGTGGTGCGTGGACTGAATCAGATCGCCGTGGCCGGGGCCGAGGCCGCGATCGCGGCGACGGCCATCCACAACGCCCTGCGCGAGGCGGACGGCTGGACGGTCGACTAACCGTCCGCCTCATGCAGGCGGATCAACGGCTTGAGGCCGCGAGGATCCGCTGCGGCTTGCGAATGCGGGCGCGCGTGCGGCTGCGCCGCCAGTCGTTGAGCACATTGACCCAACCCCATGCGACTTCCTTATGTATCCGGTGTGCCTCTTCCATTTTGGCCTCCTGACGTTCCTGTGGTGAGGACAACGCCAAAATGGCCTTGACAGCGGCTGTGCGCAAACCAGATTGGCGGGGCGCAGCATAAGGCATGCTTATGGCCGATCCTCTCGCCGGAATCCCCCTGGCCTCCATCCGGGTGTTCGAGGCCGCGGCGCGCCTGAACAGCTTCACCCGCGCGGCGGAAGAGCTGGGCATGACCCAGGCGGCGGTCAGCTGGCAGATCAAGGCGCTGGAAGGCCGGCTGGGCCAGAGCCTGTTCCGGCGGCTGCCGCGCGAGGTCGTGCCGACCGAGGCCGGCGAACGGCTGTCGCGCGCCGCCACCGAGGCCATGAGCCTGCTGCGCCGCGCCCTGTCGGACCTGACCGAGGCGGACCAGGCGATCCTGTCGATCACCACCCTGGCGACACTGGCGACGCAGTGGCTGGCCCCGAGGCTGGGCGAGTTCCAGCTGGCGCATCCCGAGCTGGCGGTGCGACTCGATACGGCGGCCCATCTCGTCGATCTGTCGCGCGAGGGGTTCGATGTCGGCATCCGCTCGGGGACCGGCGACTGGCCGGGCGTGGAGAGCGTCGAGGTCATGCCCAGCGTGTTCACCCCCGTATGCAGCCCCCGCCTGCGGGATCGACTGGAGCTGCGGACGGCCGAAGACCTGCTGAAGGCGCCGCGGATCGGGCTGGACAAGGAATGGGCGGTTTGGTTCGCCGCCGCCGGCGTCGCCGCCGACGGCCAGGCCCCCTCCCGTCTGCGGGCCGACTACCAGGCGCTGGAGGTGGCCTCGGCGCTCGGCGATCAGGGGGTGGCGCTGGCCTCGCCGATCCTGTTCGCGCGCGAACTGGCGGCGGGCCTGCTGGTCCAGCCGGTCCCGCTGGCGGTCAAGCTGATCCCCCACTACGCCTACTGGCTGGTCTGGCCGGAAGGCCGGCGGCGCTCGCCCAAGATCGCCCGCTTCCGCGACTGGATCCTGGCCGCCGCGGCGGCGGACCCGAGCGTGCTCGCGGCCCGCGAGGCGGTGCAGGCGGGCTGACGCCGTCAGATTTCGTCGGTTGCCGAACTCTCCCGCCGCCGGGCACGGTGCGGGTTGGGAGGCGCGCGACATGATGTCCACGTTGAAGAAGTTCCGGCTCGGGCTCGCGGCGATGGCGGCGTTGACGACCACCGCCTGCAGCAGCGACCCGGCCATGTGGGAAGCCATCGCCGTGGGCCTCGACCAGGCGGCGGCCGACCTCGAATACGAGAACGCCTACTGCTACTGGGCGACGCCGCCGGGCCTGCCTTACGGCGCCAACCAGCGCTACTGCCCCGGCGACTATGGCTACCGCGACTTCTACATCCCGCCCGAGTCGCCCTACTGGCGCGACCGTTACCGGGATCATCGACGGGACGAGCGCCGCGATGACCGCCGGGACCGCCGCGAACAGTAGGCCTAGGCGGCGCGCAACTCCTGCTTGACCCGTTCGGCCAGCGTCTTGATGTCCAGAGGCTTGGGCAGGAAGGAGACGCCGACCTCGTCCTGCAGCAGGTCCGAGAAGTCGCTCTCGGCGTAGCCCGAGATGAACATCACCGGCGCATCGCCGAGGAACGGCCGGGCCTTCTTCAGCAGGGACGGACCGTCAAGGCCGGGCATGATGACGTCCGAGATCATCATGTCGATGGTCCCGGCGTGCTCCTCGGCCAGCGCCAGGGCCTCCTCGCCGTCGGCCGCCTCGATCACGTCGTAGCCGCGCTGGCGCAGCAGGCGGGCGGCGATGCCGCGCACGGCCGCCTCGTCCTCGACGAACAGGATGCGGCCGGCCCCGGACAGGTCGCGGGGCGCCTTGGGCTTGACCTCGATCACCGGCGTCTCGGCCAACTCGGCCTCGCCCGCCTCGGGCAGGAAGATGCGGAAGGCCGCCCCCAGAATCCGGGACCCGGCGTCCTCGAGGTTGGAGACGTTGATGTGGCCGCCGGCCTGCTCGACGATGCCGTAGACGGTGGCCAGGCCCATGCCCGTGCCCTCGTTCACCGCCTTGGTGGTGAAGAAGGGTTCGAAGATCTTGTCCAGCAGTTCGGGCGGCACGCCGGGACCGGTGTCGGTCACCTCGATCAGGGCGACGGCCGCGGTGGGGGCGGCGGCCCAGCCGAGGGCGCGGGCCTCGTCGCGGCTCAGACGCAGGGTGCGGATGGTGACCACGCCGGCGCCCGGTTCGACCACGCCGCGCATGGCGTCGCGGGCGTTGACGGCCAGGTTCATCACCGCCGTCTCGAGCTGGCTCTTGTCGGCCAGGACCACCGGCAGGTCGCGGCCGTAGTCGGTTTCCAGCCGGACGTCCTCGCGCAGCAGGCGGCGCAGCAGGACGGCGAACTCGCCGACCAGTTCGCCGAGATCGAGCCGTTCGCGGCGCACCGTGGACTTGCGCGAGAAGGCCAGCAGCTTGCGCACGAGGTCGGCGGCGCGGATGGCGGTCTGGCGGATCTCGTTCAGCCCCTCGTAGGAGGGATCGCCGACCGGGTGGCGCTCCAGCAGGCCGCTGAGCTGCATCTGGATGGCGGTCAGCAGGTTGTTGAAGTCGTGGGCCACGCCGCCGGCGAGTTGCCCGACCGCCTGCATCTTCTGGGCCTGCGACAGCTGCAGCTCCATCGACTTCTGGGCCGAGACGTCGAACAGCCAGACGCGCCGCTTGTCGCCTTCCGGGGCGACGTAGAGGTGCAGCATCCGGTCGGGAAAGGCGCGGGCGACCAGTTCGATCGGACCCGACGAGCCGGCGGCCAGCCTGGCGCGCGCCTCCGTGACCAGGGCGGGATCGAACAGATGACCGAAGGCGGCGTCGCGGGCCGCGGCGGGGCCGGTCAGGACCGCGAGGGCGGCGTTGGCCTCCTCGACCTTGCCGCCGAACAGATCCTCGGCGGCGATGACGGCCGAGCCGAACGGGGCGCCGGCGGCCATGGCCCGGCTCTCGGCGGCGTTGGAGCCGGGGGCGGACGTCCCTCCGGTCATCACGGGAATGGCGGCCTCGGGCGCGGCGCGGACCAGGAAGCGGCCCTCACCGGCATGGCCGATCAGCACCTCCTGCTCACGGTCGCCGATCATGACGATGGCCCGTCCCTGCTCCCCCGCGCGGGCCTGGGCGAAGGCCATGTACAGCGCCGCGGCCGAGCGACCCTTGGGCAGTGTGTTGACGGCGCCGTTGCTCTCGGCCCAGGCCGCGTTGAAGGCCAGGACCTGGCCGGACGCCCAGACCAGGGCGGCGGGCTCGGCCATCGCGTCGAGCAGGTCGATAGTGGTGTCGCCCAACGGCTTGCGGCGCTCGCTCCGGGCGAAGGCGAACAGGCCGATCAGGGCCACGGCGCCGGCGGTGAAGATCAGCACCAACCCCGGCGCGCTCATCGGATCGGCCCGGAAGGCGGGGTAGGCCAGCGCTCCGACGGCCATGATGAAGCCGATCACCATGACGATGAGCAGCGGGTCGAAGCCCTTGCGGTGCGTTGCGGTCATGGCGCCTCGGCCCGAATCAAACGGGAGCATTCAGGCATAGTGTTCCGTATGCCCGGCCGGAGCGAATCCGGACTCTGGACTCCCCGGGACCGGTCCGAAGAGTCCGGACGGTCTCATTGGGTTCCGCCGCCATGACGCACCATAGAGGACCGGCGCGTCAGACGCGGGCCCGTTCGTCAGCCGCCGGGCGCGACCGGGACGGGTCAGGCCGCCTTGCGCTGTTCCGCCTTGGCGTCGCGGGCCGCGTTGATGCGGGCCTCGGCGATGGCGTCGGCGATCTCGTGCGTGGGGCGCTTCTCGACGGCGGAGCGTTCGAGGATCTCTTCCAGCGTCTCCATCAGGCGGGACAGCTTGCCCTCGACCCAGGCCGGGTCGTAGGCGCCGCCGGTCTGGCGCGCGTTCATTTCCGAGGCGACGTTGATGATGCCGCCGCCGTTGATGACGTAGTCGGGGGCGTAGAGCACGCCGCGCTCGAACAGCATCCGGCCGATGTCCGGCGTGGCCAGCTGGTTGTTGGCGGCGCCGACCACGGCCTTGACCGTCAACCGGTCGAGGGTCTCCGGGTTCAGCGTCGCGCCGAGGGCGCACGGGGCGTAGATGTCGGCCTTGACGTCATAGATGGCGTCGGGCGCCACGACCTCGGCGTTGGTGCGGGCGGCGACTTCCGACAGCAGGGCGGTGTTGACGTCGGTCATCACCAGTTTCGCGCCGGCGGCGTGCAGCTTGTCGGCCAGATAGCCGCCGACATGGCCGATGCCCTGAAGGGCGATGGTCAGGCCGGTCAGGTCGTCCTGCTTCCACAGGCGGCGGGCGACGGTCAGGGTCGAGCGGAAGACGCCTTCCGCGGTGACGGGGCTGGGGTCGCCCGAGGCTTCCGGGCCTTCCTTCACGCCCAGCACATAGGGGGTGACCTTGCGGGCTTCGGCGATGTCGGCGACCGACACGCCGACGTCTTCCGCCGCGTAATAGATGCCGCCGAGGGTGTTCACCGCGCGGCCGAAGGCCTGGAACAGCTCGGGGGTCTTCTGGGTGCGGCTGTCGCCGATGATGACCGACTTGCCGCCGCCCATCTCAAGGTCCGCGACGGCGTTCTTGTAGCTCATGCCCTTCGACAGGCGCAGCACGTCCTCGAGCGCCTCGGCGCTGGAAGCGTAGTTCCACATGCGGGTGCCGCCGACGGCGGGACCCCGCGCCGTAGAGTGAACAGCGATAATCGCACGCAGGCCGGTCTTTTCGTCAAAGACCGCGTGCACGCCTTCGTGGTTCGCGAACGACGGGGAATCAAACAGCGTCTTGCCCATAAGTGGCCTCTCCCGGGGTATTTTTTGTTGCGGGCTGATACGCCGGGACGCTTAACAGAGCAAGCATGGCGGTTTGGGGGCGAGGCCGGCGAGCGGCGATCCGCCCCTTCGCTCTATCGAAGCGCCGGAAGCACCGACCCCGCGCCGGACGGCAAGGGATCCGAGGCGTCGCGCAGCCAGGCCTCGACGTCGCGATAGACCGTCTCCGCCTGCAGGTCGCGGTTCAGGATGTGCCAGCCGTCCGGATAAAAGGCGGTGCGGAGACCCGGCCGCTCTCCGGCCCGCTCGAGCGCCTGACGCATCGGCTCCTTGCGGATCACATTGTCGTTGGCGCCATAGAGCAGCAGGGTCGGCGTCCGGATGTCGCCGAGGCGGCGGGACGCGTTCTCCATCAGGTCGACAAGGCCGTAGAGGGCATCGAAGCGGGTGGTGATCAGGCTGTTGGGGTCGCGGTAGTTGCGGAACAGCTCCAGCCGGTTGTCCGAGGCCGGAAGGGCCCGGACCGCCCACTCCGGCGCCTCGACAGCGCGGTCGCCCATGGTCCGGGCGGCGAGCCACAGCCCGGCCGAGTTGATCGGCCCCTGCGCCGACCAGCCCCACATCGCCGGGGCCAGCAGGACCAGGCGGTCCGCGTCCGGCGGCCGGTCCGAGGCGAAGGCGACGATCGCCACCGCCCCGCCCATGCTCTCCCCGACGACGGCGAGGGTCGCCCGCGGATGACGGGCGCGGGCCAGGCCCACGGTGGTGCGCAGGTCCTCGGCCATCCGCGCCTCGCCGGCCCAGACGCCGCGGCCGGGGGCCTGACCGAAGCCCCGCTGGTCGACGGCCCAGGTCTCGATGCCCTGCTCGGCCCACCATGGACCGGCGAGCCGGAAAGAGGCGCGGCTGTCGTTCATGCCGTGCAGGGCGACGATCACCGCCCACGGCTCGCCCTCGGGGGTCCAACGCGCCAGCGGCAGGCGCGCGCCGTCGTCCATGATCACCGCGTCGGCGGCGAGGGACGGGCCGGAGAAGCCCGGCGGCGGGATCAGGGGCGGCTGGATGGCGGGCGTGGCGCAGGCGGCGAGCGTCAGGATCAGGGACAGGGCGGCCAGGGCGCGCAGGATCATGTCCCCAGAATGCCCCGAACCCGCTCGCGAAGGTAGGGGATGACCCCTTCCTCGAACCACGGATTCTTCCGCAGCCAGGCCGTGTTGCGCCACGACGGGTGCGGCAGGGGCAGGATGTCGGGGGCGTAGTCGCGCCACGCCCGCACGGTGTCGGTCATGTTCGGCCTGGCGCGGTCACCCAGCGCCCACGCCTGGGCGTAGCCGCCGACCAGCAGGGTCAGCTCGACCCGCGGCAGTTCGGCGAGGAGGCTGGACCGCCACAGTTCGGCGCACCGCCGCGGCGGTGGGTAGTCGCCGCCTTTCGGGGCCGTGCCGGGATAACAGAAGGCCTGGGCGGCGACGCCGATGCGGCGGTCTGCGTAGAAGGTCTCGTAGTCGACGCCGAGCCAGTCGCGCAGGCGGTCGCCGGAGGCGTCGGTGAACGGCCGACCGCTCTCGTGCACGCGCCGCCCGGGCGCCTGGCCGCAGATCAGCAGCCGGGTCTCTGGAAAGACATGGACCACCGGGCGCGGCGTGTGCGGCAGCTGGCCGAGACAGGCCCGGCACGCGCGGATGTCGGCGAGGACGGCGTCCAGGCCCGTGGAGTCAGGCGAAGTCGCCATCGTCCTCAACGGCCGGCGGCAGGGCCGCCACCGCCGCCGCCGTTTCCGCCTCGGTCGGCAGGCGCAGGCGGATGACGCCCTTGAAGGCGTTCGGATCGACCGGCTTGCCCTTCTTGGTGATGGTCAGCCGGCCCTGACGCATCAGGCCGAGGGCGCAGGCGCGCACCTTGGGCAGCATGCGCTGCCACTGTTCCGGCTGCAGTTCCTTGGCCACGTCGGCGGGCTCAATGCTCTTGCCGCCGACGCCCTTGGGGTCGGCCTTCGCCAGTTTTTCGAAGATGGCGGTTTCGATGGGGTCGCTCATCGCGCCTGTATGGTGCATTGCGGGATCAGAAAGAAGGCGGAGTTTTTCCCATGGTCGCGAAAGTCACGGTGTCGGAGGGCGAGTTC
>JACPDR010000050.1 GCA_016183935.1 Caulobacterales bacterium
GCCCAGGGTGGGCGGTGGTCAGCGAGAGAATTCTGGAGCGGGTAGACGGAATCGAACCGACATATTCAGCTTGGAAGGCTGCTGTACTACCATTGTACTATACCCGCGCGGAGACTGCGTCGGGTCACCCCTCCGCAACCGGCCTCCTCGAGGTCCGATCCGTTCCGGTCTCCATCAGCGCGTGGTGGGGGAAGCAGGACTCGAACCTGCGAAGCTTACGCAGCGGATTTACAGTCCGCCCCCTTTGCCGCTCGGGACATTCCCCCGCGCGCGATATGAAGACCGATCCGGAACGCCCGAAAGCGGTCAAAAGACCGTTTTCGAACAAAAGCCTTCGAAGTCCGGCAAACCCTGGTTTAGAGGAAGCGCCTGACCCGGAATGCCCTTGGGCCCCAAATCGGAGGGCGTCTTATAGTGTCGTCGACCAGAGAACGCAACGACCGGAAAACCGGTAAAAAGCAAGGCTTCCGGGGCCCTCCCGAAGGCCCGAAAAACCGGGGTTGGACCCCCAATCCGCCGGCCCGCGCGGCGGGTGATTCCGGTCCGCGCGAGCGCAAGCCCAAGGTCGACGCCGACAACTGGCTGTGGGGCCGCCACCCGGTGCTCGCGGCCCTCGCCAATCCCGCCCGCAAGGGCATGGGCCGGCTGCTCGCCACCGAGGACCGCGCCGCCGAGATCGAGCGCGAGCGGCTGGCCCCCCACGGGCACAAGGTCGAGATCGTCGACGGTCCGGCGCTGGCTCGCATGCTGCCCGCCGGCGCCGTGCACCAGGGCCTGGCCTTCAAGGTCCAGCCGCTGGAAGGCGTGGCGCTGGAGGACATCGCCGATCCCGCGTCCGGCGTCATCGTCATGCTCGACCAACTGACCGATCCCCAGAACGTCGGGGCCATCTTCCGCTCGGCCCTGGCCTTCGGAGCGCGCGGCATCGTGGTGCAGGACCGCCACTCCCCGGCGCTGGCGGGGGCGCTGGCCAAGGCCTCCGCCGGAGCGACCGAGCGGCTGCCGTGCGCGCGGGTCACCAATCTGAGCCGGGCGCTCGAGACCCTGGCCGACCTCGGCTGGCGCGCCGTCGGTCTGGACGGGGCGGCGGAACAGACGCTGGAACAGGCGCTCGACGGCCGCCCGACGGTGCTGGTCATGGGGTCGGAGGGCGACGGCCTCCGCCGCCTCGTGGCCGAGCACTGCGACGTCATGGCCCGAATCCCTATGCCCGGCGGATTCGAGAGCCTGAACGTCTCCAACGCCGCCGCCGTCGCGCTTTACGAGGCGGGGCGCGCGCAAGGCCGAACCTGAGAGACCGCTGACGTCTTGCCGAACCGGCCTTCCCTGCCCTAGAGCGCGACCATGGAATTTCTGAGCTCTCCCGAACTCACCTCCCAGCTGGCCGCCCTCGGCCAGGTGCTGATGATCGACCTGGTGCTGGCCGGCGACAACGCCGTCGCCGTCGGCCTCGCCGCCGCCGCCCTGCCGACCGAACTGCGCCGCAAGGCCATCCTGATCGGTCTGGCCGCCGCCGTGGTGCTGCGCATCGGCTTCGCCCTGATCACCGTCCAGCTGCTGGCCATCATCGGCCTGCTCCTCGCCGGCGGCATCCTGCTGCTGTGGGTGTGCTGGAAGATGTGGCGCGAGCTGCGCGAACAGGCGACCCATGACCAGGCCGAGGCCGAGCACGAACTCGAGCTGGCCCTCGCCATCGAGCACGGCAAGGGTCCCTCGCCGGAAGAGCTCGGGCTGAAGCGCAAGAGCTTCGGCGCCGCCCTGCTGCAGATCATGATCGCCGACGTCACCATGTCGCTGGACAATGTGCTGGCCGTGGCCGGCGCGGCCCACGATCACCCGATGATCATGGTCTTCGGCCTGGTGCTGTCGATCGCCCTGATGGGGATCGCCGCCACCTTCATCGCCCGCCTGCTCAACAAGCACCGCTGGATCGGCTACGTCGGCCTGGTCATCGTGCTGTACGTCGCCCTGCACATGATCTGGGACGGCGCGCGCTCGGTGGTGGTGCGGACCGGAAACACCGAGACGTTCAACGCCTCGGCCCCGGCCTTCCTCGAGATCTCGGCGGAAGAGGTCGAGGAATTCCAGCGCGGCACGCCGGACGAACAGAAGGCGGAACCGCCCGCGGTTCTGCCGGGCGGCGCGGGGACGGCCCCGACGCCGGTCCCCTGAGCGGGCGGCGCGCTACCCCTCCGCCCCGCCGAACCGTTCCGACCATTCCGCCACCTGGGCGTCCTCGATCTTGGTGAACAGCACGCCGGCCGCCGCCACGGCCTGACCGCGCGGCAGCGTGTCCAGCAGCGCCTCGCCCGTCGACGGCCACGACAGGTCCGTCGCCCCCACCGCCGCCGCGATCTTCTCCGCCGAGAACGGCATCACCGGCGCCGCCAGCCGCGCGAACAGGGCGACCAGGTTCAGCCCGGTCCGCACCCCGACCGCCGCCCGGTCGACGTCGGTCTTGAAGGCGGTCCACGGCGCCGCCTCCTGCAGATATTCGTTGCCCAGCACCCAGACGGCGCGCAGGGCCTGGCAGGCCTTGCGGAACTCCATGGCCTCGAAGGCCGCCGTCGCCTCGGCGATGCCGGCGGCGAGGTCGACCTCCAGCTTGGCCTCCAGCGGACCCGGTTCGCCCGCGTCCGGCACGACGCCGTCGAACTTCGACTCCGCGAACTTGACGATGCGGTTGACGAAATTGCCCAGCACGTCGGCCAGGTCCTTGTTGGTCGAGGCCTGGAAATCCTCCCAGGTGAAGGCCGAGTCCGAATGCTCCGGCCCATAGGCCGTCAGCCGCCAGCGCCAGTAGTCGGCCGGCAGCAGCTCCAGCGCCTGGTCCATGAACACGCCGCGCTTCTGGCTGGTCGAGAATTTCCCACCGTACCAGTTCAGCCAGTTGAAGGCCTTGAGGGTGTCGACCGTCTTCCACGGTTCGCCCGAGCCGAGGATCGTCGCCGGGAAGCTGACGGTGTGGAAGGCGACGTTGTCCTTGCCCATGAACTGGACGTAGCGGACGTCGTCGGCGCCCTCGTCGGTGCGCCACCAGTCGCGCCACGTCCGCCCCGTCGCGTCGGCCCACTCTTCCGTCGCGCCGATGTATTCGATCGGGGCGTCGAACCAGACGTAGAAGACCTTGCCTTCCATGCCGGGCCGCGGCCCGCCGTCGGGCCCCACCACCGGCACGCCCCATTTCAGGTCGCGGGTGATGCCCCGGTCGATCAGCCCCTCGTCGAGATGCTTCAGGGCGATCGACTTCGCCAGCGTCTGCCAGTCGGTCTTTGACTCGATCCACGCCCGGATGCGGTCGGCCAGCTTCGTCTGCAGCAGATAGAGGTGCCGCGTGTCGCGCACCTCGAGGTTCCGCGACCCCGACACCGCCGAATACGGGTCGATCAGGTCGGTCGGGTCGAGCAGCCGCCCGCAGTTGTCGCACTGGTCGCCGCGCGCCCCGACATAGGCGCAGTGCGGGCAGGTCCCCTCGACATAGCGGTCGGGCAGGAAGCGCGCGTCGTCGACCGAATAGATCATCCGGTCGACCCGCTCCTCGATCAGGCCGTTCTTCTCGAGGACGTCGGCGAAATGCTGGGTCAGGCGGTGGTTGGGCGCGTTCGACGAGCGGCCGAACCAGTCGTAGCTGAGGCCGAAGGCCTCGCCCGCCGCCTTCTGGATCTCGTGCTGCTCGTCGCAATAGGTCCGCACGTCCTGACCGGCGGCGGCGGCGGCCAGTTCGGCCGGGGTGCCGTGCTCGTCGGTGGCGCAGATGTAGAGCACCTCATGCCCCTGGGCCCGCTTGAACCGGGCGTAGACGTCGGCCGGCAGCATCGACCCGGCCAAATTCCCCAGATGCTTGATGCCGTTGATGTACGGCAGGGCCGAGGTGATCAGGATGCGGGCCATGGGAATCCGGAAGACTGGGGGGAGGCGACGGATATAGAGTCCGATTGGGGACACGTCACCTTGCGACGCCTATACTTCCGTTCATGGCGATCATACCCACCGTCAAATCCGGCGACATCGACCGATCGATCGCCTTCTACACGGGCGTTCTGGATTTCGAACTTCACGGGCGCTGGCCCGACGCCGGAGACCCGGCCTTCGCCACACTGACGCGCGGCGACGACGTGCTTTACCTGTCCAGCCACTCGGGCGACGGCGTCTTCGGTCAGGCGATCGTCATCGATGTCCGGGAGGTCGACACCCTGTTCGCGACGTTCCGCGCCCGCGGCCTGGATCCGTCCGGCAAGCCCGACTCTCCCGTGCATCAGGGCCCGCTGGACCAGACGTGGGGCACGCGGGAGTTCTACATCGACGATCCCGACGGCAATACGCTGCGCTTCACGCGGCGCCCGGCGAACACGCCGCCGCCCTGACGTCGCGCCTCGGTCAGGATTGGAGGGCTCGCCCGGCGTCCAGGATCGTGCACATTGGTCAAGAGGAGGGACCATGCGCCATCACATCCTGTCCGCCGCCCTGACCGCGTTCGGCGTTCTCGCGGCGAGTTCCGCTGCCGCCCAGTCGGCCGGGCCATCCCTGTCTGAAGAGTGCGCGCCTTTCCGCTTCCATCCGGTCGCGGTGTGGGTCGACGCCCAGGTGGTCCGCCAGGGCGACACCCTGCCGGTCAAGGCCGGATCGATCCTCGGACGCGCCTCCGGGGCTCTCACGCCGGACCCCATGCCGACGACCTGCCTGTCGGACTGGCGGATCACGCCCGCCGGAGCCGCCTCGGTTTCGGCCGACGGCTCCAGCCTGACAGTCGCGCCGGACGCCCCGGCCGGCGCGCTCCTGACCCTCGAAGCGCGCACCCCCGGCGAACCCGCCCGCTACGAAACCCGCATCGTCGGCCGCGACGAGATCGTGCTGACCGGCCGGTACAGCCAGGCCGAGGTCGACTGCGGCGAGGCCGAACGGCCCGCCCGGCCGATCAGGGAACTGGTCTTCGGCCCGACCGGCCGTTTCTCGGTCACCTGGCAGCCGTTCGAGACCTACACCGACTACTGGGGCGACTTCACCTGGGACGCGGCGGCGGGACGTCTGGCGCTGGAGATCACCGGCGGCAATCGCCACCCCGGCGCGAACGCCCGGCTGGAGGGCGCGGTCGAGGTCCAGGCCGACGGGAGCCGGCTGGTGCTTCACGGGTTCAATCTGGGCGACGTCCTGAACGGCGGGGCGCCGTGCCGCTACGTGTTCGGAAAGGTCTGACGCGTCAGCCCGGCAGCCGCCGCGCCACCCTGATGAACCGCCCCGTCAGCAGCGCCGACGACACCAGACTGGCGATGATCACCGCCCAGACCAGCCCATCGACGCCGATCTCGTGCGCCAGCCACCAGCCCAGCGGCATCATCACCAGGGTGTAGGCCCCGAAATGCAGGATGGTGGGCCACCAGACGTCGCCGGCCGCCCTGTTGGCCGAGGCCGAGACCACCTGGATGCCGTCGGCCACGAAGAACAACGTCGCCAGCACCAGCGCCGGGATCACCACCGCCAGCAGGGCCGGGTCGCGGTTGTAGGCGCTGGCCACCAGCGGCGCCGTCGGCCACAGCACCAGCGCGACGAGCAGCGTCAGGGCGCTGACCACCCCGATCCCGACCAGCCCGGCGCGCAGGACCCCGCGTCCGTCGCCGGCGCCGTAGGCCCGGCCGACCAGCACCGCCGTCGCCGCCGACAACCCCATCGGGACCATGAAGACGATGGCCGAGACGTTCAGCACGATGGTCCAGGCCGCGGTCTCGATCGCCCCCAGCTGGCCGGCGATGAAGGTCATGGCCGCGAAGGCCCCGACCTCGATGAAATAGCTCGATCCGGCCCCGTAGCCGATCTTGCGCTGCTCGCGCTCCGCGGCGCGGTCGCGCGCCGGCCGGTCGAACACGCCCAGTCCCCGCGCCTCCGGCAGGCGCACGATGTAGACGATCAGGAACACCGCCAGCGAGGTCCGCGCGAAGAAGGTCGCCCAGGCCGAGGCCACCGCCCCGTCCAGACCGATGCCCAGGAGGTCGGGCACCAGCAGCAGGTTCAGCGCCAGGTTGATGCCGTTGGCCACCCACATGGCCCACATGCCGGCGCGCGGCCGGTGCATGGCCTCGAGGAAGAACTGCGCCGCCACGCTGACCAGATAGCCGGGCATCGACAGGGCGAAGACCACCAGCACCGGCGACGCGCCCTCGCCCAGCCCGTCGGCCAGCCCCATGTGACGCAGCGCCCACGGCCCGACCAGGACCATGCCGATCATGGCCGCGATGCCGAGCTGCAGCGAATAGACCACGCCCCGGCGCAGCACGGCGCCGACCTCGGCCCGCCGCCCCTCGCCGAGGAAGCGCGCGGTCATCACCTGCACCCCCATCATCAGCCCGACCGCGGTGGTCACCACGATCGCCGTCGGGGCCAGCGCCAGCGAACTGTAGGCCAGCTCCAGGCCGGAATAGTTGCCGACCACGATCACGTCGGTCAGCCCCATGGTCATGATGCCGATGCGCGCCAGCACCACCGGCCACGCGAGGTGCAGCAGGTCTTTCAGGGTGGCGCGGGTCTGGAGGCTGAGCAGAGTCATGGGCCGCGCGACAGGCCACGGGGAAGGCGGCGGGTCAACACCGGATATTTCGCCCCCGCATAAGCCCTCCTTTTCTTTCGTCATCCTCCGGCAAGCCGCGTCAGCGGCGCGGACCGGGGCACCCAGCGGCGCGCGAGCGCGAACCTGTCGGAAGCACCAGTGTTTCGCCGCCGCCGCGGCGCCGCTGGGTCCCCCGGTCGCTCCTGCGGAGCGCCGGAGGATGACGAAAGGTATGGAGCGTCTTTCAGAACCACCCTAAACCAGCCCCATGCCCAAGCTGACGTCCGCCATCGATCCCAACAGCCCGGCCTTCAAGGCGCTGGACACCCACAACCGCGCCCTGCGCGATGAACTTCGCGCCCGCGTCGCCCAGGCCGCGCTCGGCGGGCCCGAGAAATCCCGCGAACGCCACGTCGCCCGGGGCAAACTCCTCCCCCGCGACCGCGTCGAACGCCTGCTCGACCCGGGCTCGCCCTTCCTCGAGATCGGCCAGCTGGCCGCCTGCGACATGTACAAGGGCGAGGCCCCCGGCGCGGGCATGATCTGCGGCGTCGGCCGGGTCTCGGGCCGCGAGGTGATGATCGTCGCCAACGACCCGACGGTGAAGGGCGGCGCCTATTTCCCGATGACGGTGAAGAAGCACCTGCGGGCCCAGGAGATCGCCGAGCAGAACAACCTGCCCTGCGTCTATCTGGTCGATTCCGGCGGCGCCAACCTGCCCCACCAGGCCGAGGTCTTCCCCGACCGCGACCATTTCGGCCGCATCTTCTTCAACCAGGCCCGCATGTCGGCGAAAGGCATCCCCCAGATCGCCTGCGTCATGGGCTCGTGCACCGCCGGCGGGGCCTATGTCCCGGCCATGTCCGACGAGACGGTGATCGTGCGCGAACAGGGCACCATCTTCCTCGCCGGCCCGCCGCTGGTGAAGGCCGCCACCGGCGAGGTCATCTCGGCCGAGGAGCTGGGCGGGGCCTAGACCCACGGCCGCCGCTCGGGCGTGGTCGACTATGTCGCCGAGAACGACGAGCACGCGCTGGAGATCGTCCGCACCATCGTCGACAGCCTGAACACCGTGAAGCGCGTCGACCTCGATGTGCGCGAGCCGCGCGCCCCCGCCTTCGACGCCGAGGAGCTGTACGGCCTCATCCCCGACGACGTCCGCGCCCCCTACGACGTGCGCGAGGTCATCGCCCGCCTCGTCGACGGCTCCGAGTTCGACGAGTTCAAGGCGCTGTACGGCACGACCCTGGTCTGCGGCTTCGCCCGCCTCTGGGGCTATCCGGTCGCCATCCTCGCCAACAACGGCGTGCTGTTCTCGGAGAGCGCGCTCAAGGGCGCCCACTTCATCGAACTGGCCTGCAAGCGGAAGATCCCGCTGGTCTTCCTACAGAACATCAGTGGTTTCATGGTCGGCGGCAAATACGAGGCCGAGGGCATCGCCAAGAACGGCGCCAAGCTGGTCACCGCCGTCGCCTCGGCCGAGGTGCCCAAATTCACCGTCCTGATCGGCGGCAGCTTCGGGGCCGGCAACTACGGCATGTGCGGCCGCGCGTTCAGCCCCCGCTTCCTGTTCACCTGGCCGAACAGCCGGATCAGCGTCATGGGCGGCGAACAGGCCGCCGCGGTGCTCGCCACGGTCCACCGCGACGCCGACACCTGGACGCCCGAGGAGGCCGAGGCCTTCAAGGCCCCGGTGCGCCAGAAATACGAGGACGAGGGCAACCCGTACCACGCCACCGCCCGGCTCTGGGACGACGGGGTCATCGATCCGGCGCAGACGCGGGACGTGCTGGGGCTGGCGATCTCGGCTTCGCTAAATGCACCGATCCCCGAGACCACCTTCGGCGTGTTCCGGATGTAGCGGTGATTGTCATCCCGCCCGCAGCACCTTCTCCATCGCCTTCCCCTTGCTCACCTCGTCCACCAGCTTGTCGAGATACCGCAGCTCCCGCATGAACGGATCCTCGATCTCCTCGACGCGATAGCCGCAGATCATCCCGGTGATCAGCGTCCGGTTCGGGTTCATCGCCGGCGCCTCGGCGAAGAAGGTCTCGAAGTCGGTCCTCGCCACCAGCAGCGCCTCCAGCTGATCCTGCGAATAGCCGGTCAGCCAGCGGATCACCTCGTCCACCTCGGCCCGCCCCCGGCCCTTCTTCTCCGCCTTGGCGACGTAGTGGACGTGGACGCTGGCCACGCTCGTCCGGCGGATGCGGTCGGTCGCGCTGGTCGCCATGGCGTCGGCTCCATGTTCCGTTCGGGCCCGAACGCGTTATACCGCTGCAGCACCCGGAGACCACCATGACCGACCGCAAGCCGACCGAAGCCGACCTCAACGCCCTCGACGTCACCGACGCCGAGGCGGCCGGCATCAACGCCATCGCCCACCCCCTGCTGGCCGACCCGGCGCCGGACGCCAATGACGACCTGGTGCAGATCGATTCCACCACCGACGGCGTGGTCTTCGTCACCATCAACCGGCCGGCCAAGAAGAACGCCTTCGACGCGGCCACCGTCGCCGCCCTCTATGAGACCTTCGAAACCCTGCAGGGCGCCGACCGGGTTCGCGTGGTCTTCATCCGCGGAGCGGGCGGCACCTTCAGCGCCGGGGCCGATCTCGGCTGGATGCGCGACGCCGCCGACTGGTCCGAGGGCGACAACCGGTCCGACGCCATGGGTCTGGCGAAGATGCTCAAGGCCCTGCACGACATCCCGGCCCTGACGGTGGCCGTCGTCGAGGGCGCGGCCATGGGCGGCGGGGCCGGCATCGTCGCCGCCTGCGACATGGCCGTGGCCGTCAAGGGGGCCCGCTTCGCCTTCTCCGAGGTCAAGCTGGGCCTGATCCCCGCGACCATCGCCCCCTATGTGGTCGAGGCCGTCGGCGCTCGCCGCGCCCGCCAGCTGTTCCTGACGGCCAACATCTTCGACGCCGACTACGCCGCCCATGCGGGCCTGATCGACATGGTCCTGCCCGAGGGCTCGGTCGAGGAGTTCATCTCCATGCTGACCGACAGCCTGACCGCCAACGCCCCCGGCGCCATGGGCGAAGCCAAGCGCCTGGTCAACGACGTCGCCGGCCAGGCCATCGACCACGGCCTGATGGAGGACACCGCCCGCCGCATCGCCCACGCCCGCGTCTCCGAAGAAGGCCAGGAGGGCGTCCGCGCCTACCTCGACAAGCGCAAGCCGCGCTGGGCGGAGTAGGCGGCGCCGAAAAGTCCCGCTAGGAACGGACCATGTTCAAATCCGTCCTGGTCGCCAATCGCGGCGAGATCGCCTGCCGCGTGTTCCGCACCGCCCGCCGCATGGGCCTGCGCACCATCGCCGTCTATTCCGAGGCCGACGCGCACGCCCTGCACGTCCGCGAAGCCGACGAGGCGGTGCTGATCGGCCCCGCCCCCGCCCGCGAGTCCTACCTCGACGCCGCGAAGGTTCTGGCCGCCGCCAAGGCGACCGGCGCCGAGGCCATCCACCCCGGCTACGGCTTCCTCAGCGAGAACGCCGACTTCGCCGAGGCGGTCGCCGCCGCCGGCATCGTCTGGATCGGCCCCAGGCCGTCGTCCATCCGCGCCATGGGCCTCAAGGACGCCGCCAAGAAACTGATGATCGAGGCCGGCGTGCCAGTCACCCCCGGCTATCAGGGCGAGGACCAGTCCGACGAAACCCTGACCGCCGAGGCCGCCCGCATCGGCTACCCCGTGCTGATCAAGGCCGTGGCCGGCGGCGGCGGCAAGGGCATGAAGCGCGTCGACCGGGCCGAGGACTTCGCCGACGGCCTCGCCAGCGCCCGCCGCGAGGGCCAGTCCTCCTTCGGCGACCCCCGCGTGCTGATCGAGAGCTACATCACCCGCCCCCGCCACATCGAGGTGCAGGTCTTCGGCGACCAGCACGGAACCGTCGTCCACCTCCACGAGCGCGACTGCTCCCTGCAGCGCCGCCACCAGAAGGTCATCGAGGAGGCCCCCGCCCCCGGCATGGACGCGGCCACCCGCATGGCCGTCACCGACGCCGCCGTCCGCGCCGCCCGCGCCGTGAACTACGAGGGCGCCGGCACCATCGAGTTCATCGCCGACGCCTCCGACGGCCTCAAGGCCGACCGCATCTGGTTCATGGAGATGAACACCCGGCTCCAGGTCGAGCACCCGGTCACCGAAGCCATCACCGGCGTCGACCTCGTCGAATGGCAGTTCCGCGTCGCGGCGGGCGAGCCCATCCCGCTGAAGCAGGCCGACATCCCCCTCAAAGGCTGGGCCATGGAGGCGCGCCTCTACGCCGAGGACCCGGCGAACGGGTTCCTGCCGAGCATCGGGCGGCTGGAGCATTTCGAGTTGCCTGACCACCGCCTCCGCATCGACACCGGCGTCGAAAAGGGCGGCGCGGTCAGCCAATTTTACGATCCGATGATCGCCAAACTGATCGTGCATCGAAGCACCCGCGAGGCGGCGGCAGACGCCCTCGCCTACGCCTGCTCCGAGCTTGAGGTCTGGCCGGTCAGGACGAATGCGGGGTTCCTGGTGCGATGCCTGCAACATCCGCGGTTCGTGGCGGGTGATGTGGATACGGGATTCATTGGGACGGAGGAGAAGGACCTCGTCGTCACCGAACCGTCGCCGACGCTCCTCGCCGAAGTCGCCAACCACGCCCTGGATCGCGATCCGCCCAGCAACGAGAGAAACTCGGCATGGTCTTCTTTGGCCGGAGCCATGGGTTTTCGACTCAACGCCGCAACGCACGCCACAGTGCGGCTGTGGACGGCCGCTGGTGCTCAGGATGTTCACCCGGCGCGGACCGAAAAATATCGGCGAACGACCATCCTGCTGGGTTCTTCAATCGTCGGGTTTGAGCGGGGGAACGCCTTCGGGTTCCGGGACCGGCCACCACTATCGAAGAATGGAAGTACAGGCCCCGCCTCCGACGGCTCCCTCCGCGCGCCCATGCCCGGCAAGATCGTCGCCACGCCGGCCAAGCCCGGCGACATCGTCACGAAGGGTCAGCCCATCGTCGTGCTGGAAGCGATGAAGATGGAGCACGCCCTCGTCGCTCCGTTCGACGGAACAGTGGGCGAGATCGCCGTCGCCGTCGGCGACCAGGTCGTGGACGGCGCCGTTCTGGCGACCGTGGTTCGCGAGGGGAAGGAATGAAGCGCATTTTCATCGCCGCCCTCGCCCTGGCCCTGTCGGCCGGGGGCGCCTTGGCCCAGACCTCGCCGCGGCCCATGGATGACCCGGCCTACGTCGACGAGGTCCGGTGCGTGGTCGTCTACATGGCCCTGCTGGCCGAGGGTTCCGAGGAAGCCGGAGCTTCGGTCGGCCTCCAGTATTACGCGGGTCGTCTCGAGGGGCGGTATCCGGGCGTCGACTGGACGCTCGACGCCTGGACGGTCGCCACTGACGCCGGCCTCGGCCTGCTCGCCGAGCACAGCGAACGGTGCGCACGGGGTTTGCTCGAATCCGCCGTCCTGTTGCGCCCTCTCGACACCTTCGTCCAGCAGTGGGCGCGCGGCGACGGCCAGATGGGCGCGGCGCTCCAGGCGTTCCGCAAGTCCGAAGGCCGTTAAAGCCGCCATGTCGCTCCACATGATCAAGCTATGCGTCGGCGTCGCCAAGGTCGAGACGCTGGAGCGCCGCGCCGCCAAGGGGGAATGGCTGACCGTCCACACCCGGATGACGCCCAAGCGCGCCGCCGAACTCGAGGACGGCGGCTCCCTGTTCTGGGTGATGAAGGGATCGGTGGTCTGCCGCATGCCGATCCTCGACATCACCACCAAGGGCGAGGGCAAGGCCAGCATGTGCCACATCAAGCTGTCGCCCGAGGTCATCCGCACCGCCCCCCAGGCCCGCCGCCCCTTCCAGGGCTGGCGCTATCTGGAGCCCAAGGACGCGCCCATGGACCTGTCCTCGCTCGACGCCGGCGAGGTGCCGGAGAATCTGGCCAAGCGGCTGCGGGAGATGGGGGCGTGGTAGGGGTGATTGGTGGTTAGTGATCAGTGGCTGGCCGCCACCTGCGAAGGGAGCGCGGTCAGCGCCGCCCTTCCGCCGCCAGTGACGCTGCAATCACTGATCACTAACCACTAATCACTCCCTCCGACTCCCCCTAACCTCCCCCCATGCCCCCCGCCCGCTCGGACCGCCTCGAAGACGCCCTGCACCGCATCTTCGAGGGCGGCAAGAACACCCGCGCCAGCTGGTTCGCCCTGACCGGCGGCGAGACCCTGTTCGCCGAAGGCGACGTCGCCGACACCCTCTACCTGCTGCGCTCCGGCCGCCTCGGCGTCTTCCGCCGCGATGGCGACGAGGACCGGCCGCCCCAGTTCGTCGGCGTGATCCGGCCCGGCGAGCCGGCCGGCGAGATGGCCATGCTGGCCGGCACCGAACATACCGCCGACCTGGTCGCCCTGCGCGATTCCGAGGTGCTGGCCCTGCCCCGCGACGCCTTCTTCGAGGCCGCCCGCACCGAACCCGACCTGATGGTTGAGCTGTCCCGCCTGATGATCCAGCGCGCCCGCGATCGGCGCTCGGGCGGCGGCGAGCCCAGCGTGTTCGGCTTCCTCTCGGCCCGGTCGCGCCCCATCCGCGCCTTCGTCGAGCGCATCGCCGCCGCCATCGAGGCCGACGGCTTCACCTGCCAGGTCATCGACCAGTCGGCGCTGACCTCCGCCTCGGAATGGTTCAGCCGGGTCGAGGACGCCCACGATTTCGTCCTCTACGTCGCCGAGATGGACGAGCCGGCCTGGGCCGCCCTGTGCGCCCGCCAGGTGGACCGCGTCTTCGTCGTCGGGGCCGGCCTGATGGCCCCGCCCAACCGGCCCCTGCCCCACGCCGGCGTGCTGGACGCCCAGCGCCGCACAGACCTGATCCTGCTGCGCGACCCGCGTATGGCCCGTCCCGCCAACACCGCCGTCTGGCTCGACGCCGTCAATCCCGGACGCTGGTTCCAGGCCGTTGAGGGCGACCAGGCCGACGCCGAGCGGATGAGCCGGGTCATCACCGGCTCGGCCGTGGGCGTGGTCATGTCGGGCGGCGGCGCCCGCGCCTATTCCCACATCGGCGCGCTGAAGGCCCTGCGCGAGGCGGGCGTGCCGATCGATTTCGTCGGCGGTTCGTCGATGGGCGCCGTGATCGCCGCCGGCCCGGCCCTGAACTGGTCGCAGGAAGAACTGGAGGCGCGGATCCGCAAGGCCTTCGTCCAGAGCGACCCCCTGTCCGACCTCGCCTTTCCGATGCTGGCCATGACCCGCGCGAAGAAGGTCGACCGCCTGCTCGAGGAGGCCTACGGCGACGTCGACCTGGCCGACCTGCACCGCCCCTTCTTCGCCGTCTCGACCAACCTGACCAGCGGCCGCATCGAGGTCCACCGGCGCGGCCTGATGCGCCGGGCCATGCGCGCCTCGATCTCCATCCCCGGCATCCTGCCGCCGGTGGTCATCGACGGCCAGGTGCTGGTCGACGGCGCGGTGTTGAAGAACCTGCCGGCCGAGGTGATGCGCCAGATGAACACCGGCCCGATCATCGGCGTCGACATGTCCCAGACCCGGGGGGTCGATGCCGAGACGATCGAGCATCCGCCGTCGATCTGGCGGCTGATCGCCACCGGCGCGTGGCGCCGGGGCCCGCCGATCGTCTCGATCCTGATGCGCTCGGCCACCCTGACCACGGACGCCGACCTCGAGAGCTCGCGCGCCGCCACCGACCTGCTGATCCAGCCGACCCCCGACGGCATCGACATCCGCGACTGGAAGGGCTTCGACCCCGGCGTGGAGGCCGGCTATCGCGCCACGCGCGCCGCCCTGGACGGACTCGACAGGCCCGTCACCCACCTGCGCCGCCCCGTGCCGGTCAGCGTCTCCGCGCCACCAGAAACAGACGCGGAAACGGCATCAGCGTCACCCCGTCCGGCCGCCGTGGAAACGCCGCGGAAAGCCGCGCGCCGAGCGCGTCGAGAAAAGCCGTCCGCATGACCGCGTCCGGCAGGGCGGCGAGGAACGGCCGCAACGCCGTGCCCTTCATCCACTCCAGCACCGCGTCCGGCCCGGCCAGCGCCTGCAGATAGGTGGTCGACCAGACATCGACGTCGCCGCCGGCCTCGGCCAGCACGGAATAATAAGCCTCCGGCTCCAGCAGCGGCGCCACCGTCGCCACGCCGGCCAGGGCGGCGGCCCACGGCCCCTCGCCGGCGACCTGGCGCATCAGCCCATGGTGCCGGGTTTCATGAGCCATCGGCATCTGCACGGCGAGGACGCCGCCCGCCGCCAGTTGGGCCGTCAGCCGACGCAGCAGGGCCTGATGATCGGGCAGCCAGTGCAGCGAGGCGTTGGCCCAGATCAGATCCACCGGCCAATCCGGAACCCAGCCGGCGATGTCGCCCGCCCGCCAGTCGATATCCGCGTCCCGCGCCCGCGCTTCGGCCAGCATGGCCTCGCTCGAATCGAGCCCGTGCACCCGCGCGTCTGGATAGCGGCGCTTCAACCAGGCCGCGTGCTGCCCCGCGCCGCAGCCGAGGTCCCAGATCTCGGCCGGCGCCAGGCCCTCGGGCAGGCGCGCCAGCAGGTCCAGCGCGGCGCGATCGCGCTGGCCTTCGAAGCGGAGATACTGATCGGGGTCCCAGGCCGGCGGCGTGTCGGTCATGCCGTGACGCGCTCCAACTCCGGGGAGGATGGTACCGCCTCTCAGGCTTGAACTGAGGACCTCCGGTTCCACAAACCGGCGCTCTAACCAACTGAGCTAAGGCGGCGCAGGCCCGCACTAAGGGGCGACGCGAGGGCGGTGTCTAGCCGTGTCTCGCCCGCTGATCAAGCGGGCGTAGGCGAGGCGATCGGGATTAGGCGACAGGCGGCGGCTTCGACGGAGCGAACCGCCGCCATTGCGGCCTCCTCAGGCCCAGCCCTGGCTCTCGATATACTGCTCCAGCGCCGCGATCCGGCTGGCGTCCGACGGATGGGTCGAGGCGAACTCGGGGGTCGAGCCCTGCCGCTGTCCGGCCATCAGGCGCCACAGGGCCACGGCCTCGGACGGCCGGAAGCCGGCGCGCTGCATATAGTCGACGCCGAGCCGGTCGGCCTCCAGCTCGTGCCGCCGCGAGAACGGCAGCAGCACGCCCAGCTGGGCGCCGAGCCCCCCGATCGCGCCCGCCGCCTGGGCGTAGTCGCCGGCGGCGCTCTGGACGCCGCTCAGGACCAGGCTGGTCGCGGCCGTGGAGGAATAGCGCTCGGCGGCGTGGCGGGCCACGACGTGCCCGACCTCATGGCCCAGCACGGCGGCCAGTTGATCGTCGTTGCGGACCAGGGACAGCAGGCCGGTGGTCACCCCGATCTTGCCCGAGGGCAGGACGAAGGCGTTCGGCCTCTCGCTGACGAAGACCGCGTAATCCCAGCTTCGATCGGTCAGGCCGGCCGCCTCGACGATACGCCCCCCCACGCGGCGGACCCGGGCGTTGGCGGCCGCGTCGCTGGACGTCGGTTGGGTGCGCAGCGCCTGCGCCCAGGCCGCGTCGGACTGCTGCGTCAGGGCGGCGTCGTCGACGATGAGGAACTGGCTTCGGCCAAGGGTCTCGTTATAGGCGCAGGCCGCCGTCGACAGGGCGGCGGCGGCGAGGGCGACGGTCAGGATGCGGTTCATGGGGCGGGCTCCGTGTTCGGCTTCGCCGGACAACGCCTGAGAACGCTGTAATGCTCCGCCGCTCCCGTCAAAAATGGAGAAGCCCCGAAGCCGGCTCCGGGTCTGCGCCCGCTCGACCGATCTGGCAAAACGAAAACGCCCCGGCCGATGGGCCGGGGCGTTCGTCGTATGGGTCCCGAGGGACGGTCTTATTGCGGCGCCTGGAACCGGGTGGTGAAGGTCACCCGGGCGCCGGTCGCTGCGCCGTCGACGGTGCGGGGCGAAAGCCGCGCGCGACGGGTGCCGGCCATGGCCGCCTGTCCGAAGCCCATGCCGGAAGGTTCTTCCGACACGATCCGGCAGTCCGACATGGTGCCGCTCGGAGCGACCAGGCAGTTCAGCACCACCCGACCCGTTTCCACGCCGCGGGACAGGGCCCGTTCCGGGAACTCGCCTTGCGGCTGACGCGCCCAGCTCGGGTTGGTGATCACCGACGGCTTCGGCGGCGGAGGCGGCAGCGGGATCGTCACCGGTCCGTCGATGCGGCCCGGCGGGATCGTCGAGGCGATCCGGTCTTCCTTCGGCGTCGGCGGCACCGGAAGCGGCGGCACCGGCAGAGTCACCGGAAGAGGAGCCGGGACCCGCACCTGCAGCTTGGGCGGCGGCGCCGTTTCGGGCGGCGGCGGCGGCGGCGGCGGGGGCGGAGGCGGCGGCGGGATCGGTTCGATCAGCTCGACGTCGACCGCGTCGTCCGAATAGCTGATCTCACGCAGCTTGAACTGGGCGTTGACGAAATAGAAGGCCAGCAACCCGAACAGCAGGCACACCACCACGACGCTGGCGATGAACACATGCGGAGGGACGCCAAAGAGGCCCTTCGCCTTCGGCGGATCGTAGCGACTGCGATGATATTCGACGTCTGTCATGTTCTCACCGCTCCTACTTCGTCGTCTGCTCTTCGCCGACCAGGGCGACGCTGTAGAAACCACTGTCCTGAAGCGAGTTCATGACCTGCATGAAATCGCCGTACCGGGTCGTCTGATCCGAACGGATGAAGATCCGCTCGTCCGACGGCGTCTTGTTGCCGATCAGACCGAGCAGTTCCGTACCGACGGCGTCGGGTCCCGCCGTAATCTCGTTGTCGCCGATATAGACGCGGGAATCGGCCTGGATCGACACAAAGAAGGGCTTCGGCGGGTTCTCTTGCGGCTCGGCGACCGCGACCGGCAGTTTCACCACCACCGACACGGTGGCCAGCGGAGCCGCCACCATGAAGATGATGAGCAGGACAAGCATGATGTCCACGAACGGCGTGACGTTAATCTCGCTGTTCTGCTCGATGGCGTACTTGCCGCCGCCGCCACCGGAGAGTTTGGCGGCCATCCGGGTTACGCCCCCTTGTCGAGGTTACGCGACACGGCGTTCATCAGCTCGGCGTTGAAGCCGTCCGAACGGGTGCCGTAGGCCGCGATGCGGGTGTTGAAGTAGTTGTAGAAGATAACCGCCGGGATAGCCGCGAACAGGCCGATACCCGTGGCCAGCAGCGCTTCCGAGATACCCGGGGCCACCGAGGCCAGGTTGGTCGTGTTGGTGTTCGCGATGCCGATGAACGAGTTCATGACGCCGTAAACGGTGCCGAACAGACCGATGAACGGAGCGGTCGAGCCGACGGAGGCCATGAACTGCTGGCCGCCCGAGAGGCGCTTGGCCATGCCCGACTGAACGGCCGAAACGGCGGCCTGGGCGCGGTTGATCGCGGAGTCGCGGTGATCGCCGGTGACCGAAAGGCCGGCCTGACGCGACAGTTCGACTTCGTCGGTCGCGGCGGCGGCCATGTCGGCCAGCGGGTTGCCTTCGAACTCTTCCGAGGTGGCCACGCGACGCATGTCGGCGATCGTGCGGGTCTGACGGAAGGCTTCCAGGAAGCGGTCGGTGGTGCGGTTCAGGGCGCCGAACTCGAACAGCTTGATGAGCAGGATCACCCAGGTGAACACCGAGGCGAGCAGCAGGCCGATCATCACGACCTTAACGACGATGTCCGCATCCATGAACATCTTGGCCGGGGTGAGCTTGCCGTGGCTTTCGGCAGCCGGCTCGGCGTCAGCGGCGGCCGGGGCCGCCTCGGCGGCCGGAGCCGCGTCCGTGGGGGCCACGACCGCGTCGGTGGCGGTCGGAGCTTCGGCGGTCGCCGGAGCGGCCGGGGCGGGGGCATCCTGCGCGAGGACCGGCGTACCGGCCATCAGCACGGCGGCGCCGGCCATGGCCAGGAGGATGTTGGTCTTCTTGATATCGAGCATAGTTCGCCAGTTCCTGCTTTTTTGGTCTGACTCGTGGAACCCTGAGGAACGGCCGCAGACGACGACCGTCCCCCCATGAAAATCTCGTCTGCAGCGCGGGGTTTTATCGAACCCCGGTCTGCGGAACGCCTCCTGACGCTTCCGGTTGCCTGTCGGCTTCCGGGGCGATGTCGACGGCGGTGGGACCCGTTTGAATCCCGCTTCCGCCGACCGCTCGCCAAGGAAAGCGGTCCCGCTCCCTTTGGCGAACGCTTATCAGAGCGTCAAGTGCGCAGCCGCGCTTTTCCCCTTGCGAGGGAGGAAGCGCGTCCAACACCGAGGATTGGGGCTGAAAGCGACAATTTCATGATGGGTGGACGCCGATTTCCGGAGAGGCCGAAAAGCGATGGTGCCTGGGGGCGGATTCGAACCACCGACACGCGGATTTTCAATCCGCTGCTCTACCAACTGAGCTACCCAGGCGAGGCGTCCATTCGCGAGAGCGGCGTCTATAGGCGAGCCGTTTTCAGGTGTCCAGCGGTCTTGTCAGCCTTCGGCGTCCTCGTCGGGCGGGGTCTCGTCCGACGCTCCGGGGATCGCATAGGAGCCGGCGAACCAGCGCTGCAGATCGACGTCGGCGCAGCGTTTGGAGCAGAACGGCTTGTATTTCTCGTCCGCCGGCGCGCGCCGGCAAATGGGACAGGTCGCCATCGATTCAGCCTTCGTCGATTTCCACGCGGCCCGGCAGCGCCGGATCGGCCTTCACCCGCGCCCGCGGGCCGAGCCGCGCCGTCAGCGACTCCGCCATGTCGGCGATCGTCGGCGGACAGCGCAGCGTCAGATAGGGCGCCGCCGTATCGGCCGCCAGCGCCAGCGCCAGCCGCCGCACCGCGTCGATCGCCCGCGTCTCCACCGTCGGTCGGCCGTCCAGCCCGTTCAGCCGCTCCTCGAGCGGTGTGGTCCGCCACGGCAGGGACAGCATCAGCACCCCGAAGCGGTTGACCGGCCCGTAGGCGATCGCCGGGTCGTCCCCGAACGACGCCTTCGCCGCCGCCAGCATCGCCGCGCCGTCGTGGCCCGCCCCGACCAGGTCGACGGCCACCAGCCCGCCCCAGCCCTTCAGCCGGATCATCCGCGCCGCCTGCATCAGCCCGTCGCGATTCGCCCGTCCCTTGTCGCGCCGCCCGTCGCGCCCCGGCGCGGCGGCGTGGTCGATGTCCACCGCCACCAGCGCCCGCGTCCGCTCCACCGACAGGCGGACGCCCAGATGGGCGAACAGGGCGCCGGGCGCCAGCGCCTCCTCCTCCACCTCGAGGCTCGCGCGCATCGCCGCCGGCCCGGTCATGACCTCGGCCCCGGGCGCCAGACGCGCCAGCGTCTCCGCCACCGTGGGCGCCGCGCGCAGCAGGCGCGGCTCGCCCTCCCCCGCCCCGATCAGGCGCAGGGCCGGACCCTTCTGTTCGCGGGGCTCGGCCGAGACCTCGACCTCGACCTTCTGGCCGACCGCGACCCGGTCGCTCTTCCGCAACGGCAGGAAACCGAACGGCTCCGGCGCGCCCAGGTCGACGAACGCCCCCTTCAGGCCGGGATCGACGGCGGCGACCCGGCCGATCGCGCCGGCCCCGAGCCTGTGCTGCGGGCGGTCGCTCTCTCTCTGTATAAGAAGGCGCTCGAAACGGCCGTTCCGGACGACCATGCCCCGGACCTCGCCGGGCGAGTCGTCCAGAAAGACTTCAAGCTCGCTCACCCGGCCCGCCAGCCGGCTCCGGCCAGCAGGTTGACCGTCTCGTGCAGCGGCAGGCCGACGATGGCGGGATAGCTGCCCACGATTCGGGTCACGAAGGCCCCCGCCCGACCTTGGATGCCGTAGCCCCCGGCCTTGCCGCGCCATTCGTTCGAGCGGACATAGGCGGCGATCTCCGCGTCGGACAGCGCCTTGAACGACACCCGCGCCTCGACCACCCGGTGCCGGATCGTCCCCCCGGCCGCGACGGCGACGCCGGTGAAGACCCGGTGGTTGCGTCCGGATATCAGTTTCAGGAAGCGCACCGCCTCCGCCTCGTCGGCCGCCTTCTCCAGCAGCCGGCGGCCCACCGCCACCACCGTATCGGCCGCCAGCACCACGGCGTCGGGCGCCCGCGCGGCGACCACCTCGGCCTTGCTCCGCGCGAGGCGGGCGGCGAGGCGCGGCGGCGTCTCGTCCTTCAGGGGCGTTTCGTCGATGTCGGCGGGTTCGATGCGGTCCGGCGTGATGCCGACCAGCGCCAGCAATTCCACGCGGCGCGGGCTGGCCGACGCCAGCACCAGTTCGGGACGCGACAACGCGCGTCCCCTTACTTGAAGCGGTAGGTGATGCGGCCCTTGGTCAGGTCGTAGGGCGTCATCTCGACCAGGACCTTGTCGCCGGCCAGCACGCGGATGCGGTTCTTGCGCATCTTGCCCGCGGTGTGGGCGATGATCTCGTGGTCGTTCTCGAGCGTCACCCGGAACGTGGCGTTCGGCAGCAGTTCGCTGACGGTGCCGGGAAACTCGAGCAGTTCTTCCTTAGCCATGCGGCCTCTCGCGCCCAATGAATATGCGTCCGGGCGCGCGCCGGGCGGGAGCGCGCGTCGTCAAGGTGCGGCGTAATGCCTGAAAACGTCGGGATAGTCGAGATCAACCGCGCCGGTACAGCGCGGTCACCAGGGTGAACAGCCGCCGCGCCGTTTCGTGGTCGACGGCGATCTTGCCGTCGAGGCGGGCCCTGAGCAGTTCGGCGCCTTCGTTGTGCAGGCCGCGCCGGCCCATGTCGACGGCCTCGATCTGGCCCGGCGAGGTGCCGCGCAGCGCTTCGTAATAGCTGTCGCAGATGCCGATATAGTCCTTCACCACCTTGTTCAGCGGGTTCAGGGACAGGCCATGGGCCTTGCTGAAATCCGGTCCGGCGATATCGAACACCAGCCGCCCGTCCAGCAGGGACAGCTTCAGCCTGTAGGGCCCGCCGTTCGCCCCGGCCGGCTCGAAGCTGTTCTTCTCGACCAGGTCGAAGATGGCCACCCGGCGCTCGTGCTCGATCTCGGCCGTCGCGGCCGGCAGGGTCGCCGGGTCCAGTTCGACGGAGGCCAGGCGATGCTCGCTCACGCCGGCTCCGACCCTTCGGCCAGGTGGGTCGGAGCGACCTTGGCCGGCCAGCGCTCGGACAGGTCGGTCAGCACCGCATCGAGGCATTCGACGTCGATGCGCAGGTCCCCGCCGCCCGCGAACATCATGATGACGCGGCCGCCCGGCGCCTCGCCCGGCTCGAAATCCATGGCCAGCAGCTCCAGCGCGTGCTCCGGCCCGCGCGGCAGGCGCCGGCTCTTGACCGAAAGCACGTCACCGAACTGCATCGCCGACATCACCCGCGTGCCGCCGCACTCCCAGCAGAACCGGCTGAGCGCCAGCGTCACCCGCCGGGCCTGCGGCTCCCAGGCGATGTCGACGGGCCGCAGGATGGCGTCCTGCAGCGCGGCGGAGATGATGTGCAGGTCGTCGGCGTCCTCGGCGAGCAGGCGCAGCGGCTCGACGGCCGATCCGGTCGGCGGGGTGTCGTCGGCGGTGGGCGCCTCAGTGCTCATGGTCCTCGCCCTTGATCCGGCGGATTTGCGCGCCGCAGGCTCCGAGCTTCTCCTCCAGTCGCTCGAACCCGCGGTCCAGATGATACACGCGTCCGACGGTGGTTTCGCCCTCCGCGACGAGTCCGGCGATCACCAGGCTGACCGAGGCCCGCAGATCGGTGGCCATGACCTGGGCGCCGTGCAGCACCTCGACGCCCCGGACCACCGCCTCGCCGGCGTGGACCGAGATGTCGGCCCCGAGCCGCGCCAGCTCGGGCGCGTGCATGAAGCGGTTCTCGAAGATGTTCTCGTGGATGACGCTGTCGCCCTCGGCGGTGGTCATCAGCGCCATGAACTGGGCCTGCAGGTCGGTGGCGAAGCCTGGATAGACCTCGGTGGCGACGTTGACGGCCTTCAGCCGCAGCGCCGGGTCGCGCCTGACGATCACCCCGTCGGCGGTCGGCGTCACCTCGACCCCGGCCTCGACCATCTTGTCGGTCAGCGCCTGCATCAGTTCGGGCCGCGCCCGGGTCAGGCGCACCTCGCCCCCCGCCATCGCGGCGGCCACGGCGTAGGAGCCCATCTCGATCCGGTCGGCGATGACCGGCCATTCGGTCCCGCCCAGAGAGGCCACGCCGGTGATGACCAGTTCGTCGGTGTCGATTCCCTCGACCCTGGCGCCCATGGCCACGAGGCAGCGGGCCAGGTCGCCGATCTCCGGCTCGCGCGCGGCCTTCTTCAGCACCGTCACGCCGTCGGCCAGCACCGCCGCCAGCATGGCGTGCTCGGTGGCGCCGACCGAGACGAACGGGAACTCGATCTCGGCGCCCTTCAGGCCCTTCGGCGCGCGGGCGATGACATAGCCCTCGTCCAGCTCGATCTCGACGCCCATGGCGGTCAGGGCCTGCAGGTGCAGATCGACCGGCCGCGCCCCGATGGTGCAGCCGCCGGGCAGCGACACCTTGGCTTCGCCGGTGCGGGCCAGCAGGGGGCCCAGCACATTGAACGACGCCCGCATCTGCCGGACCAGGTCATAGGGAGCGAACGTCGATTCGATGCGGGCGGCGTGGAACAGCGTCTCCTGATCCTCTCCGTGGCCGTTTTCCGTCACCTCCACCCCGAGCTCGCGCAGCAGGCGGCCGAGGAACTTTGTGTCGGCCAGGCGCGGCATGTTGGTCAGGCGAAGCGGCTGATCGGTCAGGATCGAGGCGGCCATCAGCTTGAGGGCGGAATTCTTGGCGCCGCTGACCGGAATGGTTCCGTTCAGGCGAGCGCCGCCTTGGATGGCGATGCTGTCCATGTCGTCTCTACGGGCCGGCCCAAAACGATCTGCCTGGGGCGCCGGGGGTCGGCTATCTAGCCCGGACGACCGGGGTTGCGAAAGGCCGTCCGATGCGGACGGCCGATGACTTTCAGTTGCTCGGTTTTGCGGGCTTCACCGCGCGCGCCGCCGCCTTGCGCCGCTTGAGATTGGCCCTGAGCGCCGTGGCCAGCCGCTGGGCCCGCGCCGTGGCCGGGGTCTTCGGCGGGGCCAGCGGATCCGGCAAACTGGGCGGCAGGTCCGGAAGCCGGGTCGGGATTTTCGACTCATCCATGGGAGGATGAGACCCGCTGCCGAACTTTTCCGCAAGCGAGAGCAATCGGGGCTTCCCCCATTGTCCCCGGTTGGCTATAGGGCCGCTTCCTCAGTTTCCGCCGCCGTAGCTCAGTGGTAGAGCGCATCCTTGGTAAGGCTGAGGTCGTGGGTTCGATTCCCCCCGGCGGCACCACTCATACGAAAGGCCCGATCCAGCCGGATCGGGCCTTTTGTCTTTCACCACCGGGATGGTCCGGGCGCGCCGCCATAACTACTCCGCGGGGGGTTGGTTCGGAGCCGGGGCCGCGGGCGCGGTCATCTCATCGCAGCAATCGTCCTTGCAGCAGCATTCACCCGCGGTTTTCGCGAACGCGGCGCCGGCGGCCAGAACAGCGGTGGCGGCGACGGCCGCAGCGATTTTCGTCTTGAGGGTCATCGTCCGACGGCTCCTGATTTCAACAACGTCCGACCTCCGCCTTACCACGGATGCCCCTCGTGTATAATCGGGAGGGCTCCCGGGCCGACACTACTATTCGTCAGCCGACTGCAGCGGGCGAACGGCGAGCCGGCCAGTCGGCGGCCCCTCCGGACGGGCCAGACGGCGTTCGTATCCCAGCGCGGCCCCGGCCGGCGAATAGCCGGGGAAGACGTAGCCGCCGTCGTCGAAATACGAATCATAGCCGTAGCCGCGGCCATAGCCGTAACCGTACGGATAGCCGTTCTCGACCTGGCGGACGCTGATATCCAGCCGGCCGCTCTCGCCGAGCGGCAGCGACATCGCCGCGCCGTAGTCGCGATACCCCCCCGTGCCGAATCCGACGCTGACCTCGCCGTGCGGCTGGCGATCGTCGCGCCACATCGGCGAGTCGCCGTCGGACGATGGAGCGGGCGCGCGGGCCGCCAGCCACTGCGCGATCTGCTGATCGGTGCTCAGGCGGTGCGGGTCCGTGATCTGTCCTTCGCCATCGACCGGCGGCGCGACGGGCGCGGCGGTCGCGTCCAGGGCCACGGGGGTTGCGGGCGCGGTGGTCACCACGCCGTCCGGATCGCCCACGGGCTCCGGCGCCGGGGCGCCCGTCAGGGCCGCCGTCACAAGCAGCGCGGTGATCAGCATGGGTTCGACTCCTGCGGCGCGACCACCCTAGCTCCAAATGCGGCCAAGGTCAGGCCGCGCCGTCGCCGCGATTCAGCGGGTCCGGAAGCGGCTCGCCCTCCGGGACGAAGGCGAGAGCCACGGAGTTGATGCAGTAGCGCAGCCCCGTCGGCGGCGGGCCGTCCGGAAAGACGTGGCCCTGATGGCTGTCGCAGCGGGCGCAGCGGGTCTCGGTCCGGGTCATGCCGTGCGACCGGTCGGTGACCGTCCTCACATGGGTCGCATCGACCGGCTCCGTGAAGCTGGGCCAGCCCGTGCCGCTCTCGAACTTGGTTCCGGCCCGGAACAGCGGCAGGCCGCATTCCCGGCAGCAGAACACGCCCGCGCGCTTCTCGCCCAGCAGCGTGCCGCAGAACGGCGCCTCCGTGCCGTGGGCCAGCAGGACCCGCTTCTCCTCCGGCGACAGGTCGGCCTCGAGCCTCTCGCGCTCGGCCTCGTCCGGCGGGGTCAGGTCGAAGCCCGAAGGCGAGCGCAGGGTCGGGGCGATGTCGGTCATGCCTCCGAAATAGGAAGGGCCGGACGGGGGTTCCACCCCGCCCGGCCCTGAATCCCGCGCTCAAGTCGCGCGAAGCGCGGCGGCGCCTACTGGAAAAGCGAACCCACCCAGGCCCGGACGGCGGCCTCGTCCACGGGATTGCCCGTGTAGGTCAGTCCCTGCTCCGGAATGAACGGCTGGTTGTTGCCGCGCTGGCGCGAGGTCCAGGCCTTGTGGCCGTAGCTCAGGTCCGCATAGGTCGACGGCAGGCGTTCCACGGTCTGTTCGATGAAGATCGAGTCCGCCGCCGTGGTCGAGCCGGCGATCCGCACGTTGGGCAGACGGCTGACCAGGTCGAGGGTGTCGAGGCAGCCGCCCGAGCAGCCGGCGTCGACCAGCACCACGATCGGCCCCTGCACGGGATTGACCGCGTTGGGATCGACGGCCGTGGCCGCCTGCGGCTGGGTGAAGCTCGGCTGGCCCGCGGCGAGGGCGGCGTCGAACGCAGCCAGCACGGCCTCGGTCTGGGCGATGACCTCCGGCGCTTCATAGACGAAGCGGGCGTCCTGCTTCATCCGGCCGATGACCTCGGCGTACCACTGGCGGTTTCCCGGGGTGGCGCGATAGGTGAAGTCGCCGCCGGTCGGCTGGCGGCTCTGGGTGAATTCCGAAGTCCAGATGCGGTTCAGCACGCCGTAGCCGCGCGCCGTCGAACCCAGGTTCGAGGCGCCGCTGCCGCCGCGCAGATCGAGCACGAAGCCCTGCGGGCCCTGGATCGCCGCCAGCTGGCCTTCCAGTTGCGCGTTGAAAGCGTCCCAGCCGGCGTCGTCGGCGAACGAGTGGACGTTGATCCACGGCCGGCCGTTGACCGTCTCGATCGACAGCGGCACGGGGCCCGGCGTGTACAGGGTGGCGCGGTACGCGGCCTCGAGACTGGCCGGATCGACCGGAACGGGGCGCAATTCATAATCGCGCTCGCGGCGGTTGCCGACCTTGAACTTGCAGGTCGAGGGCGTGCCGCCGGCGTAGGGGTTGTTCCGGTTCCACAGAAGATACGGCGCGGAGGTGACACGCCCGGCCTCGGTGGTCAGGTCGCCTTCCCACAGGTCCAGCTTGGCGCGCGAATATTCGTCGATCGGGGTCAGGTTGCACTCGGTGACGACGGCTCCGACCGGCGGCAGACGGCGCACGCCCGGCTGGACGTAGGTGACCACGTACTGGCCGTCGCGCCAGCCGGTGGCCAGGCCGGGCCAGCTGTTCGCCGTGAAGCGGTCGGCCGCGGTTTCGTAGCTCGGGCGGATGACGATGTTCGAATCGCGGAAGCCGGCGGCGTAATAGCCCAGCAGATAGGCGTGGCTGGATCCGCTATTCGACTGGCCGGCCTTGGACAGGGCGTCCTGCAGGCCGGCGTCGAGCCAGGCGCGGAAGGTGTCGCTGGCTTGTCCGGGCACCACCGGGGCCGGGTGGTTGGCGGCCAGCTCGTCATGCGCCGCCTGCAGGTCCTGACGGGCCAGGGCGCGCCAGTCCTGCGCGAAAGCGGAGCCGGCGCTGAGCGCCACGGTCAGGGCCGCGGTCGCGGCGACGGGGAGGATACGGGACATCAAAGTCGGGCTCCGGAGCCGTGGGAACAGGGAACGGGCAGCGTTAAACCCTATACGGGCGGGGCTTGCCAACCCCGTACCCCCATCCATTGAACGCCCCCGTCGGTTTACTCGCTTGTGATCGCGGCCTAATCGGGGCGGCGCCCTCACCGGCGATCACGTTCGCTTCAGAGCCCACACACGCATGTTCTCAAAGATCCTGATCGCCAACCGGGGCGAGATCGCCGTCCGCATCATCAAGACCTGCCGTCGCATGGGCATCAAGACGGTGCAGGTCTATTCCGAGGCCGACGCCGGCTCGCTGGCGGTCGAGATGGCCGACGAGGCGGTGCTGATCGGCCCCGCGCCCGCCAACCAGTCCTATCTGCTCGCCGACAGGATCGTGGACGCCGTGCGCCAGACCGGCGCGGAGGCGGTTCACCCCGGCTTCGGCTTCCTCAGCGAGAACGCCGGCTTCGCCCGCCGCCTGCGCGACGAGGGGATCGTCTTCATCGGCCCCCACCCGGAGGCCATCGAGGCCATGGGCGACAAGATCAGCTCCAAGAAGCTGGCCGCCGAGGCGGGCGTCTCCACCGTCCCCGGCCACATGGGCCTGATCGAGACCCCCGACGAGGCCGTCCGCATCGCCAACGAGATCGGTTATCCGGTGATGATCAAGGCCTCGGCCGGCGGCGGCGGCAAGGGCATCCGCGTCGCCCACTCCGACGCTGACATGGCCGAGGGCTTCTCCGCCGTGAAGGCCGAGGCCCTGAACGCCTTCGGTGACGACCGCGTCTTCCTCGAGAAATTCATCATCGATCCGCGCCACATCGAGATCCAGGTGCTCGGCGACAAGCACGGCAATGTCGTCCACCTGTTCGAGCGCGAATGCTCGATCCAGCGCCGCAACCAGAAGGTCATCGAGGAGGCTCTCTCCCCGCTGCTGGACGAGAAGACCCGCGCCGCCATGGGCGCCCAGGCCGTGGCCCTGGCCAAGGCGGTGAACTACGACAGCGCCGGCACCGTCGAATTCGTCGCCGGTCAGGATAAATCCTTCTACTTCCTCGAGATGAACACCCGTCTTCAGGTCGAACATCCGGTCACCGAACTGATCACCGGCGTCGATCTGGTCGAGCAGATGATCCGCTCGGCCTGGGGCGAGAAGCTCGCCTTTGAACAGAAGGACCTGGCCATCGACGGCTGGGCCATCGAGAGCCGCATCTACGCCGAGGACCCCTATCGCGGCTTCCTGCCCTCCATCGGCCGCCTGGTGCGCTATGACCAGCCGGAGGAAGGCCCCCATCCCGACGGCTACACCGTGCGCAACGACTCCGGCGTCCGCGAGGGCGACGAGATCAGCATGTTCTACGATCCCATGATCGCCAAGCTGTGCGCCTGGGGCCCGACCCGCGACGCCGCCATCGACGGCATGGCCCGCGCGCTGGAGGACACCCACCTGCAGGGCGTCGGCCACAATGTGTCCTTCCTCGCGGCCGTCATGGACCAGCCGCGCTTCCGCTCGGGCCACATCTCGACCAGCTACATCAAGGACGAGTTCCCCGACGGCTTCCACGGCCTCGCCCCCGACCGGCGCCAGACCGACATCCTCATCGCCGCCGCCGCCGCGATGAACGAGATTCTGACCGAGCTGTCCGGCGATCCCTCCGGCCGCACCGACTGGATCGTCCTGATCGGCCAGGACGCCCACGGCGTCACCCTGTCCTACGACGACGACGAGGCCTTGACCCTCGACCTCGCCGGCGAGGACCGCGCCCTGCAGCTCGCCGACATCGACTGGCGCCCCGGCCTGGCCCAATTCCGCGCCGCCCTCGACGGAGAGCCCTTCACCGCCGAGGTCGCCCGCGTCGCCGACGGCTTCGTCATCCGCCACCGCGCCGCCCGCGCCCGCGTCCGCGTCCTCACCCCCGCGGTCGCCGCCCTCTACGCCCGCCTGCCGGAAAAGGTCGCCGCCGACACCTCGAAGCTCATCCAGTCCCCCATGCCCGGTCTCGTCGTCGCCATCCCGGTCGCCGTCGGCCAGGAGGTCAAGACCGGCGAAACCGTGGCTGTCATCGAGGCCATGAAGATGCAGAACATCCTCAAGGCCGAGCGCGACGGCGTGGTGAAGGCGGTCAGCGCCAGGGCCGGCGACCCGGTGGCGGCGGACGATGTGCTGGTGGAGTTCGAGTAGCGGGCCACCCGGCGGAACAGCCGATCCAGCTCCCGGACCGACCGTCCCGCCGCCGTGTCACCAGGCGAAGCCGAAGCTGCCGCCGCCCATGGCGTCGCCGCCCGAGGTCGCCGAGACGCCGATGTTGACGGCGGTCCGGGGCGAGATCGTGCGGCTGTAGCCGACCGACAGCGCGCCCTCGCCGCCATAGCCCCCGACGCCGACGACCAGCCGGTTCTGGGCGCCCGTGCCCTGGCCGGCGGTGTTGCCTGCCATGACCGCGAAGGCCGCGCTCATCGCGCCCAGCCGCCGCATGTCGTCGTCGACGCGGCCGAAGCGGTCGTCCAGCGCCAGGTCGAGGGCGCTGATGCGCGTGTCGGTGTAGCTGTTGGCCGCCGACAGCGCGGCCGCGCTGCGGGTGTCGGCATAGGCGTTGGCCGTGGACAGGGTGGAGGCGCTGGCGGTCGCCAGCTGCTCGACATTGACGGCGTCGGTGGCCGCGATGCCGGCGGCCACATTGACGACCCGCCGCTCGCCTCCGGCCGCGCCGACAGACACGACGTTGTCCTGATCGGCGACCGAGCCGGCGCCGATGGCGACGCTGTTGACGCCGCTGGCGACGGTATTGGCGCCCAACGCCGTCGAGCCGGAGCCGGCGGCCGTGCTGTTGTAGCCATAGGCCGCGCTCCAGCTCGCGCTGGCCTCGCTCAGGTAGCCATAGGTCGAGGCCCCCTCTCCGCTCGCCGCGCTGAAAGAGCCGCTCGCGGTGCTGCCCTCGGCCGAGGCGACCGAGTCCGCGCCCAACGCCGTCGTATTGGAGGCGTTGGCCAGGCTGTTGTAGCCGAAGGCCGCGCTCCGGTCCCCGCTGGCTTCGCTCTGGACGCCGAAGGCCGAGGAGATCGCCCCGCTCGCCTGGCTGAAACTGCCCGTCGCGGTGCTCGAGAGGCCGGCGGCGAGGCTGCCGACGCCGCTGGCGGTCGAATTGTCGCCCGACGCCATGCTGCCGACGCCGGTCGCGGTCGAGGCGAGCCCCGTCGCCCGGCTGAAGGCGCCGAGGGCGGTGGTCGAGACGCCGGAGGCCAGACTGTCGGTTCCGAAGGCCGCGCTGCTGGAGCCGGACGCCGCGCTGCGTCGGCCGTAGGCGCTGGCGTCCACGCCCGAGGCCACGCTGGCCGCGCCCATCGCCGTCGAGTCGCCGCCGGTGGCCTGGGCGCCGCTGCCGATCGCGGTGCCGAAACCGCCGGAAGCGACGCTGAACCCACCCATCGCAATGGAGGCGAGTCCGGACGCCTCGGATCCGGCGCCGACGGCGATGCTGGAGATGCCCGAAGCGCTGGTGTTCTGGCCCACCGCCGTCGAACCCGCCCCCGACGCGGAGCTGCCGGCGCCGACGGCGGTCGCGCCGGGGGCACCTGCGTAGCTGATGGCGCCCAGCGCCGTCGAACTGTTCCCCGCGGCGTTGCTGAGGTAGCCGGTGGCCGTGGCGTTCTCGCCAAAGCCGTTGCTGTTGAGTCCCGTGGCGGTCGAGCGGGCGCCGCTGGCGTTGCTGCCGGCGCCGGTCGCCGTCGCCCCGTCGGCCGTCGCCAACGCGCCCGAACCCGTGGCCGTGCTGTTCTCGCCCGAGGCTGTCGCAGCCGGCCCGCACGCCAGCGAATTGACTCCCGTCGCGGTCGCGCCCGCGCCCCCCGCCGGGATGGTCTCGCACACCACCTGCGCCTGCGCGGGCGACGCCCCGAGCGCCGCGGACAGCATCAGCGTCCCCGCGCCCAGGGCGCTCGACACCAGCAGGGATCTCAACAAGGCCATCGGTCTATCCTCGAACAGGCGGGTCGTCCCGCGATTGGAGGCAGGCTTTTCGGGACCGGAACGCCGTGCGGTGAGGTGCATCGGCGGACTCCACGGCGCCGTCCCAAAATGCAACGGGTTGCACGTCGGTCGGGAATGCGTCACGTTTCGCGCATGCCCGACGCCGCCTTCTCGTCAAAGCTGCAGCTGGTTCTCAAGGCCCTGTCGGTCAGCCGGGGCCGGCTCGCGGCGGAGATCGGCGTCGACAAGTCGCTGGCCGGGCGTTGGTGTTCGGGCGCGGTCAGGCCCGGCTCTCATAACCTGGAGCGCCTGACGCGGTTCGTGGCCGCCCAGCGGCCCGGCTTCACCCTGCTGGACTGGGATCGCGATCTCGAAGACCTGGCCGCCCTGTTCGGCGTGGCCTGGCCGCCGCAGCCCGAGGTCGCGCCAGAGACCTACGGCATTCCCCTGCCCGGGCTCGAGACCGCGCGGCTGATCACGGCGCATCGCGGCGATGTCTATGAGGGTTTCTGGCGCTCGACCCGGCCGGCGGTGGTCGCGCCCGGGCGCTTCTGCCACGACCATGGCCGGTTCCGGCGAGGGCCCAGCGGCCTGCTGGAGTTCGTGCTCGGTAATCCAGACCTCCGCTTCGTCGGCTGGGCCATGCCGTTCGAGGGGCAGTTGTTCGTGATCACATCCGATCCCACCGGGATCATGCCGAGCTTCGTGATCGTGAACGGAGTGCCGATGCCGAAGGCGACCCTGCTGGACGGCATCATCCTGACCGCCTTCAACGCCCTTCGGGTGCCGGCGGCCTATCCCATCATCCTCGAGCGAATCGGCGACCTGACCGGCGATACGGAGGCGGACGACGCGACGCTCGCGGCGTTGATGGCGGACAACGAGCAATTCGCGCCCGAGGGGTCGGTCCCCGCCCACATCGTCGAGCACCTTCTGCGCGACGTCGGGCCCCTCGCGGCGGCCCAGGGCGGAGACCTGCTCCTGACGGCGTCCCGGACGTCCCGGCTTTCGTCGCACATGGCGGGGGAGCCGTAGGGCCGGCGGACCGGATCGGATGCGGGGAGACGAGTCCTTTCCCCATCCGCACTCACGGCCCCTGCGGCGACCACGATGCCGCAGGCGGTTCCGCCGGCCGAGGCGGGTTTGGAGGGCAGGCCCCCGGCGGGCCGATCCTGTCTCGCGGATCAGCCGTCCTGCCGCCGCGTCACCAGGCGAAGCCGAAGCTGCCGCCGCCCATGGCCGCGCCGTCCGAGGTCGCGGAGACGCCGATGTTGAAGGCGGTTTGGGGCGTGATCGTGCGGCTGTAGCCGACCGACAGGGCGCCCTCGCCGCTGTAGCCGCCGACGCCGACGACCAGTCGATTGGACGCGCCCGTGCCCTGGCCGGCGGTGTTGCCGGCCATGACCGCGAAGGCGGCGCTCATCGCGCCCATGCGCCGCATCTCGTCATCCACACGGCCGAAGCGGTCGTCGAGGGCCAGGCCGAAGGCGCTCAGCCGGGTGTCTGTATAGTCGTTGGCGGCGGACAGGGCCGCCGCGCTGCTGGCGTCGGTATAGGCGTTGGCCGACGACAGGGTCGTGGCGCTGCTGGCGTCGGTATAGGCGTTGGCCGATGACAGGGTGCCGGCGCTCACCGCCGTCAACTGCCCGACGTTGACCGCATCGGTCGCCCCGACGCCGTCGGCGACGTTGACGATCCGGCGTTCGCCGCCGGCCGACCCGATCGAGACCGTATTGTCCTGGTCGGCGAAGGAGGCGGCGCCCAGGGCGACGCTGTTGGCGCCCGAAGCCACGCTGGCCACCCCGATCGCCGTGGACCCTTCTCCCGTCGCGGAGCTGAAGGTTCCGTAGGCCGCCGACGCTTCGCCGGTGGCTTGGCTCTGCGCGCCGTACGCCGCCGAAACCAGCCCGCTCGCCTCGCTGGCGTAGCCGGTCGCGGTGCTCAAGGCGCCGGACGCGGCGCCGCTGGACCCGATGGCCGTCGAACCGTCGCCCGACGCCGTGGCGTCGACGCCGGTGGCGGTGGCGGCGAAACCGGTCGCCTGGCTGAAATAACCGGTCGCCGTGCTGTTCGGACCCGAGGCCGTCGCGGCCGGTCCGCAGGCCAGCGAATTGGGGCCGGTCGCGCTGGCGCCCCCGCCGCCGGCGGGAATGGTTTCGCAGACCGACTGGGCCCGCGCGGGCGACGCCCCGGCGACCACGCCCAGCAATAGCGTCGCGACGCCGACGGCGCCCGACATCATCAGAATTCTCTTCATGGCTATTGCCCCCTTTTCGCAACCTGCGGGCGATTCCGTGAACAGGTCCAGCCTTGGGGACGGAACGCCATTCAGCTGGGCGAACCCGATCGGGGCCGGCGGCGTCGCACAGGGCCGCGGACCCGCGGGGCGGGCCGGGCCGGGAATTATGCGCTTGAAGAGGGGTTCCGCGCCGCCGCGAGCCGCTTCAGGTCTTCGGCGTCGATGGCGGCCAGCGAGGCGCCCTTGCTCTCGCGCATGACCACGGCCGCGACGAGGCTGACCGCGCCGGCGACGAGGATGTACCAGGCGATCGGAACCCAGGAATCATACCGCCTGAGCAGAGCCGTCCCGATCAGCGGGGCCCAGGAGCCGGCGACGATGGCGGTGACCTGATAGCCGAGCGAGACGCCCGAGTAGCGCATCCGGGTGGGGAACATCTCGGTCATGATGGCCGGCTGGGCGGCGTACATCAGGCCGTGCACCGCGAGGCCGAGCATGATGGCGCCGAGGATCATCGCCGTACCGCCGGTGTCGAACATCGGGAAGGCTACGAACGGCCAGACCAGCGTCAGGGCCGCTCCGGCCAGGTAGACTGGCCGGCGTCCGACCCGGTCCGCCAGCCAGCCCACGACCGGAATCACCGCCACGTGCAGCACATGGGCGAGGAACAGCAGGGCGAGAATACGGGTGGTGTCGACGGCGCGGTGGTGCAGGTAGGTGATCGAGAAGGTCACGACCATGTAGTAGAGGATGTTCTCGCCGAACCTCAGGGCCATGGCGGTGAACACCCCGCGCGGGTGGCGGCGGAACACCTCGGTCAGGCCGTAGCCGGCCTCGGCCCGCTTCTCGGTCTCCTCGCGCGCCTTCTCGAAGATCGGCGAGTCGGTCACCTGGGTGCGGATGTAGTAGCCGATGGCGATGATCACGACGGACAGCCAGAAGCCGATCCGCCAGCCCCAGGCGACGAAGGCCTCGTCCGACAGGACTCCCGACAGCGCCAGCAGCACCACCGTGGCCAGCAGGTTGCCGATCGGCACCGCCGCTTGCGGGAAGCTGCCCCAGAACCCTCTGGAGCGGTTCGGGCTGTGCTCGGTGACCAGCAGGATGGCCCCGCCCCACTCGCCGCCGAGGGCGAAGCCCTGGATGAAGCGCAGCGTCACCAGCAGAGCCGGGGCCCAGTAGCCGATCGAGGCGAAGCTGGGCAGGCACCCCATCAGGAAGGTCGCCGCCCCGATCAACAGCAGGCTGAACTGGAGCAGCGACTTGCGCCCGATCCGGTCGCCGATGTGGCCGAAGACGATCCCGCCCAGCGGCCGGGCGATGAAGCCGACGGCGTAGGTGGCGAAGGCGGCGATGATGCCGTCCAGCTCGTTGCCGGTGTCGGGGAAGAACAGCTGGCCGAACACCAGGGTCGCGGCGGTGCCGTAGAGGAAGAACTCGTACCACTCGACCACCGTGCCGGCCATCGAGGCCCCGACCACCTTGCGCAGGTATGGCAGGTCGGCGGTCTGTTCGTGCTTCATCGGGGGCCCCTCTGTCCGGGCGGGACCTTGGCTCAAGCGAGGCGGAGGCTCAAGGGCGGCGCAGCGTCCGGCCCAGGCCCAGCCCGGCGGCGGCCAGCCCCAGCAGGGCGCCGCCGGCGACCGGCCAACGATGCGTCGACGCCCACAGCAGCGGCGACCGGGTCCGCGCGCCGGCGTCGAAGCGGCCGTGGGCGCCATGATCGCCGGGCACGGGCTCGAACAGGTTGTCGGGACGATCCGGGCGGATCGGCGACTGGTCCTGCTGGCCGTCGACGGCGGTGCGGGCGAGGTGGTGGTCGAGCCAGCCGGAGGCCAGCTTGTCGCCGACGATGGCCTCGAAGGCCGGAGCGCCCACGATCACTTCCTTGCGCCGCGTGCGGGCCGCGAAATGGATCGCGCGCGCCGCGACCTCAGGCTGGTAGACGGGGCCGACGGGCCTGGGCTCGCCGAGCTGGCGGGCGCGAATCCAGTCGAACTGGGGCGTGTTGACGGCGGGCAGCTGGACCATGACCAGACGCACCCGGCTCCGGGCGTGCAGCAGTTCGGCGCGGACGGAGTCCTGGAACCCCTGCAGCGCGTGCTTGGCCGCGCAATACGGCGCCTGCAGGGGAATGCCGCGATAGGCCAGGGCCGAGCCGACCAGCACGATCGCGCCCCGGTCGCGCGGCAGCATTCGCTTCAGCGCCGCCCGGGTCCCGTGGACCTGCCCCATGTAGGTGACGTCGGTGACCCGCCGGTACTCCTCGGGCGTGATCTCCAGGAAGGGCGAGAACAGGCCGGCGAAGGCGTTGTTGACCCAGACGTCAATCGGCCCGAGCTCGACCTCCACGCGGGCCGCGGCGGCCTCGACCTGGGCCTCGTCGGCGACGTCGGTGGGGAGAACGAGGGCGCGGCCGCCCAGGACCTCGACTTCGCGCCGGGCGGCCTCCAGCCCTTCCACGCCGCGCGCCAGCAGGCCGATCGCGGCCCCTTCCCGCGCGAACTCGCGCACGGTGGCGCGGCCGACGCCGGCCGAGGCGCCGGTGACCACCACCACCCGGGGTCTGGCCCGGCCTGTCTTCCGCATCGGGAACCCTCTCCGCGTTCCAGCATCAAACGGACGTCAGGGCCGGCGGTTGCCGTTGGGAACCAAGCGGGGCCTTGCGGTCTATCAGCGCTATCCCAAGGAGGATCCCGAGATGTCAGAGATCAACCCTCACAGCACGGCCAGGGTGGCCGGCCATCCCCTCCATCCGATGATCATCCCCTTCCCGATCGCCTTTCTCGTCACAGCCTTCGTGACGGACCTGGTCTTCCTCAACACCGGGCGTCCGGGCTGGGCGACGGCCTCGATCTGGCTGCTCGGGGCCGGCGTGACGATGGCCCTGGTGGCGGCGGTGTTCGGTTTCACCGACTTCTTCGGCGACCGCCAGATCCGCGCCCTGCGCACCGCCTGGTGGCACATGGGCGGCAATCTGCTCGCCGTCGCCATCGCCGCCGTGAACTGGTGGCTTCGCTTCAGCGGCGGGGCGCAGGAGGCCGCGGCGGGGACCGGGGTCATTCTGTCCGGCCTGGTGGTCGCGCTGCTGCTGTTCAACGGCTGGATGGGCTGGGAACTGGTCTATCGCCACCATGTCGGCGTCGCCAACCGCTGAGCGGCCGTCGGCCGGGTGGGCCGGCCGGTCGCTGATCCGCCTGCGCCCCCGCGCCGGGACCACCTACGTCAGCAGCGACCGCACCGTGCTGGCCACCCGCGACGACGGCGTCCTGCTGCCCGAGCTCGACCGGGGCCTGTTCGTCGACGAGACCCGGCTGCTGTCGCGCTGGCGCTGGCTGATCGAGGGCGCCCCGCCGCAGGCGGTCTCGGCCTCCAACGTCGCCCAGCACTCGTGGCTCGGCTATTTCATCGCCCCGGCCCCGGACGGCCACGCCGAACGGGAGCGCGACCCGATCTCGGCCGCGGCCCAGGAGGCGGTCGAGCTGCGCCTGTCCCGCTACGTCGGCGGCGGCATGCACGAGGACGTCGACCTGACCAATTTCGCGCGCTGGCCGATCCGCCTGACCCTCGCGCTCGAGCTTGAATCCGACTTCGCCGACCAGGCCGAGACCGGCGGCGATCGCCGTCAGAAGGGCCGCAAGACCTCGGTCTGGAGCGAGGGCGAGGGCGCTTGGGACCTCACCACCACCTATGAAGCGACCCACCGTTACGACCATCAGGGCGAAACCGGGGTCGCCGCCATCCACCGCGGCCTGACGGTCCGCTTCACCCATGCGACCACCCCGCCCCGACGCCGCCGCAACCGCATCTCGTTCGACGTATCGCTCGCCCCCGGCGAGGCCTGGCACTGCTGCGTGGACCTGATCCCCGAGATCGAGTCCCGCCGCCTGACGCCCCGCTACGGCTGCCGCTCGTTCGAGGCCCCGGACAATCCCTACGAGCGGCGCACCGCGATCTTCCTCGACGAGGCTACGAAGTTCTCCAGCCGCGAGAGCGGCGCCCTGTCCCCGGTGGTGATCGGGGCTCTCGAACAGGGCAAGCACGACCTCGCCGCCCTGCGCCTGTTCGACCTCGACGTCGGCGAGCGGGCGTGGACGCCGGCCGCCGGCCTGCCCCTCTATGTCGCCCTGTTCGGCCGCGACACCCTGACCGCCGCCTGGGAGGCCGCGCCCGTCTCCACCGACCTGATGCGCGGGACCCTGCCGGTGCTGGCCGACTGGCAGGGCAAGGCGGTCAACGACTGGCGCGACGAACAGCCCGGCCGCATGCTGCACGAGGCCCACGACGGCCCCCTCGCGGCGCTGAATTTCAACCCGCAGGGCCGCAGCTACGGTTCGCTGACGACCTCCGGCTTCTATCCGTTCGTGGTCGCCCAGCTGTGGCACTGGACCGCCGACAAGGCGCTGGTCCAGCCCTTCATCGAGCCGGCGGTGAAGGCCATCCAGTGGCTCCGGACCTGCAGCGACCGCGACCACGACGGCTTCTTCGACTACCGCACCCGCTCGGCCATGGGCACCGAGAACCAGGGCTGGAAGGATTCCGGCGACGCCCTGGTGCACGCCGACGGCTCGTCGGCCCAGACGCCGATCGCCACCTGCGAGGAACAGGGCATCGCCTTCGCCGCCATGCTCAACATGGCCGAGGTGCTGCTGTGGTTCGGCCGCCGCGACGAGGCGAAACACCTCTACGACGACGCCGTCGAGCTCAAGAAGCGCTTCAACGCCGCCTTCTGGATGGAGGACGAAGGCACCTTCGCCATGGCGCTGGACCGGGACGGGCGGCAGGTCCGCTCGGTCGGCTCCAACGCCCTGCACTGCGTGGCCACCGGCATCGCCGACAAGACGCTGGTCCCCCGCACCCTGGACCGCCTGATGGCCCCCGACATGTTCAGCGGCTGGGGCGTGCGGACCCTGTCCTCGGACCACCCGTCCTACAACCCGTATTCCTACCACCGCGGCACGGTCTGGCCGGTCGAGCACGGGCCGTTCGCGGTGGGCGCCTATCGCTACGGCTGCCACGAGCGGGTCGAGCAGATCTGCCGCGCCCAGTTCGAGACGGCGGCCCTGTTCGACCACTTCCGCCTGCCGGAGTGCATCGCCGGCCATCCGCGCGACGGAGACCACCCCTTCCCGGCGGTCTACCCCGCCGCCAACTCGCCCCAGGCCTGGTCGGCCACCACCGTCTACACCCTGCTCCAGGCCATGCTGGGGCTGCAGCCGTTCGCGCCGACCCGGATGCTGTTCATCGACCCCTTCCTGCCGCCGTGGCTGCCGGAGATCACCCTGACCGGGATGCGCGTCGCCGACGCCACGGTCAGCCTGCGCTTCTTCCGCAAGCCGAACGGCCGCAGCGACTATGAGGTGCTGGACAAACAGGGCTCGCTGCACGTGATCCGCCAGCCCAGTCCGTGGTCGCTGACGGCGAACTTCGGCGAGCGGGCGAAGGACATCCTGGCGGGCGCTTTGCACTGACGCGGGACGCGCCTCACCCCACTCGCACCCTCGGTCCCCGCTCCCCGTCCGGGGCGTCGATCAGCAGGTCGGTGATCGCCCACACCAGCGCGTCCGCGCGGTCCAGCGAGCCCGCCGCCTCCATCTCGCCGCCGAAGGCCATCAGCTCCTCCTCCAGCGCGTCGAACGCCCCGGCGTGATGGATGCGGCCCTGTTCGTAGAGGGCGGCGACGGGCTCGGCGCGGACGTATTTGCCCCGCGTGGCGTGGACCTCGCGCACCTTCAGACGGCAGCCGGCGGTCTTCAGCACCGCCTTGACCATGTCGCCGCCCTGGTTGACCTCGGCCACCAGCGCCGTGGCCCCGACCTCCGCCGCAAGGGCGACCGCGCGCCGCGCCCAGGCGTCCGGCCCCAGCCCGGCGATCGAGCGGTCGGCCAGCACCACGGCGCAGCGCACCCCGTCGGCGCGCCGGAACCGGGCCGCCGCGATCAGCCCGCAGGCGGCCCCGCCGGCCGTGGCGGTGGGGTCGATGGCGACGACGATGCGGTCGTAACTTCCTTCTCCCTCAAGGGGAGAAGAAAGCCTTCGCGCCCGCGCCATCATCGCCGCCGTGAACAGCGCCCCGTCCAGTTCGACGACCTTGCCCTCCAGCTCCTGCGCCGCCCGCCGGGTCCCGCCGTACAGCGCCTGCAGCCCGTCGAGGAACCCCGGCGACAGATGCGCCGCGTTCGCCGCCGTCGGGGCGTGGGTCAGGACGCAGCTCGCCTCGTCGCGCAGCCGCACCAGCGCTCGGGTCGGCCTCGGCGTCGTGGTCACCACCAGCCGCGGCCCCTGCCCGTCCGCCCCCGCCAGCCGCAACCCCATCCGCAGCAGGGCCAGCGTCTCCGCCGCCCCTCTCGGCCCCGACCCCCGCCAGGCGCAGAATTCGTCGGCCCAGGCGGCGCTGAACTGCGGCCCGCGCAGGCTGTCGGGATCCTCGGCCGAAAAGGCGTAGGCGACGCAGCCGTTGTCGAACATCAGCCGCCGCCGCGAGGCCTGGAATTTCGGCCGCGTCGCCCGCGTCCAGCGCGACAGCGAACGAATCCCGCTGACGCCCTCGATCATCACCTCGCGCACGTCGTGCAGGGTCGGCCCGATCAGGGCCAGCCGGCCGCCGGAGCCCAGCGCCTCCGCCTGGTCGGCCAGCCAGCTGGCGCCCGCCAGGGTCTTGCCCGCGCCGCGCCCGCCCAGGAACAGCCAGGTCGACCACCGGCCGCCGTCGGGCAGGGTTCCGGGCGCGATCTGCGAGTCGCGCAGGATCAGGGGCCGAGCGGGCGGGGCTTCGTCTTCGCCTTCGTCGAGACAGGGCGCGTTGGGCGGACGGCTTCCGCGCCATCCCAGCAGCACGCGCCGGATTTGGTCGATCACGCGCAGGCGGACGCTAAAGCCCGGAAAGTTGGCGGCGCCGGCGTGGGCGGCCATCTGGGTCAACAGGGTCGTGACGGCCCCCTGCGGATTGTCCGGGTCGAACAGGAAGCCTTCGTCGGCGCAGATCATCTGGACCCGGCCGTCCTCCAGCGACCGAACGATCAGCGGCGGCGGTCCCTTGCGCAGCGTCGGCGCCCCAACGTCCCGCTTGCGCCTGTTCAGGATTTTCGCCCATCGATAGATCGAACTGGCCGAGACCCGATACTCCGCCATCAGCTCCTGGATCGGCTCGCCCGCCGCGTACCGGTCCGCGACCCCCGCCCAGCGATTCAGCGTCATCCCGACCGCGCTTTGCTTGAACGGCATGTCGCCGGGCAAGACCGCCCCTTGATCGATTGTGAGTTCGTTCGTCGCCATGCCCGCATTATCCGGCGGCTCCGCCCTATGGCGGGCTCAGGACGCTGGCTCGAGGGTCGGGCTGAACGAACCCAACGACTTGCGCCGCAGGATTATGAAGGTAGTCGACGGATTGTTGGCGCCTCCTTCTCACTCCAAAGCCGTCATCCTCGGACTTGATCCGAGGATCAGAGGCGAGAGGCGGGCTGTGCGGCGGTGACGGCCCTGAGAGTCCGACCGTGGGGCGCTCGACGGAGCACCGGACGGTCTGATCCTCGGGTCAAGCCCGAGGATGACGGGGAGAGGGGTGGTGGCGGATAGGGCGGCTGTCTGCGGTGGAGACATTCGCCGCTCCCGACCCATTGCGGACCTTGCCCAGGGCGGTCGTCACGGGCACGGTCCGGTGCATGGCAGAAGACCGCATCGTCAGCGTTGAGATCGACGGAGATGGGAAGCTCTGCGTCACACCGGCGACCAAAGACTTCGCCCTGATCTACCGGGCAGCGATGGAGGTTGGTTGGGACCCCATTCGGAGATGCTTGGTTAGTCCTCAACCGCGAGAGTGGACATATCCAATGTGGTTTCGGCAAATCCTGGCCGCCGCTACGGATGAATATGGGGTCCGCCTGAGGCTGACGCCGGAGACCCTCTGGACCAACATTCCAGACGAGGTGCGGTTGGAGATGTCCGCTGGTCGCTGACGATCCAACGTCGGCTTTCCACCCGCAGCAGACGTTGGTGAAGGCCGCTGTTCGGCAGGTCGCCGTCGGTTATTAACGAGCCCCTACCGCCGCCCGCCCAGCAGCTGCGACCAGCGCCAGCTGCCCGTCCCGAACACCACCCGCTGCCCGCCCGCGAAACGGATCAGCACCAACCCCCGCATCGGCTGGCGTCGGCAGGCCTCGGGCGCGAAGGCCACTTCCAGGGCGATAGCCTGACGGACCCCCGCAAGGCCCTTGCCGGCTTGGCCCGGGGTCTGGATCCAGTCGCCGTTCCAGACCAGCAGGGCGCGGCCGGAGCCGGACGTGCGGTGCGCCTCGGCCACGGCGGCGCGGACCTCGGGATCGGAGCGCAGGGCGTCCTGCAGTCGCCAGATCATGTCGCATCCGGCCCCGGCGCCGTCCGGCCCCGCGCCGACGCCGGCGCCCTGGCCCGTCCCCTGCCCGGCGCCGACGCCCTGACCCGAGCCGGACCCGGCCGTGGCCGCTCCGGCGAGCTGGGCGTCGCTGAGGGTGGCGAAGACCGGGACGGGCGCGGCGACGGCGGCGGGCAGCGGCTCGACCTCGGGCGGCGGTGGGGCGACCACGCGGGCGGCGCGCGGGGCCGGGCGC
>JACPDR010000051.1 GCA_016183935.1 Caulobacterales bacterium
CCCGCTCTGGCCGGCGATCATGCCGGCGAGACGCGGGCTGACCACGAAGCCGTCGCGGGCCAGCCGCCCGGCGTCGCCGAACAGGTCGCGCCACGCCAGCCGCCCGTGTTCCGCCTGGGCCATGGCCAGCAGCGCCACCGCGCCCGGAACGCCGGTCGAGCGTCCGCTGCGCACGGCGTCCCCGAACCCCAGCGGGCGGCCGTTCTCAAGGAACAGCTCCGGCGTCGCCGCGGCGGGCGCCGTCTCGCGTCCGTCGTAGCCGGTCACCTCGCCGCTCGAGGCGTCGTATAGCATCATGAAGGCCCCGCCCCCGAGCCCCGAGGACTGCGGCTCGACCAGGCCGAGCACCGCCTGCACGGCCACCGCCGCGTCCACCGCCGAGCCCCCGCGCCTCAGCACCTGCATCCCGGCCTCGACCGCCAGCGGATTGGCCGCCGCCACGAACGGGCCGCGCGCCGGCGGCGGCGCGGCGGCCGCGACGGGCGCCGTCCGGTCCCCGACCACCGGCGCCGCGCAGCCGCCCAGCACCAGCACCAGCGACAGGCTCACGGCGATCCACGATCGTAACGGCGGGGCGGCGAAGGTCATTGGCGTCTCTCGGCGGCGGATTGCGGAGCTCCAAGCTGGGGTCCCGAAACTGGGGGCGAAAGAGACTATCGACGCCGGCTGGTCAATCCGGCGCGGCCACGGCAAGGTCGGCCGTCCGCCGCAGGAGCCCGCCATGCGCCCCGTCCTTCTCGCCGTCGCCGCCGTCGCGCTCGTCGTCGGCCCCGCCCTGGCCCAGACCGCCCCGGCCGCGCCGGCCTCCCCGCCCGCCGCCGAAGCCCGGCCCGGCGACGTCGCCTCCATCGACGCCATCATCGCCGCCCTCTACGAGGTGATCTCGGGCGAGGCGGGCGAGGCCCGCGACTGGGCCCGTTTCCACGGCCTGTTCCTGCCCGGCGCGATCATGGGCGGGGCCGGCCGCGCCCCCGACGGCGGCGCCCGCATGCGGGTGAGTTCGCCCGCCGACTACGTGGCGCGCAACACGCCGCACTTCCAGGCCAACGCCTTCTACGAGCGCGAAACCGGCCGGCGCGTGACCCGGTTCGGGCCGCTCATCCAGGTGCTGTCGGCCTACGAGATCCGTACGGCGCGCGATGCGGCCGATCCGGTCCAGCGCGGCGTCAACGCCATCACCCTGTTCGACGACGGCCGGCGGTTGTGGATCACCTCGATCGTCTGGACCGGGGAAACGCCGGAAACACCCATTCCGGAGGACCTGCGCGGCCGGCCCTGAAATCGTCGCACGAAAGCCGCCGACCGGTCTTGCCCCCCGCCCCCTCGTCCGCTAGATACCCGCCCTCGCCGTTCGCGGCCAAGCGCGCCCGTAGCTCAGCTGGATAGAGCATCAGACTACGAATCTGAGGGTCGGACGTTCGAATCGTTCCGGGCGCGCCATTTTCTTCTCCAGATCAGAAATCGGAAGAACGCACGGCTTGGCGGGGCTCCAGCCTGCCCGGGGCGCGCCTGCTGCGCCGCCGAGCGCTCGCCCCGGCCCTTCCCGGATGCGGTTCGGCGCTGGACAAGCGGTCCCCGCGCCGCTCTTGTGCCGCCCCGGCGACACGGATCTTGTTGGCATGACGCAGAAGGCAGGCCAGGGAGCGCGGCGGCAGGACGGCGACGGCCTGGCCGAGATCACTGCGCGCTTCGCCCGCCCGCTGCGCAGCTTCTTTCGCAAGCGCACCCGTAACGAACAGGAAGCGGACGACCTGGTGCAGGAGGTCTTCTGCCGGCTGGCCGCGCGCGAACAGCCCGGCGCCATGGACAACGCCGAGGCCTACATCTTCCAGATGGCGGCCAACCTGCTCCGCGACAGGGCGCGCCGGTACGCCACCCGCACCGCAGCCGACCGGACCATGGAAGCCGGGGGCGCGAGTTCGTTTGAGGAAATCTCCCCCGAGCGCGTCTTACTAGGAAAGCAGCGCCTCGCGCTGCTGGAACGGGTGCTGGGCGAACTGCCGGAAAGAACGCGCGTGATCTTCCTTCTGCATCGCTTCGAAGAGCTGAAATACGCCGAGATCGCCGGGAGGCTGGAGATCTCGGTCAGCTCCGTCGAGAAGCACATGATGGAAGCGATGCGCCAGATCAAAACCCGTTTCGAGCGTGATGAGGACCGATGACGGCGGAATACGATACGGCGGTGGAGAAGGAGGCGGCGTTCTGGTTCGCGCGTCTCCGCTCGGACGAATTGGGCGAGGAGGATCGTGTCCGCTTTTCCCGCTGGCTGGCCGCCGACACCGCCCATGTCTCGGCCTACGCCGACTATCAGGGACTGTGGAGCGATCTCGACGAGGTGGCGGCGACGGGGCCGATCCTCGCGATGCGGCGTGAAGCGTTGAAGGCGACCCGTCGGCCTTCGCGGGCGCGCCCACGCTGGGTTCCAATGGGCGCGATCGCCGCGGGCGTCGCCGCGGTGCTGGTCGGCGGATGGATCCTGTTGCAGAGCCCGGCGCTGGTCCCCCAGGCGGTCAGCAGCAGCGCGCCCGCCACCTACCGCACCGAGGTCGGCGAGCGCTCTTCCATCACCCTTGCGGACGGTTCGGTGGTCCAGTTGAACACCGACAGCGTGCTGGAGGTGAACTACGTCGACGAGCGGCGCGATCTGAGGCTGCTGCGCGGCCAGGCCCTGTTCGAGGTCGCACACGACCGCAACCGACCCTTCGTGGTCGAGGCCGGCGGCCAGACGATCACCGCGCTGGGCACCGCCTTCGACGTGCATGTCGGCGCCGGAGAGACTCGGGTGACGCTGGTCGAGGGCCGCATCGAGGTGAGACGCGTCAACGGCACCAGGCTGTTCCCGGTCGCTCCGGAGGTGCGCAAGCTGACGGCGGGCGAGCAACTTGTGGCGATCGAGGAGCGGCCGTTCGTGGTTCGCAGGGCGGACCTCGAGAAGGCGGTCAGCTGGCGCGAGGGCCGTGTGGTCTTCTCGGACGAGCCGTTGGCGCAGGTCATCGAGGAGATCAATCGCTACTCGACCCGCAAGGTCGTGCTCGGCGATGGCGACCTCGGCGAGATGAAGGTGAGCGGCGTGTTCCGGCCCGGTTCGGCGGAGCGGTTTGTCGCCGCGCTCGAGATCGGTTTCCCGGTCGAGGCCGAACTGGACCAGCGCCGCAACGTCGTGGTCCTGACCCGCCGCTGAGGCCGTAGACGCGCGGCTGGAAGTTTTTTGTGAGGGGTTCCGGCGCTGGCGCGTCTTACCCGATGTGAACGCCAAAAAGAGCGGTCTCGCATCCTCGGGGAAATGACCATGACCACCGCGACCTCCTTCCGGAACGCCTTGCTCGCCGGAGCGGCCATCGTCGCCGTCGCCACGCCGTCCGCGGCCCTGGCCCAGGCCGTCGCCTTCAACATCGCGCCGCAGCCTCTGGCGGCCGGCCTGCAGGAGTTCGCTCGTCAGACAGACGTGGAGCTGCTGTACGCGCCCGAACTGGTCGCCAACCGCCGCACCGCCGGCGTCTCCGGCTCGTTCACGCCCGAGGCCGCCATGCAGCGCCTGCTGGTCGGGACCGACCTGACCTTCCGCCAGACCGGCGGCAATGTGTTCGTGCTGCAGGCGGCCGGACAGGCGGCGACCCAGCGGGGAGTCGGCGTGGGCGCGGTGCGCGGCGCGGTGACCGACGCCGGGACCGGCGCGCCGGTCCCGGGCGCCTCCATCATTGTCCAGGGCGCCAACCTGGCGGCCGTGAGCGACGAACGCGGTTTTTTTCGCATCCCGGGCGTGCCCGCGGGTGAGCACACGGTGGTGCTGGACTACCTCGGCTCCCGGAACCAGGCCCAGCAGGTCACCGTGGCGGCTGGAAGCGAAGCGACCCTGAACTTCCTGCAGGGCGACGCCGGCGCGATCGAGGTCGAGGACGTCGTCGTCGGCGGCTATATGAGCGCCATCCAGCGGGCGCTGAACCAGCAGCGCACGGCCAACAACGCTTCGACCGTGGTGTCCGAGGACAGCCTCGGCGGCTTCCCGGCGGAGACCGTCTCGGAGGCGCTGCGGCGCGTGCCGGGCGTGGCCTTCCAGCGCGCCGACGACACCGGCGAGGGGTCGGAAATCCTCGTGCGCGGCTTCAACGCGGAAGCCATCAACGTCCAGGTCAACGGCGCCGATCTGCAGGGCACCAATTTCGAGCGGGCGGTCGACCTCAGCGGCATGCTGGCCGACAACATCTCGCAGGTGACGATCCACAAGTCGCTGCTGCCCAGCCACGAGGCCACCGGCTCGGGCGGCCTGGTCGAGATCGAGACCCGCTCGGGCCTCGACTACGGAGACTTCTTCTTCGGCGCCGGCGTCGAGAAGGAACAGCCGGTCGAGAGCGGCTTCGGCGAGGAGTACCAGGTCAACGCCACCGTCGGCGGAAAACTGACCTCGACCTTCGGCCTGGCGGCGAACGTCTCCTACCGCGACACCAGCCGCAGCAATTTCGACGTCTTCAACAACAGCAGCGGGACCACGCCCGCGGTTCTGCCGGCGGGCTACACCTCGATCTTCCAGGTCCCGGCGAGCCTGCAGTTTCCGTTCGATCCGGAGTTCAACGACCGGCTGAACAGCAGCGCCACCTACATCGGCCGCGACCGCGAAGAGACCAATCTGGCGATCGGGGTCAACGCCGCCTGGGACATCGGGGATCACACCCGGCTGCGCTTCGACGTCTCGCACAACAAGCGCGACGCCTACACCTTCTTCTCGCGTTCGGCGGTGCAGTTCCTGACCGGCGGCTTCGACATGCCGATCCCGGAGCTCGGCGGCGAGGTGCGGCGCCGTTTCGTGCTGAACAGCCTGCGTCCGGGCCTGTCGCTGCAGTCGTCCGACGTGGAACTGGTGACCAACACCCTCAGCTTCCGCGGCGACACCAATTTCGATCGCTGGCGGCTGCGCTACAAGGCCGGCTACACCGGCGCGAGGTCACGGTCGAGCAATGACGAAGTCACCCTGACCAGCACGCCCTTCACCAACCTCCGCGACCTGATCGATCCGACCACGATCCAGTTCGCCAACGACGACAACGCGGCGCAGACCGAGCGGATCATCGGCGGCGCCTTCGTCGAGGGGCCGGACGGCGTGCCGATCCCGTCGCTGACAGCCGAAGGCCAGAGTCTGCTGTTCGACCCGGCCACCTACCGGATTCTCAGCGCGGGCCGTTCGATCACCGACAGTCCGACCGACGCCTATTTCGGCGAGGCCAGCGCCCGCTACTACGCCCAGTCCTGGCTCGACTATGTCGAGGTCGGCGCCAAATACGACCGCAGCGAACGGTCGGCGCTCGACGACTCCTTCACCACCGACCCGAACCTGCTGACGGAAATCAACAGCTTCAGGCCCATCGCCGGCCGCAACACCTTCCTGTCGGATATCGACTCCGGGCTGCTGCTGACCCGCGATCTCGGTTTCCTCGGCTTCGGCGATTTCACCGTCCCGTCGATCAGCCAGGCGGGGAACAGCGCCATCTTCCGCGGCCTGGAAGGTCTCCTGGTCGATGACCCGTCGACCCCCTTCAACGAGGCCCGGTTCACCTTCACCGACGCGTCCGACTTCGATCCGGCGTTGAGCGACAGCGCCCTGACGCCGGCCGGTTCGGTCGAGGAACGTTGGGCCGGCTATATCGAGACCCACGTCGAACTGGGCCAGTTCGACATCATCGGCGGCCTCCGCGTCGAGCGCACCGATCGCACCGGATCGGCCTTCGCCGTTCCGAGCGTCACGCTCAATACGCCGACCTTCCAGCGCGAGCCGCGCAGCACCTTCGCTGAAGCGGGAATGATCGATATCGAGAACCTGGAAGCGGTCGACACCACGGTGACCCCGAGCTTCCTGGTCAACTACCGCCCGACGTCCAACGTCGTGGCGCGGCTGGGCTATTTCCGCTCGACCGTCCACCCCAACCTGCAGCTGCTGCGGCGGCAGACCCAGTATTTCATCGATCTGCGGCCCAGCCAGAACCGCGCCATCCTGGCCGAGGGCAACCCCGACCTCGAACCGACGATGACCGACAACTGGGACCTCGACGTCGCCTGGTATTTCAAGGACACGCCCGGCCTGCTGCGCGCCGCCGTGTTCCACAAGACCATCACCAACAACTTCACCAACGTCCTCACCTCCGACGTTCCCGCCGACGAGGTTCGCGACCGTATCCTCGACTATTTCCAGCCCCTGGCGGCGACGCGACCCGATCTGACCGCCTTCGACGCCGACACCGAGTTCCTGTACCGGCGCCCGGAAAACGGCGAGGGCGGCACCATCTGGGGCGTGGAGCTCGAGGCGATCCGCCAGCTCGACTTCCTGCCGGGCTTCCTCAGCGACTTCGGCGTGATCGGGAACGTCACCTACACCAGCGGCGATTTCCCGACCCTGGTGTCGGGCCGCGACGAGAACGGCGACACGATCGTGGTCTCCCTGGACCGGTCGCTGGAGGGACAGGCGGCCTGGACCTACAACGCCGGCCTGACCTATGCGAAGGGCGGTTTCGAGGGGCGGCTGGTCTACACCAAGCAGACCGAGTCCGTGTCGGCCTACGACGTCCACGACCTCAACACGATCGTTCCGGCCTATTCGACCCTGGACCTGCGCATGAGCTATGCGTTCGGCGGGCCGGAGAACAACCGGTACACGATCTTCGTCGAGGGCGACGACCTGCTGCGCGACGCGGACGAGGCGGACATCCGCAGCGCCACCTCGAACAGCCTGGACCGGTCGGATGCTTCCTTCTTCTTCCCCAACACCTACCAGTACAGCGGCGGACGCACGGTCACGCTTGGCCTCCGGGCCCGCTTCTGAGGACCGGATGACGGGACCGGAACCCTGCCCACGGACCGCCGGCTCCAACCGGCCGGCGGCGACGTGAGCGCGGCCGGCCGGATTGCGGCGGGCCTTGCCGCCGCCCTGCTGTTGGCCGGCGGCCCCGCATCGGCGGCCGCCGGGCCCGACGACCGGCCGCTGCTCTACCAGGTCCCGCCGGATCCCATCCCGGCGCTGCTGGCGGCCCCGGCCCGGCCAATGGTCATGGTCAGCCCGAGCCGGGATCGCCTGGCGCTGCTCGGGCGCCCCGCCGCGCCGCCGATCGCCGAACTGGCGGCGCCCGTGCTGGGCCTCGCCGGCCATATGGTCGATCCGCTGAACAACGGACCGGGCGGGATTTCCGCCTATGACGGCGTCGTCTTCATCGACCTGGCCGACGGGACCGAACGCCGCGCCGCGCTGCCGGCCGACGCCCGGGTCATCGCGCCGCTCTGGTCTCCCGACGGCCAGAGCCTCGCCTTCCTGATGTTGCGGCCGGACGAGGTCGAGCTTTGGACCGCCTCGGCCGCGACCGGCGCGGCCCGCCGCGTGACGGGCCGGATCAACGCCGCCTTTCCCCAGGCCTACGCCTGGCTGCCGGACGGCGGCGGCTTCCTCGTCAGGCTGGTCCCCGGGGAGCGGGGCGCGCCGCCCGAACCGGACCGCGTTCCGGTCGGGCCGATCGTCCAGGAGAGCGAGCCGGGCCGGACGGCCGCGCTGACGACGCTTCAGAACCTGCTGGCCAGCCCGGCCGACGAGGCCCTGTTCGACTACTATTTCACCTCGACCCTGGCGCGGGTCGGGCTCGACGGCGTGACCTCGGGCCCGTTGGCGCCGCCCGGCCTGATCCTCGACAGCCAGCCGTCGCCGGACGGCCGATACCTCCTCGAGACGCGGCTGCAACGCCCGTATAGCTACAGCGTCGGCGCCGGCTCGTTCCCGACCGTCGTGGTGGTCCGCGACAGGGGCGGCGAGATCGTTCGGCGAGTGGTCGACCGGCCGCTTCAGGAACTGGCGACCAGCGCCGTGCCGACGGGCGCCCGGTCGATCCAGTGGCGCGAGGACGCCCCCGCGACCCTGGTCTGGGCCGAGGCCCGGGATGGCGGCGACCTGAGCGCCGACGTCGCCGTCCACGACCGGCTGCTGATGCTCGCCGCCCCGTTCACCGGCGACCCGCTCCGGCTGATCGATCTCGAGGGCCGCTTCAGCCGCATCTTCTGGGGCCGCGACGACCTCGCCCTGGTCGCCAGCTCCGTCGACCGCCGCCAGCAGCGCACCGTGGTCGATCCGTCCCGGCCGGGCCGCGGCCGCGAGCTGCGCAGCGGCGCCGTCGGCGAACCGGTCATGCGCACGGACCCCCGAGGCCGCGAGCGCCTGCACCTGACTCCCGACGGCGAGGCGCTGCTGGTTCGGGGCGGCGGCGGCGTGCTGCGGGTCGATCTCGAGACGGGCGAGCGCACGCCTTACCGGGTCCCCGCCGACGACGGGAGCGTGCTGATGGCCTTGCTCGACGACGCCGGCGAGCGGCTGCTGGTCCGTCGCCAGGACCACAACGCGCCGCCCAACCTGTTCGTGACGGACGGGTCCGGCGAGACCGCCCGGGCGGTCACCGCCTTCGTGGATCCGGCCCCTCAGTTCGCCGGCGTGCAACAGCGCGTCCTGACCTACAGCCGGTCGGACGGCGTCCCGCTAAGCGCCACCCTGTTCCTGCCCGCCGGTCACCGCGTCGGGATCGACGGTCCCCTGCCGCTCCTTGTGACCGGATATCCGGTCCTGGCGGCCGACCGCGCCGCCCTGCGCGGCGGCGGGCGCGAGGCGGAAGGCTTTACCCGGCCCGACGGCTTCGGGGACATCGAACTTTACCTGCTGACCCAGGGCTATGCGGTGATGCGCATGGCCATGCCGGTCGCCGACGACGGCGCCCCGGAGACTTTGCAGGGTCACGCGCCGCAGGTGGTCGCCAACGCCGCCGCCGCCCTCGACGCCGCCGCCGCGACCGGCGCGGTCGACCGCGACCGCGCGGCCGTCCTCGGCTGGAGCTTCGGCGCCGCCATGGCCGCCGACCTGCTGGCCCACAGCGACCTGTTCCGCGCCGGCGTCGCGCTGTCGGGCGCCTACAACCGCACCCTGACGCCGTTCGGCTTCCAGACCGAACGCCGGACGTTCTGGGAAGCCCCGGAACACTATATGGCGATCAGCCCCTTCGCTTTCGCCGACCGGATCAATGAACCGATCCTGCTGATGCACGGCGCCGCCGACGCCAACAGCGGCGCGCAGCCCATGCAGAGCGAACGCTTCTTCGCCGCCCTGAAGGGCCACGGCGCCACCGCCCGCTATGTGCTGCTGCCCCACGAGGGCCACAGCTACCGGGCCCGCGAGTCGCTGGAGCACGCGCTGTGGGAGATCACGACCTGGCTGAATCGCTACCTGCGGGACAGCCAGGCGGTCGGGGAGGGTGAACGGCCCGGTTAGGCCAGAGACCCGCTATCGCCGGGGCAGCCGGGTCCGGGCGCGGGACCAGAAGGTTTCGTCGAAGGTCGTGGCGGCGCCGACGATGGCGGCGTCCTCGGTGTTCGGATGGGTGCGGACGGACACGACCGCGCCGGCGGACTCCAGGGCCCGCCGCAGGGACGGCGCGAACAGGTCGAAGGCGCCGGCGATCCGGCCGCCGAGGACGACATCCGCGGCGCCGAACGACGCCAGCCACGGACCGGCGATGGCTCCCAGATTCTCGCCATAGCGGTCGAAGATCGCCGCTGCGGCGGGGTCCTGTCGCGCCCGTGAGGCCAGCTCGGCCACGCCCTCCGCGGCCAGACCGGCCATACGCGCCTGATCGAGAATCCAGCGCACCGAGACATGGTCGTCCGCGATCCCGGCCCCGAACGGCAGGCTCCAGAGGCAGCCGTCCGGCGGCACGCCTTCGCCGGCGATGACGGGAACGCCGTCCTCCAGGAAGGCGGCCCCGAGACCGGTGCCCAGGGTCAGGGCGACCGCCCGGCCCGTCCGCGGTGCGTCGCCCATCCGGCTGCAGCCGACCGCGAAGGCCGTCGCGTCGTTGAGGAAACGGATGTCGTGCGGCCGCCGCGCGCGCTCGCGCAGGGCGTCGCCCACATTGACGCCGTTCAGCGCCTCGAATTTGTCGTTGCCCTCGAAATGGCCCACGCCGCGCGCGTAGTCGAACGGCCCCGGCATCGCCACGCCGACGCCCGTCACCCGGCCGCCCGCGAGATCGTCGAGGTCGTCGATCAGGGCCGCCCAGCCGGCGATCAGCGCCTCCGCCGACGCCTTGCGGTCCAGGGCCTGGCGCCGGTGGCTGCCCTCGACCAGGCCGCCGGTCGCGCCGTCGACCAGCGCCGCGGCGATATGGTGCCCGCCGATGTCCGCCCCCACGATCAAACCGGTCTTTTCCTCCTGCCCTCGATCGACTGTAGCAGGAGTTCGCCGGCCGCGGCGTCAGATGTAGGGCAGCGCCCCGTAGGTCCCGTAATAGTCGAACAGCCGGGTCCGCCAGGCGTCCCCGGCGCCCAGAGACTCCAGCTGGGCGCGGTCCAGCGACGGCGCTGCTTCCAGCGCCGCCTTGTCGAGCGGCACAACGTAGCCGTTCTTCTCGATGTCGTACTCCAGCATCGACCACGGCACCGGGTGGAAGCGTTCGCCCACGCCCAGGAAGCCGCCGAACGACATCACCGCATAGATGATCTGGCCGGAGACCTTGTGGATCGACAGGTCGTCGACGTGGCCGATCCGTTCGCCGGCGGGGTTGAACACGGCCGTGCCGGTGACGCGGCTCGACATGATCAGGTGATGTGGGGACTCCACATTCATGGCGCCCTCCGCCTAGTGGCCGCGCAGCCCCGCGCCCGGGGCCTCCGTCGCCGCCGGCCGTTGCGGCGTGAAGTCCGACAGCCGCTCCCAGCGGGCGCGAATGGTCTCTGGAAGCGCGTGACGGACGATGGCCAGCTGGCCCTCGGGGACGTGCCGGCTGAGGGTTCCGAACACGGCGTCCACCGCATCGACGGCGGCGACCGGCCGGACGTCCGACAGCCACTCCTGCACCTCGGCCACGAACTCGTCCAGGTCGCGGCAATGGGTCGGCTGTTTCGCCGGCTGGAACTGGTCGTAGTACACACCGCGGATCAACAGCGGCAGCTGGGCGCCCAGATGGGCGGCCACGTCGACCGGCAGGCGGTCCCGCAGCTTGTGCAGCACCGTCGACAGCACCTTCCACGCCAGGTGGCGGTCGGGTCCGATCACCTCGGTGATTTCATTGAGCCAGATGTGGGTCGTCTGGATGGTCTTGTCGAAAACCTCGAGTCCGTTGGCGCTCATCTCCAACTCCCTTGCGGCGGGCATTAATGCTGGTTGTGTCGACTACTCGGCTCGGTGACCTGGCTCAGGGCCGCGGCGCTGCGGAGGCCGCCGTCGTCGTCGGCGTGGCTGATGTCGCCGAGGGAGATGACGCCCACCAGCCGCTTGTCGCGGTTCAGCACCGGCAGCCGGCGCACCTGTAGGTCGCTCATCTGCGACGCCACCTCGTCCAGAACCTCGTCTTCGTAGCAGTAGCAAACCTCCCGGCTCATCACCTCGCGCACGGGCGTGTCGGGGCCCATGCCGTCGGCGACGGCCCGGACGGCCACGTCCCGGTCGGTGATCATGCCGACCAGCCGGTCGTTCTCGCCGACGGGCAGGAAGCCGGAGTCGATCTCCTTCATGGTGCGGGCCGCATCCTGGATGGTGGCGTCCGGGGCGCAGACCCGGGGGTTCGGGGTCATGCAGTCTCTGACGTTCATGGCGATTATCCTTCGCTGCTCGAACGACGCCCCTCGTTGTCCAACCGCCGGACCGCCCGGGGGTTCAAGCGGCGCCGCAAAAATAGCCCGCCGGGCCCCGTTGCGGATGCGGAACCCCCGCCCCCGCCGACGGTTGATCGGGGGAACCCCGGGGGCGCTGGAGATGATCATGCGCGCGACAACGGGACTGCTGCCTCTCCTCGTCGGCGCCGCCCTGGCGGCCTGCACCGGAGCCGGGGACGAGGCCGCCGACGCGGGCGCCGCCGCCCTGTCCGAACCGATGGCCCAACCGGCGGACGAGGCGACCCCGGAACCGCCGGACGAGGCCACGCCGCCGGAACCGCCCATCCCGCCGGAGGAGACGCCGCCCGACGTCGGTCCGCCTGACATGAGACCCGACCCCCTGCCGCCGGGAGAGGAGCCCCCGGAGGGCACGCCGCCGGACTCGCCCCCGCCGCCCACGTCCGGACGATAGAAGGAGTCGCGCCATGCTCGAACTGGTCCAGGCCCGCGAGCGGATGGTCGACCGCCAGCTGGCCCGGCGCGGGGTCCGCGACGATTATGTGCTGGATGCGATGCGCGGGGTGCCGCGCGAGGTCTTCGTGCCTGAGAGCCTGCAGGAGTTCGCCTACGACGACGCGCCGCTGCCGATCGAGGCCGGCCAGACCATCTCCCAGCCCTACATCGTCGGCCTGATGATCCAGGCGGCCGGAATCCGTCCCGGCGACCGTGTGCTCGAGATCGGCGCCGGGTCGGGCTATGCGGCGGCGGTGATGAGCCGGATCGCCGACAAGGTCTTCGCCATCGAACGCCACGGCGACCTGACGGAACTGGCGCGGGGTCGCCTGCGGAAGCTCGGCTACGACAACGTCGAACTGCGCACGGGCGACGGCACCCGGGGCTGGGCCGAGGCCGGCCCCTTCGACGCCATCCTGGCCGCGGCGGGCGGCCCCGCCATCCCGCAGGCCCTGAAGGACCAGCTCGACCTCGGCGGCCGGCTGGTCATGCCGGTCGGTCCGACGCAGGACGAGCAGCGGCTGGTCAAGGTCACCCGGACCGGCGCCAACCATTTCGAGGAGGACGACCTCGGCGGCGTCCGGTTCGTGCCCCTGATCGGCGAGCAGGGCTGGCCGGACGCCGACACCGCGCGGCGGGCCCCCGAGCCCCGCGCCTTCGAGGAGCCGCCGGTCGAGGCGTCGATCGCCGCGCTGATCCGCGAGGCCGCCGAGCCGCTTCCGGACCTCGACGACGCGGCCTTCGGCGTCTTGTTCGACCGGTTCGCGGACGCGCGGGTGGTGCTGCTGGGCGAGGCCAGTCACGGGACGTCGGAGTTCTACCGCGCCCGGGCGGCGATCACCCGCCGGCTGATCGAACAGCATGGCTTCACCATCGTCGCGGTCGAGGCGGACTGGCCCGACGCCGCCAGCCTTGACCGTTACGTCCGCCGGCGGCCGTCCCCGAAGCATGCGGAGCCGCCGTTCCGGCGCTTCCCGACCTGGATGTGGCGCAACACCGACGTCGAGAGCTTCATAGAATGGCTGCGCGGCTGGAACGAGGACCGGCCGGTCGAGGCGCGCGTCAGCTTCCACGGGCTCGACCTCTACAACCTGTCGGCGTCGATCCAGGGCGTGCTCGACTACCTCGACGGCGTCGATCCGGAAGCAGGCAAGGTGGCGCGCGAGCGTTACGGCTGTCTGACCCCCTGGGCCAGCGAACCCCAGGCCTATGGCCGCATGGCCCTGACCTCGGGCTATTCCCGGTGCGAACGCGCGGTGGTGAAGACCCTGACCGACATGCTGGAGAAGCAACTCGAGTATGAGGTCCACGACGGCGACAGCTTCCTCGACGCCAGCGCCAACGCCCGGCTGGTCAAGAACGCCGAGGCCTACTACCGCGCTGTCTACTACGGGGCGGCGGAGAGCTGGAACCGCCGCGACACCCATATGTTCGAGACGCTGTGCGCCGTGCTGGAGGCCCGGGGACCGGACGCCAAGGCCGTGGTCTGGGCGCACAACTCCCACATCGGCGACGCCTCCAAGACCGAGATGGGCCTGGTGCGCGAGGAGCTCAACATCGGCCAGCTGTGCCGCGAGCATTTCGGCAAGGGCGCCGCCCTGATCGGCTTCGGCGCGCACGGCGGCGAGGTCGCCTGCGCCTCCGACTGGGGCGCGCCGATGGAGGTGAAGCGGATCAATCCGTCGCGGCCCGACAGCTACGAACGGCTGGCCCACGACAGCGGCGTCGGCGAATTCCTGCTCGATTTGCGCGAGGGCGTGCACGAGCCGCTGCGCTCCCGCCTGCTCGACCCGAAGCTGGAGCGGTTCATCGGCGTCATCTACCGGCCGGAGACCGAGCGCTGGAGCCACTACTCCGGCTGTTCCCTGCCCCAGCAGTTCGACGCCTGGGTGTGGTTCGACCAGACCTCCGCCGTGACGCCCCTGCCGACGGCCCGGCGGGAGGGCGTGGACGAAACCTGGCCGTTCGGGCTGTGATCGGGACCCGCGTCTTCGCTCAGAGCACGGGCGGGGTGGGCGAAGGCGACGGACTGACCGGCCCCGTCGCGGCGGTCGTGGCCGCCGACTCGAACTCCGCCCGGGTCCAGTCGAGGACGACCGCGCGTTCGCCGCGCGAGGCGACGATCGCGGGCGCCGTCGTCATCGATCCCTCCGCCCGCCGGATATGAAGGATCCGTTCCCCGCCGGGACGGGTTTCGACCAGGATGAGCACGCCCAGGAGTTCGCCGTCGACGCTCAGCACCTCCGAGCCGGGCGGGAAGGTCTGTCCGGAGGGCGACGCCACGACAGGTGCGGGTGATTGGCCCGCCGGCGCCTGGGCGGTGACCGGAGAAGCGGAGGCCACGACGGCGGCGGCGACCAGCAGGGCGGGGGTTCTGGCGAACATCGGAAGCCTCCGGCGCAGAGCGAGATGATCCCGGCCGAACAACGAATAGCCGATCCCGCGCTTTGTTCCGCCCAATCGCGGGGACTTGACCAACCGGAAGCGCGACCCAACTGTTCACCTACGCACAAGCGACGCCCTAACCCGTTGTGGAGGCCAGCATGAGCTCTCAAGCGTCGGTCAGTTTCGATCGCCCGGACGAGGCGCGGGCGCGATCCCGGCCCTTGGACCCCTTGAGCGCCATGACCCGGTTCGCCCTCGAGCGTCTGCTGAAGCGGTTGATCCACACGGGTTCGCTAACCGTGGTCCTCCCCTCGGGCGAGGCGTTGCGGGCCGGGGACGGGGAGACCGACGACCCGGTCCGGATCAGGCTGCGCAACAACCGCACGGCGTGGCGCCTCGCCCTCTACCCTGGCCTGGCGCTGGGCGAGGCGTGGATGGACGGCGATGTGGTGCTCGAGAAGGGAACGCTGTGGGACCTGCTCGACCTGGTCGGGCGGAACCTGGCCCTGCGGCCGCCGCCCCGGCGGGGTCGGCTGGCGCGGCTCTGGCGCCGGATCGAACAGGCCAACGACCGCGCGGCGGCGCGGCGCAACGTGGCCCACCACTACGACCTGTCGCTGGACCTCTATCGCCGCTTCCTCGACGCCGATCTGCAGTATTCCTGCGCCTATTTCGAACGGCCGGACATGACGCTCGACGAGGCCCAGATCGCCAAGAAGCGCCACCTGGCGGCCAAGCTCCTGCTTGAGCCAGGCCAGTCGGTGCTCGACATCGGCTGCGGCTGGGGCGGCCTGGCCATGACCCTGGCGGAAGAGGCCGGCGCCCGCGTCACCGGCGTCACCCTGTCCGACGAACAACTCGCGGTGGCCCGGAACCGCGCCCGCGAACGCGGCCTCGCCGACCGGGTCGAGTTCCGCAAGCAGGACTACCGCGACGTCGAGGAGCGGTTCGACCGCATCGTCTCGGTCGGCATGTTCGAACACGTCGGCGTGCCCAACTACCAGACCTTCTTCGACGCCATAGCGCGGCAACTAACCGACGATGGCGTCGCCGTCCTCCACGCCATCGGCCAGAACCACGTCTCGGTCAGCAACCAGCCATGGATCGGCAAATACATCTTCCCGGGCGGCTACACCCCGGCTCTGTCGGAGATCCTGCCGGCCATCGAGCGGGCCGGGCTGTGGGTCACCGACATCGAGATCCTGCGCCTGCACTACGCCGACACCCTGAAGGCCTGGCGCGACCGCTTCGAAGCCAACCGGGCCGAGATCGCCGCCCTCTACGACGAGCGCTTCTGCCGCATGTGGGAGTTCTACCTCTGCGTCAGCGAGGTCGCCTTCCGCCACCGCGGCTGCATGGTGTTCCAGATCCAGCTGTCCAGGCGGGTCGACGCCGTGCCCCTGACCCGCGACTACATCCAGGCGGCCTGAAAAGTCCGAACCCGGCTGGACTTGAACGGCCCGACAATGCTCATCTGAGCCCTCGGGGCGGACGCGACGGCCGGACAGGCCGCGCAGGACGTCCACCTGTTCGGGGATGTAAAATCATGAAGCGTGAACTCCTGGCCACGGCCGCCTTGCTGGCGCTCGCCTGCCCCGCCTGGGCCCAGACTCCGGAGCCGGCTCCGGTCCCGGTCGAGGAGCCCGCCGAGGCGACCGAGCCCGGAGACGAAGAGGCCGACGCGCCCAAGTGGGACGTCCAGGCGCCGCCCGGACCGTCGCACGACATTCCCATCGACGTGACCCGCGGCACCTGGATGTCGGTCGACGTCAGTCCGGACGGCCGGACCATCGCGTTCGACATGCTCGGCGACATCTACGTCATGCCGGTCTCGGGCGGGGAGGCCCGCGCCATCGCCAGCGGCGTGGCCTGGGACATGCAGCCGAAATGGTCGCCTGACGGCCGCCACATCGCCTTCACCTCGGACCGCGCCGGCGGCGACAACATCTGGATCATGGAGGCCGACGGCTCCAATCCGGTGCAGATCTCCAAGGAGACCTTCCGCCTGCTCAACCAGCCGGAGTGGACCCCCGACGGCCAGTTCATCGTGGCGCGCAAACACTTCACCTCGGCCCGCTCGCTCGGGGCCGGCGAGCTGTGGATGTACCACCGCTCGGGCGGCGGCGGCGTGCAGATGACCGAGCGGCGCACCCAGCAGAAGGACACCGGCGAACCGGCCTTCTCGCCCGACGGCCGCTACCTGTATTTCAGCGATGACGCCACGCCCGGGAACACCTTCGAATATTCCAAGGACGTCAACGACCAGATCTACATCATCCGCCGCCTCGACCGGGAGACCGGCGAGATCAACCCCTATGTCACCGGCCCGGGCGGGTCGATCCGGCCGACCCCCTCGCCCGACGGCAAGTCGCTCGCCTTCATCCGGCGGGTTCGCTACCAGTCCGTCCTCTATGTGATGGACATCGAGTCCGGGCGCGAGACGCCGGTCTTCTCCGGTCTCGACCGGGACCTGCAGGAAACCTGGGCCATCCACGGCGTCTATCCGGCCATCAGCTGGACGCCCGACAACCGCTCGATCGTGTTCTGGGCCGACGGCCGCATCCAGAAGGTCGAGGTCGCCTCGGGGGCCGTGTCCGACATTCCCTTCCATGTCGCCGACACCCGCCGGGTGCACGAGACCGTGCGTTTCCCGGTCGAGGTCGCGCCGGATTCCTTCGAGGTGAAGATGGTCCGTTGGGCCCGCCCCTCGCCGGACGGCTCGAAGGTCGTGTTCGAGGCGCTGGGCCATCTGTGGATCCGCGATCTGCCGACCGGGACGGCGCGCCGCCTGACCCGCCAGAGCGATCATTTCGAGCTCTATCCGAACTGGTCGCGCGACGGTCGCTCGATCGTCTACACCACCTGGGACGATCAGGAGCTCGGCTCGATCCGCGTCATCCCGGCCTCGGGCGGGGCCGGCCGGGTGATCACCTCCAACCCCGGCCACTACCTCGAGCCGGTCTTCTCGCCCGATGGCGAGACCATCGTCTACCGCACCGCCAGCGACGGTTTCCTGACCACCGCCCTGTGGAGCCGCGACCCGGGCATCTACCGCATTCCCGCCGCCGGCGGCGAGCCCGTGTTTGTCACCGACGAGGGCTCGGCGCCGCAGTTCGGGGCCGACGACGACCGCATCTTCCTGTCCGGCCGCGACGGCGACAAGCGCACCCTGACGTCGGTCGACCTGAACGGTCAGGACGAACGCACCCACCTGACCTCGGAATGGGCCAGCGAGTTCGCCGTCTCGCCCGACGGCGCCTGGATCAGCTGGACCGAGCGGTTCAACGCCTATGTCGCCCCCTTCGTCGCCGCCGGGCGGCCGATCACCATCAGCGCCGACGGCAAGTCGCTGCCGCAGGCCCGCGTCACCCGCGATTCCGGCGAGTGGCTGAGCTGGTCGGGCGACTCGCGCCGCCTGCACTGGTCCCAGGGGCCGGAGCTGTTCACCCGCGACCTGAACCAGTCCTTCGCCTTCGTCGACGGCGCGCCCGAGGAACTGCCGAAGCCCGACGAGCACGGGATCAACCTCGGCTTCAGCGCCCAGGCCGACAAGCCCGCCGGCCGCATGGCCCTGACCGGCGCGCGCCTGATCACCATGAATGGGGCCGAGGTGATCGAGAACGGCGTCGTCATCGTCGACGGCAACCGCATCGAGGCGATCGGCCCGGCCTCGACCACGCCCGTTCCGGCGGGCGTTCCGGTCGTGGACATGGCCGGCAAGACCATCATGCCCGGCCTGGTCGACACCCACTGGCACGGGGCGATGGGCTCGGACGAGATCATCCCCGAGCAGAGCTGGGTCAACTACGCCTCGCTGGCCTTCGGGGTGACCACGATCCACAACCCGTCCAGCGACACCAGCGAGATCTTCGCCCACAGCGAACTGGCCCGGACCGGCCGCGTCGTGGCGCCGCGCATCTTCTCGACGGGGACCATCCTCTACGGCGCCGCCACCCCGTTCACGGCCCAGATCGAGGACCTCGACGACGCCATGTCGACCCTGCGCCGCATGCAGGCGGCGGGCGCCTGGAGCGTCAAGAGCTACAACCAGCCGCGCCGCGATCAGCGCCAGCAGATCATCGAGGCGGCGCGCCAGCTGAACATGATGGTCGTCCCCGAGGGCGGCTCGCTGTTCCAGCACAACATGTCGATGATCGTCGACGGCCACACCACGATCGAGCACTCGATCCCGCTGGCCCGCCTCTACGACGACGTGCACCAGCTGTGGCGTCAGACCGGGACGGCCTACAATCCGACGCTCGTGGTGGCCTACGGCGGCAGCTACGGCGAGAACTACTGGTACCAGGAGAGCGAGGTCTGGAACGATCCGATCCTGACCCAATACGTGCCGCGCCGCCTGCTCGACGCCCGCGCCCGCCGTCCGGTCACCGCGCCGGACAACGAGTGGAACCACATCTCGGTCGCGCGGGAGGCGACGCGTCTCGCCGCGGAGGGGGTCAACGTCCAGATCGGCGCCCACGGCCAGCGTGAAGGCCTGGCGGCGCACTGGGAGCTGTGGAGCCTGGCGCAGGGGGGGATGGCCCCGCTGGACATCCTGCGCGCCGGCACCCTGAACGGCGCGAAGGCGCTGGGCATGGATCGGGACATCGGCTCCCTCGAGGTCGGCAAGCTGGCCGACATGGTGGTGCTGGACGCAAATCCGCTGGAGAACATCCGCAACACCACCTCGATCGCCTACACCGTTCTCAACGGGCGGGTTTACGACTCCGGCATGAACGAGATCGCGCCGCGCCAGCGGACGCGGGCCCCGTTCTGGTTCGCCGAAGCCGGCGGCGAAGGCTGGGCGGCCCAGGCCAGCGAGACCGACTCGCACGGGCATGGCGAGCACTAGACGGGTCGGGGGCCGGCCGTCAGGAACGGTCAGCCCCCTTTCCTCCCCCACCGGCCTAGAGCAGCGATGAGCGGCGGCGTTGTCATTCAGCGCCGGCGCCCTAACGTGAGTCGACGGGAGTTCAGGCGTGGACGGGGACATGACGATCCAGGACGACGATCCCTTCGCCCGGCTCGGACCGGTGTTCGCGGGCCGCCGCGCCCTCTTGCTCGAGGACGACCCGGCCCTGGCCGACCACGTCGCCGAGCGGCTGACCGCCGCCGGCTTCGAGGCCGTCGACCGGTTCGAGGCCGGCGAGGCGGCGCTGGAGGCGGCCGGTCGCGCGCCCTACGACATCCTGATCCTCGACCGGCTCACCGCCGGCATGGACGGGCTGGAGATGCTCAAGCGGCTCCGTGCGGGCGGCGGGACCTCGTCGGACGCCCCGGCCCTGATGCTGACCGCCCTCGGCGGCGAGCGGCAGAAGGTCGAGGGCCTGCTGGGCGGAGCGGACGACTATCTGGCCAAGCCGGTCGGCGACGAGGAGCTCCTGGCCCGCATCGCCGCCCAGCTGCGGCGGGCGGCGCGCCGCGCGCGCCCCGTCGGCGCCGAGCTGGTCAATGGCCCGTTCCGGCTGTCGCCCGGCGCCCGCACCCTGAAGCTCGACCTGCCCGGCGGCGAGAGCCGGCTGATCGAGCTGTCGCCGCTGGAGTTCGCCATCGTCGCCGAACTGATGGCCGCGCGCGGCCAGCCGGTGACCAAGACCATGCTGTGGGATAAATGCTGGGTCGAGTGGCGCTTCCTGCCCGACAACTTCGTCAACGTCATCGACGCGCGCATCAGCGCCCTGCGCCGCCGGCTCAAGGAACAGGCGCCTGAACTGGGCGAGGGCCTGCATCCCCTGATCGTCTCGGCCCGGAGCCAGAGCCTGATCTTCCGCGATCTGTCGGCGGCGGCGGGCTGAGCCCGACATGGCCGGACGATTCCCGGGCCTGAGGGGCTGGCTGGCCCACCGGACCTCGACCCAGCTGGCCGCGGCCATGGGCGTGCTGGCGGCGCTGGCCCTGTCCGGCTCCTTGCTCATCACCGGGGCGGCGGTACGCATGGACCAGCGCGAGAAGGCGGCGCTGGCGGCGCTCGACGACTACAGCGCCATGATCACCAAGCTGGGCTCGGAGGCCAGCCTGTCCGCCGAACACCTGACCGAGGCCGACGCGACCTGGCTGTCGGCCTGGCTGAGCGCCTTCCAGAGCGGCCCGGGCCGCGAGGCGCGGACGCTGGAGGAGACCTGCCGCACCGGCCGCGGCGGCGCCGGGGTCCGCTTCATCCGCGCGCCCGTCGGCAAGCCGGCCGGGCTGGCGGCGCTGGAGTCGGCGCCGGGTCAGCGGATCGGGCGGCTCGGCGAGGACCTCTATGTGGTGCGGCTCGGCCGGGGCGTGCTGTGTCCGTCGCGCGCCGTCGAGGCGGTGGTGGTGCGGCGGCCGTTCGGCGCCCTCGACATCGCCGTCGGCCGGGTGGTCGACCGCTCCGGCCAGGCCTGGGGCTGGGCCGTGGCCGCCGTCATCGCGACCGGGCTGCTGCTCCTGGTCATCGGACTCGCCGCCGCCGCCGTGGTCCGCCGCCGGCTGACCGGCGCGGTCGCCGAGGTCAGCCGCGCTCTCGACCGGGCCGCCGTCGGCGACTTCTCCCTGCGCGCGCCCGAGACCGCCGTGGCCCCGGAGTTGACCGAACTGACCGGCCACGTGAACCGCACGCTTGACCGGCTGGACGAACTGCTGAGCTGGCTGAGGGACTCCGCCGACCAGCTGGCCCACGATTTCCGCACGCCGCTGGCGCGCGCCTCGGTCCGGCTCGACAAGCTGCGCCGCGTGGCGACCACGCCCGAGGCGCGCAAGCTGATCGACGAGGCCCGCTCCGACCTGGCCCAGATCACCCGGTCGATGAACGAGGCGATGGCGCTGCGCGACGGCGAGGCCTGGGTGTTCGAGAGCGTGCGCCTGGACGAACTGGCGGCGCAGGCGGCCGAGCTTTACCAGCCGCTGGCCGAGGAGCGCGGTGTCTCGATCCGGGTGGAGGGCGAACCCGCGTCGGTGCTGGGCGTCCACTCCCTGCTGCAGCGGGCGGTGACCAACCTGGTCGACAACGCCATCAAATTCTCCCCGGACGGCGGCGTGGTGACCCTGACGGCCGGGCTCCGCGACGGCCGGCCGATGCTTGCCGTCGCCGATCAGGGACCGGGTTTCACGCAGGCGCCGGCGCCGGGCGCCGCTTCCGGGGGCGACCGCGAGAGCCACGGCATGGGCCTGGCCTTCGTGCGGGCGATCCTGAAACGCCACGGCGCGTCCATGACGGTTGATGACGGCCGCCCCGGGGCTGTCGTCACGGCGCGTTTCTCGCGCTAGGTTCGTCCCAACAACAGGGGATTGGCGATGCGGCGTTCCACCAACCGGGCCCACGGCCTGTCGATACTGGCGCTGGTCGCGGCGGCCCCCCTGCTGGCGGCCGCTCCCGCGGCGGCGCAGTCGCGAGGCCCTGTCCCCTACGACGCCGAGCGCGGCGTATTCTCCTTCGCGAGCGGACTGGAGCAGGCCCTGCCGGCGGTGGTGCAGGTGACCACCCTCGGCCAGTCCGAGGGGCCCAGCTCCGGCGAGAACGAGCCCAAGCCGGTTTCGAGCGGCTCCGGGGCCATCATCGACGCCGCCGAGGGCATCGTCGTCACCAACAACCACGTGGTCGAGGGCGGGCGCAAATTCACCGTCGACCTGACCGACGGCCGCATCTTCGACGCGGTCCTGATCGGCACCGACAAGGCCACCGACCTGGCGGTGCTCAAGTTCGACGCCGCCGGCCTGTCGGCGATCGAGGTGGTCGATTCCGACCAGCTGCGCACCGGCGACCTCGCCTTCGCCGTCGGCTATCCGCTGGGCCTCGACCAGACCCTGACCATGGGCGTGATCTCGGGCCTCGGCCGCTCGGGCATGGGCGACCGCATCGAGGACTACATCCAGACCGACGCGGCGGTGAACTCGGGCAACTCGGGCGGGCCGCTGCTGGACAGCCGGGGCCGGCTGATCGGCATCAACACTTCCATCCTGTCGGGCGGCGGCGGCGGCAACGACGGCATCGCCTTCGCCGTGCCCAGCCGCATCCTGATGTATGTGGTCGACCAGCTGCGCACGACCGGCGAGGTCAGGCGCGGCTCGACCGGCGCTATCCTCGGCTCGCTCAACGCCGCGCGCTCCCGTGAATTCGGCCTCGGCATCGTGCGCGGGGCGGTGATCGAGAGCGTCGCCCCCGGCTCGTCCGCCGAGGCCGCCGGCCTGCGGCGGGGCGACGTCGTCACCCGCATCCAGAACCGCCCCGTCTCCAACGCCGGCACCGTCGCCGCCACCATCGGCATCGCCGAACCCGGCACGCGGGTCGAGGTCGTCTACCTGCGCGAGGGCCGCGAGGGCCGGGCCACGCTGAGCGTCGAATCGCCGGGCGACCGGTCTGTGGTGACGGGGTCCGACATCGTGATGGCGCGCGGGCTCAGCGCCCGTTCCGGACCCGACGGGCTTCAGGTGTTCGCGGTCGAGGGCGGTTCCGTCGCCGCCGGCGCGGGACTGCAGGCCGGGGATCTCATCCGCCTCGTCGACGACAGCGCCGTCATGGGCCTTGATGGTCTCGCCGCGGCCCTGGGGGAAGACGGTCAACGCATCCTGTCGGTCATGCGCGACGGCGAGCCGGTCGAGATCACCCTGCCCTGATCCCGGCCGCCGGAGGCCGGACAGCAAAACGCCCGCTCAGCCGGAGGGGGGAGGAGTGGCTGGGCGGGCGTCTCGCTTGGAGGAAGCATCGACCCGCCGGAGCCCTTGATGGAGTGATCCAGGGGGGCTGGGGGGGCTGTTCAGGATCCGGGACCGCTCCGGGCTCCGACGAGCCGATGTCTCCGGTGTCGCCCCCCAAGGGGGCGGTCGATGGGCGGAACGGCGGCTATTTCGTGTTCCGGGCGATTTCTTGAACGAGTGACGTTCGTGACACGCCGGTCGCCGGAACGGCGCCGGTTCACAAGGTCTGGCGTTTCCCCACGGGCGGCCTACCTTCGACCCATGAGCGACGCCGCGGATTTGCAGCCACAGGCCGGTCCGGTCTTCTTCGACCGACGCGAACTCGAGCTGATCCTCAGGGTCTACGGACGGATGGTGGCGGCCGGCGAATGGCGCGACTACGCCATGGCCGGCCATCGCGACGTGGCCGAGTTCGCCGTCTTCCGCCGTTCCGGCGACGCCCCCGCCTATCGCATCGAGAAGCGCCCGTCGCTGCGCCTGAAACAGGGGCAGTGGGCGGTCATCGGCGAGGGCGGCGTGGTGCTGCGCCGCGGCCGCGAACTGCCCCAGGTGCTGCGCGTCTTCGACAGCCGCCGTTTCAGCGTCGTGGAATAAAAAAAGACCCGGATCGCTCCGGGCCTTTTCCGTATCGCCGTGGCTCCGCCTATTCGCGGTTTCCGCCCATGAACATGAGCAGGAACTGGAACAGGTTGATGAAGTTGATGAACAGGCTGAGGGCGCCGAAGCCCGTCGCCACGCCCATGGCCGCCTTGTCGCCGCCCAGCGCGTAGTAGGTCATCTTCAGCCGCTGGGTGTCGTAGGCGATCAGGCCCGAGAAGATCAGCACGCCGATGGCGCTGATGATCAGGGCCATCATGCTGGACTGCAGGAACATGTTGACCACCATGGCGATGATCAGGCCGATCACGCCCATGATCAGGAAGCTGCCGAGGCCGGTCAGGTTCTTCTTGGTCGTATAGCCGAACAGGCTCAGCGCCCCGAAGGCGGCCGCCGTGACGAAGAAGGTCGAGGCGACTGAACCCATGTTGTAGCGCAGGAACACCACGCCCAGGCCCGCGCCGATCGAGGCGACCACGGCCCAGTAGAGCAGGTTCACACCGCCCGCCGTGGGGTTCTTCATGAAGAACATCGAGCCGAACAGCAGCACCAGCGGCGAGAATTGGACGATCATGCCCAGCATGGTCAGGCCGATGCGGCCATCCGCGGTGACGGCGAACAGCAGTTGCTGGACCGCCGGCACGGTGCCGGTGACATAGGCCAGCGCCCCGGCCAGCACGAGGCCAAGCGCCAACTTGTTGTAGACGCCCAGCATGAAGGCGCGCAGGCCCGCGTCCACCGACATGTCGGCGCTTTGCGGAAGCGGCCGGGCGTAGCCGTTGTTGAAGTCGCTCATCGCGAGTTCGATCTCCTTGTTCACCGGGGTCGTCCCCGGATCTGGGTCAAATATCGGGGTCGCCACTCTCTGACGCAAGGAAAACCGGACTTGGGCGCGCGGGTTTCAACCGCTACGAACGGTCGCATGATCCGGCTGTTCACCGCCCTGTCGATCCCCGACGACGTGGCCGACACCGTCGAGCGGCGCCAGTCCGGCCTGCCCGGCGCGAAGTGGCGCACCCGCGACCAGCTGCACCTGACCCTGGCCTTCTACGGCGAGGTCGAAGAGCGCCGCGCCGACGACCTGGCGGCGGAGCTCAACCGCGCCGCCGCCGGGGGGCCGTTCGAATTCGCCCTGCACGGCGTCGGCGCCTTCGGGGACGCCCATCGCAGCCACACCCTGTGGGCCGGGGTCGAGCCGAACGAGCGGTTGTCGGTGCTGGCGGGCCGCTGCCGCGCCGCCGGAGAGCGCGCCGGCGTGGTCATGGAGCGGCGCGACTACCGCCCGCACGTGACGCTGGCCTATCTGAAGCCTCAGACGAATCCCGACCGCATCGGGGCCTGGATCGCCGGACACAACCTGCTGCATTCGCCGCCGATCCGGGTGGACCGCTTCGGCCTGTGGTCCAGCGTGCTGACCCGCGACGGCAGCCGCTACCAGCTCGAACAGGAATACCCGCTGTGAACACACCCGTCATCGAAACCGCCCGCCTGACCCTGCGTCCCCCGGCGATGGAGGATTTTCCGCGCTGGGCCGAGATGATGGCCGATCCGGAGGCCGCGAAATTCATCGGCGGCCCTATGCCGGCCGCGACCGCCTGGCGCGGCTTCATGACCATGGCCGGGGCGTGGAGCCTGACGGGCGTGGGCATGTTCTCGCTGATCGAGCGCGACACCGGCCGCTGGCTGGGCCGGATCGGGCCGTGGACGCCGCTGGACTGGCCGGGGACCGAGGTGGGCTGGGGCCTTCACCCCGAGGCGCAGGGCAAGGGATACGGCGTCGAGGCGGCGACGGCGGCGATCGACTACGCCTTCGACGTGCTGGGCTGGACCGATGTGATCCACTGCATCGATCCCGACAACATTCCGTCGCAGCGCCTCGCCGAGCGGCTGGGCTCGCGCAATCTCGGCCCGACCCGCCTGCCGCCGCCGTTCGACGCCGTCGCGGTCGACCGCTGGGGCCAGAGCCGCGAGCAATGGCGCGCACGGACCTGAGCCCGGAGCGCCCGCTCGCGCGTTTAACGCCCAAGCTTTGACGCGCCGCCCCCATGGGCTAGGCAGGATGCAGTCATGAAGAAGGGTGTAGCGATGCGGGTTCTGGTTCTGGGCGGCGACGGATTCTGCGGCTGGCCGACGGCGCTGCACCTGTCCGCGCGAGGCTGGGACGTCCTGGTCGTCGACAACCTGAGCCGGCGCAACATCGACAACGAACTGGAGGTCCAGTCGCTCACCCCGATCCGGACCATGGGCGAGCGCATCGCCGCCTGGAAGGACGTCAGCGGCAAGACCATCGATTTCGTCAACATGACCGTCGGCAAGGAGTTCGACCGCCTCGTCGCCCTGATCCGCGACTGGAAGCCCGACAGCGTCGTCCACTTCGCCGAACAGCGCGCCGCGCCGTATTCGATGAAGTCGGCGCGGCACAAGCTCTACACCGTCGACAACAATCTGAACGCCACCAACCATCTGCTGGCCGCCATCGTCGAGAGCGGGCTGGACGTGCATCTGGCCCACCTCGGGACAATGGGCGTCTATGGCTACACCACCGCCGGCCTGCGCATCCCCGAAGGCTATCTGAAGGTCACGGTCGACACCGACCTGGGCCCGACCGAGCAGGAGATCCTGTTCCCGCCGAACCCGGGCTCGATCTACCACATGACCAAGACCCAGGACGCCCTGCTGTTCCAGTTCTACGCCAAGAACGACGGCGTCCGGATCACCGACCTGCACCAGGGCATCGTCTGGGGCGCCCAGACCGAGGAAACCCGCCAGGACGAGCGGCTGATCAACCGCTTCGACTACGACGGCGACTACGGCACGGTGCTGAACCGCTTCCTGATGCAGGCGGCGGTCGGCTATCCGCTGACCGTGCACGGCACGGGCGGGCAGACGCGGGCCTTCATCCACATCCAGGACACGGTGCGCTGCGTCGAGCTGGCACTGAAGAACCCGCCCAAGGCCGGCGAGCGGGTCAAGATCCTCAACCAGATGACCGAGAGCCGTCGCGTCCGCGACCTCGCCGCCATGATCGCGGACATGACCGGGGCCGAGGTCCACAACGTCCCCAATCCGCGCCAGGAAGCCGACGAGAACGAGCTGGTCGTGGCCAACGACCAATTCCGCGAGTTGGGCCTGAAGCCGATCACCCTGGCCGAGGGCCTGATGCAGGACGTCACGGAGATCGCCCGCCGCTACGCCCACCGCGCCGATCTGAGCAAGGTGCCCTGCGTCTCGGCCTGGAACAGCAAGCGGGCCAGGGCGGTGAAGTCGGACGCCGTCGTCGTCGCGCCGCCGGCCAGCCCCCAGGCCCGCTCGGCCTGATCGCTCCAGGCATGCCCGCGGACGCCACGCCCTCGAATCTGCTGGTCTTCGGCGGAGGCTGGCTGGGACAGGCCGCGGCGCGCGAGGCGGTCCGGCGCGGCGGCCACGCCACCCTGACCAGCCGCGACCCGGCCCGGCGCGAGGCCCTCGCCGCCGAAGGGCTGCACGCCTGTGATCCAGACGACGCGGAAGCGCTGGATCGCGACGTCGTCGAAACGCCCGCCATCCTGATCACCGCCCCTCCCGAGCCGGACGGCTGCCCCGGGTTGAGGCGGCTGATCCCCGCCCTCACCCGCACCGGCGCCTTCCCCGACTGGATCGGCTACGTCTCCTCGACGGCGGTCTACGGCGACCGCGGAGGCGGCTGGGCCTTCGAGGACGACCCACTCAACGCCGCCTCGCTGGAGGGCGCCCGCCGGGTGCGGGCCGAGCGCGACTGGCTCGACGCCGGACAGGGCATGGGGCTGACGGTGCAGATCTTTCGCCTGCCCGCGCTGTATGGCCCCGGCCGCTCGCCGATCGACCGGCTGCGCGACGGCACGGCGCGGCTGGTGAGAAAGCCCGGCCAGGTGTTCAACCGCATCCACGTCGACGACGCCGTCTCCGGCCTGTTCGCCTCGATCGCGCGGCCGCGGCCCGGCGCCGCCTATACCCTGTGCGACGACGAGCCGGCGGCGGCCGACGCGGTCATGGAATGGGCGGCGGACCGGCTGGGCCTGCCGAGACCGCCGGAGATCGATCTGGACGACCCGTCGGTGTCGGACGCCATGCGGCGGTTCTATCTCGATTCCAAACGCCTCTCGAACGCCCGCGCCAAGGCGGAACTCGGCTGGCGGCCGCGCTATCCGACGTACCGGGAAGGGCTGGAGGCGGTGATCGCGGCGGCGGGCCGCTAATCACCAGCCACCACTCAGAACGGCAGGATGTTGCGCTGGCGGCTGTAGGCCATGGTGCCGACGTTGGCGCCGAGGCGCAGGCCGACGCCGGTGCGGATCGGGGCCAGCACGATGCCGTCGGCGGCCTGGTAGTTCACGCCCACGCCGCCGACCAGATAGGCCGAGCCCTCCACCCCGGGGTAGCGGCGGTAGATCATGTCCGGGTGATAGAGGCCGTAGACCAGGGTGAAGACCCGGCTGGCGTTGCCGCCGACGTCCCAGCCGATCGAGATGCCCTGCCAGAACACCTCCTGCGAGGCCGACAGGTCCTTCATGTGCAGCGCCCCGCGGCCGTAGCGCAGGCCGATCCCGGCGGCGCCCGCACCCTCCTCGCCGGCGATATAGGCGGTCGGGCGATCGCCCTGGTCGGCGAAGATGCGCTCGATGGCGGCCCCGATGGCCTCGGCGGCGATGCCCAGTTCGCGCGAGCCCGCGGCGATCAGTTCTTCCGAGGTATAGGCCGGCGCGTCCTGGTCCGAGCGGATCGGGAAGTTCGGGTCGGCCGGCGGATTGGTGGCGCAGGCGGACAGGCCCGAGGCGCCGGCGGTGGCGGCGAGGCCGGAAAGGATCAGCTGGCGGCGGTGCATGGCGATGGCTCCGATAGGCGGGGACGGCTCGCCCGACTCGCGCGGGCGCTGGCTCTACCGTCACCGGTCTTTGAGTCAGCCTTGCGGCGGCAAGGTTAACGGAACCTTGCCTCAGTCCGCCCCGGCTATCCGCTCGGCGTATCGCCGCAGGTAGAGCGGCCAGCCCTGATCAGCCGCCACGCCGTCCCGGACGCCCTGCCAACCCTCGCCATGGCGATCGAGATGGCGGTGCTCGATCTCGACCCGCGTGCGTTGGGGGCTTTCAGCGATGAACCGCACTTCCCACTCACTCGTCTTCAGCGGGTCGGCCTCGATCCGCCACTGCGGGCTGATGTCCCAGCTCAGCAGCAGCCGGGACGGCGGTTCGTAAGCCAGCACCCGCGCCCAACGGCAGACGCTCCCGTCGACCCCGCGGTCGTAAAGAAAACCGCCGACCCTGGGCTCGAACACCGTCTCGGCGATCCCGACGCCGAGCAGGTTGTGTTCGGCGGGCTTGAAGCTGCCGAAGTCCTCGGTGAAGACCTTGAAGGCCCGCGCGACCGGCGCCTCGACCACGATCGAGGTGAGCACGGAGGTGTCTGTCGCCTGGAGACTCATCGGATATCCTCCCCGGTTTGCTCGACGGCCGCCTTGTAGGCCGCGAGCGTCTTGTTCCAGAAGCGGTCGAGCTCAAGCCGAAGCGCCGCCAGCCCGTCGGGATCGACCTGGTAGATGCGCTGCTTGCCGGCGCGTTTGTCCACGACCAGACCGGCGTCCTTCAGCACCTTCAGATGCTGCGAAACCGCCGGCCGGCTGACGGGCATGCCATCGGCCAGCTCGCCGACCGCGCTGGGGTGCGCGATCAGCCGCTCGAAGATCGTCCGCCGGGTGGGATCGGCCAAGGCCGCCCAGCCGCTTGTTGCATAGGTCATCACTACGCGTAAGTGATGACTTACGCGTATCCCGGAGTCAAGCCGGCCCCCCGTTTCTGAATCCTCGCCTCCGACGGCCTCGGCCGCGAAAGCGCTGTCATGGGTTCGGGACGTGAAAGCGGGACGCCGACGATCGCTGGCCGGCGGCGGAGCGCGGCTAGTGCGTCGGAGGGTTCTCCGGAACCCGCACCGGAGGCGCGGGCAGATCGACGCGGACCTGCGGGTCGGGCTCGACCTGTGTTTCCGGCTCCGCCGCAGACCGTTCGGAGGGAGCGTCCTCCACGGCCGGAACATCGTTCCCGGGCTCGGCGGCGGCTATCGGCGCGCCGGGCGTCTCGGGGGCGGCGTCTTGCGAGGCCCCTTCCGGCGAACAGGCCGCCAGCGCGAGGCCCGCGGCGAACAGTCCCACGATCCGGTCCGGTCTCATCGGCGGCGTCCTTTCCGTCAGCAATGCGATCACCGGACCCCGGTTCCCCCGCGCCGCCGACCGTCAGCCGCGCAGAACGGCGCCCAGCTTGCCCGCCGCCGCGACGACCTTCGTTGACAGCGCCTCGATCTCGGCTTCGGTCAGGGTCGCCTCGCGCGGCTGGATCACCACCTCCAGCGCCACCGACTTCGCGCCCTCGGCCACGCCCGCGCCGCGATAGACGTCGAACACCCGCACCTCGGCGATCAGCGCCTTGTCGGCTCCCGCCACGGCCCGGACGATGTCGCCCGTCGCCCTGCCCTCCTCGACGACGAAGGCGAAGTCGCGGGTCAGCGGCATCAGCGGCGCCAGAACGGCCGGCCCCCGCGCCTTGGTCGCCTTGCCGCGAGGCTCCGGCACGGCGTCCAGCACGATCTCGAAAGCCAGCATCGGCGCGTCGGCGTCCAGCGCCCTGAGCACGCCCGGGTGCAGCGCGCCGAACTCGACCATCACATTCTTCGGGCCGAGCTGCAGCCGGGCCGAGCGGCCGGGATGCCACCAGTCGTGATTCTGACCCTGGACCAGTTGTAGCGACGCCGTCGGCGCGCCCAGCTCGTCCAACAGGGCCATCAGATCGCCCTTCAGCGCGAACAGGGCGTCCCCGGCCGCCCCGCCCCAGTGACGCGGCGAGCGCGGCGACACGAGCCCGGCGATGACGGTGCGCTGGCCGGTCGGGGTGTCGTCCAGATAGATCGGGCCGATCTCGAACAAGGCCGCGTCCGGATGGCCGCGGTCGGCGTTGCGGGCGGCCGCCTGGATCAGGTTGGGCAGGGCCGAGGGCCGCATGCAGTCGAGGTCGGCGGCGATCGGGTTCTCGACCACCAGCCGGCCGTCGCCGCCGCCGAAC
>JACPDR010000009.1 GCA_016183935.1 Caulobacterales bacterium
CGAGAATTTCTCCTTTGACGTCCACCGTGATCTTGCGGGAGAGGTCGCCGCGGGCCACGGCGGTGGTCACGCCGGCGATGTTGCGCACCTGGGCCGTCAGGTTCCCGGCCATGGCGTTCACGTTGTCGGTCAAGTCCTTCCAGGTTCCCGAGACCCCTTTCACAACCGCCTGACCGCCCAGCTTGCCTTCGGTGCCGACCTCGCGCGCCACCCGGGTCACTTCCGAGGCGAAGGCGTTCAGCTGGTCCACCATGGTGTTGATGGTGTCCTTCAGCTCGGCCACCTCGCCGCGGACCTGCACGGTGATCTTCTTGGACAGGTCGCCCTTGGCCACGGCGGTGGTGACCTCGGCGATGTTGCGCACCTGGCCGGTCAGGTTCGAGGCCATGAAGTTGACGTTGTCCGTAAGGCCTGGCCGCCCAGCTTGCCCTCGGTGCCGACCTCCCTCGCCACCCGGGTCACCTCAGAGGCGAAGGCGTTCAGCTGGTCCACCATGGTGTTGATGGTGATCTTCAGTTCGAGGATTTCGCCCTTCACGTTGACAGTGATCTTCTTGGACAGGTCGCCCTTGGCCACGGCGGTGGTCACTTCGGCGATGTTGCGCACCTGACTGGTCAGGTTCGCCGCCATGAAATTCACGTTGTCGGTCAGGTCCTTCCAGGTGCCGGTCACCCCCTTCACCTGGGCCTGGCCGCCCAGCTTGCCCTGCACCTCGCCCTTCACGTCGACGGTGATCTTGCGGCTGAGGTCGCCGTTGGCGACGGCGGTGGTCACCTCGGCGATGTTACGGACCTGGCCGGTCAGGTTGGCGGCCATGAAGTTCACGTTGTCGGTCAGGTCCTTCCAGGCCCCGGCCACGCCCTTGACGTTGGCCTGGCCGCCCAGCTTGCCTTCGGTGCCGACCTCGCGCGCCACCCGGGTCACTTCCGAGGCGAACGAGCCCAGCTGGCCCACCATGGTGTTCACCACCCGGCCGATGCGCAGGAACTCGCCGCGGAGAGGCCGCTCCTCGTTCTCGAGGTCCATGGTCTGGGACAGGTCGCCCTTGGCCACGGCGCCGATCACGCGCGCCATTTCGGCGGTCGGGTGCACCATGTCGGCGATCAGGGTGTTCACCGCGTCGACGCTGGCCGCCCACGCGCCGGTGGCGGAGGGCACCCGCGCGCGATTGTTGATCTTGCCCTGGCGTCCGACCGCTTCGCCGAGTCGGCTGAATTCGCGGCTCATCCGGTCGTTCAGCTCGACGACGTCGTTGAACGCTTCCGCCAACTCGCCGTCGATGCCGGTCAGGTCGCCAGGCAGCCGGATGGAGAAATCGCCACGGCGAAAGGCCCTGAAGGCCGCCAGGAGTTGACGTGTGTCGAGAGCGGGTTCGGGAGCCAGGGCGGCGGCGGTTGACATTCTTCACCTTCGGAGCGGGGGATAAACCCTCGGCCGGAGGCGCAGGCCCCATAAGGCGAAGCATGAGGCGGTCCGACCGATGTCGACCGTCTCCCGCTCCGGTTACCTCATGGCGCTGCTTCCCCCGAACCAACTGAAAAAAACCACAAACGGTGACGTTGGTTCCCGCCAGTCGAGGAAATCTCTCCCGTTGCCATTTGGCGAGCGGGCGCTAGGGTCCGGCGCCATGTCGTTCTGGCCAACCCGAGCCTCGTGCGCGTGACCACGCCCCCGTCGGTTCCTCTGAACTCCGAATTGTCGGCCTTCATCGAGAGCGCCGTGCCTTCGGTGTGGGCGCTCGAGACCCTGCTTCTGCTCCTGCGTGACCGCGAGCAGAGCTGGGGCGTCGACCGGCTTGTCGCCGAGTTGCGGGCGAACGTCACCCTCGTGAACGACTGCCTCGTCGGCCTGCAGCGCGGCGGACTGGTCATCGGCGAGGATGGGACCTTCCGCTACGCTCCCGCCTCGCCGACGCTGGCGGCCCTGTGCGACGATCTCGAAACCGCGTATCGAGAACGGCCCGTTGCGGTCGTCAACACAATCGCAAGACGCCGCCCCGACCCATTGAAAGGGTTCGCGGATTCGTTCCGCTTTGGAGGATGGAAGTCGTGATGGGCTGGGGACCAGGGGCCGTCTACGGGCTGTGTCTGCTGACGAGCGGATTGTGCGCGGCCCTGCTCTTCCGGTCTTACCGCCGGTCGCGACAGCCGCTGCTCCTGTGGAGCGCCGCCTGTTTCTCGCTGTTGGCGATCAACAACCTGCTGGTCGTGTTCGACATGGTGGTGTTCCCCGCCACCGATTTTTCAGCCGCCCGGCAGCTGACGGCCCTCGCCGCCGTGGGCGTGCTCATCTACGGATTCATCTGGGAGGTGGACCGTTGACCCTGAGTCTCGTCACCGGCGGCGCAATCATCATGGGCTACACCGTGGCGGCGGTTTTCTTCGCCAAATTCTGGCGTCGCACCGGCGACCTCCTGTTTCTGGCGTTCGCGGCCGCCTTCCTGTTGATGGCCACGACGCCGCTCCTGACCACCTTGCTGGATGTTCCGCGCGAGGAGCAGAGCCCGTTCTATCTGCTGCGCCTTCTGGCGTTCCTGATCATCATCGTCGCCATCGTCTGGAAGAGCCGGCGCCGGTAGACTGACCCAAAGGGCGGGCGCGGCCCCCAACCATTGCCAATTCGTCATGTCTCCAGCGATTGACGAGGCTACATTTGTAGTTACGCTGCATTTGTAGTTTTAGGAGGCGCTGATGCTCGGCACCCTGGCCCCGCGCGAACGACAGATCGTGGACATCCTGTATCAACGGGGCGATGCGACCGTGGCCGAGGTCCGGGAGGCGCTGCCAGATCGGCTGACGGCGTCCGCGGTGCGGGCCATGCTGACCCGGCTGGAGGCCAAGGGCATGGTCGAACGGGGCGGTTCGGAGCGCGGTTTCGTCTACGCGCCGCGCGTACCGCAGTCCGAGGCCACCCGCTCGGCCCTCAGCCAGGTGGTCAAGGTCTTCTTCAACGGCTCCGCGGTCGGCGCGGCCAGCGCCCTTCTGGACATGAGCGGCCCGCTGAAGGACCGGGATCTGGACGAGCTGGAACGGCTGATCGCCGAAGCCCGCAGGGGAGGCCGGTGATGTCCGTCGATGTGTTGGTGGAGGTCGCCGTCAAGTCCGGTCTGGTCGCCGCGACCGCGCTGTTCGCCGTGACGCAGTTGAAGGGCCTCCCCGCATCGCAGCGGGCGTGGATCGCCCACATCGGGCTTCTGCTGACGCTGCTGATGCCGCTGTTGGTGCTGGCCGGCCCCGACCTGCAGTTGAGCGGACCGTGGAGCCGGACCCTCGCAGCCGCGCCGGCGGTGGAGGCGCTGGCTCTCGCCGGCCCCGCCAGCGAGGTTCCGTCGATCCCGCCCGTTTCCGCGGCGGCCCCGGCGGCGCCCGGCGCCGGCGTGTTCGTGCTCGGCGGCTGGGCCCTGGTGGCGGGCGCGCTCGCTCTCGCGCTGGCGACCGGTCTGTTCCGGCTGCTCAGGCTCCGGCGGGACGCGTCCGTTCTGACGGACCGTGACTGGCTTTGCGCCCTGGCGCAGGCCCAGCACAGGATGGGGATGAAGCAGGGCACCGCGCTGTTGCAGAGCGAGCGCCTGACCTCTCCGGTCAGCTGGGGGCTGCTGCGCCCCACCATCGTCCTGAGTTCGGCCGCCCTGAAGAGCCCGGACAAGGCGCGGGCCATCCTCGCGCACGAGCTGGCCCACGTCGTCCGCATGGACTGGGCCAACCTGCTGATCTCCCGTCTGGCCACCGCCGTCTTCTGGTTCAACCCGCTGGTGTGGATTCTGGCGTGGCAGGCCCACGAACTGCGCGAAGAGGCCGCCGACGACGTGGTCCTGCGCAGCGACGTCGAGGGGCCCGACTACGCCTCCCTGCTGGTCCACTTCGCCCGCGGCGAAGGCCGCGTGGCCGGGCTGGCGGCGCACGGCGTGGCGCCCGGAAAGGGCTCGCTGCGGCGTCGCCTGATGCGGGTGCTCGACCGGGACGCGCGCCGCGAACCGGCCCGACCGCTGTGGGTGGCCGGCTGCGTCACCGGGGCCCTGATCCTGGCCGCTCCGCTCGCCGCCTTCACACCGGTCGACCGCATCGTCGGCGCCCCGGCCGCGGCCCTGGCCGTATCGTCGGTCACGACCGGCCCTGGAGCGCCAGCTTTCATAGACGGGCCGCCTGCCGCCCGGGTCGGGGTCCCGTCTCAGGAGCCCGTGGCGTCCCCCGATCGGGTCGGGCCCGTCGCGATGGCCGTGGCGACCTCGCCCGTCGTCTCTCAGGCCTCGTCGGGCGGTCAGCTGTCGCCCGAGATGCTTGCGCAGATGCGCATTCATGGCGTCACGCCGCAGTGGATCGCCGCCATGGAGCGCGAACTGCCCGGCGTGCGCGCCCTTTCGGCCCAGCAGATGGTGGCGCTGGCCATCCATCAGGTGACGCCGGACTGGATTCGTTCGATGCGCGAGGTGGGGTACCGCGACCTGAACCATGACCAGATCGTCTCGCTCGCGGTGCACCGCGTGACGCCGGCTTACGTCCGCGAGCTGGAGGGCGCCGGCTACCGGAACCTGCCGGTCGACGACCTGGTCGAACTGCGCATCTTCGGCGTCGATGCGGACTACATCCGCCGGATGGAGGCGGAAGGTCTCCGGGTCGAACCGGAAGACGTGATCCGGGAACGCAGCGGCCGGCGCGCCCGACGACGACCGCCGCCCGAAATCCCGACGCCGCCCGCGCCGCCGGTCCCGCCCGCCCCTCTGTCCTGAACCGCGTTCAACCCCGTGCCCGCGCCGCTCGCCCTTCCCGAGGGCGGCTGACGTCGCACGCCCGCCCCGGAGCCCGTGATGATCAGAACCCTGTTGCTCTCGTTCGCCGCCGCCGGCCTGTCCGGCCAGGCCAGCCTTCCGCCGCCGCCGCCGATCCCGGTGATCGAGACGCCCGCCGCGTCCAACATCCAGTTCACGGTGACGCGCCGCACCAGCGACGCCCACGCCCAGCTGAGCCTCACCTATGGCGATGACCAGGAACATGGCCGGAGCCAGATTTCAGGTCCGGAGCCGTGGGCCGAGCTCGTCGGCCTGACGCCGGCCGATCTCGACCGAACTCCGCCGGGCGCGGTCGCCTTCCGCCTCGAACGGCCGGCCGGCGTCGTCGCCTGCTCCGGCGTGGCCGGCGGCGGGGCGGCGACCGGCGGCTGTGGCTTCGACGCCGACGAGGCCTTCGCGAACGCCCTCGCCAGCCGTGTCGGCGAGCGGCCTGACGAGCGGCAGCTGTTCCAGCTCGCCCTCTCCGATTTCAACATGGATGTCCTCGACGAACTCGACCGCCAGGACTATGCGCGGCCCGATCTCAACGAGGTTGTGGCCATGGGCATCCATGGGGTCGACGCCGACTATGTGCGCGGGATCGCCGGCTCAGGTTATCGCCTGGGTTCCGTCGACGACCTCGTCGCCTTCCACATCCACGGCGTGACGCCGCAATATATCGCTGCGATCGCGGCGCTGGGCCCGAACTTCGTGCGGATGCCGCCGCGCGAGTTGATGGCCCTGAGCATCCACGGGGTGACGCCGGAGTACGCCCGGGAGATGGCGGCGCTCGGCTACGCGGAGGAACAGCCGGACCGGCTGGTGGGAATGCGCATCCATGGGGTGACGCCGGAACTGGTCCGCGAACTGGCCGCTGCGGGCTATGGTGATCTGCCCATCGATGAGCTGATGGCGTTCGCCATCCACGACGTGACGCCGGACTACATCCAGGGCATGGCTGTCGCCGGCTACCAGAACCTGAGCGCCGAGCGGCTGATCTCGCTTCGCATCCACGGGGTCACGCCCGACTACGCCCGGGCCATGGAGGCCGAGGGCGTCGCGGAAGAAGGGACCCGCCCGCCCGCCCGACGCCGTCCGTCGTGATCCGCACAGCGCCAGCCGACCGCGAGGAAACGCCCATGCCCCAGTCGCCTTCGACCCGATCGCCGCCCGCGCGGCTGCGGTCCGCCAGCCCGATGGTCCTGTGCCTCGCCCTGCTCGCCGTCCCCCTGACGGCCCAGGCCCAGACCGCGCCCACGGCCGCGAGCGCGGACGACCGCGTCTATGAAGCGGCCGAGTTCGCGCGCTTCGCGCCGCAGACCGCGCTCGACATGTTGAACCAGGTTCCCGGCTTCACCATTCGCCAGGCGACGATCGAGCGGGGCCTCGGCCAGGCCACGGGCAACGTCCTGCTGAACGGGCAGCGGATCTCCAACAAGTCCGACGACATCCTCGCCCAACTGAGGCGAATCCCGGCCGGGAACGTGGTGCGGATCGAGATCAGCGACGGCTCCACGCTCGGCATCCCGGGCCTGTCGGGCCAGGTCGCCAACGTCGTGTCGCGCTCGACCAGCCTGCGGGGACAATGGGCCTATCGACCCGAGTTCCGCGCCCGATTCACCGACCCCCTGCTGACCCGGTTCGAAACCTCGGTCAGCGGCGAGCACGGGCCGGTGCAGTTCACCTTCGGACTCGAGAACCAGGCCAATCACAGCGGGGCGGGCGGCGACACCCTCATCTTCAACGGCGCGGGCGGCCTGATCGAGGAGCGGGTCGACGTCTGGACCGGCGAGACCAACCAGCCGAGGGCGAGCGCGCGGTTCGTGATCGACGGTCCGGCCGATGCGATCGGCAATCTCAACATGGCCGTCCGGGATTTTCGCTCGACCTATGTCGAGGACGGGGTGCGCCAGTCGGCGGGCCTCCCCGACCGGGATCGCGACGTCCGCGAGCTGCAGGACGGCTGGGACTACGAGATCGGCGGCGACTACGAGTTCGGCTGGGGGCCGGGCAAGCTGAAGCTGATCGGGCTCGACCGGTTCTCCGCCCTCGACTCCGACACGGCGGTGACCGTCGACTGGGCCGACGGACGCCCGCGCCAGGGCGACCGCATCACCCGCGCCAGCGAGGAGGGCGAGCGCATCCTGCGCGGCGAGTACGGCTGGAGGCAGGGCCCCGCCGACTGGCAGCTCTCCGCCGAGGCGGCGTTCAACTCGCTGGACAGCGTCACCCGCCGCTTCGCGCTGCAGCCGTCGGGTCGGGAACAGGAGGTCCCGTTCGCGAACGGCGCGGCCCGGGTCGAGGAGACCCGGTACGAAGTGATCGGGACCTACGGGCGGCCCCTCTCGGACACCCTGTCCTTCCAGCTCAGCGGCGGCGGCGAATATTCCGAACTGACCCAGGTCGGCGCCGGCGGGCTGTCGCGGTCGTTCTGGCGTCCCAAGGGGCAGGTGAGCGCCGCGTGGAGTCCGGAACCCGACACCAAGGTCAACGTGAAGCTTCAGCGACGCGTCGGCCAACTGAACTTCTTCGACTTCCTCGCCTCGGTGAACCTCAACACAGGCACGCAGTTCTCGGGCAATCCCAACCTGGTGCCGCCGCAGAGCTGGGAGCTGGAGGCCGAGGTCGTCAGGACCCACGGCGCCTGGGGCAACAGTACGCTGCGGCTGTACGGCGCCCGCATCGAGGACATCGTCGACATCGTCCCGATCGGCGCGACCGGCGAGTCGATCGGCAACCTCGACGAGGCCGACCGCTACGGCGTCGAATTCCGGGCCACGACCAACCTCGACCCGCTGGGCTTCAGGGGCATGAAGCTCGACAGTCGCTTCATCCTGCAGCGCAGCCAGGTCGAGGACCCGTTGACCGGTCTGGATCGCGAGATCAGCGGCAGCCTGAAACGCCTCGCCAGCCTTAACCTGCGCCACGACGTGCCGGACACCGATTGGGCCTGGGGCGCGGGGCTGAGCCATCAGAAGAACGCCCAGACCTACCGGCTGACCGAGTTGTCGCGGCAGTTCGAGATGCCGATCTTCGGCAGCCTGTTCGTCGAGCACAAGGATGTCTACGGCCTGACCGTCCGCGCCAGCGCAGCCAATGTCTTCTCGGGCGAAAGCTATTTCTTGCGCACGGCCTACGCCGGCCGCCGCACCGACCCGGTCGCCTTCGTCGAACGGCGGGACCGCACGATCGGCCCCATCTTCAGCCTCGAAGTCCGCGGCAAGTTCTGACCCGGATTCAGGCGACGACGCGATCAGGCTGCGGCGCTGCGGGTCTGGTGGAGCGAGAGCACATAGGCGTGCAGGCGCCGCAGCGCCTTGCGGTCCCGCCCGTCGCCCCGTCCGTCGGGACCCTGCTCGAGCAGGACGTCGAAGACGTATTCCGCTTCGGCCGTCGTTCGCGGCGCATGGTCGAGGATGAACGCCTCGGCGGCTGCGAAGCGGTCCCAGACGCTCTCGAGGTCGGCGTTGTGGTGTTTGCGCCAGAAGGCGACGGCGGCGTCGAAGGTCCATTTCTGGGTCATTGGATGGTCCCCGGATGGAAGCGGCTAAAGCCGCGGAAGGGTGAGTTGGAAGGATCGCCCTGGAACAGGCTGGGCGTAGGGCGCGGCCCGGGCTTCCCAGACACCGAACAGGCCGATCAGCATGAGCTCGGTCCAGACCACGATCCGGAACGAGACGCTGGCCCAGACCTGGACGTCAGGGTTGAGCAGGGCCACCAGATAGGTGGCGATCGACAGCAACTGCACGCCCGCCGCCGCTGTAAGCCACCACCGTTCGGCGACCAGGCTTAGCCAGGACAGCGTGCCGAACAGTCCGAGCGCCAGGAGGCCGACTCCCCAGCGGAGCCCGCCGATCTGCAGATGGTCCACCAGCGGGGTGACCGTCATCGCGACGAAGAAGGCGACGCCGGCGATCCGCTCCGCGGCCCGACCCAGCCAGAGCTGCAGCCCGATGCTGAGCACGCTCAAACCGAGGACCGACAGCTGGCTCGCGCTCATCCTATGTCCTCGGTTCGTGTCAGGCGGCGGCCGCGCCGGCCAAGCCGGTGATGGCGGGCTGGGTCTTCTGCTCGACCGGCCCCTCCATGCGCCAGCCCAGCCCCTGGGCGGCCGCGACGGCGGCGAGGCCCTCGTGACCTTCGACCACGGCGCCGCGGGCCTCGGCCAGCTGGGAGAGTCCGCGGACCATGTCCCGGAGGGCCGGCTGACCGACCTCGGCCGCGAACCCCGCCTCGCTCCGCGCCTCGATCATGGCCTGGATGAGGGCGCTGGCCTCGACCATCGCCCTGTCGACCGCGTGCTCGGTCGTCTGGAGCCGGCGGGCGATCCGCACGCCGACGTGTCTGTTGTTCATGATATCCGTTCCTGGCGCTCGATGATTAGTCTTGCGTCAGAATGGCGGTCGGCGGCGCGTGCGGCGCCAGAGCCCCGACGGCTCCGGACACCACGTTCACGATGCCGACCGTGATCAGGGCGGCGACAGCGGCGAAGACGAAAATGAGTCCCAGTCGGAGGCCACGCCGCGCCGGTGGGGGCGGCAGCAGCCAGGAGCCGACAGCGGTCCCGATCATCCTGTCCTTGTCGTCGACCAGATCGTCTGGCGCAGGCTGATCAGGCGCCGGAACGGGCGGGGTCGGAATAGCGTCCGATCCGTATAGCGGATGTGACGCTAGTCGACGCAGGGCGGCTTTCCGCGACGACGCCTGCAGCCGTCGCATCGCCTCCCGGACATGCAGGCTGACGGTGTGATGGGAGATGCCGAGATGGCGGGCGATGTCCTTGTCGGTCATCGTGGTGGAAAGCCGCAAGCACTGCAGCTGACGATCTGTAAGCCGGTCCGACATCAACCCCTCCGGACCGCAGCGTATGTTGGTTAAGGTCCGGACGCCAGACGGGAATCCAACGCGAGCGCGGACATGGCGCACGAACGGCGTCGACCGGCCCGGGACCTGGGGTCGGCCCGGTCGCCGTCGAATACGCCGTCAAGCGCGATGCCGGGCCGGAACGATCCCGTGCCGGGCCATCTTGTCGTAGAGCGTCTTGCGGGGAATCTGCAGGGCCGCCGTGACGCGCCGGATGTCGCCTTGATGGCGGGTCAGCGTCTCGCGAATTAGTTGGGCCTCATAAGCCTGGACCTGATGGGCGAGGCTGCCCTCCGGGGGCTGGGCTGACTCGGCCGCGGGCAGGCCGATCGCGACCTCGCTGGCGTAGTTGGCCAGTTCGCGCAGATTGCCCGGCCAGTCGTGCTCCAGCAGGCGCCGCCGGATGGCGTTGGTGATCATCGGGATGTCGCGGCCCAGCCGGTCGGCGGCGCGGCTGAGGAACCGGGCGAACAGGAGCGGGATGTCGTCGCGGCGTTCCCGGAGTGGCGGGGTGCGCAACCGGACCACGTTGAGACGATAGTAGAGGTCCTCGCGCAGGTCGCCGCGGGCGACGGCCTCGGCAGGATCGTCCTTGGTCGCGGCCAGGATGCGCAGGTCAAGGGCATGGGACTCCATGGCGCCCAGCGGCAGGATTTCGCGCTCCTCCAGGACCCGCAGCAGCAGCAGTTGGGCGGCGCGTGGGGCGAGATCGATCTCATCGAGGAACAGCGTGCCCTGGTGCGACTGTTCGATCTGGCCCTCGCGGCGGTGCAGGGCGCCGGGAAAGGCGCCGGCGGCGTGCCCCATCAAGAGGCTTTCCAGGCCGGTCTCGGGCAGGGCGGCGCAGGACACCGCGACGAACGGCTTGAGGCGGCGCCGCCCGGCGTTGTGGATGGCGCGGGCGACAGCCTCCTTGCCGGCTCCGGTCTCGCCCTCGATCAGGACGTCGACCCGGGCGTCGGCAAGGCGTTGGATGGCGGCGCGAAGAGCCTCGACGGCCCGGCCGTCGCCGCTGAGCGGGATCGACCATTCGCCATCGGCGGCCAGCGCCGCGAGCCGGCGGTTGTCGAGGACGAGAGCCCGCTTGTCGAGGCCGCGCCGCAAGGTCTCGATCAGGCGTTCGGGAGCGAAGGGCTTGGCGAGGAAATCGTAGGCGCCGCGCTTCATCGCGTCGACCGCCTCGGCTATGTCGCCATGCCCGGTCATCATGACGACGGGCAGGTCGGGATCGATCGCGGCCAGTCGCTCGACCAGGGCCCGGCCGTCGAGCCCCGGCATTCTGAGATCGGTGACCACGATCCCCTCGAACCGGTCGTTGAGGATCTTCAGGGCCGCCTCGGCCGAGGGAAGGGGCGTGACCTCGAGTCCGCACAGCCGCAGGCGTTCGGTCAGGGCCTCGCGGAAGGCGTCGTCGTCCTCGACCAGCACGATCCGGTTCAGGGTGCGGAAATTCATTTCGCCCTCATCAGGCGGATGACGAAGACGGCGCCCGTGGCGGAGGGCTCGAGCAGGAGTTCGCCGCCGAAGCCCGCGACGATGTCCCGGCTGATGACCAGGCCGAGGCCGAGGCCGTCGCGCTTGTCGGTGGTGAAGGGCGTGAACAGCCGCTCGCGCACCTCGGCCGAGACGCCGGGGCCATTGTCGGAGATGCGGATCGTCACGCGCTTGCCGCTGGTCTCGACGCGGATCGCGATGGTCGGGTCGGGCCTGTCCTTCAGGGCCTCGATGGCGTTCTGGAGCAGGTTCAGGACGACCTGCTCCAGACGGATGCGCTCGGCGAGGACGGCCAGGTCGGCCGGGGCGGGCTGGCGGTCCAGCGTGACGCCCCTTTCGCGCATCCGGGCGCCGACCAGCAGCAGGGCGCCGTCGATGGCGGCCTCGACCCCGACGGCCACGGTCCCGGACCGCGTCTTGCGCGAGAAGGCGCGCAGTTCGTCGGTGATCGCCCCGACCCGCTCGGTCAGGCCGGCGATGCTGACGATGGAGCGGCGGGCCGAGGCGGGATCCTCGGCGTCGAGATACAGGCCGGCAGTGTCGGCATGGGTGCGGATGGCGGCGATCGGCTGGTTGATCTCATGCGCCACCCCGGCCGCGATCTGGCCGAGAGTGGCGAGCTTGTTGGCCTGGATCAGCTCGTCCTGGAGGTTCTGGCGACTCTTTTCCGAGCGTCGCCGCTCCTCGATCTCGTGGTTCAGCCGGCTGTTGGCGGCGCGCAGTTCCGAGGTGCGGGCGTCGATGCGGCGTTCCAGGTCGACGCGCGCCGTCTCGGCCTCGACGGCCTTGGCTGCGGCGCGCTGCCGGCGCCGCAGCAGAACACCGGTCAGTCCGGCAAGCAGCGCCATACTGAGCAGGACCAGCATCCGCGCCGCCGTGACGCTGCGGGCGATGGTGTCGCTGGCGGGGGCCAGGAGATGCAGCGTCCAGCCGAAACCCGGAATGGCGTCCGTCGTCCGGGCGTAGGCGCCGGGCGGAATGTCCGAGTCGATCCTGACGAAACCGCCGTCATTCGCCGTGAACGGCAGATCGGTCAGCGGCGCCGCGCCGGAGGTCTGTTCGGCGGCGAGGCGGCGACGTTCGGAATCGCTGAGCGGTTCGGTGGTGTGGAAGCGCCATTGCGGAACGGTGGTGACCACGACCACGCCGTCCTCGTCGGTCACGTAGGTCGGCTCGCCGGACTTTCGCCAGTCGCTCTCGAGCGCGTCGAACTCCACCTTGGCCACGATGACCCCGATGGGCCGACCCGCGGCGGCGTCGACCCGTCGCGACAGGTAGAGGCCGGGCCGTCCGCTGACGGTGCCGAGGGCGAAGAAGACGGCCTGACCCTCGCGCATGGCTTCATAGTGGTAGGGGCGGAAGCGGTAATCGGAGCCGACGAAACTGGTCGGCTCGCGCCAGTTGCTCGCGGCCAGCGTCACGCCGTTCGCATCCAGCGCATAGATGGCGGCGGCGCGGCTTTCGCGCGCCAACCCCTCGAACTTTCGATTCAGGCCGGCGACTTCCTCCGGGTCGGGGCCCTCAAGCAAGGCGATCAGGTCCGGGTCCTGGGCGAGCACCAGCGGCAGGGAGCGGTGGCGTTCCAGTTCGCTGCGGAGCACGGCGGCGTGCAGGGCCCCGGCGGTCGACGCCTGCCGGGTCACGGCGGCCTCGGCGTCGCGGCGCGCGACCTCGCCGACGGCCGTCGCCATCGCCGCCGTCGCCACGATCCAGATCAGGGCGAAGGCCCGCCACTGGCCACTGTCGCCGGAGAAAAACGCGCGCATGCCGCACGATGCGAAATTTCGCACAAATGTCCATGGCGTGCGTGCGGATATCCGCACAACAGCGAGAAACATGACGAACGGCGAGGCCGAAAAGCGAAAAAAATCAATCGCCCTCGATCAAGGTAGGCCCGGCTTGCGAGCCGCTGCGTGGCGTTCCGATACTGGCCGCTCAGTCGCTGCGTCAGACAGCGAGCTCAAGTCGGGTCCGATGGGCCCCTGGGAGGTCCTTTGCTTCAACCCGTCCAGGCCGGAGGTGCGCTCGGCGCGCGCCGCCCGTTTTATCGCAGCCTGTATTTCATGGTGCTGCTGGCCATCGTGGCCGGCGGCGTGGTCGGCCATTTCTGGCCGGAGCTCGGCAAGGACCTGAAGCCGCTCGGCGACGCCTTCATCAAGCTGGTGAAGATGATCATCACGCCGGTGATCTTCCTCACCATCGCCACAGGCATCTCCGGCATGCGCGACCTGGCCCGGGTCGGACGCGTGGCCGCCAAGGCCTTCGGCTATTTCCTCGTCTTCTCCACCCTGGCCCTGATCATCGGGCTGGTGATCGCCAATGTGGTGCGGCCGGGCGACGGCCTGAACATCGATCCCGTGACGCTGAACGCCGGGGCCGTGGCGCAGTACACGACGGCCGCGCATGAGACCTCGGTCGTCGGCTTCCTGACCGGGATCATCCCCGACACCCTGGTCAGCGCCTTCGCCGACGGCAACATCCTGCAGACCCTGTTCGTGGCCATCCTGTTCGGGATCGCCATGGCGGTGGTCGGCGACGCGGCGGCGCCTGTTCACCGGGCGCTGGACGCCCTGAGCCAGATCATGTTCCGCGTCGTGGCCATCCTGATGAAGGCTGCGCCGGTCGGCGCCTTCGGGGCCTTCGCCTTCACCATCGGGGCCTATGGCCTAGGAGCCATCGCCAATCTCGCGGCCCTGATCGCCACCTTCTATCTGACCTCGCTGATCTTCGTCCTCGGCGTGCTCGGCGCGGTCTGCTGGGCCAACGGCTTCTCCATTTTCCGGCTGATCGCCTACCTCAAGGAAGAGCTGCTGCTGGTGCTCGGAACCTCCTCGTCCGAGGCGGCCCTGCCCAGCCTGATGCAGAAGCTGGAGCAGGCGGGCGCGCCGCGCTCGGTGGTCGGTCTGGTCGTCCCCACCGGCTATTCGTTCAATCTGGACGGCACCAACATCTACATGACCATGGCGGCGCTGTTCATCGCCCAGGCCATGAACATCGACCTCAGCCTGCAGGATCAGATCCTGCTGCTGCTGGTGGCCATGCTCAGCTCGAAGGGCGCGGCCGGGATCACCGGCGCCGGTTTCATCACCCTGGCCGCGACCCTCGCCGTGGTGCCGACGGTGCCGATCGCCGGCATGGCGCTGATCCTCGGGATCGACCGCTTCATGAGCGAATGCCGGGCGCTGACCAACTTCGTCGGCAACGCGGTGGCCACGCTGGTCGTCGCCCGCTGGGAGGGGGAACTGGACCGCGACGCGCTGCACGCCGCGCTCGGATCCGGGCCCGGCAAGCTTGCCGCCGCCCCGGACCCCGCCGCGGGGCCGGGCGACCGGGACGTCATAACGGCCGATTGAAACGGCCGAACGCACAAGGGAGGAAAGACAATGAGGACTGTTCACCGCACCGCGCTTCTGGGGGGCGCCGGCCTGTTCGCCCTGCTGGCCTCCGCCGGCATGGCTTCGGCCCAGACGGCGCCGACGCAGACTCCGCCGGCCGAGCCGGAAGAGGCCGCCTCCGTCGAGGACGTCATCGTCGTCGGTTCGCAGATCCGGGGGGCCAGCACCACCGCAGCCCTGCCGGTCGTGGTGTTCGATCAGGAGCAGATCGACGCGACCGGCGCGGCTTCGGGCGACGACCTGATGCGCTCCATCCCGCAGATGGGCGACGTGCTGTTTGAGGCCGCCAACAATCCGCAGACCAGCAACTCGGCGCGGGGCGACGTCAACTCGGTCAACCTGCGCTCGCTCGGCGTCGGCAATACGCTGGTGTTGCTAAACGGCCGCCGCATGGTTCAGCACCCGACCAGCCAGGGCACCTCGGACACCGGCACCGTGCCCGTGCTCAGCTACAATTCGAACGCCATCCCGGTCTCCGGCCTCGAGCGGCTGGAGGTGCTGCTGGACGGCGCGGCCGCCATCTACGGGGCCGACGCCGTGGCCGGCGTGGTCAACACCGTGCTGCAGGACGACTTCGACGGCCTCAGGCTCGAGGCCGAATACGGCGGGGCCGAAAGCACGAGCCTGCGCGAGTTCGAGGCCAACATCTTCGCCGGCAAGGATTTCGACCGCGGCAACGTCTCGCTGTTCGCCAACTATAGCGACCGGACGGCGCTGATGGCGGAAGACCAGGACTTTACCTTCAGCGACGACCTGCGCCCGTTCTTCGCCAATCAACCGGGTTTCGAGACCTCGACCGTCCCCGACGGCCGCTCGTCGCATACGCCCTGGGCCCGGCTGAACACGCCGGGCAGCAGCACCGCGCGACGGCCACGGTCCAACGGAGAGGTGGTGGCGACCTCGGCCGGGGCCTTCCGCATCCAGCCGGCCAGTTTCGGCTGTGGGGTCGATGTCGGCGGTGGCCTGTGCCTGATCAGCGGGGCCGGCTCCTACAACGGCGACATCCGCGAATTGCGCTACGACACCCGCCACGGCACCACGGTGCGTTCGGCGATAGAGCGGACCAACATCTTCCTGACGGGCCGCTATGACCTGACGCCGACGGTGACCGCCTTTGGCGAGATCGGCTTCTACGGGGCCGAAAGCCGCGCTATCCAGCCGCCGGTGGTCAACCTCAACGACCTCTGGATTCCCGCTGACAACTACTGGAATCCGTTTGGTCCGGTGACCTTCGCCGACGGCTCGGCCAATCCGAACCGTCTGCCGAACCTGACCAATGTGCCGGCCGAGGGCCTGCCCGTCCGGCTCGGCAACTACCGCTTCGTCGACACGGGCTTCCAGCACGTGACGGTGAAGAATTTCCAGTCGCGTTTCCTGGGCGGGCTGAGGGGCGAATGGCGCGGCTATGACTGGGAGTCGGCGCTGCTCTATTCCGCCGCGGAGGCCGAGGACCTGTCGCCCAACATCAATATGACGGCGCTCCAGCAGCAGCTGTCGCTGTCGACGCCCGAAGCCTACAATCCATTCTCGGGCGGTTGCATCGACACCACCAGCTACGGCGACTGCTCGCCGTCGTCCCAGAGCGCCGTCGACGCCATCACCTTCGACATGCGGCGCTTCTCGCGGACGACCCTGGCGCTGGCCGACTTCAAGATGTCGCGGCCGGACCTGTTCGAGCTGCCCGGGGGGCCGGTCGGCGTGGCCTTCGGGGCCGAGTACCGCCGCGAGACCCAGTTCGACGACCGCGACGAGAACGTCGACGGCACCTTCACCTTCGTCGACATGGTCACCGGCGAAACCAACCTGTCGAATGTCTCGGCGGTCAGCCCCAACCCCGACACCCGCGGCCATCGCACCGTCGCCGGAGCCTTCATCGAGTTCGCGGCGCCGCTGGTCTCGCCGGAGATGAACGTGCCGCTGGTCTACAGCCTCGATATGCAGATCGCCGGCCGCTACGAGGAGTATTCCGACTTCGGCTCGGTAGCCAAGCCCAAGGTCGCGGTGGCGTGGGATATCATCGACGGCCTGCGCGTCCGCGGCTCCTATTCGGAAGGCTTCCGCGCCCCCAACCTGGAACAGGTCAACGCGACCCAGTACGCCCGCCTCGCCGGCGGCGACGACTACTATCGCTGCGAGGCGGACATCCGCAGCGGCGCCATTACGGATATGACCCAGTGCTCGCGCGGGGCGAGCGCCTCGCTGCTGGTTGCGGGTAATCCGGAACTCGAGCCGGAAGAGAGCACCAACCAGTCCTATGGCGTCGTGTTCCAGCCCCGCTTCCTGCCCGAAGGCCTGGGCGATTTCACCTTCACCGTCGACCGCTGGAAGATCGAGCAGGAGAAGATCGTCGGCCTGCTCGGGGCCCAGGCGGCCCTGGCCCTGGACTACCTGAACCGCATGGAAGGCGGGTCCAACCCGAACGTGGTGCGGGCGGCGCCCAACGCCGACGATATCCTGCTGTTCGACGGCTCGGGCCTGACGCCGGTCGGCGAGGTGATCTCGATCAGCGACCGGTTCATCAACCTGCTGCCGCAGACCGTCGAGGGGATCGACTTCGGCCTCTCCTGGTCGAAGCGCCGCACGGCCTGGGGGTCGTTCACCTTCCGCGCCAACGCCTCCCGGCTGCTGGAGTTCTCGCGCGCGCCCGGCGACGTCATCGACAGCCTCCATGCCGCGCGCGAGGCGGGGACCATCGATCCGCTGACGCCGCTGCCCGACTCCAGTCAGCTGATCGCCCAGAACGGCCGACCGGAGTGGAAGGTCACGACGACCTTCATCTGGAACCACGGCCCGTGGCGCGCCGGCCTGTCGACGCAGTATGTCAGCGACGTCGACCAGACCAGCCTGCTCAGCGACACGGGAACGCCGTGGGTGGTGGAGGAGCAGATGGTGGCGAACCTGTATGGCCAGTACGAGTTCGAGAACGCCGGTCCCGCGTCCGGTGCGCGGCTGCGGCTTGGCGTCCGCGACCTGACCAACGAGGGTCCGTCGCTCGCCGAGAACGGCTATCTCGGCTCGATACAGCGCCCCTACGGCCGGTCGTGGTACGTCAACCTCTCCAAGAGCTTCTGAGCCGCCTTTTCGAGAAGGAAACAGATGACGGGATGGTCGGTCTTCGCCGCCGCTATGGTTCTCGGGGCGACCCCCGCGGCCGATGCTTCGGCGGACGAGCGCCAGCCCTCCGCCATCGCCTGCCCGGAGGCGGTGGCGGAGGTGGCGGAGTGCCTGTCGGGGCGCGACGCCAATGGCGCCTGGTATGTGATCGCCATGCCCGCCGAGTGGAACCGGCGCCTGATCGTCCATGCGCATGGCGGTCCGCGGATGGGCGAACCCGCCGCGGATGACCCGCTCGAGGACCTGGACCGGTTCTCGGTCATGGTGCGTAAGGGGTATGCCTGGGTCGGTTCGACCTATCGTCGGGGCGGCTACGGCGTGCGTATGGCCGCCGAGGATACGGACAACAGCCGCAAGATCTTCTGGAGCCGGTTCGGCCGCCCGGACCGAACCCTCCTGCACGGCCAGTCGTGGGGCGGGAACGTCGCGGCCAAGGCGTCGGAGCTCCACGCCCTCGACCTCGAGGGCGGCCGGAACTACGACGGCGTGCTGATCACCAACGGCGTGCTGTCGGGCGGCACGCGCGCCTACCAGTTCCGGGCCAGTCTTAGGGCGGTCTATCAGTTCTATTGCCGCAACCACCCGGCCGCGGGCGAAACCTCCTATCCGGTGTGGCAGGGCCTGCCGGCGGAGGCCCGCATGAGCCGGGCCGAGCTGCGCGAGCGCGTCGATGCCTGTACTGGCGTCGATCGGCCGGCCGCCGACCGTACGCCGGAGCAGGCCCGGCGACTGCGCGACATTCTCGCCGTGACCGGGGTCGGCGAAGAGCAGCTGGTCAGTCACCTGTCGTGGGCGACGTTCCTGTTCCAGGATCTGGTCCACCGGCGGCTCGGCGGACGCAACCCGTTCGACAACAGCATGGTCGTCTACAGCGGATCGTCGGACGACGCGGCGCTCAATGCGGGTGTGGAACGGTTCACCGCCGATTCCGACGCCGTGGCGCGACTGGCCTATGACGCCGATCTGTCGGGCCTGATCGTCCTGCCGACCCTGACGCTGCACGCCCTGGACGATCCGACGGTCAGCTACGAGGTCGAGGCCGCCTACGCCGCCACGGTGGCGGCGGCGGGCCGGTCACATCTGCTGGTCCAGGCGGCGACGGACGAGGACCAGCACAGCAAGCTCGCCGACGGCGGCTACCTTACCGCGCTCGCCGCTCTGGAACGATGGATTGAAGACGGGTCGCGTCCTGACCCGTCCGGGTTTCAGGCCATGTGTCTCGGCCTTGCCTCCGCAGGCGAGTGTCGCTTTCTCGCGCCGGCGCCCGCCGCGCCATAGCGGCAAGGGCCAGACAGGTTCGACCATAATCCTTCATCTAGGAAGGTGCGTACAATGACCTTCAAAATTGATCGCCGCTTCCTGACTCACAAGATTCCGTTGTCCAGTGACGGCGCATGCAAGGCGCCGTTCGCGGCGTTTCGCCGAGACAGCGACCCTTCCACAGGACTGGACGAAGACCGCCAGTCGGATAAGCACCACTATGATGAAGCCAGATTCGTACAGGGTGTCGGATTTGCTGGGCTCGACCGTCTGAATGATTGAGGCAGGTCCCGATGGCTACACTGGCGGAAATTCTCAAGAAGGCGCGTCGGGCTGTCATTGGGCAGGGCATCGCCGATCATGACGCGGACGAGTTGGTGCACGAGGCGTTTCTGAAGGTGGAGCGGTATCAACGCGACCATGAGGTCCGGTCGCAGGAAGCGCTGTTGGTCAGGGCGGCGGTCAACCTGTCCATCGATCGTAAGCGCCGTGGCGTACGCATGCCGCTCGCTGACGGGACCGATCTGCATGAAATCGCCGATACGGCTCCTGACCCGGCGCGGATCATCGAGGCGCGGGCGCGACTGCGGCAGGTCACGGCCGGTCTCGACCTGTTGCCCGAGCGCTCCCGCCGGATACTGCTGCTGCGACGTCTGGAGAACCTGGGCTATGCCGAGATCGCCGCGGCGGAGGGAATGACCGTCGCCGCCGTGGAGAAAGTGGTGGCGCGCGCCACGCTGCAGCTGATGAAATGGATGGCGCAGTCGTGACCGGAATCTCTCCTGCCCAGCTCGTGGAAGCCGAGGCCGCCGCGTGGCTTGCGCGGTTGTATGGCGACGAGGACGTGCGCCCGGCGCTGGACGCCTGGCTCGCCGAAGACCCCGCCCACGCCGAGGCTTTCGCCCGGGCCAACGAGGTATGGGCGATCCTGCCGCGCGCCGCCCGGGCGGGCGAGGAGGGCGCGCATGGGGTCCAGTCACCCGAACGAGCCCGCCTGCCCCGTGCGGCCATCGCCGTAGCCGCCTCGCTGCTGCTGGGTTTCGGGGCGCTGTGGTGGTCGCTCGGGAGCGCCGGCGACTACGCGACCCGCCCCGGCGAACAGAAGGTGGCGACGCTCGAGGACGGGAGCCGCATCGCCCTCAACACCGACACCCGGGTGGGCGTGCAGTTCGACGGCGACCGGCGTCATATCGAGCTGGAGAAGGGCGAGGCGATGTTCGAGGTCGCGCACGACGCCGATCGACCCTTTGTCGTCGTCGCGGGCGATACGCGAGTGCAGGCGATCGGCACCGTCTTCATCGTTCGGCGGACGGCGGATGACGTGATCGTCACCCTGATCAAGGGCGAGGTCGCGGTCTCCCACGACCGCCAGCCCGGCGGCGGTGCGACCGGGGGGGCGCTGATGCTGCGCCCCGGCGAGAAGCTGATTGAACCAGAAGACGGCCCGATCCGGATCGAACCGGAATCGGTGGAGGTCGCGACCGCGTGGCGACGCGGCCAGACGGTTTTCAGCGAGACCCCGCTGGGGTCGGCGGTCACCGAGCTGAACCGTTATGGCGGCCCGGTGATCATGGTCGACGATCCGCGGATCGCGGCCCTGCCCATCTCGGGGGTCTTTGCGACCAACGCCGCGGACTTCGCGGAGGCGGCCGCGACCTTGCACGGCCTGCGCGTCGAGAAGGAAGGCGACACCCTGCACATCCGGCGGTGATGCAGGCCGGATGAAGATTCCGTGTCCCCAAGGTGTCGGTTTTGCGGCGGCCCGTCGTCTACCAGATGGGAGCAAGTCAAGGCTCCTTGGGGGGGACCTATGAATTCGCGCAGCTTTCTTGCGCTGGTGACCAGCGCCAGCGCTCTCGTCCTGTCAGCGGCGCATGCCGAGGCGCAGGCGCTGTATTCATTCGAACTGCCGGCGCAACCACTGGAGGCCTCGCTTCGCGCCGTGGCCTCCCGCACCGACACCAATGTGGTGTTCTCGGGGGAGCTGGTCCGCGGGAAGACCGCTCCCGCCCTGCGCGGCAGTTACTCGCCCCAGGCGGCCTATCAGGCGATCTTGCGCGGTTCGGGATTGAGGCTCGGCGTCACCAACGGCGGTTCTTTCGTCATCACCGGACCCGCGGCGGCCGGGCAGGCGGCGCGACAGGAACCGGGCGCGCTGGCCGGCCGCGTCTCGGTGACGGACGGCGTCCGGAGTCTCGACGGCGCCCTCGTGCGTATCATCGAGACAGGACAGACCACCAGCGTCGACGACTATGGCCGATTTCGCTTTTCCGCGCTGCCTGCGGGCGACTACACCGTGGAGATCTCGTTTCTCGGCTATGAGACGCTGATCCAGACGGTCACCGTAGCGGCGGGCGCCGTGAACGAGCAGACCTTCACCCTCGGCGAGGTGGCGGCCGGGACGGTCGAGGACGTCATTATCTATGGCTCGCGCAGCGCCCGGGCCAACGCCCTGAACATTCAGCGGACGGCGGAGAACAGCGCCGACGTGATTTCAGCGGACGATCTGGGCAATTTCACCGGCACCACCTTTTCGGAAGCGTTGCGCCGGGCGCCAGGCGTCGCGTTTCAGCGCAATCCGGTGAACGGCGACGGGACCAACGTCATTGTTCGCGGGCTCGAGCCCGACATGAACGCGGTGAAGCTGAACGGCCTCAATCTGCCCGTGGGCAACGGCCTCGGACGGTCCGCCGATCTGTCGAACCTGCTGGCGGACTCGGTCAGCCGGATCACCATCAACAAATCCCTGTTGCCCAGCCAGGACAGCTCGGGCACGGGCGGCCTCATCGAGATCGAGACGATGTCGCCGCTGGATCGTCCCGACCGCTATATGAACCTGCTGGTCGAGGGCGGGCGGGTGCCCGAGGACTTCGGCAGCGACTACCTCGTATCGGGCACCATCGCCGGCAGGATCAGCGACGATTTCGGCCTCAGCGCCTCGGTCCAGCACCGCAAGCACAGCACACGTTCGATCGCCTACGACGCCGGCAGCAACGGCGGACGGCTGAACTTCGGGCGCTATCTGCCGCTCGACGGCGCCGGCAATCCGGTCACCACCCTGGAAGCGGTCGACCCGCTGCTGAACTTCCCCTTCATCGACGGCGAGGACCGGGCCTATCCGGGCGGGCTGGCGACCAGCTTCTTCCATGACGAAACGGAGACGCTGGCGGCGACCCTGTCGGCCGAGTGGCGGATCGCCAGCCACACCAACCTGAAGTTCGACTTTCAGCATGCGGAGTCGACGACCGACTTCTTCTCCCTCTCGGACACCTTCTCGACGGCGGCCGAATACGTGGTTCCCGCCGGGGGAGGAAACGCCCAGCTGATGCTGGATCTGACTCCGGGCAACGCCGGCATATCCCGCTCGCAGTCCTACTCGTATGACCGGGACGTGGCGAAGGTGACGGACACCTACAGCCTGAACGGCAAGACCACGCTGGGTTCGTTCGAGTTCAAATACCTCGCCGGCTACGCCCATGGCACGGAGCGGCATCCGGGCAGCTTCAGCATGCAGCTGCGCATGCCCGATACCGACGCGACGGCGGGGATGTTCCTGCCTGAAGCGGTTGATCCTGAGACCGGCGACATCGTCACCGGTTTCGCCCCGCGCAGCGGCAGCGGCATCCCCTTGCCGCTGCTCAGCAGCCAAGGCTGGGCGCTGGTCAACGATCCTTCCTATTTCACGATCGACAACGCCAGCGGCCAGATCGACGACTCTCACGGCAACAACGATCGCTACACCGCCAGCGGCAGCGCGCGTTGGACCTCGGGCGGCGGCCTTCTGAACTACGTCGAGGTCGGCGCCTACTATGAACGTACCGAGTTCCAGAGCAACCTGACGCGCAGTCAGATCGGCGGCAATATTCCTGTCTCCGCCCTGGGTTTCACGTTCGAGCCGTCGGACCTGACACGCATCGGCCTGGACGCTCCAGGCTTTTCCACGCTGAGCGAAAGCACGCTGCGCCACTTCGTAGAGGGACTCGACAGCTTCGGGGCCCAGGGGCTGACGATCACTCCGATCGACCCCCACCCCGACCAGGGCAACGAGAACACCGAGGAGACCAATTTCGCGGCCTACCTCCAGGCGCGGTTGGACATCGGCAAGCTCGAGGTGATCGGCGGAGTACGCTATAACCGCACCCGGCTCGAGGCGACGAACCTCAGCTTCCCCGTCTATATCGGTCCTATCCTGCCCGAAAACGGCGGCGGGATGGGCGTCGACTTCACCTTCCAGAACGAGTTCACCCGGCTGGTCACCGAAGAGGCGGTCGCGGAAGACATTCTTCCGCGCGTTCTGTTCAACTATCGCGCCAGCGACGACCTGATCTTCCGCGGCGGCTACTTCCTGTCGGTCGCCCGGCCGGCGATCGGCCAACTGTCCAGCGAGACCCGCGTCGCCTTCATCAACTTCCCGATCCCGGGTCCGGAAGGCGTGAAGCCGATCCTGCAGATCAACAGCGGCAACCCGAATCTGAAACCGGCGACGACGGACAATTTCGACCTCAGCGCCGAGTACTACTCGGGCATCGGCATCTTCAAACTGAGCGCCTTCTACAAGCGGATCGACAACCTGCTGCAGACCAACATCACCAACGGCCCGGCGGTGCTGGAGGCGGTGACGCTGCCGGATCACCCCTATTTCAACGGCGCGCCCTATTTCGACCCAGCCAACCCCGGCTCGGTGTTCGTGACCGGCGGCAGCCCGGTCAACAGCGACGAGGTCGCCGAAATCTGGGGGATCGAGGCGCAGGCCGAGCGGCGATTCGACTTCCTGCCGGGCGTCTGGAGCGGCTTGGGGGTGTTCCTCAACCACACCTGGACCGAGAGCTCGCGCGCCGACCGTTACAACTGGGCCTACGACCCCGTTCCGGATCACGTCTACGCGTTCACCGGCCTGCCGTTCGTGCAGCAGCCGGCCCATTCCGGCACCGCGGCGCTGACCTACAACAAGTACGATATCGATGCGACGCTGGCCTACGGCTACCAGTCGAGGGCGCTCGCCCTGTTCCAACCCCGCGGCCTGAGCGTCTACAGCGAAGGCGTGGAAACCCTCGACTTCCGCGCGGAATACTACCTGCGGCCCAGCTTCGGCGATTTCAGGGTCTATGTTGAGGCCAACGACCTGCTCAACGACACCGGAGACCCGGATCTGGAGCAGACCTTCGGCGGCGAGGGCGGGGCTCCCAAGTTCTACACCCGCGCGACCTATCTCGGCGGCCGCAGCCTCAAGATCGGCCTTTCGGCGACGTTCTGAGACACCCGTACCACGGCCCTGGCGCCGACGCTCCCGGAGCGTCGGCGGAGGCCCGCTCATGTCAGGAGACACGATGAAAACGATGATGCTGGTGCTCGCGGCCGTCGCGACGGTCCTTGCGCCCACCGCCGGCGTGGCCCAATCGACGCCGCCGGAAGCGGCCGCCCTGCTGCCCTATGAGCAGTTCACCCTGCCCAATGGGCTGCGCGTCGTGGTGCAGGAGGATCACTCCGCCCCCAAGGTGGCGGTCGCCGTCTGGTATCACGTCGGCTCGATGAACGAGCCGGCCGGCAAGTCCGGATTCGCACACCTCTTCGAACATCTCATGTTCAACGGATCGGAGCATCGCGACGACGAATACATGCCGCCGCTGCAGGAGATCGGCGCATCGGCGGTGAACGGCGCCACCTCTCTCGACCAGACCTACTATTACGCCGTCGTGCCGACCGGCGGGCTGGAGCGGGTGTTGTGGCTGGAGTCCGACCGCATGGGCTATCTGCTCGGCGCCGTCACCCAGGCCAAGCTGGATGAGCAGCGCGGCGTTGTTCAGAACGAGAAGCGCACCTACGAGAACCGCCCCTACGCGATGATGCCGCAGCTGCGGGCGGAGGCGCTGTTTCCCGCCAACCATCCGTACCGCCATTCCACGATCGGATCGATGGAGGACCTGGAGGCGGCTTCCCTGGAGGACGTGGGCGACTGGTTCCGCCGCTACTATGGAGCCTCCAACGCGGTGGTGACGCTGGCGGGCGATGTCACCGTCGAGCGCGCTCGCGAACTGATGACCCGCTACTTCGCCAGTGTGCCGCCAGGTCCCCCGATCGGTCGAGTGACCGAATGGACGCCGTTGCTCGACCGGGTCAAGACCGAGGTCGTCGCCGACAATGTGCCGGAGACGGCGCTCGCGTGGAGCTGGCCGGTTCCCGGCCATGCCGGTGAGGAAAGCCAGGCGCTGCGGATGGCCGCCTCGGTGCTGGGACGAGGGCGTCTGTCGCGCCTGCATCAGGCCCTGGTCTTCGATCGTCAGCTCGCGACGGGCGTATCGGCCAACTACGAGGGGTCCGCCATCGCCGGCATCTTCACGATCGACATGCGGCTGAAGTCCGGCGTCGAGCGCGCTGAAGCGGAACTGGCCTTGCAGGAGGTGCTGACGCAGTTCCTCGCCGAGGGCCCCACGGATGAAGAGCTCGAGCGGGTCAAGATCGGCGCCTACGGTGACAACGTCCGGTCGCTGGAATCCCTTTACGTCCGCGCCATGATGCTGTCGGGCGGCGCGATCTTCGATGACAATCCCGGTCAGTTCGAAGCCGATCTCGAACAGTTCGCCGCCCTCGGCGCCGCGGAGGTGCAGGGCGCCGCGAAGGAATGGCTCGCCCGGCCGAACTATCGCCTGGCGGTCGTGCCCCACGCACAGTTTGTCGCGGGCGACGATCAGGCGGACCGAAGCGGGCTGCCTCCCATGGGGCCGATGCCCGAACTCAGCCTGCCGCCCGTACGGGAAGGCCGGCTCTCCAACGGCATTCGGGTCGTCCATTCGCACCGAGAGGGCACGCCCACCGTCGAGATCGTCATGGGATTTGACGCAGGCGGTTCGGCCGATCAGGGGCTGAAGCCGGGGCTGCAGGGCTTCGCGGTCGGCCTGATGGACGACGGTTCAGGCGATCTGACGGGACAGGAGTTCACCCTGGCGCAGGAGATGCTGGGCGCGAGGATGTATGCCTACAGCGACTCCGATACGACCAACTTCGCGGTTTCCGCGCTCACCCGTTCGCTCGACGAGACGGTGTCGCTGTGGGCCCGCTACATCCGCGCGCCCAGCTATCGGCAGAGCGATGTCGAGCGCGAGCGCGCCATGGCGCTGTCCGGCCTCCAGCAGGCGCTGGCCGATCCCGACAGCATCGCCGGCAGCGTCTTCAGCTATCTGATCTATGGACCGGATCACGCCTATGGCGCTCCGCTGGCGGGCCGCGCGGAGACGATCGCCTCCTACACCCGCGACGACGTGGTGGCCTTCCACGAGCGCTTCATCCGGCCCGACAATGCGGTGATCTTTGCTGCCGGCGACGCCGATTTCGACGCGCTGATGGCCACGTTGGAGGAAAGCTTCGGCGACTGGCAGGCGCCGGCCCGGCCGAGGGGAGAGAAAGCGATCGGCCCGGTCGCCGGGCAATCCGGTCCGCGGATCGTGCTGGTCGACAAGCCGGGCGCCATCCAGTCCGTCATCCGCGTCGGGCAGGTGGCCCCGAATGGGCTGGACCCGCGCAATTTCGATCTGGACGTGCTGAGTGGCGTGCTGGGCGGCGGCTTCACCGCGCGGCTCAACATGAACCTGCGCGAGGACAAGGGTTGGACCTACGGCGCCAGCAGCTATGTCAGCGAGGCGGTCGGCCCGCAGGTCTTCGCCGTCTCCACCAGCGTGCAGACCGACCGAACCGCGGAGGCGCTCGCCGAAATCGCTCGTGAACTGAATGACATCAGCGGAAGCCGCCCGACCACTGCGGCGGAGTTGGAGCTGTTCCGGCGCGGCAAGGTTCTGACCTTGCCCGACCGCTTCGAAACGAACAACGCGATGGTCGGCTATCTACGCTACGTCAGCCGCTTCGATCACCCCTACGAATGGATCACGACCCTTCCGGAGCGCTACGCCGCGGCGACGCCGGAGACGGTGACCGGGGCCGCCTCGATGCTGACGCCGGCGTCGATGACCTGGGTGGTGGTGGGCGATCTCTCGAAGATCGAGGCCGGCGTGCGTGCGGCAGGCCTGGGTGACGTGGAGGTGTGGGACGCCGAGGGCAACCGTTTGCGCTAACGCCAGTCCATTCCCGAGGCGGCGCTGTCACGACAATCAAAAACCGCCCTGCGTGATTTGTCGTTTGACAGCCCGCCGGTGGAGAGTGGTCTTTCTCCTCGACGCCGAAGGCTGATCGGCCGCGAGGCCCGCCGTCCGGACTCGTCCATCCGCGTTTCCGGGTCTGATCGGGTTATTGCCGGGGAAACTTCGCCGTCCGCAGGCGTTGGTCCATCGTCCTCCCGGACAAGCTTGTGCCGGGTAATCAGGTGGAAGTCCGGTATCCATGAGCGTACGTCGCATTCTGATCGCCGACGATGATCCCTTGCTGCGCGCGTTGCTCGTGCACCGGCTTTCCGCAGACGGACACGAGGTGACCACGGCGGAGAACGGAAGTCAGGCGCTCGAAGCCATCGCCGAACAGCAGCCGGATCTGATCGTTCTCGACGCCCTGATGCCGGTGATGGATGGGTTCGAGGTGCTGCGTCGTCTGAAAGGGCGCCGGCTGTCGGACGCGCCGGTGATCATGCTGACGGCGCTAAAGCGCGAACAGGATATCGTCGGAGCCCTTCAGCTCGGCGCGGCCGACTATCTGGTCAAACCGTTCATTCCAGACGAACTCAGCCATCGGGTGAGGCGTCTGCTGCAGTCGGAAAATTCCGACAAGGGGGGGAGCCGTGATCGTCGCGCCTGAGCCGCCGGCGATCCTTGTCCAAGCTGACCCGCAGAGCCTCTACCAGTCGGCGGTGGCCGATCGGCTCGCCGGCCGTCCGGCCGCCGCTGTTCCGAAGCTCGAGCAGGTCCTCGCCGCCCGGCCGGACGACGTCGACGCAAGGCTCAATCTGGGCCTCGCGCTTCTGGCTCTCGGCCACCTTGACGCGGCGGAAGCGGCCTTCCTCGACGTGACCCGGCGAGCGCCGGACTATGTGGACGCCTGGGTCGGCCTCGCGCGTGTGCATCAGCGGCGTGGAGATTTGCCCGCAGCGCGCGGAGCGATCTCCGAAGCCGTCCGCCTGGCGCCAGGGGATGTCGAGGTTCGCGCCTTGCAGACGGCTCTCGAGCCGGCTCCGCCCTGGCGTCTGGACATCGCGGCGGCGAGAAGCCGTCTTTCAGGCGGTCTTCCGGACTGGACCGAGGTGCGGGTTTCGGCCTCGCGGCGGGTGGGGGAGGGCTGGAGCGTGGGCGCGGGGTTCGAGGTCACGGAGCGCTTCAACGACACCGACACCTACCTCGAAGCCCGTCTGGACCGGGCCTTCAGCGGCGGAGAGCTCTATGTGGCTCTGGGCGGCGCCCCGGACGCGGACTATCGCCCCGAGATCGCACTCGCCACGGGCGGGCTGGTCAGGTTGACCCCTCGCATCGCCGCCACTGTGGACGCCTCGCTGGCCCGGTACCCGACCGGTACGGTGACGGGGCTGCATCCCGGCGTCCGGGTGATCCTGCCGGGGGATAGAGTCCAGTTGTCGGCCCGGTGGATCAATGTCCGGGACGAGAACGACGTCCATCGAAGCGGCTATGCGGTCCTCGCCCGATGGCAGGCGACGGACCGGCTCGCGATCCGGGCGGGCTATGCGGATGCGCCGGAAAGTTCGGAAGGGGCGACCGTGGACGTCAAGGCGTGGAGCCTGGGCGCGGACCTGGGCGTCACGGACCGCCTCACGATCCGGGTCGGCCTGCTGTCCGAGGACCGGGTGGCCTATGATCGCGACGAACTGTCCCTGGGGCTGGGCTGGCGGTTCTGATGAGCGGCTTGCTGTTGATATGGTCGACGTCAGTCGTCCTCGCGGCCGTGGCGCTGATCTGGATGGTCAGCCTGATCGTGGCGCGGAAGTTTAGGGAAGGCGCCGAGACCCGGCGGCGCCACGATCTGCGTCTGATTCAGCAGGCCTTCCTCGACATCATGAGCGGTTCCGGCGACGCGATCGGCCGTCTCCAGGGCGTGAAGCGCCGGGCCCGGCTGATGGCCGAGGCGCTGCTCGAGGTCATCGCTCTGGTTCGGGGCGCCGAGCGGGAACGGCTGATCTCGGCTCTGGCCGCCTTCGGCGTCGACGATATCTTCTGCCGTCGTTTGTCGCGCGGCTCCGTCGCCGGCCGGATCGCGGCCACGGAGGCCCTGTCCATCTTCGCCGGAGATCATACCCGCGCGGCGTTGCGTCGGGCGCTGGGGAAGGCCCGCGTGGGGGAGCTCCGCGTCGGCCTGATGCGATCCCTGATCGAGATCGGCGCCCCGCCCGGGCTCCACGAAGTGCTGGCCGATCTCGGCGGCCGCAGGGCGTCGGACTCCCTCCTTTATCTGCCGCTGATCGCCCGGCTGGTGGCCGACGATCCAATGACCGCCCTGAAGGCGTTCGGCGATCCGAAAGTCACCGGCGAAGCGCGGGTGATCCTCGCGGAGGCGCTCGGTGCGAGCGGCGATTACAGGGTGTTGCGGCCGCTCTGCGCCGCGGCGCGGGCGCCCGACATCGAACTGCGCATCGCGGCCATTCGGGGGCTTGCCGCGCTGGGCCATCCGGCGGCCGAGCCGACGATCCTGGCCGGTCTCGCAGACGAGGTCTGGATCGTGCGCTCGGCGTCCTGCGAGGCCGCCGGCCGCATCGGCCTGCGCGCCGCCATTCCCCTGTTGGCGGCGCAACTCGAGGATCCGGTATGGTGGGTCCGGTTCCGGGCCGGCGAGGCGCTCGCCGCGCTCGGCGACGTCGGGCGGGACCGCTTGCGCGCCCTCGCCGTTTCCGGCGGCGACCTGTCCCGGAGAACCGCCTCGATGGTTCTGGCGGAACGTGGACTGGTGGTCGCGTGATGTCGTCCATCGCCGCAAGCCTGCAGGGTTTGGCGGCCATGCTCGCGCTGTTCGTGATCGGCGTCGGCCTGCTGCAGAACCTGGTCTATCTGGTGCAACTGGCCCTCGCCGCCGCTGCCCTGGTCGAGAGGCCTCCGACATCCTCAAGCGGCCTGTTGTGGCGCCGGTACGCCGACGCGGCCCCGCCGATCGCCTTGCTGGCCCCCGCCTACAACGAGGCGATGACGATCGCCCAAAGCATCCAGTCGCTGCTGTCGCTGCAGTATCCGAGCTTCGAGGTGATCGTGATCAATGACGGGTCGCGCGACGAGACCCTTCAGGTTCTGATCGACACCTTCGAACTGCGTCCCCTCCAGCGCCACTATGAACTGGCCATCACCCACCGACCCATACGCGGGGTGTACGGCGCCGCTCACCAGCCCCGTCTGATCGTTGTCGACAAGGAGAACGGCGGCAAGGCGGACGCGCTCAACGCCGGCATCAACGTCTCGCGCGCGCCCATCTTCTGTTCGATGGACGCCGATTCCCTGCTGGAGCCGGACGCCCTGCTTCGGGCGGTGCGGCCGTTCGTGGAAGATCCCGAACGCACGGTGGCTGTCGGAGGCACGGTGCGGGTCGCCAACGGTTGCCGGATCGCCTACGGGCGAGTGCTCGATGTGCGGCCGCCCCGAAATCTGTTGGCGCTGTTGCAGACGGTCGAATACCTGCGCGCCTTCCTGATGGCGCGGCTGGCGTGGAGCCGGATCAACGCCCTGACCATTATTTCCGGCGCCTTCGGGCTGTTCCGTCGGGCGAGGGTCATCGAGGCGGGCGGCTATACCCAGGGCACCGTCGGCGAGGACATGGAACTGGTGGTCAAGCTCCACCGCCTGATGCGCGACAAGCGGCTGCCATACCGGATCGCCTTCGTCCCGGAGCCGGTCTGCTGGACCGAAGTGCCGGAGGATTTGCGGGTGCTGGGCCGGCAGCGGGCCCGCTGGCACCGGGGCGCGCTGGAAACCTTCGAGCGCCACTGGGACGTTCTGTTCAAGCCGCGATACGGGCGGGTGGCCGTGGTCGGCTTTGGCTACATCCTGCTGGTCGATGTGCTGGGGCCCGTGGTGGAGTTGCTCGGTTACCTGTTGATCCCGGCGCTCTGGCTTTCGGGCGTCCTTTCCATCGAATACCTGCTGGCCTTCCTCGCGGTCAGCTTCACCTTTGGCGTGGTTATCTCGGTGGGGGCGCTGGCGCTGGAGGAATCGGAGCTGCGGCGGTTCCCGCGCGCCCGCGATCTGGTGCTGCTGACCCTGGTGGCGGTGCTGGAGAATTTCGGATACCGCCAACTGAACAACCTTTGGCGGCTACGCGGGGTCTGGCAGTATCTGCGTCGAAGCCAGTCGTGGGGAACCATGACGCGCAAGGGCTTTGCGCCCCCCGCCAAGGGAAAGGCGGCATGACCAACGACGCATCTGGCAAGGCGGAGAATGAGCGGCTCGAGGCGCTGCGGGCGCTCCGCATACTCGACACGCCGCCTGAGCCGCGCTTCGACCGGCTGACGCGGCTGGCGACCAGCCTTTTCCAGACCCCCACGGCGCTGGTCTCGTTGATTGATCGGGACAGGCAGTGGTTCAAGTCCCGTCAGGGGATGGACCTGACGGAAACGGGCCGGGGGGACGCCTTCTGCACTCATGCGATCCAGTCGCCCCCCGGCGGCGTGATGGTCGTCCCTGACGCCTCTAAGGACCCTCGCTTCGCCGACAATCCACTGGTGACGGCTCCCGGCGGGATTCGGTTCTATGCGGGGGCCGTCCTGACCACCTCCTCCGGCCACAACCTCGGAACCCTGTGCATCATTGACCGGGCGCCGAGGACCTTGAGCGAAGCCGATGCGCAGCGGCTGCGCGAGCTGGCCGACCTCGTAACCGAACAGATCGAACTGACCGCCGAACGGAACGCGGCCGAGGAAAGGCGACGCCTGCTGGACCTGGTCGAGGCCGTCTCAAGAGTCGGGCACTGGCGGCTGCAGGCCGACACCGGGGAAATCGCCTGGTCCGACGAGGTCTATCGCATCTACGGTTTTTCTCCCGATGAGCCACTGTCGCGCGACGCGATCTCCGCCGTCTACACCTCGGAAGACCGGGCCGAGCGTGACGCCATGATGCGGCGAGTGATCGAGGACGGCAGTCAGGAGGAGTTCGAGGCCACCATTCTTCGGCCCGACGGCGAGCGCCGTCGGGTGGTGGCGAGCGCCCTGCGGCAACTGGACAAGGACGGTCGGGTCGATGCGGTGTTCGGGGTCGTCCAGGACATAACCGACCGCCACACGGCGATGGACCGGGTGCGACGCAGCGAGGCGCGCTATCGGCTGCTGGCGGATCAGATGGACGACGTCGTGACGCGGCTCAGGCCGGACGGCCGCAGCAGCTACATTTCTCCCGCGGTCAGGTCGCTGCTCGGATACACGCCCGCGGAAATGGCGGGCCGGCCGGCGCAGGATTTCGTACACCCGGACGATCGCGGCGAACTGCTTGAGGTCTTTCGGAAGCTGACGCGCGGCTTGCGCCGGCGCACCCTGCAGCAACGGGCTCTCCGCAAGGACGGAACGGCGGTGTGGGTCGAGACCAGCTTCCAGGCGGTGATCGACGCGGTCGGCGAGACGGTCGAGATCATCGCGGTGATCCGCGACATCTCCGAGCGGCGCCGGCTGGAGGAAGACCTTCGCCAGGCGCGGGACCGGGCCGAGGCGGCGTCCGACTCCAAGTCGCGCTTCCTGTCCAACATGAGCCATGAGCTGAGGACGCCGCTGACCAGCGTCATCGGCTTCTCGCGGATACTGCAGGCCAGCGAGGGGCTCGGGCCGCTGGAGCGGCAGTGCGCCGACCGGATCCATCTTTCCGGAGAGGTCCTGCTGGCGGTGATCAACGACATCCTCGACTATTCGAAACTGGAAGCGGGAGCCGTCGATCTGGAGCGGCGGCCGTTCGAAGTGCGGGCCGTGCTGCGCGAGGCGTCGGAGATCGTCCTCGGGCAGCTGGAGGAGAAGGGGCTTCGGTATACCCAGGATGTGGCCGAGGCCGTGCCGCGAACCCTGCTCGGCGACCCGGGCCGCATACGGCAGATATTGCTGAACTTCCTCGGGAACGCCGTGAAGTTCACCCAAATCGGGGGCGTGAGCGTCGGGATTGGCGCATCGCCCCTTCCGGATGATCGGATTCAGGTCCGCATCGCCGTTTCGGACACTGGGGTGGGTGTGGAGCCGGAGGCTGCGAAAGCCCTGTTCGAGCGGTTCGTCCAGGCGGATCAGTCGACCAGCCGCCGCTTCGGCGGCACAGGCCTGGGCCTGGCGATTTCAAAGGAACTGGTTGAGCTCATGGGCGGTCGGGTCGGCGTCGAAAGCATACCCGGCCAGGGATCGACCTTCTGGTTCGAGGTTCCGCTCGGACGCGTGGAGTGACGATGGCTGGATTTTGCATTCTTCACGTCGACGATGACGAGAACATCCGTGTTCTTACCGCGTTGGCGTTCACCCTCTCCGGCGGCGGGGAGGTTCGCTCCGCGGCATCCGGGGCCGAGGCCCTGGAGGTGCTGGCTGCGGGACTGGAGCCGGATCTGATTCTGCTGGACGTGATGATGCCCGACATGGACGGCCCCGCCGTTCTGGCCCGCGTGCGCGAACTGCCGGATCACCGGAACACGCCCGTCATCTTCATGACCGCGCAGACGCAGGACCACGAGCGCGCGGGGCTCATGGCCTTGGGCGCCTCGGGCGTTGTGATCAAGCCGTTCGACCCCATGACGTTGGGCCAGCAGGTTCGCGCTCTCATGGAGGAGCGCGCCGGTGACTGACGCGATCGAGCTTCTGCGCGCCCGGTTCCTCGAGCGGTGCCGGACCGATCTGGAACAACTCGGGGGACTCGAGCCTGACCACCCGGATGTCGGAATGATCGCCCATCGCCTCGCGGGGGCGGCCGGGTCGTTCGGCTATCCGGAGATCAGTGAGGCCGCCGCCGTGGTCGACGACCGGGCGCGATATGGTCCCACGCCCTCGTCGGCGGACGTCCATGCGATGGCGCGAGCCATGGAAAAGGCCCTGGCGTCGGGGTGACCCTCATACGCGGCCTGCGGTGATTCAGCGGACCCGCGCTTCCACAAGTCCATCCAGGACGATCTCCCGCAGTCACCGCGCCTGGACGTCGACGCGATCGGGGAAGAAGGCGATATGGCCGGCGATCTCATCGACGGCCGGGTAGGGCGTTTCATAGGACCACGCGGCGTCCGCATAGGTCTCGCCGGCGAGGGTGATGCTGAAATAGGTCGCATCGCCCTTGTAGGGACAGTGGCTGCGCGTCGCTGTCCTGGTCAGCAGAGCCATGTCGAGGTCACCGCGCGGAATGTAGGGAACGGGTGGATATCTGGCCTCGTGCAGGATCAAGGCCTGGTGGCTCTCGCCAATCTGGCGGTCGCCGGCCCTGATCACGATCGGAGAGGCGCTGCGCACGAGGCTTATCGGATGGTCCGCCCCCGGGACTTTCATTCGAGGGTCGGTCATGGGCTTTCTCCATCGGCGGCCCCCGGGCCATTGAGGCAGGGTCGGTCCGCGTTTCCAGAAGATCGGCAGCCGGAGGGGCGCTCTACTGGATGTCCTCGATCACCAGCGAACGGCCGTTGAACTCAAAGCGCTCGCCGGCCATACGATCGGCGATCGCCTCGTAGATCGGCGCCTCGGTCGAGATGCCCATCAGCTCGACGCCCGCGCAGTCGAAGGCCCGGGTCGCCACGGCGACGACGAAGGAGCGACCGCCAAAACGGACTACTGCGCCTTCCTCGACCTTCTGCTTGGGACCGAAATCGATCGCTCCGATCTTCGCCAGCTTGTCGGTGTGGAGATGCACGGGCGCGTCGAGCGCTTCGGAGAGATCGCTGGCCAGCTCGGCTTGGGCCTGGGTCTGGTTGTCGATGGTGTCGCTACGGTCGACGCGCGCCGCCGCGACATAGTCCCGATAGGCCTCGCGCGCAGCCTCGAGGTCATGCGCCTCCAGCGACAGCAACCGGTTCCTGATGATGCTCTTGTCCATGGGATCTCACGGCCTCGTGTGCGTCAGTTGTTGTCGGCGATCTCGGCGGACCGGTAGGGTGTCCGCACCAGCCGATCGTCTCTCAGGATCGCCGTGGCCAGCCAGACATAGGTCTGCTCGGCGGTGTCGAAACCAAGCATCGAGAAGCTCTCACCGAAGGGGCACTCCGGGAAGTCGGGATAGTCGAGACGCAGCACATAGCGGTCCGGATCGACGTTGAACTCGCTTCGGCCGACTTTCCGCATGCCGTACTTCATCGGCACGTCGTCCGCGCCCTGGCGTAGCTGGGCGGGCGGGGCGTGCGACGCCAGTGCGGTGGGGCCGTCGGCGCCGAACACGTCGAAGGCGTCGATCAGCAGGCCCTTCGTGCCATGGGTCGCCTCCGAGATCGCATAGAGGTTGGAGGCGTCGCCGTATTCGCCGTCATCGAACCGGAAGCGGGCGTCGATCTGCACGTCGCCGAGGTGAAGGTCACGGCCGACGGTGACGTCGCGCAGGCCGCGGTCGGTGACGTGATAGTCGTGGTTATAGCCCTTGGCCTCGAAGGCGCGGGCTGCGTCGACGATATCAGTGTAGGCGGCCGTCATCCGTTGCTCCCGGGGCGATGCGCCGGCGGACCACACCGGCGCCGGCCACCATATCCGTTTGGCCCCGGCTGATCCCTCATGCATTCCATAACCAGCAGTGTTCGCCGAGAGGCCTGGGGCGCTTTGCCAGCGGGGACCCTCCCGGTCCAGGGTGGGGGCGGGCGGCAGGGGAGGGACCATGACCGAGGCGTTCGACGCGATCATCATCGGAGCGGGGCAGGCCGGTCCGTTCCTGGCCGAGCGCCTGACCCAGGCCGGCCAGAGCGTGGCGATCATCGAGCGCGACCGGTTCGGGGGCACGTGCGTCAACACCGGCTGCATGCCGACCAAGACCCTGGTGGCGAGCGCGCGGGCCGCCCATGTGGTGCGCCATGCCGACCGATGGGGTGTTCGGACCCCTGCCATGAGCGTCGACATGGTCGCGGTGAAGGCCAGGGCCGACAAGGTGATTCACGACGCGCGCACCGGCCTGGAGACCTGGCTGGGAGGAATGCCCGGATGCACGGTCATCCAGGGCCACGCCCGTTTCACGGCGCCGCGCACCGTCGCCGTCGGCGACCGGGTCCTGGAAGGCGGGCGCATCTTCATCAACGTCGGCGGCCGGGCGGCTGTCCCGGACATGCGGGGGGTCGACGCCGTTCCGGTGCTCACCAACGCCTCGATCCTCAAGCTCGACCGGGTCCCCCGCCATCTGGTGGTGATCGGCGGAAGCTACGTCGGCCTGGAGTTCGCCCAGATATACCGCCGTTTCGGCGCCGAGGTGACGGTGGTGGAAAAGGGCGAGCGCCTGATCGCCAGGGAGGATCCCGAGGTCTCCCGAGCCGTGCGCGAGATCCTCGAAGGCGAGGGGATCGTGGTGCGCACCCGGGCCGAGTGCATCCGCTTCAGGCCGCGCGGGGACGAGATCGAGGTCGGCGTCAGCTGCGTCGACGGAGAACCCGCGGTGGTCGGCTCCCACGCCCTGCTGGCGGTGGGGCGACGTCTCAACACCGATGATCTAGGCCTGGAGACGGCGGGCGTGGAGATGGATGAGCGCGGCGCCATCGTCGTCGACGATATGCTGCGGACGACGGCGGAGGGCGTGTGGGCGCTCGGGGAGTGCAACGGACGCGGCGCCTTCACCCATACCGCCTTCAACGATTTCGAGATCGTGGCCGTCAATCTGCTCGAAGGAGGCGCGGGGCGGGTCAGCGATCGTGTCCCCGCCTACGCCCTCTACATCGATCCGCCGCTTGGGCGCGCCGGCCTCACCGAGACCGAGGCGCGCGCCGCGGGCAAGCGGATACGCACCGGTCTGCGCCCCATGACCCGGGTGAGCCGCGCCGTCGAGCGCGGAGAGACCACCGGCTTCCTCAAGGTGGTGGTCGACGCCGACACCGATCAGGTTCTCGGGGCCGCCATCCTGGGGGTCGAGGGCGACGAGGCCATCCACGCCATCATCGAAGGCATGAGTCTGGGGGCGACGGCCTCGACGATGAAATCGATCATGCACGTCCATCCGACCGTCTCGGAACTGATCCCGACCGTGTTTGGCGAGCTGGGCGACGCCGTTGGCGCGACCAGGCCGCCACCGTAGCGTCGGCTATCGGCGCCCTTGCTCTTCGGGCACGACCCCCGATCTAGTCCGGCGCGATATTGGGAACGGGCAGGGTCAGCACCCGCGCCGCGGCCCGGATCGTCTGGCACACGGCGTCCGGCTGACTGAGCGGCAGGGCGTGGGACGCGCCCTTCACGACCCGGACCTCGGCAGCCCCGGCCCGGCGGGCCTGGAAGGCGTGCAGCGCCGGCGGAATGCTCTCGTCGGCGTCACCATAGACGAACCAGTTCGGCAGACGCCGCCAGGCCGGATCGCCCGATGGGCCGGTCAGTGCGGCGCTGTGGGCCGGTCGCTGGCGCGCCGCCAGGCGCCTTGCGACCGGTTCGGGCAGGTCGGCCGCAAGGACCTCGTGAAAGCGGTCGGGGCGGACATAGAGGTCGGTCCCGCCCTCGGCGAGCTGCGCGGGGACGAGCGCATCCTCAAGCCGGCTGCCCGGGAAGCGCGCGAGCAAGCCGGCGACGTTCTCCCGATGATCGGGGGCCAGCGCCGAGACATAGACCAGGGCCTTCACGTCGTCGGTGACGCAGCCCGCATTGGTGATCGCGACGCCGCCCCACGAATGACCGACGAGGATCACCGGGCCCTCGGTTATGCGCAGCAGGCCAACGAGCGAGGCGTTGTCAGTCTCGACACCGCGCACCGGGTTGGCCGCGACCACCAGCGTGTAGTCGTCGGACAGCCGTTCGACCACGGGATCCCAGACCGAGCCGTCCTCGAACGCGCCGTGGACCAGCACCACGGTCGGCTTGTTGTCGGTGTCGCGCTCCGCAAGGGTCATCGCTGGCCGTCCTCGTCCCGGGTGACCACTACTGTAGCAGTCTCCGAATAGGCGAACTCCACGGTTCTCGCCCCGCCGCCGACGCGGCCGAGGTCGGGCCGTTCGCCCACAGAGTCTGCCTCGAGAGCGTCCTCGGAGGCGCGCATCGGGCCCGTGGGACGATCAGGAGGATCGCGCCACTCCAGGCCCAGCTTCTCGGCGATCTGGTCGAGCTTGCAATGCAGCAGTTCGACCTCGAGCTCCGCCTTCAGATTGGTCCGGTAGTCACCCTCGGCCTCGCGGCGGTCAGCCGCCGCCTGCCGGTTCTGGCTCATCATGATCAAAGGGGCCGAATAGGCCGCCTGGAAGGACAGGGCGAGGTTGAGCAGGATGAACGGGTAGGGATCCCATCGCGCCAGGAAGGCGGTGATGTTGATGGCCACCCAGACCAGCAGGACTGATGTCTGGATCAGGATGAAAGTCCAGGAGCCCAGGGCTCGCGCGATTGCGTCGGCTACGCGGCTCGGCCACCTCAGCCGAGGCTGCGGCATGGTCGGGACGGTGAGGTCCCGCTCCTGACGGCGGATCTCGCGCAGGCGGATGACCAGTTCCGCCTCGGAGCGCGTGGCTTCATGTCGTGACATGGAAGATGATCCCCAGCATGTGACGGTATGGACGAACGAGCCGCCCTCCAAATCCTTGAGAGGCTCGGCCAGCAGAGCGGCCGTCCCGCCGCGGGCGCGGGCTGATCACGACGGAGCGCCGGGCGCCGGCGGATAGAACTGCGGGGCCTCGCGGCGGTCGAACATGCCATAGTCGCGCACGACCCGGATATGGCGCAGGCGCGACCCGTCCGGCAGGGTGGCGAGCCTCTCATACTGTTCGGCGTCCTCGCGCCGCTTCCAGGTCATCATCAGGATCAGCTCGCCGGGCTGGAACACCGCGTCGAACACGTCCCACTGCACCAGGCCGTAGGCGTAGGGGTCGAGGCCGAGAAACTGCGAGCAGTCCGCCGGGTTGTTCGTCTGGGCCCATTCAGCGGGCCGCGCCGCGTCAATCAGGGTGAGGTAGGCCGCTTCGCCCACCTGGGTCTCGTCCTGGCGCTGCTCCGCGAGAGACTGGCCCTTGGGAAGGCGGGTGTCCTGGATGATCGGGCCGACGCGCAGATGGTAGTCGGCGAGAATCTCGGCCCGGCCGAGTCCCTGGACCACATGATGCTGTTCCGTGGTCCGCCAGCGCACCACGGCCTTCTCGTCGCGCCAGTCCGACAGCGACAGGATCCAGCCGTCCCGGGTGAGGCTCTTGTAGCGGATGTTGTTGAGGAAGCCATCCAGGGCGGCCAGCTCGGGCTGAAGCGCCTGGACGTTGGCCAGATAGGCGTCCCATTGTTCCGGGCGGGGCCGGACCTCGAAAATCACCGAAAACACCGCATCCTCCTCGCGTCGCCCGACGTGGCGATTGAAGCCGGAAATGCGGGCGAATGCAGATGCCGTTGGATCACCGATTCCATTCCGATCGGGAATGCCGGACCGCTGCGGCAGGGGTGAACGCCGCGCTGCGCCCCTTGGTCGAGGGAAGCCATCAGGCCGTGCCGGGAAAAGGAGTTTCCGAATTCCAGGAGACCTAAATCGAACACCCCATCGCCATCGGCGCACAAATTGCGCGCGATTCAGCAAGACGCGCAGGAGCATCGGCGCCTACCCCTCTCCCTCACCCGGCGGCAGGAGGTTCGCGATGGAACTCCATCAGGTGCGATACTTCGTCACCTTGGCCCGCACGCTGAATTTCACGCGTGCGGCCGAGCTGTGCAACGTCACCCAGCCGGCCCTGACCAAGGCGGTCCAGAAGCTGGAGCAGGAGATGGGCGGAGCGCTTTTGCACCGCGAGCGCCAACTCACCCAGCTGACCGACCTCGGCAGGCTGATCCTGCCGATGCTGGAGCGCACCCTCGCCGCCGCCGACAGCGTGCGAGCGCATGCGGCGGACTATCAGCGCAAGACGATCGCTCCGCTCAGGCTCGCCCTCAGCCCTTGCGTCTCGGCCGCCCTGGTCAGCCCCGCTATCGCTGAAATCGCGCGCGTCATGCCCGGGCTCCAGGTCGAGGTGTTCGAAACCGCGCCTGACCTGATGGGCGACCTTCTGTTGGCGGGGCATGCGCACGCCGCTGTGGCCGGCGACGACACCGGAATGCTGCCGGATCGCATCGACCACTGGGACCTGTTCGAGGAGCGTATCCTTGTGTGCGGCGCCGACTTCCTTCCGGCGATGAGCGAGACGCCGACGCCGATCGGCGACCTCGTCGAGGCCGCCTGGCTCGAACGCATCGGCTGCGACCTGCTGCGAAGCTTCTGGCGCGCCCACGTCGGCGACGGCCACGACCTGCGCATCAGCCACCGCGGCCGCTCCTTTCCCCACCTGCAACACCTGTGCGCCGCCGGACTGGGTCTGTTGCTCCTGCCCGAGCATGCGCCCCGGCTCAGCAGCCTCACCGCCCGTCCCCTTGAGGGCGACCCCCTCAGGCGACGTGTCCAGCTGCTGGTGGTCGCCGGCCGGCACTATTCCCCCGCGCTCGACGCCTTCGTCAAACTCGCCCGTCTGAGGGCCTGGCGCGAGAGCTTCGCTCGCCCCGACAGGCCGATGATCATCGACCGGAACCAGCCGGCCGGCGCGGCGGTGATCTAGCCCTGAAGGGCGTCGAGGGCGGCGAGAATGTCGCCGGGGTCGGTCCGGCAGGTGAAATCGGCGTCGACGAACGCCGCTGCGACGCGACCCTGGTGATCCACCACATAGGTGGCCGGGATCGGCAGCATCCAGGTCGTGGAGCCGTGTAGGACCCCCAGATCGACCCCGTGCGCCTCAAGATGGGCGCGCATGAACGGGGGCACGACGAAGATCACCCCGAAGAGAAGGCCGATGCCGTAGTCGAGATCCGAGAGGATGGGGATCGACAGTTCGCCCTGCAGCTGGCGGACCGGCTCGGCCGCCTCCGGGGAGATCGCCACCACGCGGGACGCACGAGCCTCGAAGGCAGGCAGGGCGGCGTCCAGCGCTCGAAGCTCATCGACGCAGAACGGACACCAGGCCCCGCGAAAGAAGCTGATCACCAAGGGGCCGCCGCGGAGCAGCTCCGCGGATGAGACCAGGCCGCCGTCGGCCGACGGGGCCAGAAAGGCCGGCATCGGATCGCCCGCCTTGAGCGCCCGCTCGACGACGTCGGAGGCGGCGATCCAGTCTTGTAAACCATCGTAGAAGGCCGAGGTGTTGGACATGCGATCCCCGATCGACATTAAGGGCCAGTGTGCTCGACGATGTGGTCATCGATGTCGGCGCCGCGCACCAGCATCAGATGGACCGGACAGCGGGCGGCGATGGCCAGGAGGCCTGCACGCTGCTGCGCGCTCAGCTCGCCATCCAACTGGATATTCGTGGTCAGCCGATCGACAGGGACCAGACCGGCGGACCGGTTGTGAGTGACGGTGGCTCGCACCCCGCTCAGCGGCAATCCCTTGTGCCGGGCGTACATCCGCAAGGTCATGCTGGTGCAGGCCGCGAGGCCCGCGCAGATGAGATCGAACGGCGACGGGCCGGTGCCGAGCCCCCCGACCTTGATCGGCTCGTCGGCGAGGAAGCTCGCGCCGCCGGCCAGGATGTGGTTCTGAAACCGCCCCCGACCCGTCTCCACCGCGGTCGCCCCCGGCGCGATGTCGATCGGCGCGGCATCCGGCTTGGGCTGGGGAAGGTAACGCGCCGCCCAGGCCGCAATCACGGCGGCGGCGAAATCCACGTCCGTCGTCCGGCTCAGCAGATGATCGGCGTCGTCGAGCGACACGAAGCTCTTGGGATGGCGTGCGGCCACGAACAGCCGGGTGGCGTGGGCGATGTCGACCACACGGTCCCCGGGGGCGTGCAGGATCAGGAGCGCGGCATCCAGGTCGCGCACCCGCGCGACCGCATCCACGCCCCGGAGCGCCTCGAGCAGGCCCGGACGCACCTGCATCACCCGTTCGTCGGCGGGCAGGTCCGTCAGGTCCGGATCGTCTTCGTCCGGACGGGCGCGATCCAGGAAGGGCGTCAGGTCGGCCGGGGCGGCGAGCGTGGCCAAGGCGCGGACCGAGGGGATGGCCGGGGCCGCGGCGATCGCCGCCATGGCACCCAGACTGTGGCCGACCAGCAGGCCGACCTCGTGACCCCGGGCGGCCATGGCCGCCGCCGCCGCCTCCAGGTCCGAAGGATCGCCCGCGAAGGCCGCGTCCGATCCTTCGGCGGCGGTGAAGTCGAGGCGCAGCACGCCCACGCCGTTGCGGGCCAGCGCTGCGGCGACCCCCTCGGCCGCTATGGAGAGCGGATCGCAGGCGAAGCAATGGGCGAAGATCGCCCAACCGCGCGGTGTCGCGTGGGGTCGGGTCAGTCGCGCCGTGATGGTCCGTCCCGCGGCGCCGGCGAAGCTGAGCTCATCCAGGTCGGCCATGGCGTCTCTCCATAGAGGCGTCTTCGGGACATCATCACCCCCGCGATGGTGCGCGGGCGAGACCTCCACAGACAATGACTTCTGGGAATGATAACGCCGGCGCACCGTCCGGGTCCCGATAACCCCCGGGCATCGAACCGATGCCCGCCGGGGCCTTCTCCGCAGCCGCCGGGTTTGAGACGTTCACCCGGCCGTCGCGCCTGGACGACGGGGAGGGCGGAAGGCCTTCCGCACCGACGCCGTAGCGCCCGGGCGGTCAAGGTCTCCGTCGCAGGAGGTCCCGTGGACAGCGAACACACTCACCAAGACCGCCGGAGCTTCCTGCTCACGTCCGGACTGACCGTCGGCGCCGGCCTCGTCATGGCCCCGGGACTGGCGTTCGCCCAGGCGGGCGACGGCGACATCGGCATTCTCAACGGCGCCCTGGGCATCGAACATGAGGGCATCGCCGCCTACCGCCTTGCAGGCGCGAGCGGACTTCTGTCCGCCGGCGTCCTGCAGGTGGCCACGGTGTTCATGGGGCATCATGAACAGCATCGGGACGCCCTGGCCCGAATGGTCCGGGAGGCGGGCGGCCAGCCGGTAGATCCGAAATCCGACGCCGACTACGTCGAGGCTCTGGCGCTCGGAACCCTGAAGACCGAAGGCGACGTGATCGCGCTCGCCACCCGGCTCGAGCAGGGGGCGACCAACGCCTACACCGGGCAGGTCGCGGCTCTGTCGGACAAGAGCCTGGTGCATCTGTTCACCCAGCTTTCGGCGGACGAGGCGGTCCACTGGGCGACCCTCAACAATGCGGCGGGGGCGGCGATCCCGACCCAGGCCTTTCTGTTCGGCTGAGCGTGATGACCCGCCAGCCCTGGAGCCCGATCGCGCTCGCGTCCGCCGCGTCCGCCGCGATCGCGCTCGCCTTCAGCCACTCGCCGCCGGCCGCCGCCCAGAGCCCGGTGGATCCAGCCCGCGGACGCAGCCTCTATGAGGCCCGTTGCGGCGGCTGCCATTCGCTGGACGCCAACCGCACCGGTCCGCTGCACCGCGGGGTCGTGGGCCGGCCCGTGGCCTCGGTCCCGGGCTATGACTATTCGCCGGCGCTTCGGCGGGTTGGCGGAACCTGGACCGCCGATCGACTGGATGCGTGGCTGCAAGGTCCGCAACGCATGGCCCCTGGAGCGAAGATGTACCTCTCCGTTCCCGGCGCCGGCCAACGCCGGGACATCATCGCCTACCTCGCGAGCACGTCCCCTGCTCGGCGATGACCGCCCGACGTCGTCGCGCCCGCCTCTCGCCCCGGAGGCGGGCGCGACCTTTTTCAGGTTCGAGGCTCTCGGGGCGCGCGGGCCATGACCGGGCGTTTATGCTCCAGTGATCAGCGCCCCGAGAACCGGATCGGCGAGGTAGAGTTTCCCGGCCACCCCTGGCTGGGTGGATGAGACAACGCGTTCGATCAGAGACAAGGCGCGTGACCACGGCAGGGCGCCCTCGCGATCACCCGCCGTGCAGGCGAGGGTTCCACACAGGAGGCGGACATCGATAAACGACGTCGTGGTTCAGGTTTATGCGGCGGGGTTCGTCAACACCGAGCTGGGCTGGCCTTCGACCTGGACCGATCGTCTCGACCGCGACCGGACACCGTCGATCCCCGGGCACGAACTGGCCGGCGTGGTCACCGCCCTCGGCTATGGCGCGACGGGGTTGTCGGTCGGACAGCGGGTGTTCGGCCTCACGGACTGGTCTCGCGACGGCGTGCTGGCGGAGTATGCGGCGGTCGAGGCGCGCAATCTCGCGCCGCTGCCGGGCGACGTCGACTTCACGGTCGGGGCGAGCCTTCCGATCTCGGGGCTGACCGCGTGGCAGGGACTGATTGTGCACGGCCGCCTTCGGCCGGGGCAGACGGTGATCGCGCACGGGGCGGCCGGCGCGGTCGGGTCTATGGTGACGCAGCTCGCGCGTGAGTTCGGCGGCTATGTGATCGGCACCGGCCGCGCCGCCGATCGCCAGAAGGCGCTCGACTTCGGAGCGAACGAGTACGTCGACCTCGACAACGAGGTTCTGGAAGACGTCGGCGGAGTCGATCTGGTGTTCGATCTCATCGGCGGCGACATCGGCAAGCGGTCCGCGGGCCTGGTTCGGGCCGGAGGAACGCTGGTGTCCATCGTCGGACCGCCCGGGGCGCGACCCGTCGATGGCCTGGCGATCGACTTCGTTGTCGAGTCCGATCGCGCCCAACTGACCGAGATCGTCCAGCGGGTGCGGGACGGACGGTTGCGGACGAACATCGGCGTGGTTTCGCCTCTCGACGACGCCGTCGCCGCCTTCAATCCGACCGAGCGACGCCCGGGGAAGACGATCATCCGTGTTCGGCCCTGAGGCCCGAGTGGGGTTCCTTCCCTCCTCGATCAACCGAGGCGGAAGATGATCAGGGTCAGCGAGGAGACGCATTCCCCGCCGCTATGAAAACCATACACGCCCGCCATTGGGAAACGCCGGGCGGCGCGGCGATCAATAGCTATCGCCGTCGATCCACCAGGCATGACCAGGAGACCCCTGATGTCCGAGTTCTTTCCCCTCCCCACCGAACCCGAGGATATTATCCCGTCGCTGGTCAAGCGATTTAGCTCCGGCGAGGTCAGTGCGCAGATGGCCATGTACGCGCCAGAGGCCGTGTTCATCGCGAACGACGGGCGAACCGTCACCGATCACGCGGAAATCTCCGCCATCATCGGGCATGACATCAAGCTCGGCCTGCCGTTGGTGACCAATGTGCGTCATTTGTTCGTTGCCGGCGATACCGCCCAGATTATCCTGGACTGGTCGATCGATGGCAAAGGGCCCGACGGCGAGGAGGTTCACCTCGGAGGCTCGGCATGCGATATCGCGCGCCGCGGTCCGGATGGGTTCTGGCGGTACATTATCGACAATAATCAAGGGACTGCGGTGCGACAGCCCGCCTGACGCACGCAGAGCGGCTGTCGCCGGTGAAACCAGTCCCGGCTGACCGATCCGCCTGGCTCCCCGGTCATTGCCGGGCCGTGCGGGAACCGCGCTCATTCCCTCCGGTCATCAGGATCATTCGCCCCGGTATGGGCGATTTCGAGCATGCTGGCGGCGCAATTCAACGGGGAGGCCGTCATGGCGTTTACAGACATTCAGCCGGGAGCCGAGATCATCGGCGCCGACAGCGTCCACATCGGCACGGTCGATCGTATCGACGGCCAGCGGATCAAGATCCGCCGCAAGGGCGCCCTGACTGGCAAGAAGCATTTCATCGACGCCGGCTTCGTCGCCGACATCGAGGATGGCGTGATCCGCCTGTCCGCCAATGCCGACGTCGTTATCCTGCTTGAAGATGAAGAAGATTGACGTCGCATGACGCGGACTCTGCGCAGGTGAACATGCGCGGAACGCCGCCTCGCAGAACGCCCGACAGGAGTGGGGATGAGCCATACGCCCGTCAGCATCGGCGTCGCCCGACGGATTGGCGGTTGTAGCGATGGCGTGCTGGTCTCAGCCGGCCTTCGCTGTTCGTCACGTCGGGGACCCCCGGGCTGCCGCAAGTCGGGCCGGCGCCCTCCGGCATCGCCGCCCAGGCCGAGCTCGCCTGGACCCACATCGTCGAGGGGCTGTCGGCCGCGCAGATGAGGGTGGCCGACATCGTCAAGGTGACCCAATACCTCACCTGCGCGGATGACATTCCGGCCTACAGCGCGGTGCGGTCGCGATACCTCGGCGACGGTCGCCCCGCTTCACTGCTGCTTGTTGTTGCGCAACTCGGCCGTCCGGACGTCCTCGTCGAGGTCGAAGTGATCGCGGCCCGCGGATAGGCGCGACGCCCCACGAGACGCCGTCAGCGCGATCGACCTGTCCAAGTTCAAAATTCAAGACTACGACTGAAAGTCGGTCCGCGTGAACGGTTTCCTCGCTGTGAAGATCTCCCCATCCGACCTCGACAGTCTGATGACGACACTGGAGGTCCATTTCCTCAGACTGGCCGAATGTCTGGTGAGCGAGGGATGGCGACTTGAGATCCCCGGCACGGACGCACCCGGCATCCATTACAACGTCAGCGGCGTGGGAACTCTGACGGTTGGCGAGCATCCGCCGATCCCGATCATGCCGCACACGCTTGTCATCATCCCTCCGGGCAAGCCGTTCTGGATCGATGTCGCATCGGACCGCGCCCCGGACGCGCCGCCGGCGACCGTCGAAGCCCAATGGCGCGACTTCGCCCCGGGCGCGCTACGCCGCTTTGTGGCCGGGCACGGCGACCCGAACGTGATCCTGATCTGCGGCTATTTCCGCGCCGCCTATGGCGCCTCGATGGATCTGTTCAGAGGATTGCAGAGGCCCATCGTCGAGCAGTTCGACGAGAGCCATCAGCTCGACGCCAAACTGCGGGCCGCCCTGGCGGAGTTGGTCGCCCAGGAAGTCGGCATGGGCGCGATGACCACGACTTTGTTGAAGCAGGTCCTCGTGGCCCTGTTGCGACGCTCCCTCAATTCCATGGAGACTTGGGTCGAGCGGTTTTCGATGCTGAGCGACCCCCATGTAGCCAAGGCCTTCGCGGAGATGGCGGCGCACCCTGGCGCGCCGCACACCATTCAAAGCCTGTCGCAACGCGCAGGCTTGAGCCGATCGGCCTTCATGGCGCGCTTCGCCCGGTCGGTGGGACGGGCGCCCATGGTCGCGCTGCGGGAAATGAGAATGCGCCAGGCGGCGTCGATGCTGACGGCGGGCGGTCAATCGATCGAACAGATTGCGCAGGCTGTCGGCTACACCAACCGCAGCAGCTTTATGCGCGCGTTCCGGCAAGCCATGGGCGTTGATCCGACGGAGTATCGCACGGGCGGCGCATCATCACCGCGGGACGACGCGCGCTGACGCCGGTCGGCGCATCAGACCCCCTGATCTTCGGTCGACAGTTCGTCTCCTTCAAGGCCCCGGCCGTGAGCGTCGGGGGGCCGTATTCGAACGCGGACGCACCAGGAATCCTTGATGCGTGACCGGGAGTCCAGAAACGTTCGCCTCCTGTTGAAGCTGCGTCAGTGCGGCCGGTAATCGCAAACTGAAGGCCGGCTCGGAGCCGGTGCTTCGCATCGTTGGAGAGACCAGCCGAAAGCCCGCGCCGCTGTGGACGAGACGATAGGCTTCGAATGGCCCGGACGCTTCAAGATCGTCTCGTGCTGGTCGTCGACCGCACCCGCCTGCGATGAGGCCTATCAGGGGCTGCAAATCAGCCTGCCCCTCCCGCGGGCCCTCTATTGCGCCCGTGTGACGACGCGTGACGGCCGATCGGTGGTGCACCGTCTCGGCGCTCGTGACATCCTCGCTGTGCCGGCGGGTCTTCCGCATGAACTGATCTGGCGCCGGTCCGCGCCCGTCCTTTCCCTGATGCTGACGCAAGAATTCATCTCGGACGCCGTGGGCGCCGGTCAATCCGCGCCCGAAGCCGCCTTTACGGTGCGAGACCCCTTTATCTCCGCCGCCGGCAGCCAGCTTTGGGAAACCCTGAAGCTGGCGACGCCAGGCCCCGCGATGGTCGAGGCCCTGGTCACCGCGATCGTCTACCGCCTTGTCGCGGAGGGCTCGTCAAGGGACCAGGCCCTGATCGGGAGCCGCACGGGGCCAGTCCTGACAGACGTCCAACGGGCCAGGCTCGAGAGGCACATCGAGGGTGCTCTTGATCAAACCCTGACCACCGGATCGCTCGCGACCTGGCTCGGACTCAGCCGCTGGCGCTTCGTCAAACGCTTCCATTCCACCTACGCGATGTCGCCGCTGGCCTTCGTCGCCGAGCGTCGCTTCGTCCGGGCCTGTCGCCTGTTGGACGAGTCGACCCTCTCCATCCTTCAGATCGCGCTCGAGGTCGGGCTGAGCCATAGCCACTTCAGCCGCAGCTTCCTGGGCCGGTTCGGCTACACGCCCAGTGAATACCGCCGGGGCCTCTGTCGGTGAATCCATGACCAGACGCCGACGGCGTTCTGGACGCCCCGGCGCGGACGCGCCTAGGCTGGGCCCATGTTTCCGACCGTGCTCATCCCGGGCCTCGCGTGTACGCCGGAGCTCTTCGCGCCGCAGATCGCGGCGCTCTGGACGCGCGGTCCCGTCATGGTCGCCTCGACGCTCTCGGGCGACACCATGGGGGAGATCGCCGCCGCCATCCTCGCCCAGGCCCCGCCGCGGTTCGCCCTCGCCGGGCTATCGATGGGCGGCTACATCAGCCTTGAGGTCATGCGGCTGGCTCCCTCGCGCGTGACGAGGCTGGCGCTTCTCGACACCTCCGCCCGGGCCGACACGCCCGAACAGTCCGAGGCGCGCCGGGGACTCATCGGCCGCGCGCGCGACGGCGACTTCGACGGCGTGCTCGCCGAGACGGCGCCGAAGCTGCTGCACCCCGATCATCGCGACGACCCGATCTTGCTCGGCGTGCAGGCGCGGATGGGCCTCGCCGTCGGCCCGGAAGCCTACGCCCGTCAGCAGGCGGCGATCATCGGCCGGATCGACTCCCGACCCCATCTCGGCGACATCGAGGTTCCGACCCTTGTGCTGGTCGGCGATCAGGATGGCGTCACGCCGCCCGAACGCGCCGAGGAACTGGCGACGGCCATCCCCGGCGCGGCCCTTGAGATCGTGCGTGGGGCGGGCCATCTGTCCACTCTCGAGCAGCCGGACGCCGTCAATGCCGCGCTCTCGGCATGGCTCTCGACCTAGCGGTTCTCACCGGCCCACATGAATGCGGGGCGCATCCGCCGTTACCGATGCGCGGCTGGCATGCAGTTCATTCCCGCGCGTAATCGGCGCATCCGCTGTTTCCAGCCATAATGCGACCCCATCAGGGAGCGCGCGGCATGAGCCGATCCGTTGCTGAAGTGGTCATCGAAACCGTGCCGGCCTCGGCGCACGGTGCTGCTACGGCGTGCCGGCCACCCTGCCAACGCAGAGGAAAGACCCATGACTGACAAGGCCTTCAACAAGAACCCGGACACCGTCGCCGCCCTGTCGCCGGAGCAATACCGGGTGACCCAGGAGAACGGCACCGAACGTCCGTTCGCCAATGAGTACTGGGACAACAAGGAACCCGGCATCTACGTCGACGTCGTGTCGGGCGAACCCCTGTTCGCATCGGTGAACAAGTTCGAGAGCCGGTCGGGTTGGCCGAGCTTCACCAGGCCGATCGAGGGCGCGAAGGTCGTGGAGCGGTTCGACGAAACCCATGGCATGCGTCGCACCGAAGTCCGCTCGGGCCACGGCGACAGCCACCTCGGTCACCTGTTCCCCGACGGACCGCCGGCCGAGGGCGGAATGCGTTACTGCATCAATTCCGCCTCGCTGCGGTTCATTCACCTGAACGACCTGGAGGACCAGGGCTATGGCCAATACCGTGCCCTGTTCGAGAACGAAGGGAAGGCCTGACCATGGCTGACAAGACCGAACGCGCCGTCCTCGCCGGCGGATGCTTCTGGGGCATGCAGGACTTGCTGCGCCGCTACAAAGGGGTGGTTTCGACACGGGTGGGCTACACCGGCGGCGATGTCCCCAACGCGACCTACCGCAACCACGGGACCCACGCGGAGGCGATCGAGATCGAGTTCGATCCGGCCTTGATCAGCTACCGCTCGATACTGGAGTTCTTCTTCCAGATTCACGACCCGACGACCGTCAATCGTCAGGGCAACGACATGGGGCTCAGCTACCGTTCGGCCATCTACTATGTCGACGACGAACAGAAGCGGGTCGCGGAGGAGGTCATCAGGGACGTGAACGCCTCGGGCGCCTGGCCCGGCAAGGTGGTGACCGAGGTCGAGCCCGTCGGGCCGTTTTGGGTGGCCGAGCCGGAGCACCAGGATTATCTCGAGCGGTATCCGACGGGCTACACCTGCCACTTCGTTCGTCCGAACTGGACCTTGAAGGCGGCCTGATCGCCGGCCGCGCGGGCCCGAGGTTGCGCGGCCGTTTTTCCTATTCGCGCTCCATCCTGCGAGCGCCGCCGTTTCCCGCAAATGTGGTCGGCGCCCATATGCTGTGTCTCGCCTCGGCCAAGGCGTTCGGGGCGTCGGGAAACTACGCCTGGCGGCGCTGTTGTGGCGTTCCCGTCAACGTCGACGAGACATCAGGGTCGTCGTGTGGATTTCGCATCTCTCGAGCCTGAAACATAGCGATTTTGCTATTGCTCGGATGCATATTTCGAGCGTTGTCGTGACGTTGTCGTGACACCTAGCATGGCCTCAGGATGGCGAAGACCATCCAGAGGAAACCCTGCGAGCGGGTCGGAGTCCCCTGGGAATGGGGGCGCGACGCGCCACCGCAAAACCCATCGAGGAAGCTGGCTATGGCCGAACGGAACCATCGTCTATTCGTCATGTGCACGACCGCGCTTGTTGCGGCGGCAATCCACTCGCCGACCCTGGCCCAGGAAGCCGAAGAGGCCGCCACGCTCGGTGATATTGTGGTGACGGCCGAACGCCGCACCACCAACGTCCAGACCACCGCCATGGCCGTGAGCGCCTTTTCCGCCGAGGCGCTGGAACGCAGCCAGGTCGACAATATCGAGGACCTGTCGCAACTGGTCCCGAACGTGAATTTCGGACAGCAGTTCGGCAATGCCCGGATCGCCATCCGCGGTGTGGGATTCGACACGATCTCGCCGGGGTCGGAGGCGCGCGTCGCCTATCATCTGGACGGTGTCTACATCAGCCGTCCCTCGGCCGGGCTCGCCGGCTTCTACGACGTGGACCGTATTGAAGTGCTGCGCGGTCCCCAAGGCACCCTGTACGGCCGCAACGCCACCGCCGGGTCGGTGAACATCATCTCGCGCGCTCCTGACGAGACGCCCGACGGCTATGGCCGGGTCACGGTGGGCAGCCATGGCCGTATCGAAACCGAAGGCGCGTTCGGCGGGGGCCTCGCCGACGGCGTCGCCGCACGCTTCGCCTTCCGCAGCGAACGCCGCGACGGCTACGGCGAGAACCTGGCGACCGGGGAAGACGCGGACAATCGGGATACGCTGTCAGGGCGGTTCCGGTTGCGCGCCGAGCCGACCGATCGTCTGCGGATGGACCTGATCGCCGACTATCATCAGGAAGACGACAGCTCCAACGCCCTGCACTACTTCGGGGCGGGCAACCCCAATCGCACGCCCGTGGGCATCGCCTTCGGCGGTCGGGTCAGCCCCAACTACCACGACATCTACAGCGACGTGGCCTCGACCAACGAGCGCGAGAACTGGGGCGTGCAGGGCCAGATTCGCTATGATCTGAGCGACACCCTGACCCTGAACTCCCTGACCGCCTACCGCGAAACCGAATACCGGACCCAGACGGACCTGGACGCCACGGATGCGCCGCTGACCTACTATGGCCAGCATGAGAACGCCGACCAGTTCACCCAGGAACTCCAACTATCGGGCGAGTTCGGCCGGGTGAATTTCATCACGGGCGCCTACTATTTCCGTGAGGACATCGATTCCGGTCTGACGGTGCCGTTCAACCATCGGATATTGGGTGGGGCCGACCGGATCGTTCAGGGGCAGGACATCGGCGGACAGACCGAAACCCGCGCCTGGGCGCTGTTTGGCCAGGCTGACTACGCCCTCACGCCCGATCTGAAGCTGGTGCTGGGCCTGCGCTACAGCAAAGAGGACAAGCACCTCGACGAATACGCCCAGTTCGACCTTGTGCGGACCTATGATCCTGCCAACCCGGTCATTCCGAACCGCACCCAGTCGCTTGACGCTTCCTGGAGCGCCTTCACACCGAAGGTCACGGTCGAATACCAACCGGCCGACAATCTGTTCCTGTACGGAACCGTGTCGCGGGGGTTCAAGAGCGGCGGCTTCAACGTCGGCGGCATGCAGCAGCCGTTCGAGCCGGAGATGATCTGGAACTATGAGGCGGGCCTCAAGGCCGATTGGCTGGACCGGCGTCTGCGGACCAACCTGTCCGCCTTCTATTACGACTACAGCGATCTGCAGGTCACCAAGGTGGTCAACAACGTCATCACCACGGTGAACGCCGCGGCGGCGATGATCAGAGGCGTGGAAGGGGAGATCAACTGGCTGGCCACGGACAATCTGCGCTTCGACGCCAGCTTCTCCCTGACGGACTCCGAATACCGCGATTTCGCGACGTCGGATCCGGCGCGGGCCGGGCTGGGCGTCATCGACCTGTCCGGGAACCAGTTGTCGCAGGCGCCGGGCTACACCCTGTTCGTGGCGGGACAGTATGACATCCCTACGGAGACCGCCGGGGTGTTCAGTCCGCGGGTCGAAGTGTCCGCCACCGACAAGGTCTACTTCAACGCCTTCAATCGCGATGTGGCGTCGCAGCCCGCCTATACCCTGGTGAATCTGCTGGTGAACTGGGAGAGCCCGTCGGGCAACTGGACCGCGTCCGCATTCGTGCGGAACCTGGCGGACGAGGAATACATCGCCAGCGCCTTCGTCGGCACCAGCCTGCTGGCCGATCCGGTGGTGGGCGTGGCCGGACCTCCGCGCACCTGGGGCCTGACGGCCGGATATCGCTTCTGACCTCTCGGACAACCTGATCCCGAGACCACTCGGCCCCTCCATCCTTCGGGTGGAGGGGCCGGTTTTTTCTCCGGGTCGGACTCCGCACTTGTCGGGGACGAAATCTGAGCCTTGCCGACGGCGTCCGACACGACCGGTTCCGCCCTACGCTCCGCCGGCGATCCGCGCCGAGGGCCAGTCGCCGCGTTCGATGAGGTCGGCGATGATATCGTTCATCATGTCCTCGAACGCCTTCAGAGCCGCGGTGCCGGGATGGCCTCGAAGGCTGGCCAAAGCCCAGTCGCTCCGGAAGCCGTCGATCAGGCTGACCTTCAGGTGACGACCCCGATTGAAACCGGCGACGGCGCAGGCCGGCAACACCGAACAGCCCACGCCCTGCTCGACAAAATTCAGAAGCGACAGGGTGTTGACCTCAAGCACCATGTCGGTGCTCAGCCGGGCCTGGGCCAGCACGCGTTCCAGCTCGCGGCGCACGTTGGTGGTGTGGCTGAGCAGGACCAGGGGCTGGCCGATCAGGGCCTTGAGATCCAGCTGTCCGTCCTTGACCACCGTGGAGTCCGGCGGCCCGATGAAATAGGCGCCGTCCGAAACCAGGTGGCGTAGCTCGACCTCCGGGTCGCGCTCGACCATGGTGACGACCGCCGCCTGGATCTCGCGCCGCTTCAGTCCCTGCCGGAGGGAGTCCGTGGTGCCTTCCAGAAGGCGCAGGGTCACCGAAGGGTATTTCTTGCGATAGGCGACGATCAGCGGGGTCGTGATCAGGCTGGACCATGACAGGGGCATGCCGATCGCGAGCTGACCGCTGGGCCGGACTTCCCGTGCATGAAGAATATCGGCCAGGGTGTCGGCGCGGGCGAGGATATCGCGGGCCTGTTCGACAAACAGGGCGCCGGCTTCGGTCAATCGGACCCCGCGGCCGTGACGCATCAGCAGCTCAACGCCCATCTCCTCCTCAAGCTGCTTCAGGTGGCGGCTGAGGGCGGGCTGGGTCATGTGCAATTGGGCGGCCGCCCGCGTGAGGTTGCCGGTCTCCGCCACCTTGAGGAAATAACGCCAGCCTCGCAGGATCATGCCATTACCTTTCCATTATGTCTTCCATCTGTAGAACGAAGATTGTTGCATGGCTAGGAGGCGTTAGCCTGACTCCAGAAGCACGGCGCAAGACCGGCTGGAGGAGACAAGACGTGACGAAATTCCAAGAAATCGCGGGCGGATTCTATTTTCCCGAGGGTCCGGTGGTCATGCCGGACGGGTCCGTCATCGTCACCGAGATCGGCGCCCGCAAGGTCAGCCGGGTGACGCCTTCGGGCGCGGTGGAGACGGTGGCCGAAACCGGCGGGGGGCCGAACGGCGCCGCCCTGGGTCCCAACGGTCTGCTCTATGTCTGCGACAACGGCGGTCAGGATTTCTCGACCGTCCAGGGCATCACCTTCCCCGGCGGCCAATCGGCCGATTACGAGATCGGTTCGGTCAAGACGATCGACCTTGACACCGGCGCCTTCAGCGACCTCTACACCCGCTTCGGCGACAACCTTCCGCTGAAGAGCCCGAACGACCTGGTGTTCGACCGTCACGGGGGATTCTACTTCTCCGAACACGGCAAGATGCGCCATCGCGATCACGACCTGGGCAGCGTCTTCTACGCCAAGGCGGATGGGTCGGAGATCGTTGAGCTGGCGGACCATATGCACGGGCCGAACGGCGTCGGCCTGTCGCCCGATCACAAGACCCTCTATGTGGCGGAGACTTGGTCGCGCCAGTTGTGGGCCTTCCCCATCGAGGGGCCGGGCAAGCTGGGCCGTGATCCCAAGGCCCTCTTCGCGCACGGTGGACGCTTCGTGGCCGGCGCGCCGGGCTTCCGCTTCTTCGACAGCCTGGCCGTGGATTCGGCGGGGAACATCTGCGTCGCCGCGCCGGGAGAGGGGCTTGTCATTGTCTATGATCCCGACGGCCGCGAGGTCGAGGTGATCGAGACCGGGGACCCTCTGACGACCAATATCGCGTTCGGCGGACCGGACCTGAAGACCGCCTACATCACCCTGGCGGGCACGGGGCGACTGGTGGCGATGGACTGGCCCGTTCCCGGCCTTCCCCTGGTTCACCTGAACGAACCGGCCTGAGGGGGAGCGCCATGCGGGTCGTTCCCCTGATTTTTGAGGCCGACGCCCGTGTGGGCGAGGGCATGCGAACCGAGGTCGAGGGGCGCTGTCTCGCCCCGGCGGGTGAATTCCTGCCCTTCACCATGGCGACGGACGAAGGGCCCTTTCACGGCGGCGCACGATCCGCGCCGCCGCCGCTGGCCTATTTCGTCACCGCGCTGGCGACCTGTTTCCTGACCCAGATGCGGGCGTTCGCGTCCAAGGTCGGGGTGCGCCTGGGTGACATCGCCGTCCACGCCCGCGTCGAATGGGAGGCGCATCTGGACGGGGCACGGCCCTACACCGCCCACGGCCGGGTGATTACGCTCGACATGGAGGTCGACAGCCCGGCGGACCTCGAGGCCCTGAGCCGGCTGGTCGGGGTGGCGTCGCGGGCCTGTTACGTCGAAGCGTTGCTGGCCCTGCCGGTGCGGCACCGGCTACGTCGGGGCGACGACTGGCTGGATATGGACGGCCCCCAAGAGGAGCCGAAGGCATGATGCGGAACAAGGTCGCCATCATCACCGGCGCCAGCCGTGGCATCGGCTGGAGGCTGGTTGAGCGGTTTCTGGCCGAGGGGGCGTCGGTCGTCGCCTGCGCCCGTACCGCCGAACGGCTGGAGGCCCTGAAGCAACAGGCCGGCGATGCGCCGCTGGAGGTGGTCGCCGCCGACGCCGCCAATCCCGATGACGTCGCCCGCGTGGTGGCGCGGGCCGTGGAGGCCTTTGGCGGGGTGGACATCGTGATCAACAACGCCGGAGCCGCCGGGCCGACCACGCCCATAGACAGCCTGTCTCTGGAGGACTGGACGGAGACGATCAACTCGAACCTCACCAGCGCCTTCCTGTTCGTGCGCGAGACGGTTCCGGTGATGAAGGCGCGCGGCGGCGGAGCCGTCGTCAACATCGGTTCGATGACCGGCAAGAAGCCGCTGGTGTTCCGCGCGCCCTATGCGGCGGCCAAGATGGGTTTGATCGGCCTTACCCGCACCCTGGCCGAGGAGCTGGGTTCGCAGGGCATCCGCGTCAACACCGTGTGCCCGGGCACGGTCGAGGGCCAGCGGCTGGAAGAGGTTCTGGTCGAACAGGCCGGCAAACGCGGCATGACGGTGGAGGCGATAACCGACTTCGCGCGGGGCATGTCGCCGCTGAAGACCTTTGTCTCGGCCGACGACGTGGCCGAACTGGTGCTGTTCCTCGCTTCGGAGAAGGCCGCGCGCATGACCGGCCAGGACATCAACATCAGCGCCGGCCAGATCACGTGGTGATCGACGTCCTGAACCCCCACTGTCTCAGCGAACCGGTTTGGCCGCGTCGCCTGCCGCGGGATCTGGCGTTCCCGGATGTCCCCGTCCACGTCAATCTTGAAGTCTCGGCCCGGCAGTATCCGCACAAGGTCGCCCTGCGCGCCGGGGTCCGGACCTGGACCTACGCCGAGCTTCAGGACGAGGTGGAAAGGTTCGCCGGGTTCCTGGCCGACCAGGGCGTCGGTCATGGCGACCGTGTGGCCGTGTGGCTCCAGAACCGGCCCGAATATGTCATCGCCGTTTACGGCGCCTGGCGGTTGGGCGCGATCGTCTCGCCGCTCAGTCCCATGCTGACGGCCGAAGAGGCCCCGTTCTTCTTTACGGACTCGCAGGCCGCCGCCCTGATTACCGCGCCGGCGCTCCATCAGCGGGTCGAGACCTGCGAGGCGACGCCGCGGGTGGTGATCCTGGTCGGCGCCGAAGGGAGGACCAGGACGGGGACGACGCTCTGGGAGGAGGCCCTGACTTCCGCCCCGGCCCCGGCCCAGGCGGTTTCGGCGTCGGATATGGCGCTTCTGCCTTACACCTCGGGCACGACGGGCCGGCCCAAGGGCTGCGTCCTGCTGCATTCGGCGCTTCAGGCGACCCTGTTCGGCGCCGCGGTCTGGTGCCAGCACACCTCCGCCAGCGTGCATTTCGCCACCCTGCCGTTCTTTCATGTGACAGGCTTCCAGCAGTCGATGCACACGGTGCTGGCCACCAGTGGCGAGATGATCGTCATGGAGCGCTGGAACCGCGAGGAGGCCGCCCGCATCATGGAGGAGCGGCGTGTGACCAACTGGGTCAGCATCACCGCCATGATCATCGATCTGTTGAATCACCTGGACGAGCGACCGCGCGACCTCTCGGCGATCCGCTTTGTCGCCGGCGGCGGGGCGGCCATTCCCGAAGACGTGCACCGTCGCGTGCGCGAGACCTTCGGGGTTTCGCTGGTCGAAGGCTATGGCCTGACCGAGACGATCAGCCAGACCCATCTGAATCCCCCGGACGCCGCGCGCGAGCGCTGCGTCGGCGTGCCGACCTTCAACACGCGCTGCCTGGTCCTGGACAAGGATGACCAGCACCCCCTGTCCGCTGACGCGGTGGGTGAGATCGCGGTCAGCGGCCCGCAAATTCTCGAGGAATACTGGAACCGGCCAGAAGAGACCGTCGAGGCCTTCATCGATATCGAAGGACGGCGCTACTTCCGGACGGGCGACCTCGGCTATTATGACGCCGACGGCTATTTCTACATCGTCGACCGACTGAAGCGGATGATCAACGCCGCCGGGTTCAAGGTGTGGCCCGCCGAGGTCGAGGCCCGGCTGCATGACCATCCCGCCGTCTCGGAAGCCTGTGTCGTCGGTGTTGGCGATCCCAAGCGCGGCGAGACGACGCGGGCCCTGATCATCCTCAAGCCGGGCTTCCGGGACCGCATCACCGGCGAGGAGATCATCGCCTGGTCCCGTGATCACATGTCAGCCTACAAATACCCTCGCGAAGTCGCCTTCGTGGAAACCCTGCCCCGACTCGCCTCAGGCAAGATCGACTGGCGCACCGTCCAGGCTGAGGAGAACACCCGTGAACGCAACGGCTGACGCGAAGCGTCAAGGGTACGGCTGGTATGTGGTCGGCCTGGTCTGCGCCCTCTACATCCTGTCCTATCTCGACCGGCTGATCCTCGGCCTGCTGGTCCAGCCCATCCAGGCCGAGATCTCGGTCAGCGACACCGAGATGAGCCTGCTGTTCGGCATGGCCTTCGCCGGAGTGTTCGCGATCGCCGGCCTGCCCCTGGCCCGCATCGCCGACACGCGAAATCGCAAGGCCCTGATCATCGTCGGCGTCATGGTCTGGTGCGTGCTGACGATGGCGGCGGGCTTCGCGCGCGATTTCCCGACCCTGCTGGCGTGCCGGATCGGCGTGGCCGCGGGCGAGGCGGCCCTGTTGCCCGCGGCGCTTTCCATCATCAGCGACCTGTTCGTGCGCGAGAAGCGATCGCTACCGGTCAGCATGGTGATGACGGCCGGCATGATCGGCGCCTCCGCGTCCTTCCTGATAGGGGCCGTCGTCATCGACCTGATCCTCTCCCTGACCGCAAGCGGCGCCTTGACCACCAGCATGGCGCCGTGGCGGCTGACCCTGATCGCCGTGGGCATGCCGGGGATCGTGCTGGGCCTGTTGTTCGCCGCGACCGTCTCGGAGCCGCCGCGCACGGCCGCCCGGCCTGATGAGGTCTCGATCAGACAGACGTGGCGGCACATGGTCGACAGCGGCTGGGCCTATTTCGGCATGCTGGGCGGGGTTGCGTTGCTGACCCTGATCCCCTTCAGCCTCGCGGCCTGGTTCCCGACATTCCTGATCCGGAAATTCGACCTGACCGCGCAGCAGGCCGGCTACAGCTTCGGCTCGGCCTTCGCACTCTGCGCCGTCAGCGGCTCGCTGCTCCTGCCCTGGATTGCCGACCGGCTGTCCAAACGCGGACACGGCGACGCCATCCCGTCCATAGCGGCCGTCGCCCTGGTGCTGGGCACGCCCTTCGCCCTGCTCGCGCCGTTGGCGGGAGACGCGCGAACGGCGGTGCTGCTGGTGGCTCCGGCGATCTTCTTCCTGGCGGGCGCGCCGACCCTGGCGACCGTGTCGGTTCACATGATCGCGCCGCCGCGCGCCCGGGCGCAGTTGCAGAGCGTCTATCTGATGATGACCAACATCATCGGCCTGGGGATTGGTCCGACGCTGACGGTGCTGCTGTCCGAGTGGCTGTTCGACGGCCCCGCCGATATCGGGCTGGGCATCGCCGCCCTGGCCGCCATCACCAGCCCTGTCGCCCTGATCATCCTGTTCGTGGCGCGCCGCGACTTCGCCCGCCGCTATCATGAATCCGCCAAGGAGGCGATTTCCAATGAACCTTGAGCCGTCCCCCAAGGCCGCCGAGTTTCGGGAACGGCTCGAGAATTTCATGGCCGATCACGTCTATCCGGCCGAGGTCCAGTTGTATCGCGAGGTCGCCGCCCAGCCGCGTGACCACCGCCAGTGGACGCCCCTGCCGACGCTGGAGGGGTTGAAGGAAAAGGCCAGGGCCCAGGGGTTGTGGAACCTGTTCCTTCCGCACAGCCCGAACGGGGCGGGGTTGTCCAACCTCGACTACGCCCCTCTGGCCGAGATCACCGGCCGCAGTCATTTCGCGCCGGAGGTCTTCAACTGCAGCGCGCCCGACACCGGCAATATGGAGACGCTCGACCGCTACGGCGACGAAGCCCAGAAGGAGCGCTGGCTCAAGCCTCTGCTGGCGGGAGAGATCCGGTCGGCCTTCGCCATGACCGAGCCTGCCGTGGCTTCGTCGGACGCCACCAACATCCGCACCCGCATCCAGCCCGATGGCGACGGCTATGTGATCAACGGGCGCAAATGGTGGATCTCGGGCGCGGGCGATCCGCGCTGCGCCGTCATGATCGTGATGGGCCAGACCGATCCCGACCGCGAAGAGAGGCATCTGCGCCAGTCGATGATCCTGGTCCCGAGCGCGACGCCCGGCGTCGAGATCGTGCGCCCCCTGCCGATCTTCGGTGACGCCGACGCCCCGCACGGCCACATGGAAGTCGTGTTCAAGGACGTGCGCGTGCCCGCCTCGAATATGCTGCTGGGCGAGGGCCGGGGGTTCGAGATCGCGCAGGGCCGTCTCGGACCGGGCCGCATCCATCACTGCATGAGATTGATCGGCCTTTCGGAACGGGCGCTGGAACGGCTGTGCCGTCGCCTGAGCCAACGCACCGCCTTCCACAAATCGATCGCCGACCAGTCGGTATGGCGCCAGCGCATAGCCGAAATGCGCTGCGCCATCGATCAGGCGCGCCTGCTGACGCTGAAGGCCGCCTGGATGATGGACACGGTCGGCAACAAGGCGGCGCAAGCCGAGATCGCCATGATCAAGATCGTGGCCGCCCGCCTGGCGGATCAGGTCATCGACATCACCATACAGGGCTTCGGCGGGGGCGGGGTGGCGGACTCGGTGTTGACGTCGGCCCACGCCTATGCGCGCGCGCTGCGTCTGGCCGACGGACCCGACGAGGTCCACTGCGCGCAACTGGCGCGGTTCGAGCTGGGCCGGCACGCCGCCCACGACGGGTCGCGGACCGGGGGCTCGGGCGAGGTGGTCGTGGCCGGCTTCGACTATCTGATGGAGCGCTGAACCGTGCGCCGTATCGAGAGCCGCGCGCCCGGCGGCCCGGAAACCCTGGTGCTGGCCGACGCCGCCCGGCCGGAACCCCAAGGCGACGAGGTGGTGATCGACGTCGCCTTCTGCGGGATCAACTATCCCGACGTGCTGATCATCGAAGACCGCTACCAGATCCGCCCTCCGCGCCCCTTCGCTCCCGGCTCGGAAGTGTCGGGCGTGGTGTCGGCCGTCGGGCCCGATGTGAAACATCTGAACGTCGGCGACCGGGTCATGGCGGCCATGGCGTCAGGCGGGCTGGCTGAACAGGTCGCGACGCCCGAGCGCTTCTGTGTCCGCCTGCCCCCGGCCATGCCGATGGACGAGGCCGGGGCCTTCCTGATGACCTATGGCACCTCCTTCTTCGCCCTCAGTGATCGGGGACGACTGAAGGCGGGCGAGACCCTGCTGGTCCTGGGCGCCGCGGGCGGGGTCGGGCTGGCGGCGGTGCAGATCGGCAAGGCCATGGGTGCGCGCGTCGTCGCCGCCGCCTCCAGCGAAGACAAGCTCGGCGCGGCGCGGGCCGGCGGCGCCGACGCGGGCGTTCTTTATCCGACCGGGGCGCTGGACATGGACGGCGCCCAGGCTTTCGGCGCCGCGTTGAAGGCCGCGCTGGGAGCGGGCGGGGCGGATGTGATCTACGATCCGATAGGCGGCGCCCTGACCGAACCGGCATTGCGCGCCATCGGCTGGCGCGGCCGCTATCTGGTGGTCGGCTTTGCCGGCGGCGTGCCCAATCCGCCGCTCAATCTGGCCCTGTTGAAACAGTGTGAGATCGTCGGCGTCTGGTGGGGCGCCCACGTCGACCGCGAGCCGGATACGCACCAGGCTTCGATGCAGGCGCTGTTCGACCTTTACGCCCAGGGGCGGCTCAAGCCCCTGATCTCGGCCCGCTACGACCTCGAGGATGCGCCGGCCGCCATCCAGGCCCTGTCCGAGCGCCGCGTGCTGGGCAAGGTGGTGGTGACCGTCTCAGGAGTGAACTGACATGACCAGAATATCCGACCTGCCGTCCCTGATCGGTCAGGAAGTCGGCGTTTCCCGCTGGATTCACGTCGATCAGGCGCGCATCGACGCCTTCGCCAAGACCACCGAGGATGAGCAATTCATCCATATCGACCCGGAACGGGCCAGCCAGACGCCGCTCGGCGGAACCATCGCCCACGGATTTCTGACGCTCAGTCTCGCCTCGGCCATGAACTATGACGCGCTGGAGCCTCTGGAAGGCTTCGTCATGGGCTTCAACTACGGTCTGGACCGCCTGCGCTTCATCACGCCGGTTCGCGCGGGGTCGAACATCCGGGGGCGTTTCCGGCTGTTGTCCGCCGACGACAAGGGCGCCGACGCGAGTGGCCGCCGCTGGTTGCTCAAATATGAGATCACGGTCGAGATCGAAGGGTCCGACAAGCCCGCCCTGATCGCCGAATGGCTGGGGATGCAGGTTGTCGCTCCGTCTCCGAACCCATGACGGACCCCGCCGGGCGGGACGCGCAGTCCGTTTTCTCGGGCGTTCGGGAGGTCGATCCCGGGATGGAGGTGGACGCCGCCGCCCTTGAGGCGTGGCTCCAGGGCGCCGTCGCGGACTACGCCGGGCCGTTGAGCGTGCGTCAGTTCAACGGCGGCCAATCCAATCCGACCTATGAATTGACCACCCCTACGGCGGCCTATGTGCTGCGCCGCAAGCCGCCGGGAACCCTGCTGCCCAGCGCCCATGCCGTGGACCGCGAGTATCGGGTGATCTCGGCGCTGTTCGCCCAGGGCTATCCCGTGCCGCGGCCGTTCGCCCTGTGCATGGACGAGGGCGTGATCGGCTCGGTCTTCTACGTCATGGAGAAGGTCGAGGGCCGGATTCTGTGGGATCTCAAATTGCCCGGCATGGAGCCGGGTCAGCGCCGGGCGATCTATGAGGCGCAGCTGGATACTCTGGCGGCGCTTCACGCCTTTGATCCCGAAACCATCGGGCTTGCCGATTTCGGCCGTCCCGGAGCCTATTTCGACCGGCAGGTCAGCCGCTGGTCCAGACAGTATCGCGCCTCTGAAACGGGATGCGTCCCCGCCATGGATCGCCTGATCGCGTTCCTGCCCGCGAGCCTGCCCCCTGAGAGACCGACGAGCGTCATCCATGGCGACTTCCGCCTGGACAACATGATCCTGGCCCCGGACGGCGCACGCGTCCGGGCCGTTCTGGACTGGGAGCTGTCGACGCTGGGAGACCCGATGGCCGACCTGGCCGGCCTGTTGACGGCATGGGTGTTGCCCGAGACGCTGAGGAACGGCCTGGCGGGCGCCGACCTGTCAACCCTGGGCATCCCGACGTCCGGTGAGATGATCGAACGGTATGCGCGCCAGACGGGGCGGCGGCCGCACAATCTGGACTGGCTTTACGCCTACAGCCTCTTTCGACTGGCGGCGATATGTCAGGGCATCGCGGGCAGGGTGCGCGACGGGACGGCCGCCAGCCCTCACGCGATCACAATGGCGGCCCAGGTGGAGCCGTTGAGCGCGGAGGCGTGGCGTTACGCACGACGGGCGGGCGCGGACTAGAATTCAATCCCGGCCCGACCCAAGCCGGACGGGGTGATTTCAGGGTCCTAGGGTCGGCCCAATTCCCTTGCCAAGGCGACCAGAACAGCACGCTTCGCGGGGGGGAGGCGGCCTGTGATGCGGGCGATCTGCAGGACGACCCGCGTCTCCGGATCTTCAGCGGCGCCGCTGTCGAAAGCGTCGCCGATCAAGGCGCTCAACGGCATGTCCAGCACATGGGCGATCTGCACCAGGCGGCCGAAGGGAACCGCTATCTCGCCGGTTTCGTAGCGCTGGATGAGTTGATGGCCCCCGCCGACGGCCGCGGCGAGATCCGCCAAGGTCAGGCCCTTGGCGGAGCGGGCAAGGGCGATGCGCTGGCCCAGCAGCCGGTTGTTTCGGGCCTCGGCCGCACCGTCGGATTTGCGCTTGATGGTCATCTGTCCCGAAATCCCAGTGCGTCGGGACTAGCGCGGCCGCAACTCAGATTTGTGTCGTTTCGGGGAAGGTTTGCTGGCGCGGTCGGGGCTCAGCGAGGGAGGCCCAGCGGCCCCAGCAACCAGGTCAGCCAGACGCCCAGCGCGAGAAAGGCGCCGAACGGCACGCGGTCCGAACCGGAGACTTCGCCCCCGGTCACGCGTCGTGCGGCGACGACGCTCAGCCCTGCCAGTGCGGCCCAGAGCAGGACACTGGGCAGGCCGATCCATCCGGTCCATGCGCCGCCCGCCGCCAGCAGGAACGGGTCTCCGCCGCCGAGGCCGTCGCGCCCCCGGACATGGCGGTAGGTGCGGCCGAGGAGCCAGAGACCCACGAAGCCCACCCCCGCGCCCGTCACGGACTCGACGAGGGAGAGTCGATCCAGAGTCAGGGCGGCGAGGAAGCCCGTCCCGAGCAGGGGGACGGTCAGTTCGTCGGGCAGCCAGAAATGCTCGGCGTCGACCACGGCGATCAGCAGCAACTGCCAACCCAGCAGCGCTGTGATCAGGGCGGCCGCGATGGATGGCTGGCTCAGGGCGGCCGCGGCGCCGATCGCCGCGCCGGCGGATTCCATCAGCGGGTAGCGGACCGGAATGGCGGATCCGCAGGCGGCGCAGCGGCCTTTCGACACGAGATAGCTCAGCACCGGAATCAGCCGCCACGGTGCGAGCGGCCGACCGCATGCGCCGCATCGCGAGCGACCGGCGACGATTCCCTCGCCGGCCGGAAGGCGCAGGCTGACGAGGCCGAGGAAGCTCCCCGCCAGAAGGCCGGCCCCGAAGAGCATTGCGGCCGGCATGAGGATCGCTGTGTCGAAAGTCATCGCCTTCCCCGAGCCTTGGCCGTCACGGCCTTATGCGGGTCCGCGTGCGCCCGCTACCGCGACCTAGCGGGGATTTGTGACGATCACGCCGTATCGGGACGGTGTTTCATCGAACAGCCAAGACAAGTTCACAGAGCCGCGCCGCAACCGTCACGGTTCGGCGGCGGGCATGTCACATCCAGCGTCTAGCGAGGCCCCGGGCAGGGGCGATGCGTCGTCACGGCCGGGCGATGCGTCCGGTCTCCTGCCGAATGATCCTTTGGACCAGACACGGTGGAAACGATGACCGGCCTTCGACTGACAACCCTGCTCGCGATTTCCGCCAGCGCCCTCGCACTCGCCGCCTGCGGATCGGCTGAAGTGGCCTCGCCCGGCGAGGGCGATTTCGGCGGCGGCAACGCCGGCGGCGGCACGCCCCCGCCGACCACGCCGCCCCCGGGGACGCCGGCGGCCGACTGCCCGACCGGTTTCGCCAACGTCGGCCTGATCGCCGGCAACACGCTGCGCGTCTGCCAGCTGCCCCAGCAGATCCTCGGCGCCCTGACGGTGCCGCTGCGCGCCGGCACCATCTATTCGATCACGGGCCGGACCGAAGTCGGCACCGACCGCGGCATCGACCCCAACGCGCCGACCGCGGGCAGCACCCAGGGCATCCTGACCATCGAGCCGGGCGTGCGCGTCTTCGCCTCGGGCGGTTCGGACTATCTGATCGTCAACCGCGGCTCGCAGATCTTCGCCGAGGGCACCGCGACCCAGCCGATCGTCTTCACCAGCCGTCAGAACGTCGAAGGCACCACCACCGAGACCTCGCAGGGTCAGTGGGGCGGCCTGGTCATCGCCGGCCGCGCGCCGCAGGCCAACTGCCAGCTGACCGCTCCGGTCACCTGCACCGGCACGGTCGAAGGCACCAGCGCCTTCTACGGCGGCAACTCGCCGGCGGATAATTCGGGCCGCATCCGCTACGTGCAGATCAAGTACTCCGGCTTCGAGATCTCGGCCGGCAACGAGCTGCAGGGCCTGACCATGGCCGGCGTCGGCTCGGGCACCACGGTCGACCACGTTCAGATCCACAACAGCTCGGACGACGGCATCGAGATCTTCGGCGGCGCCGTCAATCTGCGCCACCTGGTCATCACCGGCGCCGACGACGACGGGCTGGACACCGACACCGGGTGGCGCGGCGGAGCCCAGTTCGGCATCGTCACCCAGCGTCCGCCGAACGCCACCAGCCGCAGCGCCGGCTTCGAGTTCTCGTCGGCTCCGGCCTCGACGCCGCTGGCCTCGCGCTATGTGTCTCAGCCGAAGATCGCCAACTTCACCCTGGTCGGCCGCAACTCGCCGACCAGCGCCCACACCGTCGCCCACTTCGACACGGGCACGGACGCGACGGTGATCAACTCGGTCTTCACCAACGTGTCGGGCTCGCTGTCCGGCTGCCTCGACATCGCCGACGCCGACACCCAGACCAGCCTGCCGACCTTCAGCTCGGTGTTCATGTCGTGCGGCATCTCCTACCGCTCGAACAACGCCGCCCGCTCGCAGGCCGTGTTCACCGCCGGGACCAACAACACCCCGGCCGGAACCTCGACCCTGACGGCCCCGGCCGGCACGAGCCTGAGCAATCAGGTGCTGACCTTCATCAACGGCGCCAACGAGACGGCGGTGACGCCGGCCAACGCCCCGGCGGTCTACCCGTTCTTCACGGCCACGACCTACGTCGGCGCCGTCCAGAACGCCTCCGACACCTGGTGGCAGGGCTGGACCTGCGGCCTGACCTCGGGCGCGACCTGCTGATGACGGACGCGCGGCGGCGGCTCACCCGGGCCGCCGCCGGCTTTCGCCCCGTCCGTTGAACTCCTCCAAGGCGCTGATCATGAAGACCGTTTCCCTGACCCTGACCGGGCTCCTGCTGGCCACCAGCGCGTTGATCGCGCCCGGGACCGCCGTCGCCCAGTCGCAGCCCGCCCTCAACCCCGACCTGCAGATCCAGACGGCCCTGCCGGAGCCTGACGATATCTCGCAGCTGGGCGAAGTCGTGGTGCTGGGCCGCAACATCCCCGAGCCCAACCGCGAGAGCTCGGAAGTGGCCGCCTTCCTCACGCAGGAAGACCTGGAGCGGACGGGCGACTCCAGCGCCGCCGGCGCCCTGGCCCGGGTGACGGGCCTGACCATCGTGGAGGGCCGGTTCATCTATGTGCGCGGCCTCGGCGAGCGCTATTCCTCGGCCCTGCTGAACGGCTCGCCCCTGCCCAGCCCGGAACCGCTGCAGCGCGTGGTGCCGCTGGACCTGTTTCCCGCCAGCATCCTCGAGAGCGTGACCGTCCAGAAGAGCTATTCGGCCAATTTCCCGGGCGAGTTCGGCGGCGGGGTCATCGACCTGCGCACCGTCGACGCGCCCCGCGATCCCTTCTTCAGCGTCTCGGCCTCGATCGGCGGCAACACCGAGACCACGAACGAGGACAGCCTGATCTACTACGGGTCGCGCACTGACTTCACCGGCTTCGATGACGGCACGCGGGACGTGCCCGGGGCGATCGCCCTGGCCTTCGCCTCGGGACAACAGATCAGCCGGGCCAACTTCTCGGTCGACGAACTGCAGATCATGGGCCAGTCGCTGGTCAACGCCCCGCTGCGCCTTCTGCAGCGGGAAACCACGCCGGTGAATTTCGCCTTCGACGCCGCCGGCGGCCTGTCCAGCGATAGCAGCATCGGCACGCTGGGCCTGATCGCGGTGGCTGGTTACAGCAACAACTGGAGCACCCGGCGCGGCTTCCAGGAGGAAGGCCAGTTCTCCGGCGATGTCATGGTTCCGGTGACCAGCAAGGCGTTCGAATCCAACCAGAACGACCTGCAGCTGAACCTGCTCGGCGGGCTGTCGCTGACCAACGGCGACCACGAGCTGAAGTGGACCAACCTCTACGTCCGCAGCACCACAAAGGAAGCCCGGACCAGCGCCGGACCGGATCTCAGCGCCGGCGGCGCGATCCTGCGCGACGACTACACCGAGTGGTTCGTGCGCCAGCTGTTCTCAAGCCAGCTGGCCGGCGAGCATTTCTTCATGGACGGGGCGCTGGAGTTCGACTGGCGCGCCGCCTGGGCGCATACCTCGCGCGACGCGCCCTATGAATCGCGCTTCCAGTACGGCCTTAACGGCGACGGCGACTACATCCACAACCCGTCCAACCTGATCTCGTTCAGCGAGCTGGACGAGGACGTGGTCTCGGGCGGCGCCGACGTCAGCTACGCCCTGCCGCTGTCGGACGCGCGCGAAGCCGTATTCAGCCTCGGCGTCGCCTACATGGACAGCAGCCGCGAGGCGGCCCGCTACGACCTGCAGCTGGCCGCGGTCAGCGGCCTGACCGACGAGCAGCGGCTGTCGCGGATCGACTTCCTGTATTCCGACTACAACATCAATCCGACCACGATCGAACTGCGGCAGGTGTCCGGCACCAACGGGGCCGGCGCCTATGACGCCAACCTGGAAGTCGCCGCCGTCTACGCCCAGGTCGACGCCGAGATCATCCCGCTGGTCCGCACCACCCTGGGCGTCCGTTTCGAGGACGGCCGCCAGTCGGTGACCCCGCGCGACCTGTTCGGCGGGTCCACGACCTTCCCGGCCACGGAGCTGGAGGAGCAGTATTTCCTGCCCGCCTTCACCGCGACGTGGAATTTCGCCGAGGACCAGCAGGTCCGCTTCGGCGCCTCGCAGACGATCGGCCGGCCCCAGTTCCGCGAACTGGCGCCGCAGTCCTACATCGACCCCGAGAGCGACCGCGAGTTCACCGGCAACCCGTTCCTGGTCGACACCGAGATCGTCAATCTCGACGCCCGCTACGAGTGGTATTTCGCCCCGCAGCAGTATCTGACCGCCGGCGTCTTCTACAAGGATCTGGACAAGCCGGTGGAGTCGGTCGTCGTGCTCACCGGCGACCAGCGCCAGCAGTCGTTCCTCAATGCGCCGAAGGCCACGGTCTACGGGGCCGAGGTCGAGGCCAAGAAGTATTTCGAGTTCCCCGACGCGGGTTCGTCCTTCATCGCCAACAAGCGCTGGCTGATCCAGGCCAACTACACCTGGTCGACCTCGGAAGTGCAGGTGGACGCGGACGACGTGGTCTTCACCCAGGGCGGCGGCGGGGCGCCCGAGCAGGCGGCCTTCTTCATCGCCGACGGCAGCCGGATGCAGGGCCAGTCGGATCACGTCGCCAACCTCCAGATGGGCTGGGAGGACGACACGGCCCGCTCGCAGGCGACCCTCATCGTCAACTACGTCAGCGAGCGGATCACGGCCCGCGGCGCGGGCGCGGCCGGGTCGCGGGAGCCCGACTACATCCAGGACCCCGGCGTCTTCCTCGACTTCGTCTACCGCAAGGACTTCGAGTATGCGGGCCGCGACCTCGGCTTCGCCCTCGAGCTGCGCAACCTGCTGGGCACGGACTACGATGAGTTCCAGGAGCTGGGGAACAAGATCCGCATCAACAACTACGAACTGGGCTCCGGGGCCACGGTCAGCCTGACCGCCCGCTTCTGACGGAATGCCGGAAGGCGGCCGCCGCGCCGCCTTCCGGTTCGCCTGATGACGGATTTGCGGCGGATCGTCCGCACCCGCCGTAACCGTCACGGCAAGTTCTCCGGCCCGTCATCGTGCCGTGAAGCCCGCACACGGACGATTGGTCTACGACGCTTCCGGGCCGTCGGGGCCCGCCAGGGCCTGCATCGTGATCGGCGCACTACGCAACTGGAGCACAGGGGTCGGGACGGCGCTCGCCGCCCGTCCGGACCGGGTGCGCACCGCCGCCGAGACGGCGCTGGCGCTGGTGCTGGTCGTGCAGCTGGGCCGGCTGGTCTGGATCGCGGCCGAGCCGGTGCGCGCAGCGGAGGCGCCGCCGGCGGCGGCCCGCGCCGTCGCCCCCGTCGACTATTCCATCTTCCAGCGCTTCGACGCCTTCTTCCGCACCGGTGGGCAAAGCAGCCTGGCGGAGGAAACCGCCACGGGCAGCAGCCAGATGCGGCTGTTCGGCCTGCGCTCGGACGGGGCCGGCGGCGGTTCGGCGATCATCGGCCTGGCCGACGGGCGTCAGCTGTCGGTGGCTGTGGGCGAGACCGTCGAGCCGGGCCTGACGTTGCAGTCCGTGGGCTCCGACCATGTCGTGCTGGCGCGGGGGAAATCGCTGAGCCGGCTGATCTTCACCGACCTTCCCGTCGGCGCCGCGCCACCGCCCCCGCCGCCGCCGGTCCCGCAAACCGTGACGCCGGGTGCCGCGCAGGCAGCTTCGCGCCCGGCCGTCGATCCGGCGCGCTTGATGGCCGAGGCTTCGCTGCGCCCCCGGATGCAAGGCCTGCGCCTCAACGGCTTCACCATCGCCGACGGCGGCGACGCCAGCGTGCTGGATGCGGCGGGACTGCAGTCCGGCGACGTCATCCTCGCGGTCAACGGGGTCGCGCTCGACAACCCGGCCCGCATCGCCGCCCTGCGCAGCCAGCTGGCCAACGCCTCCAGCGCCGAGATCCGCTTCGAGCGCGACGGCGCGGCGCAGACCACCACCATAAGGACAGGCCGTTGAAACTGACCCGCCACAGAGCCCTCGCCGGCGTCCTCGCCGCCGTGCTGCTGGCCCAGGGCCCGCTGGCCGCCTCGCCCGCGCTGGCCCAGTCCGGCCAGACCCTCAACGTGCAAGGCGCCGACATCCGGGCCTTCATCCAGGACGTGGCTCGCTCAACCGGCCGCACCTTCATCGTTGATCCGGCGGTGACGGGGACGGTGACGGTGACCAGCGACCGGCCGCTGTCGCGGGCCGAACTGTTCGAGGTCTTCCTGTCGACCCTGCGCGCCAATGGTCTGGTGGTGACGCCGACAGGTTCGGGCGCCTACCGCATCAGCCCGGCGGCGACGGCGGCGCAAGGCCCCGCGACGGTCGGCGCCGAACGCTTCGCCACCGAGGTCTTCCAGCTGCGCAACATCGACGCCGCCTCGGCCGCGGAGACCATCCGGCCCCTGGTCGGGGCGCAGGGGCAGGTGCTGGCGAATCCGGGCGGCAACAGCGTGGTCGTCGCCGACTTCGCCGACAACCTGCGCCGCATCCGGGCGCTGATCGGCCGCATCGACGTGGACCGCACCGGCTTCGAGGTGGTGACGCTGGAGAACTCCTCGGCGCGCGAGATCGCCGCGGTGCTGCAGTCGGTGCTGGCGCCTCCGGGCGGCCAGCCGGGGCAGGGGATGGTGTCGGTGACGCCGGTCGAGAGCTCCAACTCGCTGGTGTTGCGCGGCGATCCGGCGGCGGTGGCGCGGGTGCGGCCGCTGGTCGAGGACCTCGACCGGCGCGCGGAGTCGGCCGACGACGTCAAGGTCGTCTTCCTCGAGCACGCCAACGCCGAACAGCTGTTGCCGGTGCTGCAGCAGATCGTCGGCCAGCCGGTCACCGCGGCCAGCGCCAACGCCGCGCCGGAAGCCGGCCGGAGTGCGGGCGGGGGCGAGGTCGATATCGCGCCGGCCAGCGCCGTCGCCGCTGCGCCGATCCCGGGCCAGCGCGCCACCATCGCCCGCTTCCCCGGGGCCAACGCCCTGGTGATCTCGGCCTCGGGAGACACCCAGCGCATGCTGGCCGAGGTCATCCGCCAGCTCGATACCCGCCGTCAGCAGGTGCTGATCGAGGCCATCGTCGTCGAGCTCAGCGACAACGCCGTCAAGGAACTGGGCGTGCAGTGGCTGCTGGCCGGGGAGGACGGCAATCCGGTCGGCCTGACCAACTATTCCGACAGCGCCACGCCGCTGGTCCCCATCGCCGGCGGCGCCGCGGCGGGCCAGCTGGAAGAGGGCGATCCGCTGCGCGAGCAGCTGCAGAACCTCGCCCTGAACACCCTGCTGGGCGCCAACGGCTTCGTCGGCGGGGGCGGGGGGCGCATCGGCGACGGCCTGTTCGGCTTCATCATCAACGCGGCCAAGACCGACGCCGGCTCTAACCTGCTGCAGACCCCGTCGCTGATGACGCTGGACAATGAGGAGGCCACCATCCTGGTCGGGCAGGAGGTGCCGATCACCACCGGCGAGACGCTGCTGGACGGCAACTCCAATCCGTTCCGCACGACCCAGCGCCAGGACATCGGCGTCAAGCTGATCGTCCGCCCCCAGATCAACGCCGGCGGCTCGATCACCCTGTTCCTGCGGCAGGAGGTGTCCAGCATCAACGGCGTGCTCACCAACGCCGCCACTGATCTGGTGCTGAACAAGCGCGAGCTGGAGACCACCCTGGTGGTCGACGACGGCGACATCGCCGTGGCCGGCGGCCTGCTCGACCAGAACGACCGGCTGTCGATCGACAAGGTGCCGGGGCTGGGCGACATCCCCGTTGTCGGCGGCCTGTTCCGCTCAACCAGCCGCCAGCGGGGGCGGACCAATCTGATGGTCTTCATCCGCCCGACCATCATCCGCTCGCGGGCCGACGCCCAGACCCTGGCCGCCGATCGCTGGGGCTATATGCGCCAGCAGCAGCTCAACAACGCCCCGGGGGTCGAGCCCAGCCTCGACGAGATGCTGCGCGACTATATGCGGACCCAGGCCCCGGTCGCGCCGTCGAACGTGATCACGGCGCCGGTGGGCGAGGTGACCCTCTCGCCCCTGCCGCCGGCGGAACCGGCCCGGACCGAGTGAGGGCGGCATGATCACCCTCGTCAATCCGACCCTGCCCTACGGCTTCGCCAAGCGGCACGGCGTCATCCTGCTGGACGCGGGGGAGATCGCCCTCGTCGGCCTGCGCGAGGGGGCCGATCCGGCGGCCCTGGTCGAGACCCGCCGGGCGCTGGGCCGGCCGCTGCGGATCGAACGGCTGAGCCAGGCCGACTTCGACCGGCGGCTGTCGCAGGTCTATGCGGGCGACCATCTGAACGCGGCTGACGGCGATGATCTGGACATGCCGTCGGGGCTGGACAGCCTGATCGACGACATCCCCGCCGCCGCCGACCTGCTGGACACGGCGGACGACGCGCCGGTCATCCGGCTGATCAACGGCATCATCGCCGAGGCGGTGCGGGCGGGCGCCTCCGACATCCATCTGGAGCCGTTCGAGACCGCCCTGACCGTGCGGATGCGGGTCGACGGGGTGCTGCGCGAGGCGCTGTCGCTGAACCCGCGCATCACCCCCCTGCTGGTGTCGCGCATCAAGGTCATGGCCCGGCTGGACATCGCCGAGAAGCGGGTGCCGCAGGACGGGCGCATCCCGCTGGCGCTGGGCGGCAAGACGCTGGACGTGCGGGTCTCGACCCTGCCGTCGCGGGCCGGCGAGCGGGTGGTGCTGCGCATCCTCGACAAGGATCAGGCCGGACTGACGCTGGACCGGCTGGGCATGGCGCCCGATGCGCTGGACGCGTTCCGCGCCGCCCTGCGCGAGCCGAACGGCATCATCCTGGTCACCGGGCCAACGGGATCGGGCAAGACCACCTCGCTCTACGCCGGCCTGTCGCTGCTGAACGATGCGACGCGCAACATCCTGACCGTTGAGGACCCGGTCGAATACGCCATCGACGGCGTCGGCCAGACCCAGGTCAACACCCGGGTCGGCATGACCTTCGCCGCCGGCCTGCGCGCCATCCTGCGTCAGGACCCGGACGTGGTCATGGTCGGCGAGATCCGCGACGTCGAGACGGCGGGCATCGCCGTGCAGGCGGCGCTGACCGGGCATCTGGTGCTGTCGACGGTGCACACCAACGACGCCGCCGGGGCGATCACCCGGCTGAGGGACATGGGCGTGGAGCCGTTCCTGCTGGCCTCGACCCTGCGGTTGATCGTGGCCCAGCGGCTGGTGCGGCGGCTGTGCGATGAGTGCCGACGGTCCGAACCCGCCGACGCGGCGACGGCGCGGCTGGCGGGGATCAAGGCCGGCCAGACGGTGTGGCGGCCGCACGGCTGCGGCCACTGCAACCAGACCGGCTATGTCGGCCGGGTCGGCCTGTATGAGATCATCCGCGTCGACGACCGCGTCCGCCGCCTGATCGCCGCCGAGGCGGAGGAGGAGGCGATCAACGCCGCCGCCTTCGGCCAATCCGCCATCGGGGGCGGAACTCTCGGTCAGCGGGCGCGCGCCCTCGTGCTGGACGGCGTCACCTCGGTCGAGGAGGCGGTGCGGGTGACGCGGCAGGAGACCGCCGGGGCGCATCCGGAAATCCCGTCCGATCACGGGGTCGCGGCCTGATGGCGACGTTCGACTATGTGGCGGTGGACGCGGGCGGGCGGACGGTGACCGGCGCCCTGACCGCCGCTGACGAGGGGACCGCGGGGGCGCTGCTGGAGCGCCGCCGGCTGGCGCCGCTGGAGATCACCCCCGCGCGCGGGACGCCGCAGAAGGCCGGGCGAATGGCGCCGGGCAAGGCCGGCAAGCTGAACGCCAAGACCCTGGCCCTGACCACCCGGCAGCTGTCGACCCTGGTGTCGGTGGCGCCGATCGAGGAGGCGCTGCGCACCATCGCCCTGCAGGCCGATCGGCCGGCCGTGCGGCGGGTGCTGGAGGGGGTGCACGGCGGGGTGATGGAGGGCCGGCGCCTGTCGGACGCCATGGCGCTGCAGGGGCAAGCCTTCCCGCCGCTGTACCGGGCCATGGTCTCGGCGGGCGAGACCTCGGGGGCGCTGGAGCCGATCCTCGAACGGCTCGCCGACGGGCTTGAGCGGGACCAGACGGTGCGCGGCAAGGTGATCACGGCGCTGGTCTATCCGGCCGTGCTGGCGGTGGTGGCGCTGGGGGTGATCGGGGCGCTGATGACCTTCGTGGTGCCGAAGGTGGTCGACCAGTTCGACAGTATGAACCAGACCCTGCCGCTACTGACCCGGCTGGTTATCGGCCTGTCGGACCTGATGCGCGACTGGGGCTGGCTGGCGGGCCTGCTTGTGCTGCTGGTCGTGCTCGGCGGCGCCGTGGCGCTGCGCAATCCCGTGGTCCGGCTGCAAGCCGATACGGCCCTGCTGCGTCTGCCCCTGATCGGGCGTCTGACCCGCGACCTGCACGGGGCGAAGATGGCGCGGACGCTATCGACCATGATCGCGGCGGGCCTGCCGGTGCTGGAGGGGCTGACCATCACCGCCCGCACCGTATCCAACCGCGCCCTGCGCGCCGCCACCGAGACCATGGCCGACGCCGTGCGCGAGGGCGGCGGCTTGTCGGCGGCCATGCGCCGCGCCGACGTCTTTCCGCCGATCCTCGTCACCATGACCGCCTCGGGCGAGAGCAGCGGCCGGCTCGAGCCGATGCTGGAGCGCGCCGCCGACTATCTGGAGCGCGAGTTCTCGACCTTCACCGCGGTGATGCTGAGCCTGCTTGAGCCGACGATCATCGTGGTCATGGGCGGCGTGGTCGCCCTGATCGTGCTGTCGATCCTTCTGCCCATCCTTCAGATCAACACCCTGGCCATGGGGTGATGGAGTCGCATGCCATGACCGAACACGAACGCAGGATCGCCGAGGCCCGCCGCAAGCGCGCCGGCTTTACACTGGTGGAGCTGATGGTGGTGATCGTCATCATCGGCCTGCTGGCCACGGTGGTGGCGATCAACGTCCTGCCCAGCCAGGACCGGGCCATGGTCGGCAAGGCGAAGGCGGACATCTCGGTGCTGGAGCAGGCGATCGAGACTTATCGCCTCGACAACCTGACCTTCCCCGACGATCTGGAGGCGCTGGTCGCCGCCCCGGCCGGTCTGGCCCGGCCGGAACGCTATCGCGAGGGCGGCTACGTCCGGCGGCTGCCGGAGGATCCGTGGGGCCAGCCGTACCAGTACCGTCGGCCCAGCACGCACGGCGGCCAGTTCGACGTCTTCTCCCTCGGAGCGGACGGTCGGGAAGGGGGCGAGGGCAATGACGCCGACCTCGGCAACTGGCAGGCCTGATCGCCGGGCCCTCCGCGCCGGCTTCACCCTGGTCGAACTGCTGATGACGGTGGCGATCATCGGTCTGGCCGCCGGCGCGGTGGTGCTGTCCGTGCCCGATCCGCGGCCGTCGGTGGCGGAGGACGCCGAGCGTTTCGCCGCGCGCCTGTCCCGGGCGCGCGAGGAGGCGGTGTTGTCCAACCGGCCGGTGGCGGTGGAGGCGACGGCGGCGGGCTATGGCTTCTCGTCGTTCGACGGCGAGGACTGGGCGGCGCTGGAGGACGGGCCGTTCGGGCCGGAGCGGTGGAGCGACAGCGTGTCCGTGTCGCCGGCGGGGCCGGTCCGGGTGGTGTTCGATCCCACCGGCGTCGCCGATCCGGCAACCCTGACCCTGGGCCGCGACGGCCGCACGTCCCGCGTCGAGATCGACGGGGCCGGCGAGGTGACGATCGATGGCTGACCGGTCCGGCTTCACCCTCGTCGAATTGCTCGTCGCCATGGCGGTGTTCAGCCTTGCGGCCATGGCCCTGCTCAACCTGTCCGGCGAGAACACCCGGTCGGCGGCGCGGGTCGAGACACGGACGCTGGGCGGGGTGGTGGTCGAGAACCTCGCGGTCGAGGCCATGATCGCGCCGACACTTCCCGAGGGCGAAACGTCGGGCGTTGTCCCGCTTTCGGGACGGCCGTGGCGCTGGACCCGGACGGTGGCCGGGACCGACGATCCCGAACTGCAACGGATCGACATCCGCGTGGTCACGGACGAGGGACAGGCGGCCGACCGCACCCTGTTCCGGGCGAAGGGGCCATGAAGGGGCGCGAAGGCTTCACCCTCGTCGAGGTGCTGGTCTCGCTGCTGGTCTTCGCCCTGATCGCGGCGGCGGGGTCGGCGGTGCTGAGCCAGTCGATCGACAACCGTTTCGCCATCAAGGCGGCAACCGACCGCACCGCCGACCTGCAGCGGATGCGCAGCCTGCTGAAGGCCGACCTCGGCCAGGCGGCGGCGCGGCGTTCGCGCGGCCCGACCGGCCGGCCGATGACACAGCCGATGAGCGGCGCGGCCGCGCCCGGCGATCCGGTGCTGGTCCTGACCCGGGCCGGCTGGAGCAATCCGGGCGAGCAGGCGCGGCCGTCGCTGCAGCGGGTCGAATACCGCCTGGTCGAGAACCGGCTGGAGCGGCGCGTCGCGACCCATCTGGACGGCGCCCGGCCCGGCCCGCCGCAGGTGCTGTACCGCGGCGTCCGCGACCTGACGGTGAGCTTCCTCAAGGACGGGTCCGAGGCGCCGGCGTACCTCACCACGCCCGAGCGGCCGCTGCCGGACGCGGTGCGGGTGCGGATGACGCTGGACGGCTACGGCCCGGTCGAGCAGCTGTTCCTCGTGGGGGGCGGCTGATGCAGCCCGGGTCCGACAACCGCGAGGGCATGGCCCTGCTGACCGTCCTGCTGCTGGTGGCGGTGATGTCGGTGGTCGCCGTCGCGGTGCTGGACGATGTGCGCTTTTCCGTGCGCCGCGCCACCAACGCCGAAACCCAGGCCCAGGCCCAGTGGTACGCCTCGGGGGCCGAGGCGCTGGCCCGACGGCAGGTGGCGCGTCTGCTGACCGCAAACCCGGCCCGCACGCCGCTGGAGCCGGCGTGGAACGGGCGCCGGATGAGCTTCCCCATCGAGGGAGGGGCGATCAGCGCCGTGCTCACCGACGGACAGGCCTGCTTCAACCTCAACAGCCTGGTCGAAGGCGTCGGCGAGGACCTGATGGCGCGGCCCGCGGGCGCGGCGCAGTTCCTCGCGCTCGGCCGGGCCGTCGGCGCGCCCGACAGCCGGATGCGCGCCGTGGCCGACGCCCTGACCGATTGGCTCGACGCCGACGGCGCATCACGGCCGCTGGGGGCCGAGGACGGGGCCTATGCAGGCCTGGCCAGGCCGTATCGCACCGGCGGGGTGCTGCTGGCCGAGGTCAGCGAACTGCGGGCGATCAAGGGGGTGGACGCCGACCTTTACCGCCGCCTGCGCCCGTATGTCTGCGCCCTGCCGACCAGTCGGCCGGCGCCGCTGAACGTCAACACCCTGACGCCGGAACAGGCGCCCCTGCTGATGGCGCTGACCGACAACGCGCTCGGCCCCGAAAGCGCGCGGGCGGTGATCGCGCGGCGGCCGAGGGGTGGTTGGCCCGACGCCGCCGCCTTCTGGGCCCAGCCCGCCCTGGCCGCCGTCGAGATCCCGGCCGAGGCGCGCGAGCAGGCCGCCGTCCTGACCCGCTACTTCAACCTCCGCATCGACGTCGACTACGGCGGCGGCCGCGCCGTCCGCACCGCCCTTCTGCACGCACAGCCCGACGGCGCGGTGCGGACCGTCATCCAGCGCTGGACTCTCGAAGAATGAAACCGACCCGCCTGATCCTCATCCCGGCGCTCAACAGCCAGCCGGCGCCTTTCATGGTCGTGGCCCCCGACGGCTATGTGCTCGACCGCGGCATGCTGACGCCCGACGCCGTCGAGCGGCCCGCGCCGATGCGCACCGTGGCGGTCGTACCCGGGGCCGACGTCACGGTGCGCTGGCTCGACCTGCCCGCCGGCGGCGCGGCGCAGGTGCGCGCCGCCGCGGCCTGGCGCCTGCGCGACGATCTGGCCGCCACGTCCGAACGGCTCGCCGTCGTCGTCGGACCGGTCCCCGCCCCCGGCCAGCCGCGCCTGACCGCCGTGGTCAGCCGCAGCCTGCTGGAGGCTTGGACCGACTACCTCGAGGGGCTGGGCGTCCGCGCCGACGCCCTGGTGCCCGACATGCTGACCCTGACCGAGCCGGAGGACGACGACGCCGTCCAGGCGGTGACGTTCGGCGACAACCTGGCCCTGCGTGGCCGTCGGTTCGCCGCGACCGTCCAGCCGGACCTCGCCGATCTGGTCGTCGGCGATCGCCGCGTGGTCGCCGTCGAGGATGCGCAGGCGGTGGAACAGGCGCTCGTCGCGGCGGCGCGCGCGCCGACGGTCAACCTGCTGGACGGCGCGGGGCGGGAGCCGGGCGGTGGATCGATCGGCTGGCGGCGGGCCGCCGGACTGGCCGCCGCAGTCCTGATCTCGCCCCTGCTTCTGACCGCCGCCGCCGCCGTCCGCGACGATATGACGGCCCGCAAACTGGAGGCCCAAACTCTCGAGGCGATCACAGCCGCGGCGCCCGAACTGGCCCGGGAGGCCGACCCGACCGCCGCCCTGCGCCGCCGGGCCGCCACGGCCCCGCCGCCGGGCGGAGTCACGGCCGCCGCCGCCGCACTGTTCACGGCGGTCGAGGCGGTCGAAGGCGCCGAGCTCGACATGCTCGTCGCCGGCCCGGATGACGGCGTGAAGGTCACCGTGAGCCATCCGGCCTACTCGGACATGGACGACATCGGTCGCCGGATGAGCGAGGCCGGTCTGGCGGTGACCGAAACCGCCACCCTCGACGAGGGCGGTCGCGTTGTCAGCGACATCAGCATCGGAGCGCGCCCATGAACCGGATCGTCGGCGAACTGCGGCAGGCCTGGGACGGGCGGACCCGCCGCGAACAGCGCATGCTGACGGGGATGGGCCTGCTGATCGCGGCGGTCGTGGTGTGGCTGGGCGTGGTCCGGCCGGTCACCGGGTGGCGCGATGCGGCCGCGCGGGACAGGGGCCGGGCGGAGTCCGAACTGGTCGAGGTCCGCCGCGCCCTCGCCCGCCTGGCGCCCGCGACGTCCACCGAGGTCCGGACCGACGCCCGGGGACTCGAGCCGGTCGTGCGGCAGACCGCCGAGGCCGCGGGCCTCGAGATCACCACCGGCATGGACGCTTCCGGCCGCCTCGGCTTCAGCGCGCCCCGCGCTCCGAGCGCCGCCGTGTTCGGTTGGCTGGCCGCTCTGGAGACGACCCATGGGCTCCGGCCCGTCAGCCTCAGCGTGGTCGAGAACGCCGACGCCTCCCTGCAGGTCGAGGGGGCGTTCTGAGCCGCCACCCTCGACCGTTCAGGCTACCGGCGTCCGCTCGGAACGCCGCCCGCAGGGTGAGAGAACCGGCCCGTGCCCGCCTCGGCCGGCGGCGGCGACGCCCCCAGGCGCCAACGGCGGTAAGTGTTGAGCTGGTATTCCGCCCTGGGCGGCCCGTGACGGTGGAGGCAGTCAGACGGCAACTCGTCTCCAGACTGCGTGGCGGTCCCGCCCGACGCCGTCTGCCATCGAAATCTGGGCGACAGGCGCGACGGCACGCCCGTAAGTTCCATAAGTGAATGGGAGTTTTCTCGCTTTCCTGATGTGTTGACCAATCCGAATATGGCTGATTAACTTCCGTAAGAAAATTTACGGAAGGGTGAGCTATGGTCGTTCTGATGGCCTTGGCGGGACTGTTTGCAATTGCGTGGTTGTCCAGCATTCCCGCGGATTTCCGCGCGCGGCGGTGGCACTATGTCCACGTCGTCCTGATCGCCGTGCCCTTCATCGCTGTGGCCTGGGCGCCGCCGGGGTTCGAGGCGGCGGCGTCGATCCTGTTGATGAGCGGCGGGGTCCTGCTGGTGCTGTGCGTGGCCGCGTGGCTGGCGGGGACGGCGCTGCGCAACCACGGCCTCATGGACATCGCCTATCCCCTGATGGTTCTCGGCATGACGGGCTTTGCGCTCAGTGGATCGGCCTCGGGCCTCAGTCCTCACAGCCTGCTGCTGATGGGGCTGGTGACGCTGTGGTGTCTGCGGCTGGTGTCACACGCCGCCCGGACCAACCTCAAGGCCGAGCAGGAGCCCTACGCCACCCTGCGTCGCCGCTACGCCTCCCGGTGGTTCAGCTGGAGCTTCTTCGCCGTCTACGCCCTGCAGGGAATGATCCTGTGGGTCTGGTGCGCGCCCTTCGCCTTCGCCATGGCGGCCCCTTCAGGAGATCTGTCCGTCGCCGACCTGATCGGGGCCGGGGTCTGGATCGTCGGATTCCTGTTCCAGGCCGTCGGCGACTGGCAGCTGAAGCAGTTCAAGGCCGATCCGGCCAACCGCGGCCAGATCATGCAGAAGGGACTGTGGAGCTTCACCCGCCACCCGAACTATTTCGGCGAAGGCTTGATGTGGATCGGATATTTCCTGTTCGCCCTGCAACATCCGTGGGGCTGGGTAACGCTGTTCAGCCCGATCTACGTCTATTGGTTCATGGGTTACGGGTCGGCGGCGCCGGGTAATGAACGCCACATGCGCAAGACGCGTCCCGACTATGACGACTATGCGCGTCGCGTGCCCCGCATGTTTCCCCGTCTGCCGTTCGGGGGGAGGTCATGAGCCTCGTCGATCTGCGGGGACGCGTCGCGATCGTCACCGGCGCCGGCAAGGGGCTGGGCCGGGCCTACGCCCAAGGTCTGGCGGCGCGCGGCGCCTCTGTGGTGGTCAACAACCGCCGCCATGCGGGCGAGAGCACGGAACAAACCTCGGCATGGTCGACGGTTGAGGCCATCAGGGCCGCGGGCGGCCAGGCCGTGGCGAACTTCTCGTCGGTCGAGGCGGGGGACTCCGGCCTGGCCATGGTCCGGGACGCGCTGGACGCCTTCGGTCGGCTGGACATCGTCGTTGCCAACGCCGCCGCGCCCCAGGCGATCGGATTCAACAAGGTGGACCTGGCGACCTTTCGCCAGGTCTTCGACGTCGGCTTTCTCGGCACGTTGAATCTGCTGCATGCCGCTTGGCCCGTGTTTCGCGAAGGGGGTTACGGCCGCATCGTGACGACGACCTCCAGCGCCGGACGTTTCGGCCAGCACGGCCTGTCGGCCTACGGCGCCTCAAAGGCGGCGATCGAGAGTCTGACCCGCACCCTGGCGGCCGAGGGCGCGCGCAGCGGCATCCTCGCCAACGCGGTGTCTCCCTATGCCCTGTCGCAGATGACGGAAGGCCATATGCGGCCCGACGTGGCCAGACGGTTCACGCCGGACAAGGTAGTTCCGTTGGTCGCCTGGCTGTCGAGCCAGGCCTGCACGGTCAACGGCGAGGTCATCATCGCTGGTGGTGGACGCTTCCGTCGCGCCAGTCCGGTGGAGACGATCAGCCTCGAGGGGAACGAGGAGACCTTCGCCGCGCTCATGTCGGAACTGACGGCGACGCCGGGGCGGTCGTTCAGCAGTTCGAACCAGGCCTTCGACACCCTGTTGGTCGAGGCGGGGCTGGAGCCGCGCAGGCCGCTCGACTAGGTCAGGTTCCGGGCAGGCGCGCGGGCGTGATGTCGGCGTGCTGAACCGGCTGGGCGCAGCAACTGCAACGGACCACCGCCTGGAGCCGCTCGCCGCAGGGCTTGTGGGTGAGGATCAACGGCTCTTCGCCCCGCGCGTGAATGAAACGGTCGCCCCAGTGCATCATCTGCACGGTGATGGTGAAAATCGCCCGGGCCGGCGCGGACAGGCTGTACAGATAGCGGTCCGGCCTCTCCTGGTAGAGCCGTGTATGGGCCAGGCCGAGGAGCTGGAACCTGCGCAAACGATCCGACAGGATCGCCGGGTGCAGGCCAGTGTAGGTCTCGAACTCATCGAAGCGGTGGCAGCCCATGAAGAAGGCGGCCAGCAGCTGCGCGGCGCGGCGGTCTCCCATGGCCTGAAGAAAGCGGCTGGGTTTGTCGTCCCCGTCCTTGAGGTCGTCGGCGCCCGAATGGGAGTTGCGGAACCGTCGGCCCGCGGTCGCCTTGGCAGGACCGGCCCCGGGGCCCTCGCGATAGGTCACGTCTTCCAGGGTCACGTCCCGTTCGCAACGCCCGCACACCGATCGGGAACGCAGCGGCTGTCCGCATTTGTGGATCCACATCGGCTGGACGGTCTGGCCGGGATTGTCCCAGGCCAGCCGCCATTCGTCGCTGGCCGCGAAGATCGGGAACATGGCGATCCCCCGTTCGGTCAGCCGGTAGCCGCCGCCGCGTTTTCCGGCGGAGGTCTTCTCCGCACAGCCCGCCTCGATCAGCTGGCCCAGCCGCTTGCTGAGGGTCGAGGGCGAGACGCGCAGCAGGGCGACCAGATCGCTCCAGCTTTCGACTCCCGCGAACATCGCCTCGATCAGCATCAGCATCCAGCGATCGCCGATGATGTCGAGCGTCGACAAGACCGAACTGCGGCGCGCGGTATAGGTGTCGGTCATCCGAAGCCTGCCTCCCTGTCCCTGTCTAGCTGAACGGACCGGGATTCAGCCAGTCATTGCGATTCAGGCCGATCCGATGCGTCGCGCGAGGAAGTCGAGCGCCAGGGCGTTGAAGACGTCCGGCTGCTCGGCCCAGCCGAAATGGCCGACGCCGGACATGCAGACATATTCGCCGTCGATCTTGCCCGCCAGCTTTTCCATGACCGCCGGGGGCGCGGCGTTCAGGTCGTGCTCGCCCGCGATGCAGAGCACGGGCCGGGTCGCCATCTTGGGCAGGATGTCGCGCCCGTCGAACTGGGTGATGGCCTGGATGGCCGCGCGGAAGGTTTCCTCGCGCATCTGGGAGACGACGTCGATCATCAGGTCGACGATGGGCCCGCCGGCGCCGGGGGCCATCATGCCGCGCAGCATCTTCGGCGCGTACTGGGGGATGGTCTGACCCGCGTCGAGGGGAGCCGTCCGGTCGCGAACGAAGGCCTGCTGCCATTCCCCCCCACTGCGGCCGAAGGCGGCGCTGGTGGCCGAGAGGATCAGGCCCTCGACCCGGTCGGTGCGGTAGTCGAAGGCCCGCTGGGCGATCATCCCGCCCATGCTGTGGCCCATCAGGACGTTGCGCGCGCCGCCGCGCGCGTCGATCAGGCGCGCGCAGGCTTCGGCCGCCGTCTGGATGCTGAAATCGGCGGGCAGGGGGCTGACGCCGTAGCCCGGCGCGTCCCAGGCCACGACGCGATAGCCGGCGTCGGACAGGGCCTTGATCTGGCTGCGCCAATACTCCTTGGCCCCGAAGGCGCCGTGGAGCAGGAAGACCGTCACCTCGCCGTCTCCGGTGACGCTGTGATCGGGCAGGCGGGTGTTCATCTCGGGGGTGTCCTTCATCCGTTCAGCGTCGCGCGTTCGACGATCAGGGCGCCGCCGATGCCGGCGGCCCCGGAAATCGCGATCAAGCCGGTGTTGAGGTCGCGGCGTTCCAGTTCATCGACGATCGCGCCCAGCAGGTTGACGCCGGTCGCGCCCATGGCGTGGCCCATGGCGATGCCGCCGCCGTTGACGTTCATCCGCTCGGCGGGGATCGACAGGTCGCGCGCGAATTTCATCACCGTGGCGGCGAAACCCTCATTGATCTCCCACAGGTCGATGTCGGCCGAGGTCATGCCCGCTCGGGCCAGGGCGGTCTGGGCGGCGACAATGCCGCCGGTCAGACCCATGACGGCGGGTCCGCGATCCGCGCCGTGGGACAGGATCCGCGCCCGCACGCCGTGGCCCAGGCGGCGCGCCCCTTCCTCGCTTGCCAGGATCGCCAGGGAGGCGCCGTCGACCACCGCCGGCGCCGCGCCGGCGCTGTGCAGGGGCGTGACCTCGCCGATGCCGGGCACATCCTGACGCATCCGCTCGATGAAGCGGCTGGAGCGTTCGGGATCGTTGAGCGGGCGCAGTTTGGCCATGCCTTCAACCGAGGCTTCGGCGCGGATGGCTTCGTCCTGAGCCAGCGCCACCGCGCCGTCGGCGCCCAGGATGGGGATGAGCGAGCGGGCGAACCGGCCCTCACGCGTGGCCGCGGCGGCCTTGTGGTGCGAGGCGATCGCGTATCCCTCGATGTCCTCGCGCGAGAAGCCCTCCAGCGCGGCGATGACATCGGCGATGATCGGGTTGGGGATGAAGGGGATGCGCTTCGAGACCTCGCGGTCGGCGGTCAGCGGCCCGTTGTCGGAGGCCATCGGCACGCGCGACATGCATTCGACCCCGCCCGCGACATAGGTGTCCCCGAAGCCCGCCTGGATCTTGGCGGCGATGATCCCGCAGGCGGTCAGGCCCGAGCTGCAGAAGCTGTTCACCGTGGTCGCCGACCCGGCCCGGTCCCAGCCGGCGTAGAGCGCGGCCGTCTGGGCGATGTTGCCGCCCTGGTCGCCGGTCTGGGTGACGCAGCCCAGCACGATCTCCTCGACCACCGCGGGTGACAGGCCAGTGCGCGTCGCCAGGGCGTCGAACAGCTGTTTGAGGATGTCGACGGGGCGCAGGCCGTTCAGGGCGCCGCCTTCACGCCCCTTGCCGCGCGGCGCCCTTACGGCGTCGACCACATAGGGGGTCACTGTCCCGTCTCCGATTGTTCCAGAAGAGCGCGACGCGCCCGACCCTGGCGGATGTCCTCGCCGCGCGCCCAATAGGCGTGCGATCCGCCCGGCACCCGTTGCGGCAGCTGCACGCGGGCGACCGGACCTTTCTCGATGGTGCGGGCGTCCCAGACATAGACTTCGGCGCTGTCGGCGTCGGCGACGTAGGCGACCAGATAGCCGTCGTCCTCCTCCTTCCCGCCGGTGCGGGCCGCGAACACGGGCTGGCCCATGTATTTGCCGGCCGGCAGCTCATAGCGGGCGACCTCGGCCAGCTGTTCGTAGTCGAACTTCTGGATTCCCTGGGCCAGGAAGAAGGGAATGTCGGCGACGCGGGTGTTGTAGGAGTAGCGGGTCTTCAGGCCCAGGAAGCGGTTGTTGATCCCCGGCATCTCGAAGCATTCGTCGTTCACCTGACGTTCGGTGCAGGCGCCGGTCTTCAGGTTGAAGCGGAACTCGGTCAGCCGGGGCTGGGTGTAGACGAACGACAGGAAATAGTTCGGCGTCTTCACCCGGGGCGTGCCCGCCGGAACCGTCGGCACGGGCTCGTGCTGCAGGTAGCCGTAGGCGACGATCTCGTCGCCGTCCTCCCAGGCGTTGACCGTGTGCAGCATGTAGCCGGGCGAACCCTCGAACCAGCGGATCTGATCGCCCGAGCCGTGCCGGGGGATGACGCCATAGCGGCTGGGCAGGTCGCGGTTGAAGGTCAGCTTCTTCTTGCGCTGCTTCAGCAGATCGGGGTCCCAGTAGACCGGGTAGTCGTGCAGCACCGTGTAGTGCTCGGTCAGCCAGCAATCATGCGGCAGGCGCGGGCCGGGCAACTCGATCTCGGTGGAATGGAGCAGCACGCCGTCGGCCCCGACCACGCCGTATTCCATGAAGGGCGCGGTGTTGAAGCTGTAGTTGAAGAAGATCAGTTCGCCGGTCCGCTCATCGACCTTCGAGTGGGCCGAGACGCCCTTGGTCCATTCGCCGCCGAAGGTGTCGGGCCCGATGGTGGCGAGGGTCTCGGGATCCAGGCGATAGGGCTGGCCACACCGCGAGAACAGGGTCTTGAACTCGCCGTTGTGCAGGACGACGTCAGTGCCCGAGTTGTTCTTCAGGCCTTCCTCGGCCTCGAAGCCGTCGCGCAGACCAGGAAACAGACCGCGCCCGGCCTCGAGCTCGCTCAGCAGGCCCGCGGTCAGCACCATGCGGTTGCGATAGACGGCCTTGCCGTCCCTGAAGGCGGTGCTGTGCACCATCGAATCGCCGTCGAACCAGTGATACCGGCCGCTTTGGGTGCGCAGGATGGGGTTGTGGCCGTTGCGGATGTAGGTGCCGTCCAGGTCGGCCGGGATTTTCCCAATGACTACCATGTCGGTAGCCGTGATCTCGTGCTCCACCGGCCGGAAAATCCCAGCCAGGTAGTCGTTGCCTTCTTCTTCCGCGGTGATGCGGTAGGTGTTCTCTATGACGGCCTTGGCCACGGCGCCCCGCTTGATCGGTGATGAACGAACTCCCGCGTTCAACTTCAATAGCAATACTCAACTTGTGGGCGGTGGGTGTCAAGCACCGGACGCCAGCAGGATCAGCCAGTCGCCCACTACCGCCGGTCGTTCCTGGTTCCGGACCTCGACGACGCAGCCGCGCCGGACCAGAAGCCCGCTCTCGCGGCGTTCCACCGAAACCAGCGTTTCGACCAGCCGGACGCACGCGCCCGACGGAACCGGGGAGATGAATCTGAGGCGATCAAAACCATAGTTGAATCCGTGAGTTATTCCTTTGTACTGAACGATCTCCCGTGACATGGCCGACATCAGCGACAGCACCAGGAAGGCGTGAGCTATCGTTCCGCCGCGTTCGAGGCCGGCGCGGGCGGTATCGACATGAATCCACTGATCGTCTCCGTTCAGTGCGGCGAAGCGGTCGATGAGGGGCTGGGGAATCTCCCTCCAGCCTGACCGTCCCAACTCGGCGCCGACGAGGTTCGGCAACTGGTCCGGAAACAGAACTCTCGGCCTCACGACGGCAACCGCTTCATTAGAAGTAATATCTGGACATCGATCATTCCGCGGCCTCCAAGAGATCGTAACGTCTGGATAATATCCAGCATTAACAGCATATTGAATTCGAGATCGTGCTGTAGTCTTGGGCTGTCATTGGCCCCACTTTACAACGAAATCAAAATGAGCCTAGTCTAACTTCGATAAAAGAAGTTGGCGGTTCCGCAGGGGTTTCCCGCGGGCCGACCGATCGGATCGACGGTGGCATAAGCACCGCAACGGAGGGAAAATGCTTAGACGGGACACTCTGGCTTCGGCTTCGGCCCTGGTGCTGGTTCTTTCCTGCGCCGGCCTCGCTCCTGCGGCGGCGCAGGAGGCGGATTCAACGGAGCCCGGGCCGGCGGCCGAGCCGGCGACCACCAACGTTTCCGATATCATCGTCACGGCCCAGCGGCGCTCGCAGCGCCTGCAGGACGTGCCCTTGTCGGTTTCGGCGCTGGGCGCGGAACAGCTGGAGGCCGGTCGCATCCAGTCGGTCGAGGATTTCCAGGGCCGCGTGCCGACGCTGGTCTACAGCGAGCATAACGCCTCGGACCCGCAGATCCGCATTCGCGGCATCGGGTCGGATTTCGACGGCGCGTCGCTGGAGCGCTCGGTGGCCGTGTTCGTCGACGACGTCTATCTGGGCCGCGCCTCGGGCGGGACCGCCGACCTGTTCGATCTGGATCGGGTCGAGGTGCTGCGCGGGCCGCAGGGCACCCTTTATGGAAAGAACACCGTCGGCGGCGCCCTGAACTTCATCAGCGCCCGCCCGACCCAGTCGCCGTTGGCGCGTCTGTCGGCGACGATCGGCAACTACAACACCCTGGAAGCCCGCGCCGTGGTGTCGGGCCCGCTGACCGACGCCATAGCAGGGCGGTTCTCGGTCGCGACACGCAATCACGACGGCTACAACGTCAATCTGAACACCGGCAATGACGTCGACGACCTGTCCAGCGTGGCCCTGCGCGGAGCGTTGGACATTGATGTCTCCGAGACCGTCAATCTGCTGCTGAGCGCCGACAGCTACCGTCGTCGCGGCGCCGGCGCGAACCGGCACGCGATCAGTATCGGCAACCCGGCCTTCGCAGCGGCGGCCGGGCCTGACGCGCGTCACAACTATCTCGTCGATGACGGCCGCCAGGACACCGACACCTCGGGCGTGTCAGCCCGTCTGGAATGGGACAGCCCCTTCGGCACGGTGACCTCCATCAGCGCCTACCGCACCAATGAGGCGGACATCTCCCTCGACCTGGGCGGCAACCGCTTCTCCCGGGTTCCGGGCGAGGTCACCGCGCCGTTCGGCAACTCCAACAGCATCCGGGAATCGGCGGAGCAGTATTCCCAGGAGTTCCGGCTCGCCAACACCCTGGGCGACTTCAGCTATGTCGCCGGCCTGTTTCTGTTCCACGAGGACGTGAGCCGCCGCGAAGAGACGGTCATCTTCGCCGCGGCCTCCCCGATCGACCGGGTCAATATCCAGGATGCGGAGTCCAGCGCCACCAGCTACGCTGTCTTCGCCGACGGCTCCTATCGCTTCAATGAACAGTGGGAGCTGGGAGTCGGCCTGCGCTGGAGCAAGGACAAGAAATCCTATGACGCCGTGATCAGCGGCAATCGCTTCCCCGGCCTGCCCTGGACGGTCGACGAGGAGGAGAGCTGGGACGCCTTCACTCCGCGCGTGACGCTCAGCTACCACGCGACGCCGGACCACATGCTCTACGGAACCATATCGCGTGGCTTCAAGAGCGGCGGCTGGGACGGCCAGCCGACCAGTCTGGCGGCCTCGGGCGTGGCGACGGACCCGGAATACGTCACCAACTATGAGATCGGGGCCAAGACCGCCTGGCTGGATCGCCGGCTGATCCTCAACGGATCGGCGTTCTACATGGACTACACCGACCTGCAGATCTTCACCCTGACGGCCCTTCCGGGCGAGCTCGTCCCGATCGGGGCCCTGGTGAACGCCGGCAGCGCGGTCAATGCGGGTATCGAACTGGAGGCTAATTTCGCCCTGACCGACCGGACGAACGTGTCGCTGGCCTACGGCTTCCTGGACACGGAGATCACCGACGACGTCATGGTGGGCACGCTGAACGTGAATGGAAACCGCTTCTCGCGGTCGCCCGAGCATACGCTCAGTCTCAACGTCGACCACACCCAGTCATTGTCCGCCGACTTTGATCTGGGACTGCACGGCTCCTACCGCTACACCAGCGACTATTTCTACAATACGGAAAACACGGCGCCGGGGCTCGTCGAGGCCACCAGCATCTTTGACGCCAGCGTCGAACTGATCTCGCTGAATGCTGACTGGAAGGTGTCCTTGTGGGGCAAGAACCTGACCGACGAGGAGTACCCGACCCACATCATCGTCTCGGCCAACACCGGCTTCGCGCGCTTTGCGCCGCCGCGTACCTTCGGCGCGACCCTGACCTGGACCTATTGATGCGGTCGCGGGCCGCGGGTTTCGAGCGATGGAGCGGGTAGGGTGATTGCGCACGACGCGGAGCTGGTCGCCGAATACCGGGCCAGGGGATGGTGGGGCGATGTGACCCTGGACGATCGGGTCCGCACCGCCGCCGCCGCCCATCCGCGCCGTCCGGCCCTGGTGGATCCGCCCGATCGCGGCGCGTTCGCCAGCGGTTCGCCCAGACGTCTCGACTGGGCGGCTCTGGACGCCGCCGTCGAGGCGGCGGCCGGGCGGATGGCGCTTCTGGGCGTGCGCCGCGACGATGTCGTGGTCTACCAGCTGCCGAACACCGTCGATCCGGTCATCATCCTGCTGGCCTGCGCACGGTTGGGCGCCATATGCAGTCCGGTTCTGCCTCAGTTCGACGAGAATGAACTGCGTCCCATCGTGGCGCTTCTGAAGCCCCGGCTGTTCATCACCGTCTCCCGTTTCAAGCGGCGGGATCTGTCGGTGTCGGCGCGGGCCGTGTGCGAAGCTCACGGCTGCGCGGTGGTGGTGCTGGATCAGGCCGGGGCCGCCGACTGGTTCGAGCCGGATCCCGCCGCCGCCCAAGCTCTGGCGACTGCGCACCGCGAAGGCGGAAGGGCGGTGGCCGACGACGTCTTCACCGTCTGCTGGACCTCCGGCACGGAGGGCGAGCCCAAGGGCGCGATGCGCACCCACAACAACTGGGCCTGGACCGGCCAGATCATGATCGACTCGGCCCAGCTGCGGCCCGCCGACGTGATCCTGAACACCCGCCCCCTGGTCAACATGGCGGCGATCGGCGGCAGCGTCATGCCTTGGCTGATGGGCGGCGGGACACTCGTCATGCATTCGCCGCTCGATATCGGCCTGGCGCTGGAGCAGATCCGCGACGAGCGGGTGCAGGCGACCTTCATGCCGCCGGCCTTCTTCCTCTCCCTGCTCAAGGACCCCGCCGTGGCCGCGGGCGCCGACATCAGCAGCCTGCGGGTGATGGGCACGGGGTCGGCCGTCATCCCCAGCTGGGTTATCGAGCGGATGGAGGCGGACTACGGCGTCGAGATCGTCAACTTCTTCGGCGCCAACGAGGGCACCAGCCTGCTGAGCTCGCCCCGCGAAATGCCGGACGCCTCGCACCGCGGCAACTATTTCCCGCGTCTGGGCAGTCAGCAATTCACGTGGTCCAGCCTCCCGCAATCCGTCCAGATCGAGGGCCGTCTGATCGATCTCGAGACCGGCGCGGTGATCGACGCGCCCGGTCGGCCCGGCGAGCTGCGGATGCGCAGCCCGTCGATCTTCGCCGGCTATTTCGGGCGCCGCGACCAGACCGACGCCGCTTTCGACGCCGACGGCTATCTGCGGACCGGCGACCTGTTCGAGATCGCCGGCGAGGGTGAGCTGAACCGCTATTACCGCTACGTCGGGCGCTGCAAGGACATCATTGTGCGCGGCGGACTGAAGATCGCGCCCGCCGAACTGGACGAGCTTCTGAGCCGTCACCCGCAACTCAAGGAAGTCGCGACCTTCGCCTGTCGCGATGCGCGACTGGGAGAGAAGGTCGGCGTGGCCGTCACCCTGCGTAGTGGAGAGACGGTGACCCTGCAGGACATCATCCAGTTCCTGAAGGACCGGAAGGTGGCGGTGTTCAAACTGCCCGAGCGACTGCTGGTGCTCGACGCCCTGCCGCGCAATGCGATGCACAAGGTTCTGCGCCGGGAACTGTCCCGCATCGCCGATGAGTCCGAGGCCGCATGACCGGTCCGTTGCTCAATCTGCGACTGCCCGTGATCGCGGCGCCGATGTTCCTGGTCTCGGGCCCCGAGCTGGTCATTGCGGCTTGCAGGGCGGGTGTCGTCGGGTCGTTTCCCGTCGCCAACTGCCGGACTTCGGAAGACCTCGACCGTTGGCTGGCGCAGATCACTGGCGCCCTTGATCCGCAAGACGCGCCCTGGGCGGTCAATCTGGTGGTGCATCGCCTGAACCGGCGTCTGGCGGACGACCTGGCGCTGATCGTCCGCTACAGGCCGCCGTTGGTGATCACCGCCCTGGGCAGTCCGGCCGAGGTGATCGAGGCCGTCCACGCCTATGGCGGCCAGGTCTTCGCCGACGTCAGCACGGTCGAGCACGCCCGAAAGGCGGCGGCGTCGGGCGTCGACGGCCTGGTGCTGATCGCGGCCGGGGCAGGAGGACACACCGGCTCGATCACCGGCTTCGCCTTCGTGCCCGCCGTGCGCGAGTTCTGGCATGGACCGCTGGTCCTGGGCGGCGGGCTGAGCACGGGCGCCGCCATCGACGCGGCCCTCACCCTGGGGGCGGACTACGCCTATGTCGGCACCCCCTTCATCGCGACCGAGGAAAGCCTCGCCAAGGACGCCTACAAGGCCATGCTGGTCGAGGCCGAGATCCGCGACCTGATCGTCACCGACGCCTTCACCGGCATCCCCAACTGCATGCTGCGGCCCAGCATCGTCGCCGCGGGCATCGATCCGGACGCCATCCCGGCCAGCGAGCGATCCCGCATCGACTTCGACGACCCCCACAAGGGCGCCAAGGCGTGGCGCGACATCTGGTCGGCGGGGCAGGGTGTCGGCGCGGTCCGCACCATCCGCTCGACCCGACAGGTCGTGGAGGACCTCATCGACAGCCTGCACGCGCATCGCACGCGCCGCGCGGCGGCGTAGTCTGGATCAATCTGACAGGCGCGGCCCAGGCCGCGGCCCTGACCGGGAGACGAGAATGCAGGCCACCGAAAAGGGACCCATCGCGCCGCCGTCCGGTCGCCAGTCGGGCTATGTGCTGTTCCTGCTGATGCTGGGCTATGTGCTGTCGTTCTTCGACCGCCAGATACTGGTCATGCTGATCGAGCCGATCGGCCGGGACCTGCATCTGACCGACACCCATTTCGGCCTGCTGTACGGCTTCGCCTTCGCGCTGTTCTACACCGTGGTGGGGCTGTTCTTCGGGCGGCTGGTCGACAGCCTCCACCGGCCCCGGCTGCTGGCGGGCGCCATCATCCTGTGGAGCCTCGCCACCGCAGCCTGCGGTCTGGCCGGAAGCTTCACCGAACTGTTCATCGCACGGATGATGGTGGGCGTGGGCGAAGCCGCCCTGGCGCCCGTGGCCTATTCCCTCATCGCCGACCTGTTCCAGCCCCGGCGCCGGGCGCGGGCCTTCTCCGTCTACGCCATGGGCATCTATCTGGGCACGGGCGTCGCCTTCATCCTGGGCGGCAAGCTTGTGGGATGGCTGGACGCGATGCCACCGATCTCTCCGCCGTGGAGCGGCGAGCCGTTGGCTGGATGGCATCTGGCCTTCCTGATCGCCGGCGTGCCGGGTCTGTTCCTGGCCCTGGCCTTGATGTTCGTGCGGGAATCCCGCCCGGCCCGGAGCGTCGCGACGCCCGCGCGCGGTGCGACCTTCGGGGCCTTTGTGGAGCACGCCCGGCGGCAGTGGAAGGCGCTGGCCTGCCACCATTTCGGCTTCGCCATGCACACGGGCTTCGGTTACGCCATCGCCATCTGGACGCCGGCCTTCTTCCTGCGTCATCACGGATGGTCGATAGGGCAGGTGGGCCTCGTCCTTGGCGCGCTTCTGCTGACCGCGGGGCCCCTCGGCGCCATTGCGGGCGGCGCCTTGGCCGACGGCTGGCTGAAACGCGGGATCCGGGACGCCTATCTGCGCGTCGGCGCCCTCGTCTGCCTGGCCCAGTTGGGTTCCGTGGCCCTGATGGTGTTGTCCCCGTCGCCTCTGGCCGGCGTTGTCGGCGCGGCCCTGGCCATCGTCACCATGGCGATGACCGCCGGACCCGCGGGCGCCGCGCTTCAGCAGATCACGCCCGCCAATCTGCGCGGCCAGGCGGGCGCGGTCTATACGCTGGTCGCCAATCTGGTGGGCCTCAGCCTGGTGCCTCTGCTGGTCGGCCTGACCACCGACCGCGTGTTCGCCGATTCCGGCAAGGTCGGGCTGTCCCTGCTCGCGGTCGGCGCGGTCGTCCTGCTCCTCGCCGCGGCCCTCCTGTGGCTGGGCAAGGACCGGTTCGTTCTGGACGCCGATGCGCGGGATCCGTCCAACGGCTAGACGAGGCCGCATCGGCCGGACGCCGCCAGGTTTCCGGTTGTTCAATCAGGGCTAGGCGTGTGTGGCGGACAGAGAGGGATTCGAACCCTCGGTAGGCTTTCACCTACACACGCTTTCCAAGCGTGCGCGATCGACCACTCCGCCACCTGTCCGTTCCACGACGCGCGTGAGCCGCCGGATTGGTCTTTCCGGCGGAGGCAGGCTGATAGAACAAGCCGCCCCCCTCGGCAAGCGCCGCCTGACGTCCCATATAGGCTGCGACCGTCCGACCGGAGTTGCCGCCATGCTGTTCAACAAGACCCACGAGATGCCGACCCGCGAAACCGCCCTGCCGGGCCGGACCGAACCCGTGCGCACCGACGAGGTCCACTACGTCAGCGGCCGGCCGCTGAAGGGGCCGCATCCGGAGGGGTTCGAGACCGCCATCTTCGGCATGGGCTGCTTCTGGGGCGTGGAACGGGTGTTCTGGCAACTGCCGGGCGTCTGGGTCACGGCCGCCGGCTATGCGGCCGGCTTCACCCCGAACCCGAGCTATGAGGAAGTCTGCTCGGGCCGCACCGGCCACGCCGAGGTGGTGCAGGTGGTCTTCAATCCGCACGAGATCGGCTACGGCGATCTGCTCAAGGCCTTCTGGGAGAACCACGACCCGACCCAGGGCCTGCGCCAGGGCAATGACGTGGGCAGCCAGTACCGCTCGGCCCTCTACACCCTGAACGACGCCCAGAAGGCCGAGGCCGAGGCGTCGCGCGACGCCTACCAGGCGGCGCTGGACAAGGCGCGGCGCGGCGACATCACGACCGAGATCGTCCCGGCGGGGCCGTTCTACTATGCGGAGGACTACCACCAGGCCTATCTGGCCAAGAATCCCGGCGGCTACTGCGGCATCGCCGGCACGGGCGTGACCTGCCCGATCGGCGTCGGGGTGGACGCTTGACCATGGACCGGGCGGGGGTCGGCAAGGTCTGCCTGGCGCTGCCGGCGGCGACGCTCGACCATCCGTTCGGCGAGCACCACGACGCCTACCGCGTCGGCGGCAAGATGTTCGCCATGGTCGGCGAGAGGGGCGGCATCTCGTTCAAGGTGTCCGACATCGCCTATGAGGTGCTGACCGAGACCGGCCACGCCCGCCCGGCGCCCTATATGGCGCGCAACAAATGGGTGAACCTGCCGCGCATCGACGACTGGGCCGACGACGAGCTGGCCGAGCACCTCGCCATCGCCCACGGCATCGTGGCGGCGAAGCTGACGAGGAAGGCGCGGGCGGCTCTGGGGCTGGCCTGAGCTACCCTGCGCGCCGGGCGGTCGCCCAGGCGACGAAAGCGGGCGCCGACTCGAATCCGATCTCGCTGATCTCGGCCCCTTCGCACGCGGCCCTCGCGGTCGCCGCCGTTCCATCCGATTCGCTCACGGGCGTACTCTCCGGCGGAAGGTCCCGCCGTTGCAGCACCTCGCCCCCGGCATCGTGGGCCGCCATCGCCACGGCGTTGATCGTGCGGGTGTCGCAATCGATGACGACATCGACGATCAGGTAGGCGAAGGGATCGCCTTCCTCTCGGGAGACCATTGCCGTGCGAACGGCGCGACGATCCGGAGGGCCGCTGAAGCTCCCGACATCGACGGCGACATCCACTGGCCCGTCCTGGGCCAGGAGGCGCCAGTCCCCGGTCTGGGCGGTCGCGCCGGCCGCGCCGAACACCAGAACCGCAGCGAGCGTCGCCGTCGGAATTCTCATTCTGCAATCTCCCCGCGTCACGGCCGACCCTTCTCTTCCGCGATCCAGCGATCCATCCGCGCGTCCAGCAGCCCCAGCGGCAACGGCCCGTCGACCAGCAGGGCGTCGTGGAACCGTCGCACGTCGAACCGCTCGCCCAGCTCCTGTTCGGCCCGGGTCCGGATGGCGCGCAGGCGAATCTCGCCGATCTTGTAGGCCGTGGCCTGTCCCGGCCAGCCGATATAGCGCTGCAGTTCGGTCTCGATGTTGTGCGGCGCGAGGGCCGAGTTGTCGCGGAAACAGGCCCGGGCCTGTTCGATGTCCCAGCCCAGCCAGTGGATGCCGGTGTCCGCGACCAGCCGGCAGGCGCGCCACATCTCGTAGCTCAGCCGCCCGAACCGCTCGTAGGGGGTGCGGTAGAAGCCCATCTCCTCGCCGAGGAACTCGGCGTACAGGCCCCAGCCCTCGGTGAAGGCGGTGACGTTGACGTCCTTGCGGAAATACGGGCCGGCCTCGGCCTCCTGCGCCAGGGCGATCTGGATGTGGTGGCCGGGCACGGCCTCGTGCAGGGTCAGGGCCGGCAGCTCGTACAGCGGCCGCTGGTCCAGCCGCGATGTGTTGACCATGTAGCCGCCGGCGACGCCGTTCTCCATCGAGCCGCCGAAATAGCGGCCGGTGGTGTAGTTGGCCTCGATCTCGGCCGGCACCGGGCGGACGCCGTAGGGGGTGCGGGGCAGGGTCCCGAACAGGGCCGGCAGGCCGTCGTCGGCGCGCTTGGCCATCTCCGACGCCTTTTCCAGCAGGTCCTCGCGGGTCGTGGCGTAGAATTGCGGGTCGCTGCGCAGGAAGGCGAGGAAGCTCGCGAAGTCCCCGGTCCAGCCCGAGGCCCGCATCTCCGTCTCCATCCGCGCGCGGATGCGGGCGACTTCGTCGAGGCCGATCTGGTGGATCTGGTCGGGGGTCAGGTCGGTGGTGGTGTAGCCTTTGACGAGGAAGGCGTAGAGCTCGCGCCCGCCCGGACGGTGGACGAGGCCGAGGCTCTCCGGCGCGCGCGGCAGATACTCTTCGCGCAGGAACCGCACCCACGCCTCGCGCGCCGGGGCGACGCCTTCGGCGATCGTGAGCGCCGCCACCGCGAGCCTGGCCGGCTGTTCGGCGGCGGGCATCGAATCCGGCAGGTCGAGAAGCGGCTTGAGCAGCGGGTCGGTCTCGCCGGCGTAGGCCGCTTCCGGCTCCATCAGGCTGAGGGCGCTCTCGACCACCGAGCGCGGCTGCATCAGGCCGCTGTCCAGACCCCGCCGGGCGCTGTCCAGCTGGTCGCGATAGAATTTCGGCATGGCCACCAACCGTTCGCTCCAGGCCTCGGCGTCGGCGCGGCTGGCGATGCGGGTGACGCTGGCGACATAGGCCATGGACTGCCCGGGCCCGCCCTCGGAGTTGAACGCCCCGATGCGATCGACATCGAGGGGAATGCGCTCGCGCGAGCGCTGGATGACCCAGCCCAGGAAGGCGTGGTTCAGGCGGTCGTCGTCGGTCAGCGAAGCCGGATCAATGGCGGCGAGCCGGTCGGCGAAGCCCTTCAGGACCGGCTCCTGGGCCAGTTCATAAGCCCGCGAGACGTCAGGCAGGCGCGACAGGGCCTCGCGGTCGCCTTCCATGCCGGCCGAGATCGGGTCATTGGCCCGCAGATAGGCCTCGTAGTCGGCGAGAATCGAAGCCAGGACCGGATCGTCGGCGTTGCGCGACGCCTCGGCGGCGGTCTGCGGCGCGGGCTGCGCCAGCGCGGGCCCGGCGGCGGCGAGCAGGGCGGCGGCCCCGATGGCGATCACGGTCTTCATGCTGTCCCTCCGACTGGGCGGGGACTGCACCGGAGGCGTAGCCGCGCGTCAACCGCAGAAGGCGAAGAAGCCCTCGATACCGCCGGCGGACTCCGGTTGCGGCGCATAGGCTTCGCGCTCGCCGTCTCGCCACAGCGCCATCCATCCCACCCGGCGAAAGCGCTGGAACACCGGTTCGGCGGTCGAGGCGTCGGCGGTCAGAATGACCCCGTCGTTCAGTTGGGAGGGCTCGGAGCGGGCCGGAAACCGCTCCGTCTCTCCGCCCGATTCCACCGAAATCTCGGCCTTGGCGCCCTTTTCGCCGAGGGCGACGATCTCCAGCCGGCCGGACCCCCGGCGGCAGTCGAAACCGAGCTTGAGGTCGTCGCTCTCCGGGACGCCGTAGGCGAGGCGGGCCGTGCCGTCGTCGGTGTTGAAGAACCAGTCGTGGCCCTCGGTCGGCACGGGCGCGCCGCCGGCGGCCGGAGGCGCCTCGGACGACCCGGTCGCCGGCTCGACCGTCGCGCAGCCGGCGGCGCCGAGGGCCAGGCCCGAAAGGGCGAAAAGGGCAGGGGCGCGCATTCGCGGTCTCCGGGCGATCAGCCCGAGCACAGTTCGGCGAAGCGGCGCAGTTTGGCAAGGTGCGGGCGCGGAACCTCGACGGCGCGCCGTTGCGTCCCGACCGCGGCCGCCAGCCGGCCGTCGGCGGCGAAGGCGGCGAAGACGGGATGGTCGGTGCGCAGGGCAAGCTTCAGCGTGCCCCGCTCGGCCGTCGATTCCGTGACGGCCGAGGCCTCCCCGGCCGTCACCCGCGCCATCCCGGCCTGGGCCGGGCCGCCGTAGAAGGTGACCCGGGCGATGCCCGACGCCGGGTCGCACTCCAGGGTGAAGCGCAGGTTCGGGGTGTCCGGAACCTCGTTGGCCAGCGCCACCCGCGCGTCGTCGGCGTAGAGCGTCCACGTCCAGGCCGTGTCCGGCGGCGCGGTCTGCGTCGCCAGGAAGGCGAGGCCGGCGAATGTGGCGATCATGGTTCAGCCCCCGCTGATGGTCGGCCCACAGGATGTGATCAGACCGCTTCGGTTCCGCAATAGGCGAAAAACTCGCTGACAAGGCGACGCTCGTCGTGATCGACGGTCAATTCGAAGTGACCGGCGTCGCTCTCGACCTCCATGGCGCCGAGGCGGGCGAGCTCCAGCAGGGCGGGATCACGCAGGGAGATGCGGGTCTCGTCCGCCAGACCGCCGCTCAGCGGATCGATGACGGCGGAGGTCATGGACGCCTTGTGCAGACGCGGGCTGGCGGGCTGCACGTCGCCATAGACGATCGCCTGCGCCTGGCCGGGCTCGCAGGTCATCATCAGCGCCAGCTGGTCCGAGTTGGCCACGCCATAGGCCAGCTTGGCCATCGGGCCTTCATGCGTCAGGTGCCAGCCCATCGGGACAGCCATGCCCGCTTCCGCGTCCGCGTCGGCGTGGGTGGCCTGCGACTGCGCGGCGACCACGATCAGGCCGAGGGCGGCGACGGCGGGGATGGCGAACTTGAACATGGAAACTTTTACTCGCGTCTGCAGGGCAAACGCTGGTTTCCATTAACGGTTCACCGCTCCGCTTCGAGGAATCTCGATCGCGCGGAGCCCCGGCCAAAAGGACACGGTCGCGTCGCCGCCGGTCAGAACGGGCTGAAGCGCTCGACCAGCGATTGGGCCGCCGGCGTGGCCTGGACCCGGCTGATGTCGCCGCGACCGCCGTAGCTGATGCGGGCCTCGGCGATCTGCGTGTGGGCGATGGTGTTGGCCGAGCTGATGTCCTCGGGCCGCACGATGCCGGCGACGGTCAGTTCGCGGACCTCGCGGTTGGTGCGCACTTCCTGCCGGCCCTGGATGACCAGATTGCCGTTCGACATGACGTCGGTGACGACGGCGGCGATGGTCAGGCTGACCTTCTCGGAGCGGTTCACCGAGCCCGAGCCGTTGGCGTTGGACTCGCCCTCCATGCCCACCAGGTTGGCGGGGTCGAAACCGCCGGGGAACGCGCGGCCGAGGCTGTTCTCGAGACCGAAGAAGTTGGTGATGCCGCCCGAGATATCGTTGGTGCGGCTGCGCGCGGTCGAGTTCTGCGTCTGGGCGCGATCGTCGATGTCGATGTTCACCGTCAGGATGTCGCCGACGCGGCGGGCCCGCTGGTCGCCGAAGAAGGTGCGGGCGCCGGTGCGCCACAGGCTGTTGGCGCTGGCGGCGCGGTCGGCCTGCTGCTGTTCCGGCGAGGGCAGGTAGGTCTGGCTGGTCGGAACCAGGGCGGCCGGATAGCCGATCGGGGCCAGTTCCGGCCCGCGCACCGCCTCGACGGCGGTGGAGCAGGCGCCGAGGGAAAGGGCGGCGGCGGAGACGATCAGGACGGTGCGCATGGTATTCTTCCCTCTATCGGGCGGCGAACTGTTGGGGGCGGAGGTCTTGCCCGGCGGGGCCGGCGATGGCCCGCCCGGGGGCCACGGCCACCGCGTCGAAGACGCGGCCCGACTGCAGGTTGCGGATCGCGAGACGCTGGCCTTCGGCCGCGTTGCCCTCGGCCCGGCCGGTGATGGCCAGACGCATGCCGGCGGCTTCGTAGATCACCTCGACGATATCGTTGCGGCTGATGATCCGGTCGGCGTAGGCGGCGCGGCGGGAGACGGGACGGACAGGGGCGGGGGCCGGGCTCGCCGCCTCGACCGCGGGCGCGGCCGCATCCGCGGCGGGGGCGACGGCGGCGTGGCGCACCACGACCCGGCGCAGCCCGGTCGGATTTGCCCAGCTGAGGCCCGACTGGCGCGCCAGCGCCTGCAGCGAACCAGCCTCGAACACCACGGAGGGGCCCGACCGGGCGCCGATGACGATCCCGGCGGCCGATCCCGCGCCGTCGAACACGTCGCCGAAGGTGACCTGGCCGTCCACGTCGACGGGGTTGGCCTTGAGCGTCACCGGACCGGCGAGGGCGGGCCCGGCCACGAGCAGGGCCGCGGCGGCGAGGATCAGGGTTCTCACGACTTCACCTGTCCGGCGACCGACAGCATCTGGTCGGCGGTGGTGATTACCTTGGAGTTCATCTCGTAGGCGCGCTGGGCGATGATCAGGGCGCTGATCTCGGACACGGCGTCGACGTTCGAGGCCTCGGTGTAACCCTGCAGCAACTCGCCGAAACCGACCTCGCCGGGCGTGCCGACATTGGCCGGGCCCGAGGCCGCGGTCTCCAGCAGCAGGTTGTCGCCGATGGCTTCCAGGCCGGCCTCGTTGAAGAAGGAGGCCAGCTCGATCTGGCCGACGACCTGCGGCTCGGTCTCGCCCTGGGTGATCACCTGCACCTGCCCGGCCTTGGAGATCGACACGTCGATGGCGTCCTGCGGGATGGAGATGTTCGGCTGGACGGCATAACCGTCGTCCGTGACCAGTTGCCCTTCGCCGTTGACGGAGAAGTTGCCGGCCCGGGTGAAGGCGGTCTCGCCCGAGGGCATCAGGATCTGGAAATAGCCCCGTCCGTCGATGGCCACATCGTAGGTGCTGCCGGTCTGGGTCGGCGTGCCCTGTTCGGTGACCCGGTAGACCGAGCCGGCCTTGACGCCGGCGCCGATCTGGATGCCGGTCGGAACGACGGTGCCCTGGCTGGACGACTGCGCGCCCATCCGCTCGACGTTCTGGTACAGCAGGTCCTGGAACTCGGCCCGCTGACGCTTGAAGCCGACCGTGTTCATGTTGGCGATGTTGTTGGAGATGACCTCCACGTTCAGCTGCTGGGCGGCCATGCCCGAGGCGGCGGTTCTGAGCGCGCGCATGTCTCAGTGCTCCCTTAAGAGACCCGGCCCAGCCGCTCGACGGCGCGGCGTGACAGGTCGTTGGTGTTCTCGATCATCCGGGTCACGCTCTCGTAGGCGCGCTGGATCTCGATCAGGTTGGTGATTTCGACGATCGGATTGACGTTCGAGCCTTCCAGCATGCCTTGCCGGATCTGCACGTCGTTGGCGGCGACCGGCGCCGCGTTGGAGGCGTTGCGGTAAAGGCCGTCGCCGCCCTTCTCGAGTACGGCGAGGGTGTCGAAGCGGACGACCGAGAGCCGGCCGACCAGTTGGCCGTTCTGGCTGATCGTGCCGTCGGCGGCCACGGCGGGCTGGCCGAGCAAGGGGTCGAGGACGATCTCGCCGCCGTCGCCCTGGACCGCCGCGCCGCCCTGGGTGGTCAGCCGGCCCTCCGGATCGAGAGTGAAGGCGCCGTCGCGGGTATAGGCCGGACCGACGCCGTCCTGCAGGGCGAAGAAGGCTCCTTCGCCCTCGATGGCGAAGTCGAGCGTGCGGCTGGTCTGCTCGAGCGCGCCCTGGCCGAAGTCGCGACCGACGCCGTTGTCCATAACGAAGCTGGCGCCCGGGCGGATGAAGAGGTTGCGGGCTCTCTCGCCGACCTCTTCGCCGAGCAGCAGCTGTTCGACCTTGAAGCCGGTCGTGTCCGCGTTGGCGATGTTGTTGGCCACGATGTCGAGTTCGCGGCGCAGCGTCATCTGGCGTGACAGTCCAACGTATGCGGCGTTTTCCACGGGCGGCTCCTTTCGCCAGACCCTTCGCAACGCCCGTGCCAACAAGGTGAATCCAGTCGTGGCGGGACTTTGAGCCGTGAAGCTTGCCTCGGAGCCCGGCAGTATTTGCCGGTTCTTAGCGGCTCGTTAACCAAAAACGTCTGGAATGGATCGAGAGATTCTCGGGGCGTGCGCATGTTCAAGTTCGGCAAGAAGAAGGGTGCGGCCGCGGCCGCCGACGACGCGGCCCTGCCGGCTGTCGCCGACGGCGCTGCGACCGAAGGCGAGACTGACGCCCCGGCCACGAAGAAGAGGCTGCCGCTGCTGTTCATCGTGGTGCCGGCGGCTCTGGTGGTGCTGGGCGGCGGGGGCGGCGCGGCCTTCCTGCTGATGCAGCCCAAGGCCGAGGCGGCCGAGGGCGGCCATGCCGAGAAGGCGGGCGTACACGCCGGGGCCGCGAAGAAGGGCGGGGGGCACGGCGCCGCCGACGGCGAGGCCAATCCGGCCCTTGGCGTGATTTCCGACGGCCCGGACGGCGTGGTGTTCTACACCCTCCCCGACCTGGTGGTGAACATCCAGGCGCCCGGCGGGCGGCCCACCTTCCTGAAGCTGAAGCTGACCCTCGAGATGAAGGATGCGGCGCTGGCCTATCATCTGCAGTCCGAGATGCCGCGGATGCAGGACATGTTCCAGAGCTTCCTGCGCGAGCTGCGGCCTGAGGATCTGGCCGGATCGGCCGGGAGCTTCCAGCTGCGGGCCGAGATCCTGCGCCGCGTCAACCTGATCGCCGCCCCGGGCAAGGTCGACGCCGTGCTGATCGAAGAAATGCTGGTGAACTAGGCATGACCGACGCGGCCTTCGCCGACAGCCCCGATCCCCTGGCCGAGGACGATCCGCTGGCGGACGCCGAGGCGGCGGTCCAGTCGGAACGCGTCCTGAACCAGGACGAGATCGACAGCCTGCTGGGCTTCGACCTGGGCGAGGACGACGGCTCCGAGCGCTCCGGCATCCGGGCCATCATCAACTCGGCCCTGGTCTCCTACGAGCGCCTGCCGATGCTCGAGATCGTCTTCGACCGCCTGGTGCGGTTGATGACGACGAGCCTGCGCAACTTCACCTCGGACAACGTCGAGGTCAGCCTCGACAACATCTCGTCGATCCGCTTCGGCGACTATCTGAACTCCATCCCCCTGCCGGCCATCCTTGCCGTGTTCCGGGCCGAGGAGCTCGACAACTACGGCCTGCTGACGGTTGACTCCAACCTGATCTATTCGATCGTCGACGTGCTGCTCGGCGGCCGCCGCGGCACCGCCGCCCTGCGCATCGAGGGCCGGCCCTACACGACCATCGAGCGGGTGCTGGTGCAGCGGATGGTCGAGGTCGTGCTGGCCGACGCCCGCGCCGCCTTCGAGCCGCTGACCCCGGTGCACTTCAACCTCGACCGGCTCGAGACCAATCCGCGCTTCGCGGCTATCGCGCGGCCGGCCAACGCCGCCATCCTGGTCAAGCTGCGCATCGACATGGAGGACCGCGGCGGGCGCATCGAGCTGCTGCTGCCCTACGCCACGCTGGAGCCCATCCGGAAGATGCTGCTGCAGCAGTTCATGGGCGAGAAGTTCGGCCGCGACAACATCTGGGAAGGCCACCTGGCCACCGAGCTCTGGACCACGGGCACCGAGGTCCGGGCCGTGCTGGACGAGCAGCAGCTGCCGCTGTCGCAGGTGCTGAACTTCAAGGTCGGCGACACCCTGATGCTCAACGCCACCCCCGATTCGGATATCTCGATCCGCGCCGGGGCGATCCCGCTGACCACCGGCCGCATGGGCCGCAAGGGCCAGCACATCGCGGTCCGCGTCGAGGCGCCGATCGATGTCGACACCGCCTCCAGCCTCGCGAAGGGAAGACGCTGATGACCGGTATGATCCTGGACGGCGTGCTGATGCTGCTGCTGGTCGCGGCGCTCGGCTACGGCGTGCGGCTCGAGCGCAAGCTGACTACCCTGCGCGAGGGCCAGCAGCTGTTCGCGTCGGCGGTGACCGAACTGAACGACGCCGCCGGCCGGGCCGAGGCGGCGCTGGCCTCGCTGCGCTCGTCGGGCCATGAAACCGACCTGCTGCACGACCGCATCATCAAGGCGCGCGAAGTGAAGGCGCAGCTGGAGGCGCCCATCGCCCGGGCTCCGGCCCCGGCGGCCCCGGCGGTCCAGGCGGCGCCGAAGGCCCCGGCGGCTGCGGCCAAGGCCCCGGCTGCTCCGGTCCCCGCTCCGGCCGAGACGGACGAACGGGCCCGGCGCATGGCGGCGCTGGCCGAGCGCATCCAGGGGCTGGCCCAGCCCGGCGGTCCCCGCGCGGCCGGCATCGCCGATCTGGCCGCGATCCTGGGCGCCATCACCGCTAACCAACCCGGGAAGCAAAGCCTCAACCAGGCCCGGCGCAGTCTCGACGAAGACCTGTTCGCCGCCTGACCTTTCTTTTCGCCCTGTGCCTGACGCGCGCCGTCAGGCGGCCTGAGGGCCGGAGTAGCCGATCATGAGCAAGATCCCCCGCCTGCTGCCCCTGATCGCCATCGCCATCGGCGGGGTGGTCGTGGTCCGCGCCGTCGGCGTCGCGCCGGGCCTGTTCGAGGGCGCCAAGGCCTGGGCCGAGGAAGCCGTGCCGGCCGCCGCCGCTGCCGCGCCCGCCGCCGCTATCTGCGCCCTGACGCCGGAACAGCTCGCCCAGCAGGCCGGGATTTCCCCGGCCGAACTGCGCATCATCCAGTCACTGTCGGCGCGCCGCGTCGAGTTGGACGCCCGCGACGCCGACCTGGCCTCGATGCTGCCGCTGATGACCGCGGCCGAGCAGAAGCTGGACGCCAAGGTCGCGGCCCTGGCGGCGGTCAAGGCCGAGGTGCAGGCCCTGCTCGGCCAGGTCGGCGAACGCGAGCAGGCCGAAGTCGACCGTCTGGTCGCCGTCTATTCCGCCATGCGGCCGCGCGAGGCGGCGCGGGTGTTCGCGACCCTGAACGACGATGTGCGCCTGCCGGTGGCGGCGGCCATGCGTCCGCGCGCCCTCGCCGCCGTCATGGCCCAGATGGAGCCCGCCGCCGCGCGCGAACTGACCGAGAAGCTGGCCGGCCGGTTCGCGGCCCAGCGCCAGCTCGCCGCCCGCGCCGCGGCCGCCGAAAGCGCGCCGGTCGCCGAGACGGCCGCGCCGGTCCAGACCGCCGAG
>JACPDR010000052.1 GCA_016183935.1 Caulobacterales bacterium
CCAGCGGGCGGTCACGGTCTTGGTCTTGGTCCAGAAGCGGACGCCTTCCATGCCGTGCTGGTTGATGTCGCCGAAGGCCGAACGCTTCCAGCCGCCGAACGAGTGATAGGCCACCGGCACCGGGATCGGCACGTTGATGCCGACCATGCCGACATTGACGCGGGCGGCGAAGTCGCGGGCCGCGCGGCCGTTCTGGGTAAAGATGGCGACGCCGTTGCCGTACTGGTGCTTACTCGGCAGGCTCAGCGCCTCCTCGAAGCTGGCGGCGCGCATGATCTGCAGCACCGGGCCGAAGATCTCTTCCTTGTAGGATTCCATCTCGGGCTTGACGTGGTCGAACAGCGACGGGCCGATGAAGAAGCCCTTCTCGTGGCCCTGCAGGCTGAAGTCGCGGCCGTCGACGACCAGTTCGGCCCCTTCCTGCACGCCCTTGTCGATCCACGAAGCGATCTTCGCGCGGTGCTGGGCGGTGACCACCGGGCCGTAGTGGGCGTCCTTGTCGGTCGAGACGCCGACCTTGAGGCGGGGGATTTCGGCGACCATGCGCTCGCGCAGTTCGTCGGCGGTCTGTTTGCCGACCGGCACCACCACCGGCAGGGCCATGCAGCGTTCGCCGGCCGAGCCGAAGGCCGCGCCCGACAAGTCCTTGATGACCTGGTCCATGTCGGCGTCGGGCAGGACGATGCCGTGGTTCTTGGCCCCGCCCATGGCCTGGACGCGTTTCCCGTGCTGGGCGCCCATCTGGTAGACGTAGTGGGCGATGTCCGAGCTGCCGACGAAGCTGACGGCGTGAATCTGCGGATGGGTCAGGATGGCGTCGACCGCGGTCTTGTCGCCGTGGACCACGTTCAGCACGCCCTTCGGCGCGCCCGCCTCCATCATCAGTTCGCCCAGCCGCACCGGCAGGGACGGGTCGCGCTCCGACGGCTTGAGGATGAAGGTGTTGCCGACGGCGATGGCCACGCCGAACATCCACATCGGGATCATGGCCGGGAAGTTGAACGGGGTGATGCCGGCCACCACCCCCAGCGGCTGGCGCATCGAATAGACGTCGATGCCGGGGCCCGCGCCCCAGGTGTATTCGCCCTTCAGCGCGTGCGGGATGCCGCAGGCGAACTCGATCACATCGAGGCCGCGCATCACGTCGCCCCTGGCGTCGGCGATGACCTTGCCGTGCTCGGAGGACAGCATCTCGGCCAGCTCGTCCATATTGGCCTCGACCAGGCGCTTGAACTCGAACATCACCCGCGCGCGGCGCTGGGGATTGGTCGAGGACCAGCCCTCGAAGGCGTTCTGGGCGGCCTGCACGGCGCGATCCATCTCGGCCGGCGACGCCAGCTGCACCCGCGCCTGAACCTCGCCGGTGTTCGGGTTGAACACGTCGGAGAAGCGGCCCGAGGCGCCGGTGAACGACGCGCCGTCGATGAAGTGGTTGATCTCGCGCATGGTGCGGCGGTTCCTCGGCTGATTGTTGTGGTTGGCGGCGGTTTAGACCCATGGACCGGACCGCGCCAGTGCCCTCCCCCCGACCGCGGCCAGCGTCACACCGACGCGTCGAACAGGGCGTCGCGGGCCACGTCGGCCTTGAGCATCGGGAAGAAGTGCGTGCCGCCGCGCACGGTCTCCACCGTCGTCCGCGGCAGGCCCCGCGGCCGCTCCGGCACATGGCAGGTGGAGCCGGTCTCGCCCTTGAGGATGCGCACCGGCCGGTCCAGCCCCTTCAACGCCCGCCACGGATCGTGGCTCTGGGCGGCGTAGTTCGACGCCTCCCACTCGGGCGGGCAGGCCAGGACCAGACCGTCCGGGGTCTCGATCAGGCCGTCGGCGAGATAGTCGGCCAGCATGACCTCGGGCCAGCCCCGAAAGGCGCCCCGCCCCGTATAGGCGGCCATGGCCTGTTCGCGGCTGTCGAACACGGCGCGGCGGCGGCGGGCGCTCTTCACCAGCGGGATGTGCGAGGCCATCCGGTCCAGCAGCGGCAGCTGGAAGGCGAGCACGGTCCAGCGCCGCCAGATCACCGGGTCGAACAGCACCAGCTGCGCCACCCTTTCCGGCCGCTCGGCGGCCGCCAGCAGCGCCGTCGTGCCACCCATGGAGTGGCCGGCCAGCACCGTCGGCGGCCCATCCAGCGCATCGAGCAGGGCGACCAGATCATCGCGGTGGTCGGTCCACCCGCGCCGTCCCTTCGGATCGGTCGGCAGGCTCGTGCGGCCATGGCCGCGCAGGTCCGGCGCCCAGATGCGCAGGGACCCGGACAAGGGCGCCAGCAGGCTGCGGTAGGTCCTGGCGTTGAAGCCGTTGGCGTGGACGAAGACCAGGTCGACCGGCCGCTCGGCGTCGCCGAAATCCAGCACATTCATCTCGCCCGCGCCCCACCGGTTGGCCACCGGCAAGCTCAGGCGACGGGGCGGGGAGAGCGGGATCGCGTCCATGGATCCCAGATAGGCGTCGGCGGCGCGCACCGCCAGACGAAGCGGGTCAGGCGGAGACGCGGCAGGCGGGGCAGCGCCCGTGCGCCTCGATCGTGGTGCGTTCAATGGCGTAGCCGGCGGCGTCGGCGGCCCGGCCCAGATCTCCGGCGACCGGCGACGACACCTCCTCGGTGGCGCCGCAGCAGTCGCAGATCAGGAAGGCCGCCGCATGGTCGCGCCCGCCGGAGGTGCAGGCGACATAGGCGCTGATCGAGGCGATGCGGTGCGCCAGCCCCTTGCGCTCGAGGAACTCGAGGGCGCGATAGACGGTCGGGGGCTTGGCCGGCTGACCGTCCTCGCCGAAGCGGGCGATCAGGTCATAGGCCTTGACCGGCTCGCCGGCGCCGAGCAGCAGCGCCAGCACCCGCAGCCGGGCCGCGGTCATCCGCTCGCCCTCGGCGGTGAGCCGGTCGCCGGCGGCGGCGAGGGCGCGTTCGACCTCCGCCTTCCCCGGCGGGCCGTCGGCATGATCGTGGTGGCAGGCGTCGCCCATGGGCCACAGCTAATCGCTCGGCCGCCCCGCCGCAACGGCGCGGGCTTGACTGTCTGTGATGTTATCTCATAACACAACGCCTTCCGACGTGAGGCTCCTGTATGATTTCCCACCGCGCCCTTCTTCTCGCCGCCGCCAGCTGGACCGTCCTCGGCGGTGTCGCCGCCGCCCAGAGCCTGCCGCAGCCGCGGGAGCTTCACGTCGACGACGTCATCGTCACCGGCGCGCCCTTCGGGGTCACCGACCGCGCCAGCCTGCTGGCGGTCGACGTGCTGGACGAGGAGGATCTGGCGGTGGCTCCGGCCGCGACCCTGGGCGATCTGGTCAACGGCCTGCCCGGCGTGCGCAGCACCAATTTCGCCCCGGGCGCCAGCCGGCCGGTGATCCGCGGCCTGTCGGGTCCCCGCGTGCAGGTTCTGACCAACGGCCTCGGCATGATCGACGCCAGTTCGGTGTCGCCCGACCACCAGGTCGCGGTCGATCCGGGCGAGGCCCGCCGCATCGAGATCGTGCGCGGCCCCTCGACCCTGGTGTTCGGCGGCTCGGCCATCGGCGGCGTGGTCAACATCATCGACGACCGCATCCCGACCGAACGGCCGGAGGGCGTCGACGGCCATGTCTCGGCCCAGTATTCGACGGTCGACGACGGCTCCAGCCTCGGGGCCCGCCTGAAGGCCAACGCCGGGCCGCTGGTCCTGACGATCGACGGCTTCACCCGCGAGGCTTCGGACTATGACGTGCCGGTGTTCCCGGAATCGCAGCGCCTGCTCGACGAGGAGGGTGAGGAACCCGGCGACGAACGCACCGTCGAGAACACCTTCGTCCAGCTGGACCAGTACGGGGCGGGGGTCAGCTGGATCGGCCCGCGCGGCTACGTCGGCTTCTCGGCCAAACACGTCGACACCACCTATGGCGTGCCCGGACACGAGCATGAGCATGAGGAGGGCGAGGAGGGGGAAGAAGAGGCCCATGGCGAGGAGGGCGTCTCCATCGGCCTCGAACAGACCCGCTACGATCTGCGCGGCGAACTGACCTTCGAGACCGGCCCGTTCAGCGCCGCGCGCCTGTCCGCCGGCTGGGCCGACTACGCCCACACCGAATTCGAGGGCGACGAGATCGGCACCCAATTCTTCTCCGACGGCGCCGAGGGCCGGTTCGAACTGATCCAGCGCGAGCGCAACGGCTGGCAGGGCGTGGTCGGGGCCCAGCTCCTGGACCGCACCTTCGACGCCGTCGGCGACGAGGCCTATGTGCCCCGCACCGACATCAGCGAGCAGGGGCTCTACACCGTCCAGCGCTTCGACCGCGGCGGCCTCGGCTTCGAGGGCGGGCTGCGCCTCGACAAGCGGTCTTTGGAAAGCGTCGCGGCCGAGCGCGACTTCTCCAACGTCTCGGCCTCGGCCGGCGTGTTCTTCCGCCCGACGGCCCCCCTGTTCCTCGGCCTCAGCGTGGCCCGCAACGAGCGCGCCCCCAGCGAGGTCGAACTGTTCGCCGAGGGGGCCCACGTCGCCACCGGCGCCTTCGAGATTGGAAACATCGACCTGGATTCCGAGGTGGCGACCTCGGTCGAGGCGACCGTGCACTTCGCCAAGGGTCCGTTCGAGGCCGACCTGCACGCCTATTCGGCCCGCTACGACGGGTTCATCGACCTGAGGCCGACCGGCGCCGACGACCCCGACTCCGGCCTGCCGATCTTCCAGTATGTCCAGACCGACGCCGACTTCCACGGCTTCGAGGTCGAGGCGGAGTACAGGCTCTGGGAGAGCGGTGATCGCGGCCTGACCCTGACCGGCGCCGCCGACTGGGTGCGCGCCACGACCGATCTCGGGCCGGCGGCGCGCATTCCGCCGTGGTCGGCAGCGGCCGGACTCGACTGGACCTCGCGCCGCGTCGACGCCGGGGTCGAGGTCCGCCATGTCGGCGAGCAGGACCGCACGGCCGCCTTCGAGCGGCCGACCGACAGCTACACCCTGGTCAGCCTGAAGGGCGCGATCCGGCCGTTCGCCGACCGCAACGTCACCGTCTTCGCGGAAGCGTCCAACCTGACCGACGCCGAGGCGCGCGAGCACGCCAGCTTCCAGAAGGATATCGCCCCACTGCCGGGACGCAGCCTGCGGGCGGGGATCACCTGGCGTTTCTGACGGCGTCGCCCCCGTGAGGGGAACCGCGTTTGCCGCCCGGGGTCGTCTGGGCTAGAAGCGCGCTTCCCTTTTTCCTTCCAGAGCTCGTTTCGCGTCCATGACCGACACCATCGCCAACGCCAGCCCGCTTTCGGGCAACGTCCTGTTCTACGGCAAGCCGGAGCCGCTCTCGGTCGAGGCCCACGGCGCGCTGGGCGTCAATCCGGTCGAGCAGCCGTACGCTTTCGCGGCCAACACCAACATCGTGCCCCTGACGGTCACCGAGTTCGCGCCGGCCGCGCTGAGCTATCCGGTGATCTTCGTCGGCGAGGCGCGCCAGCCGGTCGCGGTCATGGGTCTGCGCCAGGGCGAGAACCTGTTCATCGACGAGGCCGGCGCCTTCCGCGCCGAGGCCTACATCCCGGCCTATGTGCGCCGCTATCCGTTCGTCTTCGCCAATGACGACGTCCAGAAGCGCCTGATCCTGTGCGTCGACCGCGACGCGCCCTTCATCAAGGAAGGCGGCGCCACTCCGCTGTTCGTCGAGGGCAAGCCCTCGCCGTACGTCGAGCAGGCGATGGAGTTCTGCAACAACTTCGAACAGGAGCGCCTGCGCACAGAGGCCTTCGTCAAGCTGCTGGCCGACCTCGATCTGCTCGAGACCCGCGAGTCCGTCTTCACCCCGCGCAATCCCGACGGTTCGGCCGCGGCGCCGCAGAAGATCGCCGAGTATTTCGCGGTTTCGGAAGACAAGCTGAAGGCCCTGCCGGCCGAGAAGCTGGCCGAGCTGCGCGACAACGGGGCTCTGGGCCAGATCTACGCCCATCTGGTGTCGCTGCTGGGTTGGGATCGCCTGATCGCCATCGCCTTCCAGAAGGCCGCCACGGCCCAGCCGATCGCCGGCAACGCCTGACATTTCGAGCCGCGCTGCGCGCTGTCGAAGGCGCGCTGACCGATCATGGAAAGGCCCTGTCCGGTTCGCCGGGCGGGGCTTTTTCGTGGCTCAGCGGCGGGCCAGAAGCGCCCGGGTCAGACACGAGAAGATCAACCGGCCCGCCTCGTCGAGCAGGTCGTGCTGGGCGATGACGATGCCCTTCTCGTCGCCGACCGGGTCCTTGCCCATGACCGTCATCCGGCCGCGCATCAGTTCGCCGGCGGGCGGATTGCGCATGAAGCGCAGGCCGTCGACAGCCAGCACCTTGGACTGGGCCCAGCCCGAGACCTTGTCGGCGAACAGCCGGCTCCACAGCGCGTAGACCATCGCGTCGGGCGCGCCGTAGGAGACGTCCCAGCCCGGCGAAAACCGCTCGACGAAAACGGCCATGGCGGCCTCGTCGACCATGCAGGCGCCCAGCGGAACGACCTCGCCCACGGCCAGATCCTCGAAATGGACGTGGAGCGGTTCGGTCATTCCGGGTCCCTCAGCCTGCGGGCTCTTCGGAGACCCGCACCAGAAGCTTGCCGTCATGGTCGCCGGTGAACAAGCGGTTCAGCGAATCCACCGCCCCCTCCAGCCCGTCGTCGACGTGGACCTTCCACTTGACCGTGCCGTCGCTGAGCCACGGCCCCATCTCGGCGGCCATCTCGCGGCCACGGTGGGCGTAGTCGAGCACCAGGAAGCCCTGGATATTGAGACGGTGGGTGATGATCCGGCCGAAGTTCGGCGACGGCGGCGCCTTGGTGGCGTTGTAGGCCGAGATCAGGCCGCACACGGCCATCCGGCCGTGCGTCTTCAGCCGGTTGAACACGGCGATCATGATGTCGCCGCCGACGTTCTCGAAATTGAGGTCGATCCCGTCCGGGGCGAGCCGGTCCAGCGCCTCGCCGACATCCTCGTTCTTGTAGTCGACGGCGGCGTCGAAGCCGAGCTCCTCCGTCAGCCAGCGGCATTTGTCCGGTCCGCCGGCGATGCCGATGACGCGGACGCCCCGGGCCCTGGCCACCTGACCGGCGATCGAGCCGACGGCGCCCGCGGCGGCCGAGATCACCAGCGTCTCGCCGGCCTTGGCCTTGAGCACGTCAGTGACGCCGAAATAGGCGGTCATGCCGGTCATGCCGAGCACGGACAGGTTGGCCGTCAGGGGCAGGCCCGGCGCGCGGTGCACCGGGCGCAGCTGCATCTCGGGCACGACAGCGTAGTCGGCCCAGCCGCCCGACAGGGGGGTGACGATGTCGCCGGCGCGGAAGCGGCTCGACCGGCTCTCCTCGACCACGCCCAGGGTCAGGCCGCGCATCACGCCGCCCAGCGGCACCGGCGGCAGATAGCCTTCCGCGTCGTTCATCCAGGTGCGGTTGGTCGGGTCCAGCGACAGATAGACGGTGCGGACCAGCACCTCGGACTCGTTCAACGCCGGCACCGGCGCCTCGACCAGCTCCAGATCGCCGGGCCGGACCAGGCCCTTCGGCCGCTGGCGCAGCACCCACTGACGATTGACGCGAGCCATGGCGCTCTCCTTCTTTGACGCTATCGCCCTTCGGGCAGGTTTTCTTTCAGGACGGGCCATCATGACCAGGCCGGGCCGCCTGTCCAGCACGGGGGGCAAAGAAAAAGGCGGGCCCTGGAGGCCCGCCTGAAGTGGCATCATCGAGAATGAGGCGCGGAGGCGACAGACTGGTTTTCACCAGTCTCAAGTCGGGGGGGCGTCGCCGCCTCCGCAGACCGATAACGGAGCGGCCAACGGACGGTTCCACCGCTTTCGAACTTTTTTCGCGCACGGGGCGAACACCGGAACGGCCGCGCTGGCCGGGACGTTCACACCGCATAGCGCAACCGCCGTCGGAGCCCCGCCATGACGCACCAATCCCCCCACGACAAGGCCGCCGACGCGGTCCATGAGGGCCGCCCCGTCGAGGCCCAATATGTGCGGGGCGGCCGCGGCGGCGTCCGCATCCTGACCCTGCTGCTGGTCTCTCTGGCCGCCGTCGCCATCCTGCTGCTCGGCATGTGGTTCGTCAGCCAGGGCGGCTTCTCCAGGACCAACGCCAACGACGGCGACCAGGCCGTCGACGCCGCGGCCTTCCAGGCGGACCCGGTCGAAATCCCCGCGGCCGACGCGCCGACCACCTCCACCGGCCAGCCGACCTGGCCGGCGACGGGCGAGACCCCGAACGTCAACGCTCCCGCCGTCGCCACCGAACCCGCGCCGGCCGCCGCCCGATAGGTCCGCGGTCCATGCAAAAAGCCCCGGTCCTGCGACCGGGGCTTTCCGCAGTTCGGGGAGAAATCAGGCCGCTTCGCGCTGGCGCGACGGATGGAAGAACAGCGCCTGGCTGATCGCCGCCTTCACCGTCTCCGGCTGGAACGGCTTGGTGATCAGGAAGGTCGGCTCGGGCCGTTCGCCGGTCAGCAGCCGCTCGGGGAAGGCGGTGATGAAGATCACCGGCACGTCGATCCGCTTGAGGATGTCCTTGACCGCGTCGATACCCGAAGAGCCGTCGGCCAGCTGGATGTCGGCCAGGACCAGGCCCGGACGATGGCGGGCGACGGCGTCGACGGCCTCGTCATGGGTGGTGGCGGTGCCAGTGACCCGGTGACCCAGTTCCTTCACCAGGCTCTCGATATCGGCCGAGATGATCGCCTCGTCCTCGATGATCAGCACGTCGGTGGCCAGTTCCGCGTCGATGTCGGACTGGGCCTCGGCGATCAGCCGCTCCACGTCCATGGCGTCGGCGTCGAGGATCTGGGCCGCTTCGGACGGCGTGAAACCCTCCAGCGCGGTCAGCAGGAAGGCCTGGCGCGAGCGCGGGGCGATCTGCATCAGGCGGCGCGAGGGGTCGTCGCGACCGCCCTCCATGCCGCTCTTGTCCTCCAGCTGGGCGCCGGTCGAGGCCCAGATGGCGTGGAACACGTGATAGAGGGCGACGCGAGGCGTCATTTCCGGCGGCAGCTGGCGCTCGCCGGCGGCGAGGGCTTCAAGCGCGACGCGGACATAGTTGTCCCCGGTGGTCTGGTCCCCGGTCAACGCACGGGCGTAGCGACGCACATACGGCAGATGCGGCGCAAGACGGGCCAGCAGGCTCATGAATATTCCCCGACAAAAAAGCGGTCCCGCCAGATTGGGACCTCAGCAGTCCCCGTCAACGTATCAAATCGGCCACGGTTCCCGGCGAAGCAGGCAAAGCTTGAGCATTAATCCGACGTGACTTAGGAACTCTCCTTCGACGCTGGCGTTTTCGGCAATCGCAGCAACAGCGTCAGGGTGGCGGCCGTTCATTCAATGACAGACAATTCGAACCCTTCCCGCAAGGCGGCGCCCCCGGGCGGCCCCGCTCTCGAGGAAGCGCGCCTTCGTCAGCAGGCCATCGGGGTTAAACTCCGCCACATGTTCGACGAGGTCGTGAACGAGCCGGTCCCGGACGAGTTCCTGGACATCCTCCGCCGGGCCGACGATCGCTCGTCAGGCGGGGGCGGCGCATGAGTGGCGCGTCAAACCCGCCGCCCAAGCCTCCCTCCGCCGACGACAACGCCTTCAAGAGGGAGCTGGTCGCGCTGATCCCGCACCTGCGGGCGTTTGCGCGGACCCTGACCGGCGACCCGACCGCGGCGGACGACCTGGCCCAGGACGCCATGATGAAGGCATGGGACGCCCGCGCCAGCTATCAGATGGGCACCAACATGAAGGCCTGGACCTTCATGATCCTGCGCAACCAGTTCTATTCGGAGAAGCGCCGCTCGTGGCGCCAGTCGCAGCTGGACCAGGAAGCCGCCGAGCGCACCCTCGTGGCCGTCGACGACCCGGAATCGCCGGTCGCGCTCGACGAGCTGCGCCTGGCGCTCGCCACCCTGCCCGAGGAGCAGCGCGAGGCCCTGATCCTGGTCGGCGCGGGCGGCTTCGCCTACGAGGAGGCGGCCGAAATCTGCCAGTGCGCCGTCGGCACCGTGAAGAGTCGCGTCTCCCGCGCCCGCAAGGCGCTGCAGGCCACGCTCGAGCGTGGCGGTTACGCCCGCGACGGCCGCGCCGCCGGCGACGCCATGCGGTCCATACTTGCGGATGCTGATCGCCTGAGCAGCGTTCGGGGCTGAGGTGATCCGCCTCGGGCGAGCGCTCGGACGGGGTCTGGCCCCGCCGCAGTTCCAGGGCATCCGCTTCCGCCTGGGCGCCGCGCTCGCTCTCGCCCTGCTGCCGGTCCTGGCCCTCGGCGCCTTTCAGGCCGACGCCCAGTTCCGGGTTCAGGATCTGCAGCGCCGCGACGACCTTCAGCTCGCCGCCGAGCGGACCGCCGCCAACGTCAAGGGCCGGCTCGACAGCACCACGGTCCTGCTCCAGGCGCTGCGGCCCGAGGCGCTGGAGCTGTTCTGCCAGCCCCGGCTGAGCGCCCTGGTCCAGCGCATCGAGGATCTGGAGGGTCTGGCCCGCCTCAGCCCCACCGGTGAAACCGTGTGCGCCTCGGAGCAGCTCACCGCCGCCTCGCCGGCCTGGCTGACCCAGGCCCGCGCCTCGCCGTGGTTCCAGCGGCTGCGCAGCGGCGAGGACACCGTCCTGGCTCGCGCGCCCGTCCGGCCGGGAGAGGAGCCCGGCCTGATCGTGGCGATCCGCCTCGAACGCCCGCTCGGCGCGTTCGACGGGGTCATGGCCGCGGTCATCCCCCTGTCCGCGCTCCAGCCCGACGTCGCCGACCGGGCCCTGCCGGAAGGGTCCCAGGCCGCGCTCACAGACGGGGACGGCCGCATCCTGACAGCCACCGACCCGGACGCCTTCGTCCTGTCGAAAGGGCGCAGCATCGCCGGATGGGTCGCGCGGGCGCGACGCGACGCCTCGGCCATCTTCGAGGCCGACGACGCGCGTGGCCGGCCCCGCGTCTACGCCGGCGCGGCCCTGGCCGGGCGGGACGTCTACGCCCTGCTGTCGGCCCCCGCGCCCGGGCTCCTCTCATGGGCCCGGCTCAACCCGGTCGGGGCGCTGCTGGTGCCGTTGCTGGCCTGGCTGATCGCCTTCGTGGCGGTGATGTGGGTGTCAGAGCGCATCGTGGTGCGTTGGCTGGTCTATCTCGAGCGGGTGGCGGCCATCTACGCGCGCGGCCGTTTCTCGGTGCGTCCGGTCCAGGCGATGAACGCGCCGGCCGAGATCCGGGTGCTGGCCCGCACCCTCGACGATCTGGCCGACACCATCACCACCCGCGACTCCGCCCTGAACGCCTCGATCGAGGAGAAGGACGCGCTGATGCGCGAGATCCACCACCGGGTGAAGAACAATCTCCAGATCATCTCGTCCCTGCTGTCGATGCAGCAGCGCGCCCTCACCGATCCGCTCGCCAAGACCGCCGTCGGCGACACCCGCCAGCGCATCTCGGCGCTCGCCCTGATCTACCGCACCCTCTACCAGAGCGCCGACCTGCGCTACGCCGACGCCCGCATCTTCCTGACCGAACTGGTCGGCCAGCTGGTCTCCAGCGAGGCCGGCCGGGGGCCGGTGGTGACCTCGTCGGTCGAGGCCGACTCCCTCGTCGTCGATCCGGACAAGCTGGCGCCGCTCGCCCTGTGGTTGGTCGAGGCCGTCACCAACGCCCAGAAGCACGCCTTCTCCGGCCGCGGCGGCTCGCTCAAGGTGCGCTTCCGCGTCGAGGGCGAGACCAGCGTGCTGGAGGTGGAGGACGACGGACCCGGCGTCGGCGAGACCTTCCGCGCCGGGGTCGGCCGCACCCTGATGGGCGCCTTCGCCAAACAGCTTCGCGGCGAGGTCGAGATGGTCCCGGCGCCGAGCGGCGGGACCATCGCCCGTATGACCTTCGCCACGCCCGAGGCGGTGACGCCGACCGACCCGGCCGATCTTGGAACCCGTGCGGCGCCCCGACGTTCTTGATGCGCACGCCGCTCCCCCGGCGCCAGGAGATCGCACCATGCGGAAGATTTTCGTTCTGTTCGCCGCCGCCGCCGCCCTGACCACGGCCGCCTGCAACACCATTTCCGGTGTCGGGCAGGACGCATCCGCCGCCGGCGAAGCCGTGACCGACGCGGCGGAGGACGCCCAGAACTAAAGCCCTTCCCGGCCGCGGTTCTCCCCCGACACGCGGTTCGGTCGAAGAAGGCCCGCTCGGCTCCCCGCCAGCGGGCCTTTGCTTGCCGGGGGCGGCCCGTGCGGGCGCCCGGGCCGCCGCTGTGATACCCAGTCGCCGTCGCTCCCCAGCCGGACCAGGACCATGACCGAACCGAAAGGCCGCGAGGCCGGCCTCCAACTGTTGCGCGAGCACGCGCTGATCGCCGGCGAGCCGGTGACCTCGGCGAAGCGCATCGCCGTCGACGACCCGGCGACGGGCGAGATCCTCGGCCATGTTCCGGACCTCGGGGTGGTGGAGACCGAACGGGCCATCCAGGCGGCGCATGACGCCTTCCCCGAATGGTCGCGCTCCGATCCGCACCGGCGCTCGGCCTTCCTGAGGGAGTGGGCCCGGCTGATCGACGAGAACACCGAGGGGCTCGGGGCCCTGATGGCGCTCGAGAACGGCAAGCCGTTCGAGGAGGCCAAGGGCGAGGTGGCCTATGCCAACGGCTTCATCAAATGGTTCGCCGGCGAGGCCGAACGCCTGCTGGGCGAGACCCAGGACACGCCGCTGGGCCACGTCATCCTGACCTTCCGCGAGGCGGTCGGGCCGTGCGCCTTCATCACGCCGTGGAACTTCCCCGCCGCCATGCTGACCCGCAAGCTGGGCCCGGCCTTCGCCGCCGGCTGCACCGCCGTGGTCAAGCCGGCCAGCCAGACGCCCTTCACCGCCACCGCCCTGGCGGAACTGGCGTACAGGGCTGGGCTGCCCAAGGGCGTGCTCAGCGTGGTCACCGGCGACGCGGCGACCATCGGCGGCGTGCTGACCGCCTCGCCCCTGATCCGCAAGCTCAGCTTCACCGGCTCGACGCCCGTCGGGCGCCTGCTGGCGGAGCAGTGCGCCCCGACGCTGAAGCGGGTGTCGATGGAGCTGGGCGGCGCCGCGCCGCTGATCGTCTTCGCCGACGCCGACCTCGACCTCGCCGTGGCCGAGACCATCAAGGGCAAGTTCCGCAACTCGGGCCAGACCTGCGTCTGCCCCAACCGGGTCTACGTCGAGCGGTCGGTGGCCGATGAGTACGCCCGCAAGCTGGCCGGGGCGGTGGCCCAAATCCCCGTCGGCGCGGCCTTCGAGCCCGGCGTCAAGGTCGGCCCCCTGATCGAGGACAAGGCCATCGCCAAGGTCGAGGATCATCTGGCGAAAACCGCCGCTGCGGGTGGAAAGGTTCTGACCGGCGGCGGCCGGCACGCCCTGGGCGGCCGCTTCTTCCAGCCGACCGTGACCCTCGGCGGCGACGACGCCCTGTTCCGTCGCGAGGAGACCTTCGGCCCGCTGATCCCGGTCTTCGCCTTCGACAGCGAGGACGAGGTGGTGGGCAAGGCCAACGACAGCGAGTTCGGCCTCGCCTCCTATCTGTTCACCCGCGACCTCGACCGGGCCCTGCGCATCGGCCGCCGCGTCGAGGCCGGCATGTGCGGCGTCAACACCGGCCTCATCTCCACCGCCGTCGCCCCGTTCGGCGGGGTCAAACAGTCGGGCTACGGCCGCGAGGGCTCGACCCACGGCATCGACGAATACGTCGACATCAAACAGGTGACGCTGAACCTGCGCTAGGCGTCAGACACCGTCACTTGCCGTCGCCTTACGGCAAGGCTTGAATCCTTGTGCATTCCTGAGGGGGAGCGGCCGATGCGCCACGGACGACTGATCTTCGCCGCCGCGGCCGCGCTGCTGGGCGGCGCCTGTATCGAGACAGACCTTGAGGCGGCGCGACGGCGGAGTGAGGCGGCCCAGGGCGATCAGCTGCCCGGCGCCCTGCCGCCGGAGGCCTCCTGCCGGCGAAGCATCCTGAAAAACCCTTACTTCGGCATTGCCGACCAGGCGCCGATCGCCGGAATATCCGGCGCGATCCCCTATGATATCCCCGGCGCCGACGGCCCCCATGCCATGTGGGCCTGGCGCAGCGCCGCCAGTGAAACGCCGCGCTGGGAAAGGCTTGAGGTTCCCTCGGCCCTCTATCTGGCCGCGGGCCAAGCCATTGCGCAGTCCGGGCTCAAGCTGCCCGCCGGCCGTTGGCGTGTGGTCATTGGCGCGGCCCAGGCCGGCGGCCAGCCGGCTGGTCTGCGCATGGAGTTGGAGGGGGACGCGGGCGGGCCGTTCGAGGTCGGGTCCCTTGGCCCGCCGACTCTCCACGTCGCGGAGATCGACCTGCCGGAAGGAGCCGACCGCCTTGTCCTCACCGGCCTCGGCCCCGGCGAGGTCAAGCTGATGATGGCCTGCGTCAGCCCGATGGACTGAGCCCCGGTCAAACCGGCAGCGCTCCCCGTTTGACCACCGTCCGCATGGCCACGCTGGACGACACCCGCGTCACCCCCGGAATGCGGGTCAGCTCGCGCGAGTGCACCCGCTCGAGGTCGTCGACGTCGCGCACCACCAGCCGCAGCAGATAGTCCGAGCCGCCGGTCATCAGATAGCATTCGACCACCTCCGGCACGGTGGCGATGGCGGTCTCGAAGGCGGTCAGCGCCGCCTCGGCCTGGGACGACAGGGTGACCGTGACGAAGACGCTGATCGGCAGGCCGACGGCGCGCTCGTTGACGATGGCGGCGTAGCGGCTGATCACCTGCGCCGCCTCAAGCGCCCGCAGGCGGCGCAGGCAGGCGCTCTCCGACAGGTTCACGGTTCGCGCCAGATCGGCATTGGTCATCCGCCCATCGCCCTGCAGGGCGCGGATCATCTTGCGATCGGTGTCATCAAGGGCGACGGCAGAAACGGTCTTCAAAGGCGGCCTCGTTCGTGGATTCTGCGACTGTACGCCGCTCAGTCGCCGAAAAGAACAGGAACCTGCGCGCGGACCCTCGCTAGATTGCCGCGCGAGGCGAGGCCGCCGCAGAGCGGGCCCGCAACCCCATCAGGAAGAGGAATCTCCCATGCGCGTCGGCGTCCCCACCGAGATCAAGAAGAACGAGCATCGCATCGGCCTGACCCCGACGGCGGTGCGCGAGTACGTCGCTCATGGCCATACGGTCTCGGTGCAGGAAGGCGCGGGCCTCGGGGCCGGCTTCACCGACGCCGACTACAAGAAGGCCGGCGCGAAGATCGTCGCCACCGCGGCGCAGATCTTCGCCGACAGCGACATGATCGTGAAGGTCAAGGAGCCGCAGAAGGTCGAGTGGGAGATGCTCCGCGAGGACCAGATCCTGTTCACCTACCTGCACCTCGCCCCCGATCCGGAGCAGACGAAGGGCCTGCTGGCCTCGAAATGCGCCGCCATCGCCTATGAGACCGTGACCAACGCCCAGGGCGGCCTGCCGCTGCTGGCGCCGATGTCGGAAGTGGCCGGCCGTATCGCCGTCTTCTCGGCCGCCGAGACCCTGCTCAAGCACAACGGCGGCATGGGCCTGCTGTTCTGCGGCGTCCCCGGCGTGGCCCCGGCCCGCGTGCTGGTGCTGGGCGGCGGCGTGGTCGGCTTCAACGCCGCCCGCATGGCCATGGGCCTCGGCGCCGAGGTGGTCGTCCTCGAGCGCTCGATCCCGCGCATGGCCTATATCGACGAGGTCACCAACGGCCGCGTCGTCACCCGCTATTCCTCGATCGGCGCGATCGAGGAGGAGCTGGTCAAGGCCGACGTCATCATCGGCGCCGTGCTGGTCCCGGGGGCCGAGGCCCCCAAGCTGATCAAGCGCGAGCACCTCAAGCAGATGAAGCCCGGCTCGGTGCTGGTCGACGTGGCCATCGACCAGGGCGGCTGCTTCGAGACCTCGAAGGCCACCACCCACGAGGACCCCACCTACGTCGTGGACGGCGTGGTCCACTACTGCGTCGCCAACATGCCGGGCGCCGCGCCGCGCACCTCGTCGGAAGCCCTCAACAACGCCACCCTGCCCTTCGGCCTCGCCCTGGCCGACCACGGTCTGGAGGCGCTGAAGAAGAACCCGCACCTGGCGCGCGGTCTCAACGTGCTCAAGGGCGAGATCACCTACCCGGCGGTCGCCGAGGCCATGGACATGCCGTGGAGCGATCCGTTCGGGGTGTGGGCGAAGGGGTGAGGCTGAGGGATTGGGGACGAGGGAATAGGGATTGGAGTTGAGCAGGATCGCGACCGGACTGATCGTTCTCCAATCCCCAATCCCTAATCCCTCCCCCGCCTGTAAATCGCCGCTCTCTTGGGCCATAAGCCCGCGATGAAGTTTCTCGACCAGGCCAAGATCTACATCCGCTCCGGCAACGGCGGCGGGGGCGCCGTCTCGTTCCGGCGCGAAAAGTTCATTCCCAACGGCGGCCCCGACGGCGGCGACGGCGGCAACGGCGGCAACGTCTGGATCACCGCGGTCGAGGGGCTGAACACCCTGATCGACTACCGCTACCAGCAGCATTTCAAGGCCCAGACCGGCGTCCACGGCATGGGCCGGCAGATGCACGGGGCCAAGGGCGAGGACGTCATCCTCAAGGTCCCGGTCGGCACCCAGGTTCTCGACGAGGACAAGGAGACCGTGCTGCTCGACATGGACGTCGCCGGCAAGACCGAGCTCCTGCTCAAGGGCGGCAACGGCGGCTGGGGCAACGTCCGCTTCAAGGGCCCGTCCAACCAGGCCCCCAGCTACGCCAACCCCGGCCAGGAAGGCCAGGAGCGCTGGATCTGGCTGCGGCTCAAACTGATCGCCGACGTCGGCTTGGCCGGCCTGCCCAACGCCGGCAAATCGACCTTCCTCGCCGCCGCCAGCGCGGCCCGGCCGAAGATCGCCGACTATCCGTTCACGACCCTGGTGCCCAACCTCGGCGTGGTCGATCTGTCGGCCACCGAGCGGTTCGTCATCGCCGACATCCCCGGCCTGATCGAGGGCGCCCACGAGGGGGCCGGCATCGGCACCCGCTTCCTCGGCCACGTCGAGCGCTCGGGCTGCCTGATCCATCTCATCGACGGCACCCAGGACGACGTCGCCCGCGCCTACCGCATCATCCGCCACGAGCTCGAGGCCTACGGCGCCGGTCTCGCCGACAAGCCCGAGGTGCTGGCCCTGAACAAGATCGACGCCCTGACCCCCGCCGCGCGCGAGGAGAAGGCCGCCGAGCTCGAGGCCGTCGCCGGCCGACGCCCCATGCTGGTCTCCGGCGTCTCGGGCGAGGGCGTCACCGAACTGCTCCGCGCCGCCTGGACCGAGGTGCGCAAGGACCGCGGCGAGGTCGCCCCGGCCGAGCAGGACGAGACCGTCGTCGAGACCCCCGGCGGCTGGGCGCCGTAGGGAACCCGTTCTGCCGGCCCGGCTTCCTTTCGCGAAAGGAGCCCGCCATGACCGACAAGATCCAGACCCCCGGCCGCGACGACAACGGCGCCGTTCCGCTCGGCCGGCCCGACGCCTCGACCTCCGACGCGGCGGTGAAGCGCAACGCCGACCGCGAGAAGAGGAGCGCCGGTCCCGACGGCCCGGACGCTGCGGAGGTGGGCGACACCTTCAAGAAACAATCCGGCTGAACGCCCGCGACACCGGGGGCCGCCCGTGTTAGCTCCCTCGTGAGCATAAGTCGCGCGAGCCCCCGCCTTGTCCTTCTTCCACGCCGGTCCCGCGCCCAGGGTGTTCGGCCCCCGCCGGGGCGCGCTGCGCGACGGCCTGGACCTCCAGCCCGGCATGAAGGTCGGGATCTTCGGCGGCTCGTTCAATCCGGCCCACGACGGCCACGCCCACGTCGCCGAAACCGCCCTGCGCCGGCTCGACCTCGACCGTGTCGTCTGGCTGGTCTCGCCGCAGAACCCCCTGAAGGATACCCGCGACACCGCCCCGCTGGCCGAACGCATGGCCTCGGCCCGCGCGGCCGCCGCGCACGCCGCCGCCGGACCGGCCATGATCGTCTCGGATTTCGAGAGCCGGGTCGGGACGCGACGAACGATCGACACCCTGCGGACCCTGACCGCCCGCCATCCCGGCGTGCATTTCGTCTGGCTGATGGGCTCCGACAACCTGGCGAGCTTCCACCGCTGGCGCGGCTGGACCGACATCATGCGGATGATGCCGGTGGCGGTGATCGCCCGACCCGGCTCCGAGCTGGACAGCCGCACCGCCCCCGCCGCCGCCCGCTTCGCCGCCGCCCGTGTCCCGGCCTCGCACGCCGGCCTGCTGCCGCGCCTCGAGGCCCCGGCCTGGACCTATCTGACGGCGCCGCTGAACCACCGTTCGTCCACGGCCCTGAGGGCTGCGGCCCGTGCGGAAACGGCGCCGCCCGGGCAGGCGCGTGACGCCCCGGCGGGTTTGTGCTAGGTTGCCGCTTTAGTAATCTCCCCGGAGCCCTCCGCTGACCCCCTCGCCCGCGCACGATGCGCAAGACAGCGCCGTCTCGAACACGGCGCACGAGATGGATCCCATCGAACCCATCCATTCCGAAGACGGTCCGCAGGCCCCTCTCCCCGTCGGCTCCACGGTTCTGGAACAGGCCGTCCTGTCGCGCCTCGACGAGGACAAGGCGCAGGACATCGTCCTCATCGACCTGAAGGGCAAAAGCCCCATGGCCGACACCATGATCATCGCCTCCGGGCGTTCGCATCGCCACGTGGGCGCCCTGGCCGACCACCTGCAGCGCACGCTGAAGGAGCAGGGTCTCGGCAAGGTCAAGGTCTCGGGTCTGCCGCACTGCGACTGGGTGCTGCTCGACGCCGGCGACGTCATCGTCCACCTGTTCCGCCCGGAAGTCCGCGCCTTCTACAACATCGAGAAGATCTGGTCGGTCGAGAGCGGCCACCGCGTCGACGCCCGCGCCTGACCTGACCCCATGAAGCTGGCCGTCATCGCCATCGGCAAGCCGGGGCGCGGCCCCGAGGCGACGCTGGCCGCCGACTACGCCGAACGCGCGACCCTCGCCGGCCGGGCGCTCGGCCTCGGCCCTCTCGAGTTGGTCGATCTGGAAGCCCGCAAGCCGGGCAAGGCGGCCGAGGCCGAACTGATCCTCAAGGTCGCCGAGGGGGCCCATCTGATCGCCTGCGACGAACGCGGCAAGACCTTCTCCAGTCGCGCCTTCGCCGACCACGTCGCGATGCTGCGCGACCGCGGTGAGCGGCGGCTGGTCTTCGCCATCGGCGGGGCCGACGGACTGGACGACAGCGTCCGCGCCGCCGCCGCCTCGACCCTCGCCTTCGGGCCGCAGACCTGGCCGCACGCGCTGGCCCGGGCGATGCTGGCCGAACAGTTGTATCGGGCCGTGACCATCCTGGCCGGATCGCCGTATCATCGCGACTGATGCAACGCGCCGGCCTCGCCCTGCTGCTCGTCCTGACCGCCCTGCCCGTGGCCGCCGCCGCGCCGCAGGCCGGACCCGGTCCGGGCGAGATCGCCCGACTGCAGGCCGAGTTCCGCGACGAGCGCGCCCGGGCCCTGCGGCTGCGCGCCGAGGCGGCCGAGGCCGACGCCGAGATCGCCCGGGTCGAGCGGCAGCTGGCCGCGCTGGGGACCGACGTCGCCGCCGGCGACCGGGTCATCGCCGCCCAGCGGGCCCGGCTGCGCAGCCTCAGCGAGCGGGAGGCGGCCCTGGTGGCGCAGCTGTCGCAGGCGCGCGGCCGCCAGGCCCGGCTGCTGTCCGCCTTGCAGATGATGAGCCGCCGTCCGCCGCCGCCGCTGCTGGTCCCCGCCGACAAGGCCATCGACACCGTCCGCGCCGCCATCCTGATGAAGGCCATCGCCCCCGAGCTTCAGGCCCGCGCCCGTCCGCTCGCCGACCGCCAGATCGAGATCACGCGGATCCGCCGGCGCGCCGCCCTCGGCAGCGAGGCCCTGTTCACCGCCGAAAGCGCCCAGGGCGACCGCCGCGCCCGCGCCGAGGCCATCGTGGCGCGCCAGACCCGGCTCCGCGCCATCCTCCGCGCCGAGGCCGGGACGGCCGAACGGGCGGCCCGTGCGCTGGAAGCCCGGCTGCGCGTCGTCGGCGGGACCGTCCCGACGATCAACGCCGACGTCGCCTCCGTGACCGCCCGCCGGCCCGCCGGCCGCGACCGTCTGACCCCGCCCGTCGAGGGCGCGCCGTCGATCCGCTTCGGCGACGGGGCCAGCGGCTGGCGCTGGCGCGGCGACGACCTCGAGGCCCGCGCCCCCGCGGCCGGTCGGGTGGCCTGGACCGGTCCGCTGGAGGGCTGGGGCCGGGTGGTGATCCTCGACCTCGGACCGGGCTGGCGCGCCGTGATCTCCGGCCTCGACGAGGTCTCGGTCGAGACCGGCGACCGCGTCTCCGACGGAGAGGCGCTGGGCCGCGCCGGGCGGGACGGCGAGGTCGGTTTCGATCTGCGTCGCGAGGAGCGCCCGGTCGATCCCGGGCCGTGGCTGAGGGGGAGTGGTTAGTGACTAGTGGTTAGTGGTTGCCGCTTCACTGTCGGCGGAAGGGCGACGCCGTCCGCGCCACGGCTCAAGCGGCGGCCAGCCACTAATCACTAACCACTCACCACGCCCGCCCCTCCCCCGCGAATCCGCTTCCCATCCCCTGATGACGCTGATTTTATCGACCGACCGCCGATCGGCCACGATTTGGTCGCCGGAAGTCCCGTAGTTGTAGATGTTCAGGCCGCCTCTCCGGCCCGCTGGAAAAAGACCGTATGCGCAAGTTGCTGATGATCGGCGCCGCCGCCGCCACCGTGGTCGGACTGGGCGCCGCCACGACCGCCGGACAGACGCCGCGCAACGAGGCCTTCCGCCTGATCGGCCTGTTCGGCGACGCCCTGGCCACGGTCGAGCGCGACTACGTCGTGCCGGTCGACGACAAGAAGCTGATCGAGGCCGCCCTGCAGGGCATGATGGGCGCCCTCGACCCGCACTCCTCCTATCTGCCGCTCAAGGCCTACGGCGAGCTGCGCGAGCGCACCGAGGGTCAGTATTCCGGCGTCGGCCTGACCATCTCGTCCGAGGGCGGACTGGTGAAGGTCATCTCGCCGATGGACGGTGGCCCGGCCGCCCGCTCCGGCGTCCAGGCCGGCGACGTGATCTCGGCCATCGAGGGCCAGAACTCGACCGGCCTGACCGTCAGCCAGGTTTCCGAGAAGCTGCGCGGCGCCGCCGGCACCTCGGTCAAGGTCACCTTCCTGCGCGACGGCGAGGAGCCGCGCGAGGTCACCCTGACCCGCGAGATCATCAAGATCGACTCCGTCACCGGCCGTGTCGAGGGCGACTTCGGCGTGCTGCGCGTCTCGACCTTCAACGAGAACACCGGGCGCGAACTGGACGAGACGATCGCCCGCCTCAAGACCGAGAACCCGGCCCTCAAGGGCTATGTCCTCGACCTGCGCAACAACGGCGGCGGCCTGCTCGACGCGGCCATCGCCGTATCCGACGCCTTCCTCGAACGCGGCGAGATCGTCAGCCAGCGCGGCCGCCGCCCCGAGCAGATCATCCGCTATACCGCCAAGCCGGGCGACCTGACCGGCGGCCTGCCGGTGGTGGTGCTGATCAACTACGGCTCCGCATCAGCTTCCGAAATTGTGGCCGGGGCCCTGAAGGACCACCAGCGGGCCACGCTCGTCGGCCTGACCAGCTTCGGCAAGGGCTCGGTGCAGAGCGTCATTCCGCTGCGCGGCGGGGCCGACGGGGCCCTGTCGATCACCACGGCGCGTTACTACACGCCCTCGGGCGACTCGATCCAGAAGATCGGCATCGAGCCGGACCTCGAGGTGGCCCGCTCCGAGGCCGAGGCGCGCATCGTGTCGCGCTCGAACTTCATCTATTCCGAGGCCGCCTACGCCACCGCCTTGGACGCCTCCATCGGGGCCGAGCGCAAGGGACCGCACACCCCGCACGAGGCCCCGGGCGAGACCTACGACAAGGAGAAGGACTACCAGCTGGAGCGCGCCTTCGACGTGTTGCGCGCCGGCGGCAGCCTGGCCCAGTTGGCGGCCGCGCCCGAGGGGATCGTGGTCACCGCGCCCGGCACGGCCATGGCCGCCGCCGAACCCGAGGCGGCGCCCGAGAACTGAGTCCGGCATAGCTAACGGCGCGTTAGGCTTTCTTAACCGACGCCCGCCACTGTGGCCCGGTAGGCGTCCGTTCCGCGGACTCCCGTTCGAGCGCCCAGTTCCTTGCCCATGTTCGCCAAGCGCCAGTCCGTTCTCGCCGCCACCGCGGGCGCTCCGCCCGCCCGCCGCTCCGTGGCCGAAGCCTTCGCCCCCCTGCTCCGCGTGTTGAGGAAGCCGCCGGTCGCGGTCGCCGGCGCCGGCGTCCTGCTGCTCGGCGCGGCCGCCCTGTTCGTCACCGTGCTGGGCGACCCCCGCGCCGGCGCCCCCTCGGCCCGGGTCGCCCTGGACCGACCGTCCGCCGCCGAGACCCCGGTCCCCACCGGCATGGAAGCGTTCTCGCTGGACGGCTCCGGCCTCTATCAGGACCTGACCGCCGACGGGGACCCCACTCTTCTGGGCCAGGCGGTGATCACCCTTCCCGACGGCGCCACCGTCTCGGGTCCGGGCGCGCCGGTCACCGCGCCCCGCGTCGCCGCCCGCCCGCTGCCGGCGGCTCCCATCGCCGGCCTCAGCCAGCCGGGCCCCGACGGCCCCCTGCCGCGCATCGCCACGGATGGCCGGGTTCCTGCCCAGGCCTACGCCCGCCCCTTCGTCTCCAACGGCAATCCCCGGGTCGCCCTGATCGTCGGCGGTCTCGGCCTCAACGCCGTCACCACCCGCGCCGCCATCGAACGCCTGCCGGCCGAGGTCACGCTCAGCTTCGTGCCTTATGCCGAGGGGCTGCAGGGCTGGATCGACCTGGCCCGCGCCCAGGGCCACGAGGTCATGCTCGAAATGCCGATGGAGCCGACCGGCTATCCGAACAACGACCCCGGCCCCTACACCCTGCTGGCCAATGCGGAGCCCGCCGACATCCAGGCAAAGATGAACTGGCTGCTGGGCCGCGCCACCGGCTATTTCGGCGTCACCAACTATCTCGGCGACCGCTTCATCACCTCGGACGAGGGTGTGACCGCCTTCATGGCCGTGCTGCGCCAGCGCGGCGTCGCCTTCCTCGACGACGGCTCGATGAGCCGCCGCCCCGGGGCCTGGGCGCGCGCCAGCGCCAACCGCATCGTCGACCAGCAGCAGTCGCCGACCGCCATCATGGGCCAGCTCAACGCGCTCGAGGCGCTGGCCAAGGCTCGCGGCCAGGCGCTGGGCACCGGCTTCAGCTATCCGGTCACGGTCGAGGCCGCCGCCCGCTGGACCGCCGGCCTCGACGCCCGCGGCCTGCAACTGGCTCCGGCGAGCGCGCTGGCGAGCCGCCCCGGACGGTAGATAAGGGCCGGTTGCGCCGCTAAGGGACCGCCATGGCCGAGCCGGACCTCTCCCTCTATCGCCCGAACGTCGGCGTCGTGCTGTTCCATCCCGACGGCCGGGTCTGGTACGGCCGCCGCGCGGCCACGCCGGGACCGTGGAATTGGCAATTCCCACAGGGCGGCATCGACGACGGCGAGGATTATGAAGCCGCCGCCCGCCGCGAACTGGCCGAGGAGACAGGCGTCGTGTCGGTCGACCTCCTGGCCCAGACCGGGGAATGGATCGCCTACGCCTTCCCGGCCGACTACGGCGGAAGCAAGCAGGCGCGCGGCTTCGCCGGCCAGAAGCAGAAATGGTTCGCCTTCCGCTTCACCGGCGACGAGTCCGAGATCGACCTCGAAACCCACGGCGACATCGAGTTCGACACCTGGCGCTGGGGTCGGCTCGACGAGGCCCCCGACCTGATCGTCCCCTTCAAGCGCAAGGCCTACGAACAGGTGGTGGCGGCGTTCGCCCCGCTGGTGGTCTAGGCCGCCGCGCACCCATCCGGCTTCAGCACCCGCTTTGTCGAGGCCGGATATTTCGCCATCAGCCGCGCCGGCCGGATCGGCCGGGGGACGAAGCCGCCGCCGCAGTTGGGACAGACGTCCTTCAGCGTCCCCTCCACGCAATCGGCGCAGAAGGTGCATTCGAAGGTGCAGATGCGGGCCTCGGCGCTGTTGAACGGCAGGTCGCGATCACAGCATTCGCAGTTGGGTCTGAGTTCAAGCATGGGCGCCTCCTGACCCGAGGCTACACCGTCATTGCGTCGGCGCCAGCCGGAACAGCACCAGCCCCGTCAGCACCAGCAGGGCCGCCAGCACCCGCAGGGGGCTCAGGTGCTCCTGCAGGAAGACCACCCCCACGATGAAGGCCCCGACCGCGCCGATGCCGGTCCAGACCACATAGGCCGTCCCCATCGGCAGCGACTTCATGGCCAGCGACAGCAGGGCGAAACTGACCGCCATGAAACCTAGCGTCGCCACGCTCGGCCACAGCCGGGTAAACCCCGCCGACTGTTTCATGAAATAGGCCCAGATGATTTCCAGCAGTCCGGCGATGATCAGATACGTCCAGGCCATGCGCGGCCCTCCTCTCAAAGGGCCGGGCCGTCCCGGGCTTCGTCCCGCATCGGCGGGAGCGAGGACGTGGCCTCGTCTTGCAGGGGCTATCTAGGGCCTCGTGCCCCGAGGTCAAGCGCGGCGGCCTTGTCATCCCGGCCGCAGCGAAGCGAAGAGCCGGGACGGCCCGGGCCTCACAAACGAAAACTCCCGGGCAGCTCGCAGAGCTGAACCGGGAGACGATTGGCTTCAGGCTGTCTCCCGGACAGGCTGCGCCTTCCGGGAGGCCAGATTGTGGAGCGGCGCGTCCCGGATCGCGGCTTCGCCGCGTCCGGGATGACAAGCTGATCAGCCCGCCGCGACTTCCGAAGCCTGTTCGGCCAGGATGGTCAGGCCGGCCGGGGTGACGTCAGCGAAGCCGCCGTGAACCTCGAACTGACGCCGCGAGCCGCCGTCGATGACGGTGACCACGCCTTCGCGCAGGGCGGTCATGAACGGCGCGTGGTCGGCCAGGACGCCGAAATCGCCCTCGACGCCGGGCGCATCGACCTGATCCACGAGGCCGACGAAGACCTCGCGCTCGGGCGACACCAGCGAGAAGCTGAGCTTGCCGGCCATTATCAGGCCGCCTCGGCCAGCTTCTGGGCCTTCTCGACGGCTTCCTCGATGGCGCCGACCATGTAGAAGGCGGCTTCCGGCAGGTGGTCGTACTCACCGGCCACGATGCCCTTGAACGAGCGGATCGTGTCTTCCAGCGAGACGAACTTGCCCGGGGCGTTGGTGAACTGCTCGGCCACGAAGAACGGCTGCGACAGGAAGCGCTGGATCTTGCGGGCGCGCGAGACGATCAGCTTGTCCTCTTCCGACAGTTCGTCCATGCCCAGGATGGCGATGATGTCCTTAAGCGCCTTGTACTGCTGCAGCACTTCCTGGACCGAACGGGCGACCAGGTAGTGTGCGTCGCCGATGACCAGCGGGTCCATGATCCGCGAGGTCGAGTCCAGCGGGTCCACGGCCGGGAAGATGGCC
>JACPDR010000053.1 GCA_016183935.1 Caulobacterales bacterium
AGACCTCGAGGGCAGGAAGACGGGTAGGGGCATGTCTCGCCGGGGGGAACCGCGGTGGAGTCTCCAATCCACGCCTGCCGTCGCCAGCCCCTTCGAGGCTCTCCGCGGGAATTGGAGAACGAAATGCGCGGTTCAGTCTCGACCCTTGCCCTGGTTCTGTCGGTGGGGCTCGCCGTCGCCGCGCCGGCCGTGGCCCAGTCTCCGGCCGCGCCCGAGGCCGCCCGCGCGAGGGCGGCGCTGTGGCCGACAGCCGCCTCTCCCGCGGCCATGACGGATCCCGCCACGGAAGCCTTCGTCACCGACTTGATGAGCCGGATGACGGTGGAGGAGAAGGTCGGCCAGACCATCCAGGCCGACATCGGCTCCATCAGCCCGGAGGACCTGCTTCAGTATCCACTGGGCTCCATCCTGGCCGGCGGCAACTCCGGCCCGGGCGGCGAGGAGCGGGGCGATCCGCAGGGCTGGGTCGATCTGGCGAGGGCGTTCCGCGCGGCCGCGGCGCAGCGGCCGGGCGCGCGCGTGCCCCTGATCTTCGGCATCGACGCCGTGCACGGGCACAACAACGTCGTCGGCGCCACCATCTTCCCGCACAACATCGGCCTCGGCGCGACCCGCAATCCCGAGCTGATCGGCCGGATCGGCGAGGCGACCGCGCTCGAGGTGGCCGTCACCGGGGCCGACTGGACCTTCGGGCCGACCTTGGCCGTGCCGCGCGACGACCGCTGGGGCCGCGCCTATGAGGGCTATTCCGAGGACCCGGAGGTGCAGCGCGCCTACGCCGGTCCCTTGACGCTGGGGCTGCAGGGGACCTTGAGCCCCGACGGGCCGCTCGAGCCCGGCCGGATCGCCGGTTCGGCCAAGCATTTCCTCGCCGACGGCGGCACCCACGGCGGCCGCGACCAGGGCGACTTCATCGGCACGGAACAGGAGCTGATCGACATCCATCTGGGCGGCTATGTGCAGGCCATCGATGCGGGCGTGCTGTCGGTTATGGCCAGCTTCTCCGGCTGGAACGGCGTCAAGCACTCGGGCAATGAGACGCTGCTGACCGACGTCCTGCGCGGACCGCTCGGCTTCGACGGCTTCGTGGTCTCGGACTGGAACGCCCACGGCCAGCTGCCGGGCTGTTCCAACGAGAGCTGCGCCGCAGCCTTTAACGCCGGCATCGACATGTTCATGGCCCCGGACAGCTGGCGGCCGCTCTACGAAAACACCCTGGCCCAGGTCCGCTCGGGCGAGATTTCGATGGCCCGGCTGGACGAGGCCGTGCGCCGCATCCTGCGCGCCAAGGTCAAGGCCGGCGTCTTCCGCGAGGACCGTCCGGTCGAGGGGCAGCTCCAGCATCTCGGCTCGCCCGCCCACCGGGCGCTGGCCCGGCAGGCGGTGCGTGAATCGCTGGTGCTGCTGAAGAATGAGGGCGGCGTCCTGCCGATCGCGGGCGGCGGCAAGGTTCTGGTGGCCGGGAACGCGGCGGACGACATCGGCCAGGCGGCGGGCGGCTGGACCCTGAGTTGGCAGGGGACCGGCAACACCAACGACCACTTTCCCGGCGGCCAGTCGATCTGGGCCGGGATCGACGAGGCGGTCACGGCGGCGGGCGGGGCGGCGACCCTGAGCGCCGACGGGACCTTCGCCGAACGACCGGACGTGGCCATCGTGGTGTTCGGCGAGACGCCGTATGCGGAGTTCCTCGGCGACCTGCGCACCCTGGACTTCGCCCCGGAGGAGCCGCTGGCGATCCTGCGCCGGCTCAAGGCGGCGGGGGTGCCGACGGTGTCGGTCTTCCTGTCGGGACGTCCGATGTGGGTCAATCCGGAGATCAACGCCTCGGACGCCTTCGTGGCCGCGTGGTTGCCGGGGACCGAGGGCGGCGGAATCGCCGACGTCCTGATCGGCGATGCGGCGGGCGCGCCCCGTCAGGATTTCTCCGGCGCGCTGTCGTTCAGCTGGCCACGTGACGCCACCGGCCAGCCCCTGAACCGGGGCGAGCCGGGCTATGACCCGCAGTTCGCCTACGGCTACGGGCTGAGCTACGCCCGGCCCGCGGATGTGCCGGCGCTGTCCGAGGACTCGGGCGTCGTCTCGGCCGCGGGCGGCGCGGACCAGTATCTGGTCAATGGACGCATCAATCCGCCCTGGTCCCTGATCCTCGAGGACGCCGGCGGCCAGACGCGGCTGGGCGACGAGACGTCCGGAGACAGCCCGCGCGGCGCGGTTTCCGTAAGGCCGGTCGACGACCTCGCCCAGGAGAGCGGCCGGCGCCTGACCTTCACCGGCCCCGCCAGGGCCCTCATTTGGGGACCGCCTGTCGACCTCCGTCGCGAGGTCAATGGCGATCTGGCCCTGAGCTTCCGCTACCGGATCGATGCGGCGCCCGCCGGCGACCTGTCGCTCGGGTTCGGCGGCGCCGCCGTGGATCTGACCGACGAACTCACGGCGGCGCCCGCGGGCGAATGGCAGGCTTACAAGGTGCGGCTGTCCTGCTTCGCCGAGCCCCGCGCCGAGGCGATTGAAACGCCCTTCGTCCTGACCAGCACGGGAGCGGCGACAGTCTCCGTCTCGGAGATTCAGCTGAACCCGGACGTCGGTCCCGCCGCCTGTCCGGCGGCGTAGCAACGGCTGCCGCGGAGGCCGGGCTCCAGAGCATTCGCGGGATGAATGTAGGGCGTTGTGAACGCTCTCAACTTGTGCTTAGCTTCACACTCAGAAGGCGGAGACCTTCGAGGTAGGAAACCCAGGAGCGCGCCATCGGGCGTGGCGCCCGCGCCGCCAGTATGCGGCGCTGTGAGAGCGGCTGCGTTCAAGTCCGCCATCTCCTTTTCCGACCCTCGATGATCGTCGCCGACAACGCTGAATTGCGACGAAGAGGGGGAATTCATGAAGGTTCAACGCACCACCTGGTGGGCCATCCTGATGGCCAGCAGCGCACTGTCGACGCCGGTCCTGGCGCAGGATCCGGGGGCCCCGCCGGCCGCCGAGCCGGCGACCGAGGTCGAGGAAGTCATCGTCACCGGCATTCGCCGCTCGCAGGAGCAGTCGATCGACATCAAGCGGGAGTCGACCGCCATCGTCGACGCCATCTCCGCCGAGGATATCGGCAAGCTGCCGGACGTCACCGTGGCTGACGCCCTGCAGCGCATCGCCGGCGTCCAGGTGCAGCGCAGCGCCGGTGAAGGCTCCACCGTGAATATCCGCGGCCTGCCGCAGGTGGTGACCCTGCTCAACGGCGAACAGTATCTCAGCGCCGGCAACCTCGGCAGCGCCCAGCCGAACCTCAACGACGTGCCGGCGCAGCTGATGAATTCGATCGTCGTCTTCAAGTCGATGGACCCGCGCAACGCCCTGTCCGGCATCTCGGGCACCATCGACCTGCGCACGCGGCGGCCGTTCGACTTCGACTACGGCACGACCTTCGCCCTGACCCAGGAATACGCCACCGGCGAGGACACGGGAGAGGACGACTACCTGTTCAACGGTCTGGTCAACTGGCGCACCGACGGCTTCGGCCTGATGCTTTCCGGCGTCGCCAGCCAGTCCAACCTCGGCAATAACTACTCCGGCGTCAGCGGCGGCGTGTTCGGCAACAACGACTGGGGCGGCGGCGGCGACAACTGGATCGCGCCGCACGGCTACGACAGCTTCCGGCGCGTGGTCGAGCGCGACCGCTACAGCCTCAACGGGGCTCTGCAGTGGGACGCCGGCAACGGCCTCACCGTGACAGGCGAGGCCTTCTACACCAACCAGAAGGAATACAACCGGGCCGCCGGCCTCAACATCTCCAACCGCTGGAGCGCGCTGGGCTGGACCATTCCGACCGACTTCGAAACCACCGGCGTCACCGGCGGGAACGGCCAGCCGTGGCTCGATGTCGATGAGTACGACCTCGATGTCTGGTGGATGAACTCGTTCACCGTCAACCGGGTGACGGAGACGGAGTCGACCAACCTCAATCTCGAGATGGACTACGACAACGGCGGTCCGTTCCGGCTGTCGGGCCGGATCATCCACTCCGACGCCTCCCTGCTCAGCATGAACGGCCAGGTGCAGGGCGACCTGTCGAACTGGCAGTATTCACCGGACCGCCAGTTCACCCTGTTCCGCGATCCCAACGACCGCACGCGCGGGCCCTTCTATCCGGCCTCGATCGCGGCCCTCTACCCCGCTTCGCAGTATTCCAACGGCGTCGTCGGCTCCAACGGCGGACGCTACATCAATCCCAATCCGCTCGGCTTCGGCGAGGACCCGCTGGTCCACCTGAACATCGGCGGTTCGAACACCGTCTGGAGCCAGTTCGACCAGATGATCTCCGGCGGCCTCGGCGCGGGACATACGCTGACCGACTACATGGCGAACCTCGGCAGCTACGCAGTCGCCGCCTTCTCGTCGGAGGGCAACCAGCGCAATGAGTCGACGCTGGACGTGGCCCGGATCGACAGCACCTACGAATTCGATGCGCCGGCGCTCGGCTTCATCACCCGCGTCGACATGGGCGGACGGGTCTCCAGACGAGAGGTCGAAATCGAGAATTTCCACCTGTTCTCGGACTTCTACGCCGGCAACGGTGCCACTGACCCGAACGGCTGTTCGGCCCAGTGGAAGGCCATCGACGTGGTCATGAACCAGAACCAGTGCCAGGCGGGCGAGTTCGTTTCCAACCCGGCCTACGATCCGCTGGCGCCTATCGGCGCCGCGCCGGGGAACTGCGGCGACGGCGGCGCGCCGAACACCCCGACTTGCTTCCAGGGCTATACGGTCAACCGGCCGACGGGGCTCGACGAGCACAACAACGTCTACTTCCTCGACAACTATGGCTCGATCACCCAGGGGTTGCCCGGCGTCTGGGTCGTCGATCCGAGGGATTTCGACGACGTCACCGCGTTCCAGCAGCGGGTCTTCGGCAGCGCCTACCCGGTCATTATTCCGGGCAACAGCTTTGACGTCACCCTCCTGGAGGAGAGCTTCTATCTGACCTCCGGCATCGAGGCCGGTCGGCTGCACGGCGACGTCGGCCTGAAGGTGATCCGCACCGAGATGGACGTACGGCAGAACCTGACTGGGGAAACTCGCAACTACGGCGACACCAATCTCGACGCCGGCGACACCTTCTCGAGCCGGAGCTATTTCGATTACCTGCCGTCGGTGAATCTGGCCTGGGACTTCAGCGACCGGCTGAGGCTGCGGGCCGCGTTCAACAAGACCATGATCCCGCTGGATCTGGGCAACTATGGCGGCGGCGTCACCATCCAGACGGCCGACTCGCTCGGACCGACGCCGCAGGATCCGACCGCTCCGCCGGTCGGCGTGCGCCGGGTCACGGGCGCCAGCGCCAACGGCAACCCCGACCTCAATCCGTGGCGCTCGGACAACTACGACCTGAGCCTCGAGTACTATCTGGGTCGCGGGACGCTGTTCAACGCCGCCCTGTTCAAGCTGAACATCGAGAGCTTCGTCACCCGCGCAACCGTCCTCGATGGCGAGTTCCCCGACCAGGACGGCGTCATCCGCCGGATCGTTCCGGTCAACCGCCCGGTGCAGGGCGAGGGCGGAGAGCTGCAGGGCCTCGAACTGGGGGCCAAGGTCGCGCTCAGCGACTTCCTGGCCGACCAGAGCCTGTGGTCCAACTTCGGCTTCGACGGCAGCCTCACCTTCTCCGACAGTTCGCAGAACGCGACCAATCTGTCGGGCGAGGACCTGCCGTTCCCGGATAACTCGGAATATCAGCTGAACGCCGCCGTCTGGTACCAGGACGACCGGTTGCAGGCCCGCGTCGCCTACAACTACCGCACCCCGCGGCTGTCGGGCACGTTCGGGCAGATACCGATCTACCAGGACACCGCCCAGTACGTTGATGTGAACGTCACCTATGACGTGAACGACATCGTCAGCGTCTATCTGAACGGATCGAACATCCTGGGCGAGATCGAGGAGTACTATCTCGAGTTCGAGGAGGGAGCCCAGCAGTTCCACTCGCGCAACCAGTTCGAACCGCGGTATTCCGTGGGCATTCGGGCCCGGTTCTAGCCTTCCCTGAAGACCTGGCCGGCGATGGAGACATCGCCGGCCGCCTTTTCAGGCGGCGTTTTGAGTGCAAGCTTCCCAGATGGACCCTGATCCCCGCATCCGCAGCGTCGTCATCGTCGGCGGCGGCACAGCCGGCTGGATGACGGCCGCGGCCCTGGTGCAGCATTTCCGCGGAACGGATCTGAAGATCACGGTGGTGGAGTCCTCCGCGATCGGGACCATCGGCGTCGGCGAGGCGACCATCCCGACGATCCGTCGCTTCTACGCCCAGCTGGGCCTGAGCGACGCCGAGGTGATGCGAGCGACCGGGGCGACCTGCAAGCTGGGCATCCGCTTCAACGACTGGTCCGGGCCCGGCTCCGACTTCATCCATCCGTTCGGGCTCTACGGGCAGGACCTGAAGGGGATCGGCTTCCACCATTTCTGGCTGGCCGACCGGGAGCGGGGCCAGACCGCGCCGCTCAGCGCCTATTCCCTGGGGGCCTCGCTGGCCGATGCCGGCCGGTTCGTCACCCCGTCGCCGCGTCCGCCGTCCAGCCTGTCGGTGTTCGACTGGGCTCTGCAACTGGACGCCACCGCCTTCGCCCAGCATCTGCGCGCCTATGCCGAGGCCGGCGGATGCGAACGGATCGACGCCCGCATCCTGGGCGTGGACCTGCGGCCGGAGGACGGCTTCATCCGGGGCGTCGTGCTGGATGACGACCGCCGGATCGAGGGCGACCTGTTCGTCGACTGCTCCGGATTCCGGGGCCTGCTGATCGGCGAGGCGCTGGCCGAGCCCTATGAGGATTGGGGTCAGTGGCTGCTGTGCGACACCGCCTTCGCGGTGCAGAGCGAGAACGCGCCGGGCGAGGCGCCGCCGCCCTTCACCCGCGTGACCGCCCGGGCCTCGGGCTGGCAATGGGGCATCCCGCTGCGCCACCGCGCCGGCAACGGTATCGTCTTCTCCAGCCGGCACGTCACCGACGAGCAGGCGCTCGCCGACCTGACGCCGAACCTGATGGGTCGTCCGCTGACGGAGCCCCGGCGGATTCCCTTCCGGCCAGGCCGCCGCCGTCGCGCCTGGGTGAAAAACTGCGTTTCGATCGGGCTGTCGGCGGGTTTCGTCGAGCCGCTGGAGAGCACCTCCATCGCGGTGATCGAGACCGCCATCGACCGGTTGAAGGCCCTGTTTCCCGATCGCCGCTTCGTCCAGCCGGTGCTCGACGAGTTCAATGACCAGACCGCGCGCGAGCTGGACCGGGTCCGCGACTTCGTCGTCCTGCACTACAAGCTGAACGGCCGCGACGAGCCATTCTGGCGCGACTGCCGCGAGGCGCCCATTCCCGAGACGCTGCAGCGTAAGCTCGACCTGTGGAAGACGCGCGGGCAGTTCGTCCGCTACCGCTGGGAGATGTTCCATCCGGCCAGCTGGCTGGCGATCTACGCCGGCTTCGGCGTCTGGCCGGACGGCTACGATCCCGCCGTCGACGCGGCCGATCCGGACCAGTTGTCGCGCAGCCTCGCCGCCATGCGGGAGGCGGTCGCCGACGCGGTTGCCCGGGCGCCGGCCCACGCCGAATTCCTGTCGTCCCTCCAGCCCCCGGTCGCCGCATGAACACTTCCATGGACCCGACCGGCCGTCGTCCCCTGCGCAAGGTGTGCATCGTCGGCGGCGGCACGGCCGGCTGGATCGCGGCGGCCGTCATGGCCGAGCATTTCAAGGGCAAGCTGTTCGACATCGAACTGGTGGAGTCCGACGCCATCGGCACCATCGGCGTCGGCGAGTCCACCGTGCCGCCCTTCCTGCAACTGCTCGCCAGGCTGGGGATCAACGAGCAGGAGTTCGTCCGGGAGACCGGCGCCAGCTTCAAGCTGGGCATCGATTTCCGCGACTGGGGCGAGAAGGGCGAGACCTATTTCCATCCCTTCGGCGGCATCGGCGCGCCGGTCGGGCTGAGCGACTTCTATCAGGTATGGCTGAAGGCGAAGCGACACGGCTACACCGCCGGTCTGCAGGAATTCGCACCGGCCAGCGTCATGGCGCGCGAGGGGCGGTTCACCCTGCCGTTCAAGGCGCCGAACACGCCGATCGCGACCGCCAGCTACGCCCTGCACGTCGACGCCACCCGGGTCGCCCGTTATCTGCGCGGCTTCGCCGAGGCCCGCGGCGTCAAACGCACCGAGGGCCTGGTCGAGGACGTGGTGACCCGGCCCGACGGCTTCGTGGAGCGGCTGCAGCTGAAGGACGGCCGCTCGGTCGAGGCGGACTTCTTCATCGACTGCTCCGGCTTCCGCGCCCTGCTGATCGGCAAGACCCTGGGGGTCGAGCACGAGGATTGGTCGCACTGGCTGCTGTGCGATCGCGCCATCGCCGTCCAGACCGAGAACGTCGGCCCCCCGGCGCCCTACACCCTGGTGCACGCCCAGGACCACGGCTGGCGCTGGCGCATCCCCCTGCAGCACCGCACCGGCAACGGCCACGTCTTCTCCAGCCGCCATCTGAGTGACGACGAGGCGACCTCGGTGCTGATGGCCCAGGTCGAGGGCGAGCCCGTCGCCCCGCCGATGGTGGTGCCGTTCAGGACGGGCGTGCGCAAGCAGATGTGGAGCCGCAACGTCCTGTCGCTAGGCCTCGCCAGCGGCTTCATCGAGCCCCTCGAGTCCACGGCGATCCATCTGGTCTACCGCGGCATGGACTTCTTCTTCCGCTACCTGCCCGACGCCGACTGCGACCAGAACCTGATCGACGAGTACAATCGCCGTATGAGCGCGGACTACGAGGAGATTCGTGACTTCGTGATCCTGCACTATTGCACCACCCGCCGGGACGACACGGAATTCTGGCGGCAGTGCCGGACCATGGAGCTGCCCGCCTCGCTCCAGCGCAAGATCGACCTGTTCAAGGTCAATGGCTCGCTGGCCGAGGGTGTCGACGAGTTGTTCCGCGACGTTAATTGGCAGTCGATCCTGGACGGCATGGGCGTGGTCCCCCGCAGCTGGCATCCGCTTGTCGACCGCATCCCCTTCGCGCGGCTTCCGGGCGAACTGGAGGGCGCGCGGGAGGGACTGGCGCGGCTGGTCTCCCGACTGCCGACCCACGCCGAGTTCCTCGCCGCCCACTGCGCCGCGGAGCCGCCGCAGCCGGCGGCCTTGTCGGCATGACGCCGGCGGGTTGCGGCAGTACGGCCAAGCCTGACACAATGCCGGGAACCGTAAGGGTTGGGGACTGATCCGTTGCGCCGCGCCGCTGTCACCATCAAGCACGTGGCTGCCGAGGCGGGAGTGTCTCTGCAGACCGTCTCGCGCGTCATCAACAACGCCCCGAACGTCCGGCCGCAGGTGCAGGAGCGGGTCCACGCCGCCGTCGCCAAACTGGGCTATGTGCCGAGCATCGCCGCCAGACGCATGGGCGGATCCCGATCCTACCTGCTGATGGCGCTGAACGACCGGGACCGGACCATCGACGCCTGGCGCTCGGGGGAGGGGACCGACTGGGTCGACCAGATGCTGCTGGGAGGCATGCTCAAATGCGCCGAGTCCGGCTACCGGATGATCTTCGAGCTGATCGACACCCATTCGTCACAGGTCGAACGGGAGGTCCAGGCGGCGCTGTCGGCCCTTCACCCCGACGGGGTGATCCTGACGCCGCCGCACTCCGATAATCCACTGATCACCGAACTTCTGGTCCGTCAGGATCTGCCCTTCGCCCGCATCGGGTCCGAGACGCCGGGGCCCGGCTTCGCCATTTCGATGAACGATGCCGGCGCGGCCGAGGCGGCGACCAGTCACCTGCTCGGCCTCGGCCATCACCGGGTCGGCTTCATCACCGGCAGCGACGAGTACGCCCTGAGCGGGGCCCGCCTCGCCGGCTATCGCACGGCGCTGACCTCGCGCGGGTTCGAGGTCGACGAGACGCTGATCGGGCGCGGAGATTTCACCTATGGATCGGGCGAGGCCGCCGCGCGACAACTGCTGGCGCTGGCCGAGCCGCCCACCGGCATCGTGGCCAGCAACGACCAGATGGCGCTGGCCACGCTCGCCGTCGCCAAGGCGAAGGGCCTGGCCGTGCCCGACGACCTCTCGATCGTCAGCTTCGACGACACGCCGATCGTGCGATTCAGCCATCCGCCGCTGACCGCCGTCGTGCAGCCGATCGCCGCCATGACGGCGGCGGCGGCCGACCTGCTGATCCGCGCCAAGTCCAAGGCGGCGGACCTGCCCGCCCAGACGGTGACGCCGTTCGGCCTCGCCGTGCGGGGATCGACCGGGCGGCCGCGCCGGTGACCGCCGCGGGCGGTCCGGCCGAGTCCCGGCGGCCGCCCGTCTGGTTGCTGCTCTACGCCGTGGCCTGGGGGGGCGGCGTGGTGGCCTATACGCCGCTGCTGACGCTGCTCCTGCCCTTGCGCATCGCCGCCCTGGGGTTGGAGGACAAGGTCGGCGCCCTGTCGCTGGCGGTCTTCGTCGGCGCGGTGACGGCCAGCGTCGCCAACATCGTCGCCGGCGCGCTCAGCGACCGGTTCGCCGGCGGCCCGGGCGGGCGGAGGCCATGGATCGTCGCGGGCCTGGTCGCCACCGCGGCCTCGTACGGCCTGTTCGGCGTGGTCGACACCCTGACCGGGATTCTCGCGGCGGTCGCGCTGTTCCAGACGGGGCTGAACCTGATGCTGGCGCCTTTGGCGGCGCTGGCCGCCGACGAGACGCCGGATGCCCAGAAAGGGCTGCTGGGCGGGCTGATGGGCGCCACCTATCCGCTGGGGGCCCTCAGCGGTGTCGTGGTCATGCTGGCGCCGTCGCCGGAAGCAAGGCTGGCGGCGACGATGGCTCTCGTGGCGCTTCTGGTCGCGCCCTTTCTGGTGATCTTCCGCGCCCGGTCGTGGGCGCCTCCGGTCGTGGCGCCCACGACCGCCGTCCGGGCCAGGAAGGCGCGCGACCTCGCGGCCATCTGGGGGGCGCGGCTGCTGGTCCAGATCGCCGGCGCCATCCTGTTCGCCTACCTCCTCTACTATTTCGAGACCGTCGAGGTCGGGGGGCGGATGCTCGGGACCGACCGGATGGCGGTCCGGGTGGCGTGGCTGTGCGGCCTCGCCGCCGCCGTGACGGTCCCGCTCTCCATCCTGCTCGGGCGGCTCTCCGATGTCGTGAACGCGCGCAAGCCTTTCCTGCAGGGGACCGCCATGGCCGCCGCGACCGGTCTCGTGCTGATGGCGCTCTTTCCCGACTGGGCCGTGGCGGCCTGGGGCTACGGCCTGTTCGCCGCCAGCAGCGCCATCTTCCTGGCGTTGCAGTCGACCTACGCCATGCAACTCCTGCCGTCGCCGGATCACCGGGGGCGGGATCTGGGGGTGCTCAACCTGACCAACACCCTGCCGTCGATCCTCGGGCCGGGCCTCGCCTACGTCGCCCTGGAGGCAGGCGGATTCCGGCCCCTGCTATTGCTCCTCGCCGGCCTCGCCGTGCTGGCGGCGCTGCTCATGAGTCTGGTGCGCGAGCGCTAGCCGACCAGCTTATCAAGAGATTAGCACCTGTGGCGGAGAAATAAGCAGTCCAGACCGCCTGAGGGGGCTATCCGTGACTGCAAACTCGAACCGTTCGCGGGGAGGTGAGGCGCTGGGCGCCGGCGGCCTGGCCCTGTCCTTCGCCCTGCTGACCGTGGCCTTCGCGGCGATGTCCTACGCCGCGATTTTCTGGACCAGCTTCGGCGGCGCGACGGCCATCTGGCCCACCAACGCCCTGGCGCTGGTCGCCATTTTACGGGGCCCCCGGGGCTGGGTCTGGCGCATCGCGGTGCTGACGGCGCTCGCCGTCGCGATGGTCGCCATGATGCTCTACGCCGGCGGCAACCTCGTGGGCGCCCTGCTGGTGGCCGCCCCGAACCTGCTGGAGGTGCTGGTCGCCGTCCTGCTGCTCTCTGCGTTCAAACTGGTCGGCACCGACGTGACCCGGCCCGGGCCGCTGCTCGCCTTCCTGGCCTGCGCCGCCGTGGCCGCGCCCGCGGCGGCGGCCGTGGCGGCGGCTCCGGTCATCGCCTACGCGACCCAGTCCTCGTTCATCGAGGCGGCCTGGATCTCCTGGGTCACCGACGCTCTGAGCATGATGATCATCGTGCCGTTCGGCGTCGTCATGACCCGTGACCGCCTCGCGGTGTGGCGCTCGAAGGTCGACGCCCTGATCGCCATTTCGCTGTTCGTAGCCATTTCCGTGGCGGTCTGGCTCCTGGTCCCGCTGGAGCCCGCCCTGATCGCCCTGACCGCGCCGCTGGCCGTGCTCGCCACCCTGCGGTTCGGTGCGGTCGGCGCCGCGACCGCGGTTCTCTGGACCGGCCTGCTCGCGATCGCACTGCACCTGGCGGGCCTCGGCAGCCTCTCCGCCGGGGACGCCGGCCTGCAGACCGAGCTGTTCCACCTGCAACTCGGGCTGGCCACCCTGCCGCTGACCACCCTGCCGATCGCCGCCGTCCTGTCCAAGCTCGACCGGGCCCTGCAGGCGGCGGCCACGGCGGAGCGGGCGCGCAACGCCTTCGAGAGCGCGGGCGACGCCATGATCACCCTCAACCCAAGCGGCAGCATCGAAACCGTCAACGCGGCCGCCGAGAGCCTGTTCGGCTATTCCGCCGACGAACTGGATCGCCGCGACGTCTCGCTGCTGCTCGACCTGGCGCACGACGGGGACGGCGTCTTCATGTCCCGCCTCGGCGCCTCGCGACGGGCGCTCGCCGGCGGCGTGGTCCGCGAACTGACCGGCCGGCGCCGCAACGGCGAGTCGTTCCCGGCCGACGTGGGGCTGGGGGTCATGAACCTTCCGACGGGCCCGCATGTGGTCGCCGTCGTGCGTGACATCTCGGCGCGCCGCCGGGTGGAGGAGCTGAAGGAGGAATTCGTCTCGACCGTCAGCCATGAGCTGCGCACGCCGCTGACCTCGATCGCCGGATCGCTCGGCCTGCTGGCCGGCGGCGCGGCGGGCCCGTTGCCGGAGAAGGCCGCTCGACTGGTGGGCATCGCCCACGCCAACAGCCAGCGCCTGGTTCGCCTGATCAACGACATCCTCGATATCGAGAAGATCGAATCCGGCAAGCTGACGCTGGACCTGTCCATTGTGGACCTTGGCGAGATCGCCGGGCGCTCGGTCGAGGCGATGCGGGGGCTGGCCGACGACCTGGGGGTGGAGATCACGCTCACGCCCGCAGAGCCGGCCCCGGTGCGCGCCGACCCCGACCGGTTGATGCAGGTGGTGACCAACCTCCTTTCCAACGCCTGCAAATTCTCTCCGACCGGCGGCACGGTGACCGTGTCGGTGGACTCCAGGGCCCGCATCGCCCGCCTCAGCGTGCGGGATCAGGGGCCCGGCATTCCGGAAGCGTTCCGGTCGCGCATCTTTTCGAAGTTCGCCCAGGCGGACGGATCCGGCACCCGCGCCAAGGGTGGCACCGGGCTGGGTCTGGCGATCGCCCGCGAGATCACTGAACGCCATGGCGGGCGGCTCTGGTTCGAGTCCCCGCCCGGCGAGGGCGCGACCTTCCATCTCGAGCTGCCGCTCTCCAGCGCCGACCCGACCGTGCCGCAAGACGGGCCGCGGCTTCTGATCTGCGAAGACGACGCCCTGGCGGGCGAGATGCTGCGGCAGATGCTCGAATACGACGGCTTCGCCGCCGACGTGGCCGGCACGGGAGACCAGACGCTCAGGGCCGCCCGCACGGGTTGGTACGCCGCCGTGCTGGTCGATCTGCATCTGCCCGACATGGACGGCGTCGCCCTGATCCGCGCCCTCCGCGACGATGAAAGCACCCGGCATCTGCCAGTGGTCGTGGTGTCGGGCAATGTCGCCGACGGTCAGGAGAGGGGCGGGTCGCTCGAGGTCGTGGACTGGCTGGCCAAGCCGTTCGACCAGGCCCGGCTGCGCTCGGCGGTCAACGCCATTCTCCAGCGGCGCTCGAACCGGCCTCTGGTCCTGCACGTCGACGACGATCGGGACACGCTCGAGGTCACCGCCTCGGCGCTTGGGGAAATCGCAGATCTCATCACGGCGGATAATCTGTCGGTGGCGCGCCGGATGCTGCGTGAGCGCCGACCGGATCTCATAATCCTCGATCTGGGCCTGCCCGACGGGTCCGGCCTGGAACTGTTGCCGGATGTGGACGCCGCCTATGGATCAACCGTTCCCGTGGTTGTCTATTCGGCCCAGGAAATGGATGCCGACCTCGCCGACCGGGTCGACGCCGTCCTCGTCAAGTCCCGCACCTCCCTCGCGGGCCTCACCCGGATGGTCCGGGACCTCACGGCGAAAACCGGGGAGCCATCGCAATGACCCACCTGCATCTCCTCCATGTCGATGACGAACCCGACATCCGCGAGGTCGCGGCCATGTCGCTGGAGCTCGATGGGGCCATGTCACTGACTTCGGCCGCTTCCGGCGCGGAAGCCCTGGGCCTGCTCGAGGCGGGCTGCCGGCCGGACGTCATCCTGCTCGATGTCATGATGCCCGTGCTCGACGGTCCCGGCACCCTGGCCCGCCTGCGCCAGCTGCCGGGCCATGAGGCGACTCCGGTCATCTTCATGACCGCCCGCGCGCAATCGTCCGAGTTGAGCCGCTACACCGACCTCGGCGCCATCGGCGTGATCGTCAAGCCGTTCGATCCGATGAGCCTCGCCGCCTCCGTGCGGGACATCCTCGCGGGAGCGGGCGGGTGAATCCATCCATGGAGCCGCTGCGCGGGCGGTTCCGCGAGCGGGCGTCGCGGGACCTGGACCTGCTGCGCCGGCATCTCGCCGCCGACGACCTGGGCGCGGCGGTGGTCGAGACGACCGTCCACAAGCTGGCTGGCTCCGCCGCGTTGTTCGGGTTCGCCGAAGTCGGGGAGGCGGCGCGCGATATCGACAGGGTCTTCTCCGCCGGTCGGCGCCCGGACCGCGAGTTGCTGGAAGCGTTGCTCGCACGCCTTGTCGCCGCAGTGCGGGCGGAGGCGGGGACCGATCCCGAGGCAGAGCGCCCGGGAAGGCCCGCCGGCGCGACAGAGACCATCCTGATCGTCGAGGACGACGATCTGCTTCGCGCCCACGCCGAGCGCGCCCTGCGGGGCCTCGGCTATCAAGTGATTTGCGCCGCCGACGGGGACGAGCTGCTGGGGGGATTGGAGGCGTTGCCGCCCGTCCAGCTCCTGTTCACGGATCTGATGATGCCCGGAGCTGTTAGCGGCGAAATGCTGGCGCGAGAGATTCAGCGGCGGCGGCCGGAGGTGCGCGTCCTGTTCACCTCGGGCCGGGCCGGGCCGCGAGGCGACGTCCCCGGTGGTCATTTCCTGGCCAAGCCGTACCGGCGCGACGCCCTGGCCGCCATGGTGCGCAAGGTGCTGGATCAACCGGCGGACGACGCTACAACCTGAGGGACCATGACGACCGTGAACCCGCCCGACGTCAACCCGGCCCTGGACGGCCGAACCGTTCTCATCATCGAGGATGACCCCATCATGCTGCGCGCCCTGGGCCACGCCTTTCAGCGGGCGGGGTGCCGCGTCGTCGGCGCGCGCGATGGAGAAGAGGGCCTGAGCCGCTTCGTCGAACGGGCGCCGGACCTCGTGATCACCGACATCCTGATGCCCAACCGCGAGGGGGTCGAGACGATCCTGGCGATGAAGGCGAGGGCGCCGGAGGTGAGGATCATCGCCATCTCGGGCGGCGGCCGGCTCGGGGCCGAGCAAATCCTGGAGCTCGCGAGCCGTCTGGGCGCCGACGCCGTCCTGCCCAAGCCGTTCCGGTCCGCGGAGATACTGGCCGCCGCGCGGGGGCTGCTGGAACAGAAGGGCGAAGGGTGACGCCCTATTTCCGATAGAGGTCCATGACGGTGAACCGCTGGGCGACGGGGTCGGAGCCGAGGCGTGCGGTGATGTGATCGCCAGACAGATGGCTGAATCCGGCGCTCCAGGCCGCGAGGGCGACGCTGCCCGACTGCACTCCGTAAAGGCCCGCTGACAGACCGGCATGGCGAGCGCGCTCGACCGCCCCCGGCAGGGCCGCGAGCGTGGCCTTCTCCGACGAGGGGGAACCCTGGGATTGCGTCTCGTGGATCACCCCCACGGCGCCGCACCGCGACCAGACGCTCACGTCCGTGGCCAGCGAGGGCGCACGCACCAGCACCCCGCGCGCGTAGGAGCGCACCTGCGCGATCACCTCGGACAGTCGGCTCTCCGGCACGCCTTCCGGGACGTGGTTCAGCTCGATGATCAGGCGATCACGCCGGCCACCCTTGACGAGGCGGCGGAGCTCGCCGAGCACGGCGGTGCGGGTGCCGGAATAGGACAGGGCGTTCATCGAGACAGGGGCGTGGATGACGATCGACGGGCCGGGCCGGTCCTCGTCGCCCAGCAATTCGCCGAGGAAGATCAGTCGCTGGATGGTCAGCTCGGCCGCGGCTCCCGAGGTCAGGCTCCCGATCTCGACGGGTTCGACGTCCCCGCCGGCCAGGTGTTGCACCGCGACCGTGCGCACGACGAAGGAGACCACGGCTTCCCTGGCCACGTGCCACACCGGATCAAGGTAAAACATGGTCTGGATGTCGCCCTGACCCGGCCGTTTGACGGCGATCATCTTTCTGGGCGGCCGGGCCACGCCGAACCGCTCCCAGGGCGCGGACCCGTCACGGCTCTGGGCGAGATCGCCCGTGCGTTCGGCGGCTGCGGCCTCGAGCTGGTCGCCGGTGACGCGGGTCGCTTCCAGCCCGTCGTCGCTGATCCGGTCGACCACCGAGATGTTGATGTTCTCGGCCTCGGCGGCGCCGAGAAAGAAGGTCAGGGTCTCGCGCAGTAGGACCGAAGACCGGCTCAGCGCGCCCATCGGGGTGCGGCTCGGCTGGATCAGCAGAAAATCGGTGTCGTTGACCCGGACGATCAGGTCGTCCTCGCTGGCGTTCCGCGCGAATGCCCGCGTGACGAAATCCTCGACGAGCGGCTGATGCCGGGCCCACCGGTCGCCCACGGCCTCGCGGATCGCGGTGACGCTGACCAGCTGCACCTGCCCCCGCTGCGCGGCCTCGTCCGCGCCGGTGTGGCGCAGCATGTCCGTTATGGATGACGAGACGGCTGCAAGCATGAAGGGTTGTTTTACCTCGGGACGCCGAATGACTACCGACCGGGCATGGGATCGGCCAGATTACTGTACAGCTACAGGGACTTGGGCAGGGTCAGACGAACCATTGTGCCCGCGCCCGGGGATGAGTCTATCTCAATCCGTCCCCCGGATTCCGACAGCGCCGCCTGCGCCAGGCTCAGGCCCACGCCGGCGGCTCCCTGGGACGAGCGGGTCGTGAAGAAGGGCTCGAACGCCCGCGCCAGCACCTCCGCCGCCATGCCGGTTCCGTCGTCCTGCACAACCACCTCCGCCTGCCGATCTCCGGCGATATCCGGCAAGGCCCGGCAGCTGACCGTGACCCGACTTGCGCCCCACCGCGACGCGTTGTCGAGCACGGCGTCCAGGGCCACGCGCAGCAAGCTGTCATCGGCCAGGACCCAGACCGGCCCGGCCGGGTTTGCGCGGACAATGGCAAGGTCGGGGCGCCGTGCTTCGGCCGCGACGCAGGCGGCCTCAACCAGGGCGGCGAGATCGAAACGGCGTGGCTCGGCGATATTCCGACCGGAGCAGGCTTCCAGGCGACCGACGACCCGGGCGCCCTGTTCCGCGACCGAAATCAGCGTCTCCAGCTCGGCGCAGGCCTCGGGACGATCCGCGACTTCGTCGAGGGTCAACTCGGCCAGCCCGATGATCTTGCCCAGCAGGTTGTTGAGCTCATGACTGGCGCCGGCCGCGATCTGGCCCATCAAGGCCAGACGCCGGGCCTCGACGAGGCTGTTGTTTGGCCCGGCAAGGGTCTCGCCCGGCGGAGGAGTCGTCATCTCGGGAGCTACCCCTCGCCCGGCAGCAGGAGCCGGGCGACCGCGCCCACGACGTCGGTCGAACGAAACGGCTTGGCCATGACCGCGTCCGCGCCGAGGCTGCGCGCCATGGCCAGGAGGTCCGTGGATCCCAGCCGGCCACCACCGGAAATGGCGAGTATCTTGACGCCCGGATCGCGGGCCTTGATGGCCATCAGGGTTTCGACGCCTTCGCGGTTCGGCATGATGATGTCGGTGACAACCGCGTTTGGCCGCAGCTTTTGGAACTGCGCCAGACCCTCGACGCCGTCATGCGCGACCATGACCTTGCATCCCGCTTGCTGAAACCACTGTGCGAGGTTCCGCAGCATGATCGGATCATCCTCGATGATCAGCACGACCTGGCCGGAGAGAGTCGTGTGCGGCGTGGGTTGGTTCGGCATCGGCGCTCCCGGGGTCTCGGCGAAAACTTAGCCGTTCGCGCCCAACAAGAGGTTTACGAGCGTTATTAGCCGATCCTCACGCGCGGCGGGAACAGGGTGAGGACAAGACCGGCTGCGAGGGCGGTCGCGGCGGCCGTGATGAAAACCGCCGAAAGTGGAAGACCGGCGGCGAGAAGCACAGCGGCGCACGCGGGCGCGAGGCTCTGGGGCATGGCGACGGCGATGTTCATCACGCCGAGATCACGACCCGCCCGCAAGCGGTCGGGCAGGGTCTCGGCGGTCATGGCCGCCACGGTGGTGGCGTGAACGCCGTGGCTCAGGCCGAACAGGAGTTGGGCCGCCAGGAGACCCGGCCAGGCTGTCCAGCCGACCATGAGGGCGAGGGCGACGGCCATGCCCGCGCTGCCGGCGATCACGAAGCCGCGCCGCCTCCTCAACCGGTCCGACAACGCCCCGCTGGCGAAACCGGCGGCCGTCGCGGTCAGGGTCGAGACCACCAGCAGCAGGCTGAACGTCTCAGTCGCCGACCAGCCTTCGGGCGCCCCGGCGGCCGGCAGCGCCTGAAGCCAGAACAGCAGGTAAAGGGTGTTGACCGCTACGGCGCTCTCGGCCAGCAGGCGCGAGGCGAACAGGATGCGGAAGCGGCGGTCGCGCAGGGCCGAGAAGGACGGGCGGAAGGGCGCGGGACCGATGGCCGGCGGTGGCTCCCGGAGCCGGGCCGCGAACGGCAGGATGAGCAGCGCCGCCGCCAGCACCACCGCTGCGAACTGGGCCTCCGACCAACCGCTCAGGCGACTGACCACGAGGGCGGTGAACAGGTTGGCGACCGGCAGGGCGGCTCCCGCCCAGGCTGAAATCAGCCCCTTCTGCGAATCCGGCACCATGTCGGGAACCACGGCCGTGAGCGGCGCGTAAAGGGCGTTCACCGCGATCTGGAAGACGATAACGGCAAGCACCAGCTGCCCCGGGCTTCCCGCGAAGGCCAGGACGGCGAGGCTGGCTGCGACCCCGGAGAGACCGGAGAGTATCCACGGTCGGCGTCGACCGAACCGGCCGCGGGTCCGGTCGCTCAGCGCGCCGAACAGGAAGTTGGCGCCGGCCGCCGTCAGTCCACCCAGCATGGCCGCGAGGCTCAGCAACAGGGCCTTGTCCGCGCCCGCGATCGCCGTGGCCTTCTGCGGCAGCAGCAGGGTCAACAGCGGTATGAAGCAGATGAAGGCCCCGGTCTGGGCGGCGCCGTAGCCGAGCACGAACCACCTTGATCGATGAGTCGGGGGCGGGGGCGTCCCGGCGGCGGCGTCGGTCATGGTCGCATATGACGTCGTGACGCCCGCCGCGTCGAGCGTCGGGTCGCGCTATTGAAAGCGGAGCGGCGCGGGCCCATCGTCGGGCGAGGCGCCACGGAGGGGATTTTGACGGCCAGGAAACCTACCATCGATGACGTGGCGCGCGATTCTGGCGTGGCCCGGACCACCGTTTCGCGCGTCCTGAACGGCGGCCCGAACGTCCGGCCGGAGGTGCGCGACCGGGTGCTGGCCTCGGTGGCGGCGCTGAACTATCGCGTCAATCCGCAGGCCCGATCACTGGCCGGCGGCGGCAGCCGGATGCTGGCCCTGGTTCTGGCCTCAGACCTCGAGGCCGAGCCCAACTCTTTCTACGCCTCGGCCCTGGAACTTGGCGCACTGCGCGAGTGCCTCGCCCTGGGCTTCCAGCTGATGACCCGCCATGTGCCGCAGCAGAGCCCCGACCGGCGCGAGCAGGTGCTGGAACTGATGACCACCCAGCGCTGTCAGGGCCTGATCCTGACGCCGCCGTTCGCCGACGACGCGACCCTGATCGAGGAAATTCGCCGCCAGGGCTGCCACGTCGCCACCATTTCGCCCGGTGGGCCGGGCCGTTCGGCGGCGGACGGAGTCGGTATCGACGACGAGGCCGGCGGCTATGACATCGCGCGGCACCTGCTGGAACTCGGGCACCGGCGATTCGCCTTCATCAGCGGTATCGAGGGCCACCTGTCGGCTGAGCAGCGCCTCGACGGGCTGAAGCGGGCCCTGCGCGAGCGCGGTCTGGATCCCGCTGCGGTGACCGTGGTGCGGGGCGACTTCACCTTCCGGTCCGGCAGCGTGCTCGCAGCCCGCCTGTTCGCCCAGCCGAATCCGCCGACCGCCCTCGTCTGCGCCAACGACGACATGGCCGCGGGGGCGCTCTCCGCTGCGCACGGGCGGGGCCTGGACGTGCCGGGGCATCTGTCCATCACCGGGTTTGACGATACTCCCGTGTCGGAGATTGTCTGGCCGCCCCTCGCCACCGTCCATCAGCCCCTGAAGGATATGGGCGGCGCGGCGGTCCGGATCATCGCCGAGCGGCTCGCGGGAACCCGGCGGGGCGCTGACTGGCGGTTCACCGTTCTGCCCCACGCGGTGGTGGCCCGGGCCTCCGCCGGACGGGCCGCGCCGATATTCGCCACCGCCAGCGCTTGACGCAGGGCCCAAGCCCCTTCCTATTGGAAGCGCTTCCAACGTGAAGCTTGAGATCAATGGACGCCGTCCGCATGCGGAGCGTCCGATCAACGGGGAGGAGGGACGCCATGTCACGGCGAATCACGACGTTTGCGCGCCGGGCGCTGGTTATCGGTCTTGCGCTGGGTGCGGCCGCCTGCGCCGGCGCGCCGGTCGAGCCGGCCGCGCGCGTCTGGATGACCTCGGGGGACCGCAGCCGACTGCTGTCGGAACAGGCGCCACTCCGCTTCGAACCCTCGCCGGCCGCGACGGGTCCGGCCGTCGCCATCGATCCGCGCCGGCAGTTCCAGGAGATGGTCGGCTTCGGCGCGGCCGTCACCGACGCCTCGGCCTGGCTTATCCAGACCAAACTCGCCGACGACCAACGCGACGCGCTGCTGCGTGAACTGTTCGGCCGGGAGGACGGCGGGCTTGGCTTCAGCTTCACCCGGGTGACCATCGGCGCCTCGGACTTCTCGCTCGATCACTACAGCCTGGCCGACACGCCGGATCCGACCCTGGCGAGCTTCTCGACCGCGCGGATGGAGGAGTACGTCTTCCCCACCGTCCGCCAGGCCGTGGCGATCAACCCCGACCTCAAGGTGATGGCTTCGCCGTGGAGCGCGCCGGGTTGGATGAAGACCACCGGCTCGATGATCCAGGGCCAGCTGAAGCCGGAGTTCTACCCGACCTACGCCGAGTATTTCCGGCGCTACATCGACTCGGCGGCGGCGCAGGGCGTTCCGACCGACTATGTGAGCATCCAGAACGAGCCGGACTTCGAGCCGGACAGCTATCCCGGCATGCGCTGGGGGCCGGAGGGCCGGGCGGCCTTCGTCGGCCAGCACCTCGGCCCGCTGTTCCGCGACGCCGGAATCAGCACGAAGATCCTCGACTGGGACCACAACTGGGACCTGCCGCAACAGCCGCTGACCATGCTGGCGGACGAGCGGGCGCGGTCGTTCACGGCCGGCGTGGCCTGGCACTGCTACAACGGCGAAGTCGCGGCCCAGAGCCAGGTGCATGACGTCTGGCCGGACAAGGACGTGTTCTTCACCGAATGCTCGGGCGGCGAGTGGACCCCCGGCTTCGCCGAGAGTTTCACCTGGACGATGAAGAACCTGATCATCGGCTCGACCGAGCACTGGGCGCGCGGCGTGCTGATGTGGAACCTGGCGCTGGACGAGAACTACGGCCCGCATGCGGGCGGCTGCGGGAACTGCCGCGGGGTGGTGAAGATCGACAGCCGCACCGGCGCGATCGAGCGGAACCAGGAATACTACGCCTTCGGCCACGCCAGCCGCTTCGTCCGGCCCGGGGCCCGGCGCGTCGCCACGGCCGAGCCGGAGGGACTGCAGGCGGTCGCCTTCCTCAACCCGGACGGCCAGCGGGTGCTGATCGTCCTCAACGAAAGCGCCGCCACGGTCGCATTCGAAATCCGCGAGGGCCTTCGCGCCGCCGCCGCCGAACTGCCCGCGCAGACGGCCGCCACCTATGTGTGGAGTCCGGCCGGCTGAGGTCGCCGCCGTTCCGTTGCAAGGCGTGATCGGCGCCGCCGGGAATCGGATTGCGCGGCGCAGTCATTTCGGATAGCCATTGGAAGCGCTTCCAACACCATCATGCAGGATGGGGCGGCGGCGAAACAAAAAGGGACGTGCGGCTCAAGGGCTCACGCCGGGGAAACAACAGGGGGTATTCATGCGCAGCCAGTTCGCAGGCGTTCGCAAGACGGGCGCTGTCTCGTCGTCACAGCTTTGCCTGACCGTGTCGGCGCTCGCGCTCGCCATGGGCGCGCCCGGCCTCGCCATGGCGCAGGACGCGCCGCCGCAGGACCAGCCGGCGATCGAGGTCGAGGAGGTCATCATCACCGGCCTCCGTCGCGGTCTGGCAGATTCGATCAGCATCAAGCGCAACGAGACCTCGATCGTCGAGGCGGTGTCGGCTGAGGACATCGGCAAGCTGCCCGATGTGTCCATCGCGGAATCCATCGCCCGCCTTCCCGGCCTCGCCGCCCAACGCGTCAACGGGCGCGCCCAGGTCATCTCGATCCGTGGTCTGGCTCCCGACTTCACCACCACCCTGCTGAACGGACGTCAGCAGGCCAGCTCCGGCGACAACCGCGCCGTCGAGTTCGACCAGTACCCGTCCGAATTGCTGTCCGGCGTGGTCATCTACAAGACGCCGGACGCCGAGATTTCCGGCATGGGCCTGTCCGGCACCGCCGACCTGCGCACCGTCCGTCCGCTGGAGTTCGGCAGCCGGGCCGTCGCCGTGAACCTGCGTGGCGAAATGGTCGAGGACGGCGACCTGAACGACGACGTCCGCAACTACGGCGGCCGCTTCTCGATCAGCTACATCGACCAGTTCGCGGACGACACGATCGGCGTCGCCCTGGGCTACGCGCACCTGGATTCGCCGTCCGTGAACCGGCACTACAAGGCGTACGGATATGAGGCGTTCGGGTTCGCGGTCACGCCCGACAGCGCCGACGACGCCCTGATCCTGAATGGGCAGGAGATTTTCGCGACCTCTCGCCTCAACCAGCGCGACGCCGTCATCGGCATCGTCGAATGGCGTCCGAACGACAGGCTGCACTCGACCCTCGATCTCTACTATTCGAAGTTCGACCAGGAAGAGACCACCCGCGGCGCGCAGTGGTTCTCGAACGGGTGGGCCGACGGCGCGACCTTCACCGACGTCCAGACCGAGACCCGCGGCGGGTCGGTGCTGGCCACCAGCGGCACGCTGAACGGCGGCGTCCCGATCATCCGCAACGACTTCAACACCCGCGAGGACGAGCTGTTCTCGGTCGGCCTGAACACCGAGTACGAGATCGACGATCGCACCCGCGTCGAGGCCGACCTGTCCTATTCGGCCAACGAGCGGCGCGAGCAGATCCTTGAGACCTACGCCGGCTACGGCCGCGGCGTCGGCGGTGTCACGCCAGCCACGCCGGATGTCGGACGCACCCTCGACACCATCGGCTTCGTGGTCAACGACGACGGCTACCCGACCTATTCCGAGGGGCTGGACTACGCCGACGCCTCGCAGGTGACGCTGGGCGACCGCGCCCCCTGGGGCGGTTGGGGCCATGACGGCGCTATCCGCTTCCCCGATGTCGAGGAGCGCATCTACTCCGCCGACCTGAAGTTCGAGCGCGACCTCGACGGCATCATTCACACCGTCAGCGCCGGCGTGAACCTGGCCAATCGCAACAAGACCAAGCGAGTCGATGATTTCGACCTGTTCCTCAAGAACGGCCGTCAGCAGGTCTATGTCGACTCTCAATACCTGGTGGAGCCGACCTCGCTGGACTTCGCCGGGTTCGGCGACGTTCTGAGCGTCGATCTGACCCGCGCGCTCGACGTCTACTACGACCGGGCCCCGATCCTCGACGCCAACTATTTCGACAAGAACTGGGACATCGAGGAGGAGGTCGTCACCTGGTTCGCCCGGGCCGAGTTCGAGAAGGGGCAGGTTCGCGGCAACGTCGGCGTCCAGGTCGTCCAACAGCAGCAGGAATCGACCGGCGTCGTGATCAACGGGCTCGAGCCCGGCCAGCCGATCACGCCGATGTCGATCACCGAGGGTGAGGAATACACAGACGTCCTGCCCAGCCTGAACATGATCTACGACCTGGGCGGCGGTCACCGGATCCGCTTCGCAGCCTCCAAGACCATGGCCCGGCCGCGCATGGACGAGATGCGCGCCAACGTGACTCCCGGCTTCAACGCCCTGGTCTGCAGCGGCCAGCCCTGCCCGCCGGGAACGACCGTCAATCCGTGGTCGGCCTCGGGCGGCAACCCGCACCTCGAGCCGTGGCGAGCCACCGCCTTTGACCTCGCCTACGAATGGTATGTCGATCCCACGACGTATCTGTCGATCGCGGGCTTCCACAAGAACCTCGAGACCTACATCTACCAGCAGAGCGCCGAGTTCGACTTCTCCGGCATTCCGTTGCCCAGCACGGCCTCGTCGATTCCGGCCGATGTGACCATCAGCCCGATCGGCCAGATCACCCTGCCAGCCAACGGTAAAGGCGGCACGATCGACGGCATCGAGATCAGCGGGGCGCTCAACTTCGGCACCCTCTGGGAGCCGCTGGACGGCTTCGGCGTGCTGGGCAGCGTCTCGTTCACGGAATCGGACCTGAACCCCAGCCCCAACGGTGATCCGGTCCGGATCCCGGGCCTGTCGGGCATGGTCTACAACATGACCGCCTACTACGAGCACGGCGGCTTCCAGGCGCGGGTCAGCAAGCGCTTCCGCGAAGCCTTCAAGGGCGAGGTGGTCCAGCTGTTTGCGACCCGCGGCTATACCGAAATCCTCGACGACGAGCAGATCGACGCGCAGATCGGCTACACCTTCGAGGACGGGCCGATGGAGGGCCTGGGCGTGCTGTTCCAGGTCAACAACCTGACCAACTCGCCGTACCGAACCCGCCTCGGCCTCGACAGCGGCGGCACGACGACGGCCGACGGCGACAGCCTGCCCGAGACCTACGAGGAGTACGGCCGGCAGTTCCTGTTCGGCGTCAACTACCGGTTCTAGCCGGTCGGCGCGATCTCCGCGCGCCAGTACGGAACACGCCGGGGGCGGCCGCTACCGCTCCCGGCGACCGCCCTCCCATGTGAGTAGTCGAGTAGACGTATGATGCGCCCCGCCCTGAAGCTCTCTCTTTCGCTCCTGCTGCTGGCGGGTTGCGCGCCGACGGCGATCACGGCGCCCGCGCCCGTCGCCATCGCGGTCCCGGCGGAGGCGTCCGGCGGGCTCGACCAGGCCATGGAGCGCCGTATCGCCGGCATCGTGGCCGGGATGACGCTGGAGCAGAAGGTCGGGCAGATCACCCAGCCGGACGTCCGCTTCATCACGCCCGACGAGGTCCGCCAGTACTACATCGGCACGGTGTTGAACGGCGGCGGCGCCTGGCCGGACATGGACAAGCACGCGACCGTGGCCGAGTGGGCCGCCTGGTCCGACGCTTTCGCCGACGCCGCTCTCGCCACCGACATGCCGGTGAAGATCCCGCTGCTGTGGGGCGTCGACGCCGTGCACGGGCACAACAACGTCTCCGGCGCGACGATCTTCCCGCACAACATCGGCCTCGGCGCCGCCAACGACCCGGACCTGATCGAGCGGATCGGGCGGGCCACGGCGCGGCAGGTCCGCGCCACCGGCATCACCTGGACGTTCGCCCCGACCCTGGCCATTGGCGAGAACCGGCGCTGGGGGCGGACCTACGAGAGCTGGTCCAGCGATCCGGCGCTGGTCCGGCGCTACGGCGAGGCCATGGTGCGTGGCCTGCAGGGCGAGCTCACCGGCGACGGCGACGTGCTGGCCTCCGCGAAGCACTATCTGGGCGACGGCGGCACCTTCAACGGCGTCGATCAGGGCCAGACCCGCGCCACCCGCGAGGACCTGCTGACCCGCCACGGGGCCGGCTACCTGGGCGCGCTCGACGCCGACGTGCAGACGGTGATGATCTCGTACAGCAGCTGGTACGACACCGCGTCCGGACAGGACCAGGGCAAGATGCACGGCAACCGCGACCTGATCGCCGGCCACCTGAAGGGCGAACTGGGCTTCGACGGCCTGGTGGTCTCCGACTGGAACGGCATCGAACAGGTGCCGGGCTGCGCCAAGGACCATTGCCCTCAGGCGGTCAACGCCGGCATTGACGTGTTCATGGTGCCGGAGGATTGGCGGGCCTTCATCGCCAACACCGTGGCCGACGTGCGCGAGGGCCGCGTTCCTGAAGCGCGCATCGACGACGCCGTGACCCGCATCCTGCGCGTCAAGATGCGCTCGGGCCTGTTCGACCGCCCTGCCGCCGCCAGCGCCCTGACCGGCCGCGCCGACGCGCTGAACGCCGCCGACCTCGCCCGCGAGGCGGTGCGCAAGGCGGTGGTCCTGCTCAAGAACGACAACGCCGCCCTGCCGCTGCAAGCCGGCCGCAAGGTGCTGGTCGTCGGAGCCAGCGCCGACAGCCTGTCCAACCAGACCGGAGGCTGGTCGCTGACCTGGCAGGGGACCGAGAACACCAACGCCGATTTCGCCACCGGCCAGACCCTGCTGGCCGCCCTGCGCGAGGCGCTGGGCGCCGACAATGTGGTCTATTCCATCGACGGCGCCGGGATCGACGTCTCGGGCTTCGACGCCGTCGTGGCCGTGCTCGGCGAGACGCCCTACGCCGAATACAACGGCGACGTCCGCTTCCCCACGCCGGTCCAGCACAGCCTGCAGCATCCCGGCGACCTCGCCGCCCTGCAGGCCGTGGCCGGCAAGGGCGTACCGGTGGTGACCGTGCTCTATTCCGGCCGTCCGGCCTACGCCAACGACCTGATCAACCTGTCGGACGCCTTTGTGGCCGCCTTCCTGCCTGGAACCGAGGGCGCGGGGCTGGCCGACGTCCTGGTCGGCGGCGCATACGACTTCACCGGCCGACTGTCCTTCGCCTGGCCGGGCTCGGCCTGCAGCACCGGCGAGGGGGCCGATGACGTGGTCCAGTTCGCCCGCGGCTATGGACTGAGCTACGCCCATCCCGCCTCGGTGGATCGTCTGCCCTTGCCGCCGACACCCCGGACCTGCGAAGGCTAGGAGACTCGATCCCGGCGGATGTCATGCAGCAAATCAAGAAGATCCTGATCGTCGGCGGCGGCACGGCCGGCTGGATGACCGCGGCCCTGCTCTCGAAGCTGTTTCAAGGCCTCTACGAGATCACCCTGATCGAGTCCGAGGCCATCGGCATCGTCGGCGTCGGCGAGGCGACGATCCCCGCCATCAAGAAATACAACGAACTGCTCGGTCTCGACGAGACTGAATTCATGCAGCGGACCCACGGCAGCTTCAAGCTGGGCGTCCAGTTCGTCGACTGGTGGAAACAGGGGCACAGCTACATCCACGGCTTCGGCCTGATCGGCCGCGATCTCGGATGGCTGCGCTGCCATCAGTACTGGCTGAAGATGAACGCCCTGGGCCGCGCTTCGGACCTGGCCAACTATTCGATCAACACCGCCGCCGCGCTCGAAAACAAGTTCATGCGCGCCGACCCGAAGATGGCCAATTCGCCGATCGGCCAGATCGCCCACGCCTTCCAGTTCGACGCCAGCCTCTACGGCCGCTACCTGCGCGGCCTCGCCGAGGGCAAGGGCGTGCGGCGGCGCGAAGGCAAGGTCGCCGACGTCACCCTTCGGCCGGAGGACGGCTTCGTCCGGTCCGTGACCATGGACGACGGCGAGGTCATCGAGGCCGACCTGTTCGTCGACTGCTCGGGCTTCCGCGGCCTGATCATCGAACAGGCCATGAAGACCGGCTACGAGGACTGGAGCCGCTGGCTGATCTGCGACCGGGCCATGGCCGTGCCGTGCGCGCGGACCGAGCCCTTCACCCCCTACACCCGCGCTACGGCGCGGACGGCGGGCTGGCAATGGCGCATTCCGCTGCAGCATCGCACCGGCAACGGCCACGTCTATTCCAGCGCCCACATCGACGACGACGAGGCCGAACGGGTCCTGCTCGCCAACCTGGACGGGGAGCAGCTGGCCGAACCGAACCGGCTTCGCTTCCTGCCGGGCAAACGCAAGAAGGGCTGGAACAAGAACTGCGTCGCCATCGGTCTCGCCGCCGGCTTTCTCGAACCGATCGAGTCGACCAGCATCCACCTGATTCAATCGGCGATCATCCGCATGGTTCGCCTGCTGCCCGACGCCGGCTTCGATCCCGCCACCATCGCCGAGTACAATCGGCAGACCGACTTCGAATACGAACGCGTCCGCGACTTCATCATCCTGCACTACAAGGCGACGGAACGGGACGACACGCCGTTCTGGCGCTACTGCCGCGACATGGAGGTCCCCGACACCCTCCAGCGCAAGATCGACCTGTTCTCCGCCAACGGCCGCATCTTCCGCGAGGACGAGGAGCTGTTCGCCGAAGAGAGCTGGATCCAGGTCTTCCTCGGCCAGGGCGTCATCCCGCGCGGCTATGACCCGCTGGTGGACCTCAAAAGCGACGCCGACGTCGAGACCTTCCTGGGCAATGTCGAGGAGGTCATCCGCAAATGCGTTGCGGTCATGCCTGACCACGCCGCCTACGTCGCCCGCGCCTGCCCGGCCGAACCGGTTGCCGCGCAATAGGCGCTATCGCCTCCGATCAGGCCAGTTTCGCGAATAAAACCGGAAAGCGAGGGTCGGGAAGGCTGCGCGCCGGGACTCCCGGCGGCTGTTGGCCGGAGGGGCCGGTGGCGGAGAGGGTGGGATTCGAACCCACGGTACCCGTAAAGGCACGCCGCATTTCGAGTGCGGTACATTCGACCACTCTGCCACCTCTCCGCGGGGCCGAACGCTTTGGTCGAGCGAGCGGCTTCTCTAATGGCGCGAGGCCCGGGCCGCAAGCCCTTCCGGAGCGCGCCACCGCTTCATTTCGGTGAAGGGCCGGGGCGGCGGTTTCTCAGCGCTGGGCGGGCAGGGGCAGGCCGAGCGTGTCGGCGGCGGACAGGTCGCCGCCGATGGTGCGGAACAGCTCGGCGGGACGGCCCCCCGTGGCGGCGGACAGGCGTCCGGTCGGCTCCACCAGGCCGGTGCGCTCGACGCCGCGGCGGAAGTTCTGCTTGTGCAGCGACAGGCCGGCGACGGCCTCGGCGGCGGCCTGCAGTTCGGACAGGGTGAAGGTGGGCGGCATCAGGTCGAACAGCACCGGCCGGTATTTCAGCTTGCTGCGCAGCCGGCCGAGGCCGGTCGCCAGAATGCGGCGGTGATCCGAGGCCATGGCCCGGCCGGGCGCATCAGACGGGACGGGCCGGTCGCGGTCGCGGGCCGCCTCGGCGACAAGGCCGGCCTCATAAAGCAGTTCGTAGCGCTCCAGCACCCGACCCTCGTTCCAGCGGTGTGGCGGGGCCGGCGCGAACAGGGCGTCGACCCGGGCCTGCCGCCGGGGATCGCCGGCGGCCCAGCTCATCAGGCCGTCGAGCAGGGGGGCCAGGCAGGCGGCCGCGCCGTCGCGGCGATCCTCCCACGGAAAGATGTCCAGCACCGGCGTCCAGCGCGCCTCCGTCAGCGGGGCGTCGGCGGCGTCGGCGGTGAGCGCCAGATAGCCGACCGAGACCTCGCGACGGTGCTCGGGGCCGGGCGTGGCGCGCGGGCTGTCCCGCCCCAGGTCGCCGAAGGTGTAGAGTTGCTCGACAAAGCCGAGGCGGAAGCCGGTCTGGGCGGTCACGAAGGCGCGCAGGGCCAGCTCGAAGGTGCGGTCGCGGGCCGGGTCGAACGGGCCGAACGGCAGCGCCAGGGCGGCGTCGGCGCCGGGGGTGGTCAGGACGCAGGCCTTGCGGTCGCGGAGCGCGATGACGACCGCCGACAGACCGATCCGAACGCCCTGTTCCGCCGGAAGCTCCATGCCCTATTCCGTGTGCCAGGCGTCGGGCGCGGGGACCAGGCCGACGGCCTCGGCCAGCACGCGATAGCGTTCGAGGTAGCGCTGCTGGGCGACCGGGGCGGGCAGGGGGTCGATGACCAGGTCGTAGCCCGCCGGCGGCTTGCCGAAAAAGCCCAGCGCCTCGGCGCGCGTGAAGCCGGCCAACTGGGTCGCTTCGTAGAAGGCGCAGGCCTTGTCCGCCTCCTTGATCAGCTTCTTGATCCCCACGGGCGTCTTGGCGGGCAGGCCGAAGCGGATATGGATGGCGTGCTCGAGCCGGGCCTCGAAATCCTTGTAGCTGACTCCCAGCGCCGCCTTGAACGGCGAGATCATGTCGCCGATGACGTATTCCGAGGCGTCATGGAGCAGGGCGGCGAGCCGCCATTTCGGCTCAAGCCCCGGCCTGATGTGCGCCGCGATCTCCTCGACCACGCAGCTGTGCTGCGCCACGGAGAAGGCGTGCTCGCCGACGGTCTGGCCGTTCCAGCGGGCCACGCGGGCGAGGCCGTGGGCGATGTCCTCCACCTCGATGTCGAACGGCGACGGATCCAGCAGGTCCAGCCGCCGGCCGGACAGCATCCGCTGCCACGCCCGTGGGGCCTTGTTCGACGACGGGGATCGGGGTGTGACGGCCAAGGCGTTTTCCTGCTCGCTGGGCAGGTCAGGTGACGCATCCCGGCGCGACGATCAACCCTGAGGCTCCTTATTCGCCGACGTTGAGAGCGACCAGATCCTTCGCGTCCTCGAAAACCCGGCCGCGGTCGCGGTCGCGCGACCGGACGGTGGCGACCACGATCGGACCGCCGGCGGGGCCCCGTGCTTCATAGCCGACGAGGCGCCAGCCGGCCTCCGACGGCCGGTTGTCGGTGAGAATCCAGCTGGCCCGTGTCGCGTCGCCGCCGGCGCTGGTGCGAATTTCGGCGGCGTCCTGATGAGCCTGGACGCTGACGTTGTCCCCGCCCTCCGAACCCTCGATGTTGACGGCGCCTTCGCCGTCGCTGGCGTCGATGTGGAAGCCGCCGATGCGGACGCTGGCCTGGTCGCCCCTGGACTCGATGTGCAGGCCGGGCAGCCGGACCGTCGCGTCGTCGCCCTCGGCCTGGATGTCGACCCCGGGCGCCCGGACGGACGCATGTTCCCCGTTCGCCGCGGCGTGTCCGGCCTCGGCCGTGGCGACCGCTGCTTCCTCTTCGGCCGAAGCCTTCAACTGGGCCACGGCCTGCGGCAGGGCCGTCGACAGCCGGTCCTCGAACGCCTTCAGTATCCCGGCGGGCGCGGCGCCGCCGAGCTCGACGAGGTGCAGGCTGACCTCGGCCCCGCGCGGCCCGGCATAGGTGCAGATCGAACCCTCCGCCGACGCCGATCCCTTGCGGGTCAGCGAGCCGAGGGTTTGCGGGCACTGTAGCGTCTCGACGACCTTCAGGGCGCCCTTGGCGTCCGGATTCTCCGTGTGCGTCGAGGAGATGCGCACGGAATCGCCGTCACACGCCGCCACGGCCAGAGCCGCGAGGCAGAGAGCGGGAACCAGGAGGGGACGCGTGGGCATAATGTCGATCCTTGTCGCGTTCATCCTGCGCCCCGGGCTCCGGGAATCCAGTGAAATCGCGGTAATCGGGGTGACGAAACCTGTCCGCTGATGTGTTCAGACGCCCGGACGGGCTCCCTCGCGCCGGTTGAGGAAGGCCAGCCGCTCGAACAGGTGGACGTCCTGCTCATTCTTCAACAGGGCGCCATGCAGTGGCGGGATCAGCTTGTTGGGCGTCTTCTCGCGCAGGGTCTCGGCGTCGACGTCGTCGACCAGCAGCAACTTCAGCCAGTCGAGAAGTTCGGAGGTCGAGGGCTTCTTCTTCAGGCCCGGCGTGTCGCGGATTTCGTAGAAGGTCTTGAGGGCCTCGGAGACCAGACGCGGTTTTATGCCCGGGAAATGCACCTCGACGATCGCCTTCATCGTCTCGTCGTCGGGGAAGCGGATGTAGTGGAAGAAGCAGCGGCGCAGGAAGGCGTCGGGCAGCTCCTTCTCGTTGTTGGAGGTGATGACCACGATCGGTCGGACCTCGGCCCGGATGGTTTCGCCGGTCTCCTGGACGAAGAACTCCATGCGGTCGAGTTCCTGCAGCAGGTCGTTCGGGAATTCGATGTCGGCCTTGTCGATCTCGTCGATCAGCAGCACGGGGCGGGTCGGAGCGGTGAAGGCTTCCCACAGCTTGCCGGGCTTCAGATAGTTGCGCACGTCGTGGACGCGTTGCTCGCCCAGCTGGCTGTCGCGCAGGCGCGAAACGGCGTCGTACTCATAGAGGCCGTTGTGGGCCTTGGTCGTCGACTTGACGTGCCAGGTGATCAGCGGCGCGTTGAGGGCCCGGGCGATCTCATAGGCCAGCACGGTCTTGCCCGTGCCGGGCTCGCCCTTGATCAGCAAGGGGCGTTCCAGGGCGACGGCCGCGTTGACGGCGATCTTCAGGTCGTCGGTGGCGATGTAGTTCGAGGTGCCCTCGAACCGGTCGCTCTGGCGGGTCATGGACGGCTCCGGTGTTGACCGGCCAAGGGGTAGCGAAGCCGCTCCCGGTTAACAACGATCATGTGCCCGATGACGTCCCGCGAGCCGGGAAAGGATCGGCCGGGCGCCGAATCCCGTGGCGGACATTTCTGCCGGGTTCCGAGCTGTCGTCGTCTATAATTACGTTCAAAAACAAGGTGATAATAGACATCAGGCCCGGCCTGATCCTTGCGTGGGCGGGCGCGAACCAGAACCGGTTCTACGGCCAGAAGGCCGTTTCCCAACCGACCAGAATGGAAGGACAGCCGATGGTTATGTCGGTCAACACCAACGTGGGCGCGATGATCGCGCTCCAGAACCTGAACGCGACCAACGCCCAGCTGGCGACGACGCAGAACCGGATCAACACCGGCAAGTCTGTGGCGTCCGCCAAGGACAACGGGGCCATCTGGGCTATCGCCCAGGGCCAACGAGCCGAAATCGGGGCGTTGAGCGCGGTGAAACAGTCTCTCGATCGTGGCGTCGCCGCGGTCGATGTGGCGCTGGCGGCGGGCGAGACGGTCTCCGACCTCTTGCTCCAGATGAAGGAGAAGGCTCTCGCGGCGACTGACGGGTCGCTCAAGACCGCGGCCCGGGCCGCTCTGAACGAGGATTTCGTCGCCCTGCGCGACCAGATCGCCTCGGTCACCTCCAACGCCGAGTTCAACGGGGTCAACCTGCTTGAGACCGGCGCGACGGGGTTCCAGGCGCTGGCCAACGCCCAAGGCACGTCGACCATTACGGTCGGCGCCGAGGTCCTGGCTCTGGGCAGCACGAACGTCACGGTCACGGCGTCCCAGGCGATCGACACCCTGACCGACGCGGCGGCCTCTCTGGCGGCCGTCACGGCCTCCATCGATCTGGTTTCGGGCGCGCTCGCGCGGCTGGGCACCAAGTCGAAGGCGCTCTCGACCCACATCACGTTCGTCGGCAAGCTGTCGGACGCGCTGGAAGCGGGGGTGGGCAATCTGGTCGACGCCGATCTGGCGAAGGAAAGCGCCAAGCTCCAGGCCCTGCAGACGAAGCAGCAACTTGGGGTTCAGGCGCTGGGCATCGCCAACCAGACGCCGCAACTTGTCCTGTCGCTGTTCCGCAGCTGACTGTTATCCGGTTCTCGCAGGCGCCGGGGGGTTCGCCCCCCGGCGTCTCGTGCGTTCAGCCGCCGAAAAATCCACTCAGCCAGGCCCAGGCCTGCGGAAGCAGACCATTGAGCCAGGCCCAGACCGGCAGGAGGTAGGGCGAAACCCAGGTCCAGGCGAGCCAGATGACAAGGCCGGCCAGGCAGATAAGGGCGACGGCGCCCCACGCGATGACGATGGCCAGTCCGTCGCGCTGCATCAAGCCGAAGCCGAAGGCGGAGATGATCAGGGCCGGGATCAGGTTGCCGCCCCAGATCGGCAACACCAGGATGCAGGCAAGCAGGAAGGTGGCGACCCCGATCAGGACCTCCGACACCGGACTGGTCATTACCGACAGGCGGGGCTTGGACAGCCGCTCCATTTTCCTGAACCGCGGCAGCACCGTCTCCAGACCGTTCCGGTAGGCTTCCCGGTCGATCCAGCGACGTAGCGCCCACTTCGGCAGCCACAGCTGATCCTGCCGGGTCATCAGTTGCAGGCCCATCAGCAGCAGCGGCGCGCCGAGGATCGTCGTCGTTCCCGGGATGATGCCGATGGCGATGTTCATCAGCCCGAAGAACAGCATCAGCGCGCCGAAACCGCGCTCGCCGAAAGCGTTCACCAGTTCGCCGAGATACAGCTTCGGATCATCCTTGGCGCCGATATCCTCCAGCACCTGCGAGAACGGCCGGGTGTCGCTCTGATAATCGTAGTCGGGCATGGCGGGCGGCGGGACTCGCGCGACGGGGTTTTCCGATCTAGGCGTGACCGTGGCCGTCCGCCACTTAACAAACATCCATGCGGGTCAGGCGATCCGTGCGAGCCAGTCAAAGCCGTGGGTCACGCTGGCCACGATCACCCGCCAGGCGAGGAACAGCACCGCGACGGTCGTCCCCGTCAGCAACCAGCCAACGACGACGGCAAGACCATCCCGCTGCGTTATCCCGAGCGCAAAGAACCCGACCGCCACCGCCGGCAGCAGATTGGCCCCCCAGACCGGCAGCACCAGCACGATCGACAGGAAGGTGCAGGCCAGGCCGATCAGCACCCGCCCGACCTGGCCGGTGAAGAGGGGCAGGCGCGGTCTCGACAGGCGTTCCGTCAGCTTGAGACCTCGTTTGAGGCGGCCGTTGAACTTGCGGAACAGCGGCCGCTTGATGGAGACCCGCTCTGCCCAGCGCGGCGCCCACAGTTCATCACGGCCCATCGCCAGTTCGACCGACAGCAGCAGCAAGGGCGCGCCGGTCAAGGTGGTGCCGCCGGGTGGCCACGGCATCATGTTGACGAGGGCGAAGAAGAACATCACCGGGCCGAAGGCCTGCTGCCCGAAAGTCTCGACCACCTCGCCGAGACAGAGCGTCTCGCCCGGCCGTTCGCCGATCGACTCGATCACTTCAGAAAAGGGGCGAGCCTGATCGGCCGGGGCGCCGGTCATCCGGGTCGGCGGGCGTTCAGTGTTTGACGTGTTCGGGTTTGCCCTTGCGCTTGGTGTGGGCGAACTCCTCGAGTTGCTTCTCGCTCATCGACTCGACCATGGATTTCGAGGCGCCCTTCAGGCTGGACTTCGGAGTCTCGCCTCGCTTGGCGGACAGGGCGGCTCCGGCGGCCTTCTGCTGGGCGGCGGACTTGGCGGGCATGGCGGTGTCTCCTCTGGCTCTCCACGAACCACCTCCGGTCCGCCCCGGTTCCCGGCCCCGACGGACCGCGGTTCTGCCAGGCCCGGGATCATGCTAAGGGAACGGGCCTGGGTGGAGGAACGATATGCGCAACATCACTCTCGTGTCGGGACTTGCCGTCCTGTCTCTGGCGGCCTGCGGGCAGGGCGACGACGGGGCGCCGGCCGACGGAAACGCCCCGGAGAATACGGCCGCGGCCGGGCTGCCTGACGGACCGACCCCCGGCCTGTGGCGCGTCACCACCCGGATCAGCGGCATGCCCGCCGGCATGGAGGCGCCGGCGGTCGAGACCTGCATCCGCGAGGCGAAATTCGAGGTGCCCCAGGCGGCTCCGGAGTCGTCCGGCATGACCTGCGAACAGCAGTCGTTCCGTCGCGAGGGCGACGCCATGGTCGGTCACATGGCGTGCACCTCGGCCGAAGGCGTGCGCACGGTCACCGACACCCGGGTCTCGGGCGACTTCACGCGCAACTACACCATGGAACTGAAGAGCACGGTGACGCCGCCGCCGAGCCCGGAGATGTCCGAGATCACCATGGTGATGACCGCCGAGCGCCTGGGCGACTGCCCGGCTGAGTCAGCTGCCGAGTAGCTCCCGCCCGATCAGGAACCGGCGGATTTCGTTGGTTCCCGCACCGATGTCATAGAGCTTGGCGTCGCGGACCAGCCGCTCGACCGGCCATTCCTTGGTGTAGCCCGCCCCGCCCAGCGCCTGCACGGCCTCGAGGCTGACCTTCACCGCGTTCTCGCTGGCCAGCAGGATCGCTCCGGCCGCATCGTAGCGGGTGGTCTTGCCGGCGTCACAGGCGCGCGCCACCGCATAGACGTAGGTCCGGGCCGAGTTCAGGGCCACATACATGTCGGCGACCTTGGCCTGCATCAGCTGGAAGCTGCCGATCGGCTTGCCGAACTGCTTGCGCTCCCGGACATAGGGCAGGACCACGTCGAGCGCCGCCTGCATGATGCCCAGCGGCCCCGCCGACAGCACGGCCCGCTCATAGTCGAGGCCGCTCATCAGCACGCCGGCGCCACCGCCGACCGGACCCATGACGTTCTCCTCGGGGACTTCGCAGTCCTCGAACACCAGCTCGGCGGTGTCCGAGCCGCGCATGCCCATCTTGTCCAGCTTCTTCGAGACGCTGAATCCCTTCATGCCCCGCTCGATCAGGAAGGCGGTGACCCCGCCGTTGCCCTCGCCGGTGCGGGCGTAGACCACCAGGGTGTCGGCCGAGGGTGCGTTGGTGATCCAGAATTTGGTGCCGTTCAGGACGTAGCGGTCGCCGACCTTCTTCGCCTGGGTGCGCATCGACATGACGTCGGAGCCCGAGCCGGCCTCGGACATGGCCAGCGAGCCGACGTGTTCGCCCGAGATCAGTTTCGGCAGGTATTTGCGCTTCTGCTCATCCGTGCCCCAGCGGCGGATCTGGTTGACGCAGAGGTTGGAGTGGGCCCCGTAGGACAGGCCGATCGAGGCCGAGGCGCGCGACACCTCTTCCATCGCCACCACGTGCTCGAGATAGCCGAGGCCGAGCCCGCCCCATTCCTCCTCGACGGTGATGCCGTGCAGGCCCAGCTCGCCCATCTCGGGCCATAGCTCGCGCCGGAACTGGTTGGTCTCGTCGATCTCGGCCGCCAGCGGCGCGAGGCGATCGGTGGCCCAGCGGGCCGTGGTCTCGCGGATCATGTCGGCGTTTTCGCCGAGGCCGAATTCCATCGACTGGGGGGCGTTGGGAATGCTCATGACCGGGGGCGTAGCACCACCCGCGGCTCCGGCAAAGTCAGTCACGCCGCGCCCAGCGCCGATACAGGTACCACGACGAAACGCCGACGCATGTCACGCCGATCAGGGCCAGCACCCACCCGATGAGGGTGAAGTCCCCCAAGATGTCCTGCTCCCCCATCGCCTTGCGGAACGAGGCGGCCGAGAAGGCGCAGGCGGCGAGGCCGATCAGTCCCATGATCAGAAAGGCGCCGGTCTCGCTCCAGTCGAAGCGCCGTGGCGCGACCGGTTCGATCTCGTGGCGCAATACCGCCAGGCCCGGTTCGTCGTCGAACAGCACGATCTCGCCTTCCGACACTGCGGGCTGGGCCCGGTCCTCCGGCCCCCACACCGGCCGCGCGGTTTCGACAAAATCCGCCTCGGTCGGCGGACTCAGAACGAGCGGGGGCTCAAGCGGCGGGAAGGGAGAAGCGCCGGGCTCGGGCGGAACCAGCGGCACGACGCGGGGCGAGGTCTCCACGGCGGGAGTTTCCTCAAAGGCGGGCGCTTCCGGCGGGGGGGTCGACCGGAGCTCGGGCTCAGCCGCGGCCTCGGTCGAGGGCGGGGCTGAGCTACGGATCTCGGGCGCGGAGATGGTGGGGAAGCCGGGCAGCGGGCCGATGATCGCGGCGGCGTAGGGCGAGTACCGCTGCAGGTGAACCGTGGTCACGGGCGAGGCGGTGTGGAGGGCTGCGGGCTGGAACGGCGCGGGCGCGGCCTCGACGGCAGGTTCGGGGGCAGCCGGTTCCGCCGGCTCCGTCCCAGCCGGCGCTTCGCCCAGAAGGCTGCTGACGGCTGCGGCGCGGACGGCCCCCGGATGGGTGCTGAAATCCGGACGAACGATGGACGCCTCGACGGGCGGCGGGGGCAATGGCGCGGCCAGAAGGTCGGCGAGGTGCACCGGGGTCGCCGGGTCAGCCACGAACAGGGCCCGCTCGGCCGCGCGCCGGCGCAGGGGGGCGTCCGGCGGGGTCTGCTCCGGCCAGCCGATCAGGGCGTCGGCAGCCGCCCCGGCCCGACCCTCGTTCAGGCGGTGCAGGACGTCCGAGGCGAGAAAGCGCTCAACTCCGACTGAAATGGCGAAACTGGCCAGGGCGTCGAATTGATGCTGGTTGAGCGGCCCCGTGACCCGGTCGTTCAGGGCCTTCACCACCGGCAACAGGTCATATTGCAGCAGCAGCTCGGCGTCCTGCTCGCTGACCACAAGCCCGTCCCGGGCCGAGGTCCTGTGCCCGTAGCCGATGACCCAGCCGCCATCCTCGTCCCGCACCGCGCGCGGCCGGAAGCCCTCGAAACTCTTGATGAGGACGACTCCCTCGCGGGAGACTTTCAGACGTGGGGTAGTCGCGTCGGACACCGGAATGACCCAAATCGAGACGGACGGGCTCGCTCACTGGGAGAACCAGCAAAGCCCGCGCCGGTCCAGAGGGACTAGAGCAGGACGATCGTGGCCAGACCGAGGAAGATCAGGAAGCCGAAGAAGTCGGTCGTCGCCGTCACGAACACCGCCGAAGAGACCGCCGGGTCGAACTTCAGCCTGGACAGGGTCAGCGGCGTCAACACTCCGACCGTGGCGGCGACCAGCAGGTTCAGCACCATGGCCGCGGCGATCACCAGTCCGATCCGCCAGTCTTCATCGCGGAACCAGAGGGCGGTGGCGATCCCGATCAGGGGCGCCAGCACCAGCCCGTTGGCCAGCCCGACCGCCAGTTCTCGCCAGAAGGTGCGTGGCGCGTTGGAACTGTTCAGCTCGCGCGTCGCCAGCGCCCGTACCGTGACGGTCAACGCCTGCGTCCCCGCGTTGCCCCCGATGGCGGATACGATCGGCATCAGGATCGCCAGGGCGACGATCTCCTGGATGGTCACCTCGAACCAGCCGATGACGCTCGCCCCCAATACGGCGGTGGCCAGGTTGATCGCCAGCCACGGCACGCGGCCCCGTACGATTTCCGATACGGATGAGCCGCGGTCCTCGTCCGAGACGCCAGCGAGGCGGAGGATGTCCTCGCGGTTCTCCTCCTGGATGATGTTGACGATGTCATCGACGGTGATCTGGCCGACGAGGCGGCCGGCGGCGTCGGTGACGGGGGCCGAGATGAGGTGGTATTTCTCGAAGATGTAGGCGACTTCCTCCTGGTCCTGCTCGACGGTGATTTCGTTGACCGGGTCCATGATCTCGGTCAGCGGCGTCGGCCGGGGCGCACGCAGCAGTCGACTGATGGCGACGCCGCCCACCGGCTTGTTGAGCGGATCCACGACATAGATGTCGAAGAACAGCTCGGGCATCTCCTCGCCCTGCTTGCGGATGTGGTCGATGGTGTCGCCGACGTTCCAGAACTGCGGCGCGGCCATGACCTCGCGCTGCATCAGGCGACCGGCGGAGTCCTCGGCGTAGCCCAGCGAGCTCTCGATGGCGGCGCGGTCGACGTCCGGCATGGCGGCCAGCACGCGCTCGCGCTGGTCGTCCTCGAGGTCCTCGACCACGGCGGCGGCGTCGTCGGAATCCAGCTCCTGCAGCGCCTCGGCGAGGGTCAGGTGCGGGACCCGCTCCAGCACCTCCTCGCGGATGCCGTCGTCGAGCTCGGGCAGGGTGTCGGCCAGAAGGTCGGCCGGCAGCCACAGCACCACCACCGCGCGGTGCTCGGAGGTCAGGAAGCCCATCAGGTCGGCGACGTCCGCCGGGTGCAGGTCTTCCAGCAGGGAGCGGAGCTTCAGGCCGTCGCCGGCGTCGGAGGCGTCGACCACCTTTTCGACGAACGATGCGGTGAGGACGTAGTCCTCGTCCAGCGCCACATGTTCGATTTCATCGACGGGAGGACCAGACAGGGGGGCGGTTGCGGTGTTGCTCACGCTTGGCCTCCCTGTCTGTCAAATCAGCATTAAGCCGATGTTTTTCCTCGTAATTTCGATGGTGCGGTCGAGAAGACTCGAACTTCCACTCCGGTTAGGGAACAGCGACCTCAACGCTGCGCGTCTACCAATTCCGCCACGACCGCTCGCATCGGAGGGGGGCTGATAGCGGAGAGAGGGCGCGATGCCAAGGGTCTTCAGGCGGCGCCCGCCATGAAGTCGTAGACGTCCGCCGCCCGGGTCACGGTGATGGCGATCCGATCTTCCCGGATCTCGATCTCGCCGCGGGCGACCGGGTGATTGTTCGCCAGGATCCAGACCTCGTCGGTTTCCGAGGCGTCGAGCGGAATCACCGCGCCGCGGCCCATGCGCAGCAGCTGGCTCATCGGCAGCACGGAGCGCCCCAGCACAACCGAGATCTCGACGTCGACGGCTTCGATCTGGCTCAAGGGGGACTCTGACGCTGACTGGGACTGGGCGGGTCGGTGTTGCATGGCGCTCCCGATCCCCACATTGAGGGGCACATGCTTTCCCAGTCCTTAAGCCCGGCCATATCGAAGCTGATCCGCGAGGACGGCGCCCCGGCCGAATGGGCGGTCTCCACCGGCTACGTCGACTACCCGTTCGCGGTGGAGGCCATGGAGGCCCGCGCGGCGGCCATCGCGGCCGGCGAGGCGCCCGAACTGGTCTGGCTGCTGGAGCATCCGCCGCTCTACACCGCGGGGGTGTCGTCGAAGGACGGCGACCTGCTGGAGGCGGACCGCTTTCCGGTGCATCGCACCGGGCGGGGCGGCCAGTTCACCTATCACGGGCCGGGCCAGCGGGTGGCCTATGTGATGCTGGACCTGAACCGGCGCGGCAAGGACGTGCGCGCCTTCGTGCGCGGGCTGGAGCAGTGGATCATCGGCGCCCTGGGCGAGTTCGGCGTCGCCGCCGACGTGCGCGAGGGCCGCGTCGGGGTCTGGGTCGAGCGCAAGGGGCCCGGCTGGAGCCGCGAGGACAAGATCGCCGCCATCGGCGTCAAGGTCCGCAAATGGGTCAGCTTCCACGGCGTCAGCCTGAACGTGGAGCCGGACCTGGGCCATTTCAGCGGCATCGTGCCGTGCGGCATCAACGAGCACGGCGTCACCAGCCTGGTCGATCTGGGCGTTCCCGCCACCCTCGACGAGGCGGACGAGGCGCTGAGGGTCAGCTTCCGCAGGGTGTTCGGAGACATCGTCACGGGCGCGCCCCCGGCTGAAGGCGATCCTTAACCCTGGCGAGGGCATCGTCCTCACCAACATCCGGCCGTCAGAGTGACCTCCATGCCCGCCCCGTCGTCCAGCGCCGCCCCGGACGTCGACGCCCTGACGATGACCACCTTCTTCGAGGTGTCGCTGGACCTGCTGGTCATCCGCGAACTGGATGGGCGGGTGGTCCGGGCCAGTCCATCGTGGGAGACCATTCTCGGCCACCGGCCCGAGGAAATGGTGGGGCGGCCTTTGCTGCGCCTGCTCCATCCTGACGACCACGCCGCCACCATGGAGAGCGTGGTCGAGGTCGAGACGCGGGGCCCGAACGATCCCGTGGTCGGGTTCATCAATCGCTATCTGCACAAGGAGGGCGGCTACCGCACCCTGGAGTGGCGGGCGCGGCGGGTCGGCGACCGGATCTACGGCGTGGCCCGCGACGTCACGGACCGGGTGGCCGCCGAACGCGCCCTGATCGAGGCCAAGGCCGCCGCCGAGGTGGCCAACCAGGCCAAGACCGACTTCCTGGCCAATATGAGCCACGAGATTCGCACGCCGCTGAACGGGGTGATCGGCCTGATCGGAGCGCTGGGCCAGAGCGAGCTGACCCCCGGCCAGCGCGAACTGGTCGCCCTGATCGAACAGTCGGGCGTCACGCTGGAGCGGCTTGTTTCGGACATCCTCGACGTCTCCAAGATCGAGGCGGGCCAGCTGGAGTTCGTGATCGGCGACCTGGACTTGGAGCAGACGCTGGACGGGGTCATCGAGACCGCCCGATTGAAGGCCGAAGCCAAGGACGTGGCGTTCCGCGTCGAGCGCGGAGCGGGCGCGCGGGGCGCCTTCCTCGGTGACGCCACCCGCATCCGGCAGGTGCTGGACAACCTGCTGTCCAACGCCGTCAAATTCACCGCCCGGGGCGAGATCACGGTGTCCATCGACGTCGAGGACGACGCGCCGGAGCCGGGTTGCGCCCTGCTGAACCTGGCCGTGCGCGACACCGGCATCGGCTTTGACGCCAAGGCCGCGGGCGGCCTCTTCCAGCGCTTCAACCAGGCGGACAACACCATCACCCGCCGTTTCGGCGGCACCGGCCTGGGGCTGTCGATCATTCGGTCCCTGGTCGAGATCATGGGCGGCGAGATCGTGGCCGAGTCCGAGCCCGGAAAGGGCAGTTGCTTCCGCGTGGCGCTGCCGCTTTCTCGCACGCGGTCCCTGGCGGCCCATGACGCCGCGCGCGCGGCCGAAGCGGCCCGGCCGACCAGAACGGCGGCCAATCAAGGCTGGCGGACCGAGGGATCGCCCGTGCGCCTGCTGCTGGCCGAGGATCATCCGGTCAATCAACGGGTGGTGCAGGCCATCCTCGAGGCGACGGGGATCGAGGTGGTGACGGTGGACGACGGCGCGCAGGCGGTGCAGCGCTTCGAGGCCGAGATGTTCGACCTGGTGCTGATGGATATGCAGATGCCGGTCATGGATGGGCTGGCGGCGACGCGGGCGCTGCGGGGCATCGAGCGGGATGAGCCGGCGCGGCGGCGGACGCCGATCATCATGCTGAGCGCCAATGCGATGGGCCGGCACCGGGAGGAGGCGGCGGACGCGGGGGCCGACCAGCACCTCGCCAAGCCGGTCACCCCGGGGGCGCTGATGGCGGCGATCGAACGGGCCTTGTCGGCGACCCTGGCCGCCGAGGTGGCGTAGGTCCAATCCGACGAACGCTGGGGCGCCTTGTCATCCCGGATCACCGCTTCGCGGCGTCCGGGATGACAAGCGCGAGCACCCGAGGCCCACCCTTAACCGACCGTCCGCCTTCGACCCATTGCGGACGTTGCAGTCATCGCGGCAGGCGTCGGAACGCTTAGCGGGGAGATTAACTTAGGTTGTGAATGAGTCGTTCAAAATCGGGCGGCTAGGGCTCGCGCCTCGGCAATGAGCACCAATATGAAATCCAATCCTGACCCCCTCGCAGGCGCGGCCGTCCTGATCGTTGACGACGACGTTGAGATGCTCAGAACACTGGCCAGGCGGTTTCATTTGGCTGGTTCCCGAGTGACTGTCGCGAAGGACGGTGAGGAAGCACTCGCCAAGTTCCGTCAGTCGACTCCCGCCGTTGTCGTGACCGATATCCTTATGCCGAAACGGGAAGGCGTGGAGACCATCATGGCGATGAAGGAGCTGTCCCCCGAGGTGAAGATCATGGCTATTTCTGGAGGCGGGATGCTAGGCGCGGGCAGCGTTCTCGACCTCGCACGCCGTTTGGGAGCGGACGCCGTGTTGGCCAAGCCTTTTCGCTCGGATCAAGTCCTCGAAGTCGTCCGGAGGCTGATCGGGGACGCTGAGAACCTTGGCCGCCCCTTGAACGCAACGAGCGCGGACGGCTTTTGACGGAGCGAGACCGTCTGCTATCCACCCGTTGCGGTCGTTCGAGGCGTCTGTTGTTCGGCGGGTTGCCGGACGCCCTTATGAGCCCACGACCTCGACCGGCGCCCGCCTGGCCTTGCGGCGCGGCTTGATCAGGAAGGACCACGTCCCGACGCCGCCCAGCACGGCCAGGGCGAGGCCGGAGAGCACCGTCACCCATTTGTAGAGCCAGCCGCCGACCGAGCCGGCGTGAAGCGGGTAGATGGCGTGAATGGCGCGTTCGCCCGGTGTCAGGGTCTGGGCGTCGAGGGTCTGGACCACCCGGCTGGTGGCCGGATCGATCAGCACGCGGGTGCGGCCGTTGGGGTGCCATTCGCCGGGCTGTTTGAGGCGGATCGAGGCGGGCTCGCCGGGGGCTGCGGGCCAGCCGGCCATGCGCAGGGTCGCGTCGGGGAAGCGGGCCTGGGCGGCGGCGAGGGCGGCCGGCCAGTCGATGTCGCCGGTTCCGACCTCGGGCGGCGGCGGCGCCTCGGGCGCGTTCGGGGCCAGCAGGCCCCGGGCTTGGGCGTTGAACACCAGGCCGGCGCCGGTCAGGCAGAAGATCAGGACCGGGACCGCGGTGATCAGGCCGAGATTGCGGTGGCTGGAGACCAGTTCGGCCCGGCGCGTCGAGCGCGGCCAGATGCGCAGGCGGGTGGCGCGCCAGGCCGGGGCCCAGACCAC
>JACPDR010000055.1 GCA_016183935.1 Caulobacterales bacterium
CGGGCAGAACGGGATGGGCTGTCGTGGTCATCTGTCGCCTGGTCGTTGGGCTACGGTCGATCGGTCAGCGACGACGGCGCGGCCTGCGCAAGGCAGGCCGCGCCGCAGCCGGAAGGACGAAATCAGGCCGAGTACAGCAGGATGCCGAGCACGAACGACAGGATGCCCAGGGCTTCGGCCAGAGCCGCGCCCACGAACAGGTTGCCGATCTGCGAGTCGGCGGCCGACGGGTTGCGCAGGGCGCCCGTCAGGAACGAGCCGAAGATGTTGCCGACACCGATACCGGCGCCGATCATGCCGGTCATCGCGAGGCCGGCGCCGATGAGCTTGGCGGCTTCTGCTTCCATGGTCTTAAGTCCTAGTCTGGGGTTGGTTGGTTAGGGAAGAAACTGGTCCCGGCCTTAGTGGCCGTGGCCCAGGTTGACCACGTCGTTCAGGTAGATCGTGGTCAGAACGGCGAAGACGAAGGCCTGCAGGAAGGCCACGAGGAACTCCAGCGCGGTCAGGCCGACCGTCATCCCAAGCGAGAGGAGGAAGACCGGGACGCCGAGCCAGCCGATGGCGCCGCCCACGGCGACGACGACGAAGCCGGCGAAGACCTTCAGGGCGACGTGGCCGCCCATCATGTTGCCGAACAGACGAAGGGTCAGGGTGACGGGCCGCAGCAGGAAGGAGACGAACTCGATAATCACCACGAAGGGCAGCACCGCCCACGGCACGCCCGACGGCACGAACAGGGTGAAGAATTTCAGGCCGTGCTTCGCAAAGCCGATGGCCAGCACCATCAGGATGGTGATGACGCCGAAGGTGGCGGTGACGGCGATCTGCGACGTGGCGGTGAAGCTGAGGAACAGGCCCAGGAAGTTCATCGCCAGGATGAAGGTGAAGATCGTGAAGACGAACGGGAACAGCTTGCGGCCGTCGTGACCGATGATCGAATCGACGAGGCCGTCGATCAGGCTGAACAGGGCCTCGCCCGCCGCCTGCATGCGGCCCGGGACGACCTTGGCGCCGGCGGTGACCAGCGTCAGGAACAGCACGACCATGCCGAAGGCCACGGTCATCGCCAGATGCGAATTGGTGAAGGCGATCGTCTGCGCCCCGACGAGCGGCAGGTTCACCTCGACCGCCGGGGTCAGGGGCACAATCTGGAACTGGTGTAGCGGATCGGCCATCGAGCCCTTGGTCCCTAGTCTTCTTCGTCGTCATCGAAGGGAACCGACCTCGGCTCCACTCCGCTTGCCTTCGCCTGGGCCATCAGGCGTTGCGCCGTCCGCCAGGCCATGAATACCGAGACGGCGAAGCCCAGAAGGACGCCGCCGATCAGACCCCAGGGCTCCGTCCCGGCGAACCGGTCCACGATGAACCCGAGCGCCAGCCCCACGAACACGCCGCCGAACAGGTCGGCGATGATCCGCCACGCCTGCCCCGCCGCCGCCTGCCCCGCCGCCTCGTGCGAGAGCTGGCGCGCGTTGCGCGCCTCCATCGCGGATGCGCTTTCGGTGAGGCGTTTGATCGCCTCTTCGCGCGATTCCGGTTCGGTTGACATGGGCGGCCTCAGCACTCCGGCGCGAACGCCGGAGGGGGTCTGAATTCGGCGCGGAACCTATAGGCGGGACCCCCGCAGGTCAAGGCGGCGCCGACGTGCTTTAGGCTGTTGATTTTCCGCACATTTGTTTCCCCGTTTTGGAGACGTGGCGAACGGTCGCTGGCGAGGAGCGGGGATTCGGCATGACTCTGAGCTTTCGGGCTTTCCAGCCGGAAAGGTCGGAGAGGACGGCGGAGCGCGGACGTCAGCCCGGAACCGTGTCGAGCGCTCCCGTGCCCTAGCGGCCAGCGCCCTGCATGCAGTTGTTCGCCGTGTAGAGGCCGTTGAGGTAGTGCCAGCGGTTCTGGTCCGCCTCGCGGCGACGGCGTTCCGGTTCGCCGAGGGCGTCGGCGCCGGCGATCAGCAGGCCGGCGCCGGGGATCAGGGCGGCGGCGCCGGCTTTGGCGACACTGCCGAGGGCGCCGCCGGTCGGCGTTCCGCCCATCCGGGCGCTGAGCGTCGCCGCCTCGTCGGCGATCTGGGTGCAGGTGAGGTTGGCGTCCCCGGTTCGGACCACCGTCGCCGAGGCTGCGTTTCCGTCCGCGCCGGACGCCTGCTGGGTCGCGCAGCCCCCGCAGATCAAGGCCGCGGCGACGAAGAGATGAGCTTTCACGGTTTGGCACTCCACCTTGTCTGTCCCGGACAGAACGGGGGTGGAGGACCGAGGTTGCCGATCCGGGCGATCAGGCGCGGACGGCGCGGGTCGCCTCGACTCCCAGGGCGTGCAGGGCCGCCGCGGCTATGTGCTCGGCGTTGAGGCCGGCCGCGGCGTACATGGCGACGGGGTCAGCCTGGTCCTGGAAGACGTCCGGCAGGTGCAGGGTGCGGACCTTGAGGCCGGCGTCGAGCGCGCCCCGTTCAGCAAGCAGCTGCAGCACGAAGCCGCCGAAGCCGCCCATGGCCCCCTCCTCCACCGTAATCAGGCATTCGTGCTCGCGGGCGAGGCGCAGGATCAGCGCCTCGTCGAGCGGCTTGGCGAAGCGGGCGTCGGCGACGGTGGCCGAGACGCCGCGGGCGGCCAGGGCGTCGGCGGCCTTGAGCGACTCCTGCAGGCGCGTACCCAGCGACAGGATGGCCACCGTGGTCCCTTCCCGCACGACGCGGCCCTTGCCGATCTCGAGCGGGGCGGCCAGCTCGGGAATCTCGACGCCGACGCCGTCGCCGCGCGGATAGCGGAAGGCGGAAGGGCGGTCGTCGATCTCGAGCGAGGTGGCGATCATGGCGGCCAGCTCGGCCTCGTCCGCCGCCGCCATCAGCACCATCCCCGGCAGGGCGCCCATGTAACCGATGTCGAACGAGCCGGCGTGGGTGGCCCCGTCGGCGCCGACCAGGCCGGCGCGGTCCATGGCGAAACGGACCGGCAGCTTCTGGATGGCGACGTCGTGGACGACCTGGTCGTAACCGCGCTGGAGGAAGGTCGAATAGATGGCGCAGACCGGCTTCATGCCGTCGGCGGCGAGGCCGGCGGCGAAGGTGACGGCGTGCTGTTCGGCGATGCCGACGTCATAGGTGCGCTCGGGGAAGGCCTGGCCGAACAGATCCAGCCCGGTGCCCGACGGCATGGCGGCGGTGATGGCGACGACGGAGGGGTCGATCTTCGCCCGCTTGATCAGCTCGGTCCCGAACACCTTGGTGTAGCTGGGGGCGTTGGAGACGGACTTCGACTGCTTGCCGGAGACGACGTCGAACTTCGCGACGGCGTGCAGCTTGTCGGCGCTGCTCTCGGCCGGGGCGTAGCCCTTGCCCTTCTGCGTCACGACATGGACGATCACCGGCCGGTCGGTGATGGCGGCGGCGTTCTTCAGGATGGGGACGAGGTTGTCCATGTCGTGCCCGTCGATCGGGCCGATGTAGTAGAAGCCGAGCTCCTCGAAGAAGGTGCCGCCGACGATCATGCCGCGGGCGTATTCCTCGGCCTTGCGGGCGGCGTTGCGGAACGGGCGCGGCAGATGCTCGGCGACCGACTTTCCGAAGCGGCGGAAATTGCGATAGGCGCCGCCCGAGACCTGTTTGGCCAGGTAGGCGCTCATGCCGCCGACGGGCGGGGCGATCGACATGTCGTTGTCGTTGAGGATGACCATCAGCTGGCCGTCGGTGGTCTCGGCGGCGTTGTTCATCGCCTCGTAGGCCATGCCGGCGGACATGGAGCCGTCGCCGATGACGGCCACGACGCGGTTGGTCTCGCCCTTTTGGTCGCGCGCGGCGGCGAAGCCGAGGGCGGCGCTGATCGAGGTCGAGGCGTGGGCGGCGCCGAAGGGGTCGTATTCGCTCTCGGAGCGCTTGGTGAAGCCCGACAGGCCGTCGGGCTGGCGCAGGGTGCGGATGCGGTCGCGGCGCCCGGTCAGGATCTTGTGCGGATAGCACTGGTGGCCGACGTCCCAGATCAGGATGTCCTTCGGCGTCTCCAGGACGTGGTGCAGAGCCACGGTCAGCTCGACCACGCCGAGGCCGGCGCCGAGGTGGCCGCCGGTCACCGAGACGGCGTCGATGGTCTCGGCCCGCAGTTCGTCGGCCAGCTGGCGCAGCTGGGGGATGTCGAAGGCCCGGGTGTCGGCGGGGACGTGGACCTGATCGAGAAGCGGGGTTTCGGGCATGCGGGGTTTTGAACCTGGGCCTTTTGTCTTCCAACACGCTGTAGCGCATTTCGCTGCGCGTCGGGTCAAACGGGGTCTGTAAAATCGTCTACCCCGCGGACGGAGCGGACGCGAGAGTCCATGTCGTCGCTGTGGGCTTTCGTCAGGACCGCCGCTGCAGGACGTAGTCGACGCTGGCCTTGAGGATATCGGCGTCGGGGCCGAACACGTCCAGGTGGGCCCGGGCCTGGTCGGCCAGATGCGCGACCCTGTGCCGCGCCGCCTCCACGCCCAGCAGGGTGACGAAATTGGTCTTGCCCTGGGCGTGATCCTTGCGCGCGGCCTTGCCGAGGATGTCCTCGTCGCCCTCGACGTCGAGCAGGTCGTCGACGATCTGGTAGGCGAGCCCGATGTCGTGGGCGAAGCTGATCAGGGCCTGGCGGTGGACCTCGCGGGCGTCGGCGATGATCAGCGGGATCTCGAAGGCGTAGGTGAACAGGGCGCCGGTCTTGAGCCGCTGCATGCGGGCGACGCCGCCGAGGTCGTCGCGCACGCCCAGCAGGTCGATCATCTGACCGCCGGCCATGCCGCGCGCGCCCGAGGCGAGCGACAGGCGGGCCGCGAGTTCGCAGCGCACCGCCGGGTCCTCGTGGGTGTCGGGGTGCAGCAGGATGTCGAAGGCGGCGGTCTGCAGGGCGTCGCCGGCGAGGACGGCGGTGGCCTCGTCATAGGCGCGGTGCACGGTGGGGCGGCCGCGGCGCATGTCATCGTCGTCCATGCACGGCAGGTCGTCGTGGACCAGGCTGTAGGCGTGGACGCATTCGAGGGCGCAGGCGGCGCGCAGCACCGGCCGCTCCTCGATGTCGAACAGGGCGGCGGCCTCGAGGGCGAAGAAGGGGCGCAGCCGCTTGCCGGGGCCGAGGGCGGCGTAGCGCATGGCCTCGGTCAGGCGCGATTCGGGGCCGTCGGCGCGGGGCAGCAGCTCGTCGAGGGCGACGGTGACCAGGTCGGCGCTCTCGGCCACCCGGTCGATGACGTCCTGTTCCGGAGAATTGGCGGCCAGGACGTTCAGAACAGCCTCCCGCCCACGGGGACGTCACGGTCGACGCCGACGAGGACCACCTCGCCCGCCGCGTCGGGGAAGCCGAGGGTCAGGACCTCGGACATGAAGGGGCCGATCTGGCGCGGCGGGAAGTTGACCACCGCGGCGACCTTGCGGCCGATCAGCTGGTCGGGCGCGTAGTGGACGGTGATCTGGGCCGACGACTTCTTCACCCCGATGTCGGGGCCGAAGTCTATGGCCAGTTTGAAGGCCGGCTTGCGCGCCTCGGGGAAGGGATCGGCGGAGACCACCTGGCCGACGCGGATGTCGACCTTGAGGAAGTCGTCGAACGCGATGGTTGGCGCGGCGCCCGCGTGGGCGGGGCCGGACATCAGTCGAACCCGGCCGGTTCGACGCCCTTGGCCTGGCCGTCGGCGCCGACGACGATCTTCTCGACCCGCAGCTGGGCGGCCTTGAGCCGGTACTCGCAGTGGGCCTTGAGGCGCGCCCCCTCCTCATAGAGGGCGATCGACTCCTCAAGCGGGGCCTGGCCGGACTCGAGGCGGGAGACGATCTGTTCGAGACGCTGGAGGGCGTCCTCGAAGCTGAGCTCGGCGGGAATGGGGGCGGCGGCGTCTGTCATTGGCGGCGACCCTAGAGGGGCGGACGCGCGGCTTCAACGACAAGGATCAAGGTGATCCGTTTTCCGGCGTCAGCGCCGTTCGTAGCGCCGCTGGGACCAGTATTTGTAGCCCTGGTTCTCGACCAGCTTCCAGCCGTCGGCCTTCAGCCGCTTGCCGACCATGTGATTGAAATAGCCGTGGGCGAGGACCAGCACGTCCTGGCCGCTCTCGGCGCGGGCGATCAGGGCCTGAGCGGCCTGTTCGGCACGTACCTCGGCCTGGGCCCGGGTCTCCTGGCCCTCGTGGTGGTTGAAGGCGTGCCACCAGATGCGGGCCACGGCGCCCCAGTATTTCGGCGGCAGCTTGAACCACGAGGGGAAGTGCGGCGGCGGCAGGGGCGCCTCGATGAACAGGGCGTCGCTCATCACCTCGCGGCCGGCGGCGATGGCGGCGGCGGTTTCCTGGGCGCGCGGGCGGGTCGAGGCGTAGATGGCGCCCGCGCCCTCGGCCGCAGCCAGCAGTTCGGGCGGCGGGGTCTGGCCGGCGCGCAGGCCGCCCACTTCGTACTTCGCCCACCAGTCGCGGTACTGGTCGGAGGTGAGCAGGCATTTGCGCGACAGGGCCGGCTCGCCGTGGCGGGCGAGGATGATGGCCCCCGGACGGACGGAGACGAGCGCCGCCGGGCGCGGAACGGGCGCCGGGGCGGGATGATCGGGCAAGGGTTCGCGGGCGGGAGCTGACATGAGCGACGGGCGGAAAAGCATTTTGCGATCCGGCCCCCTAGTCCTCCCCCAAAGCCTGGACATGGGCGGCCGCCGAACGGCCGAGCCCTTCTAGGTCGTAACCGCCCTCGAGCGAGGAAACAACCTTGCCGCCGCAGCACGATCGCGCGACCTCGACCACGGCGCGGGTGGCCCAGGCGAAATCCTTGGCCTCGAGGCTCTGGTGGGCGAGCGGATCGCGACGGTGGGCGTCGAAGCCGGCCGAGACCAGGACCAGGTCGGGACGGAAGGCTTCCAGCGCCGGCATCAGGGCGCCGGAGAAGGTCGCGCGCCACGCCTCGCGGGCGGCGTGGGGCGGCACGGGGGCGTTGACGATGTTGCCGACGCCGGTCTCGGACGCCGCGCCCGAGCCGGGATAGAGCGGCATCTGGTGGATGGAGCCGAGGAACAGGCTGTCGTCGGCCTCGAAGGCGGCCTGGGTGCCGTTGCCGTGGTGGACGTCGAAATCGACCACCGCGACGCGGGCGAAGCCCTCCGACTGGGCCACGCGGGCGGCGATGGCGACGTTGGAGAACAGGCAGAAGCCCATGGCCCGGCCGGGCTCGGCGTGGTGGCCGGGCGGGCGGACGGCGGCGAAGGCGCGAACGGTCTCGCCCCGGGCGACGGCGCGGACCGCATCGACCACGGCGCCGGCGGCGAGGCGGGCGGCGCGGACGCTGCCCGACGACAGCACGGTGTCGGCGTCGAGCGCGTTCAGCCCGTCCATCGGGGCGGCGTTCATCAGGTTGGCGACATAGGCGACCGGGTGCAGGCGCTCGAGGTCGGTGATGGACGCTTCCGCGGCGGCGCGGCGGTCGCCGGACAGGCCGGCGTCGTCGAGCGCGTCGAGCACCGCCTTGAGCCGCTCGGGCCGTTCGGGGTGGCCGGCGCCGGGCCGGTGCCCGATCATGTCGGGGTGGGTGAAGAGGGCGACGCTCACCGGGCGAGAATATGCCTCCGCGCGGCGCTTGTCGCGCCCGGATCGAGGTTGTAGGCGCGGATCATGACCGACGCCGTGATCCGCCCCGCCACCGAAGCCGACGCCGCCGCGCTGGGCGAGCTGGGACGGCAGACCTTCATCGACACCTTCGTGGCGGGGTTCGGCATTCCCTATCCGGCTGACGATCTGCAGGCCTTTCTCGACGCCAGCTTCAGCCCGGAGACGATCCGGACGAAGCTGAAGGAGCCGGGCGCGGCGTGGTGGGTGGCGGAGCAGGAAGGCGAACTGCTGGCCTTCGCCAACACCGGGCCGAACACCCTGCCGCACCCCGAGGCGCGGGTCAGCCACGCCGAGCTGCGGCGGCTGTATGTGTCGAAGGCGGCGCAGGGGCTGGGACTGGGAACGAAGCTGCTGGCGGTGGCGCTGGACTGGATGGACGCCCACAGCGACGGGCCGCTGTGGATCGGCGTCTGGAGCGGCAACCTGAAGGCCCAGAAGCTGTATGCGGCCTACGGGTTCGAGAAGGCCGGGGAGTATCAGTATCCGGTCGGGCGGTGGCTGGACGACGAGTTCATTCTGCGGCGCGGCTGACGGAACCGGCGACGGACCCGACGGGTCGCCTGCCCTGCGCGACGTTCGGGTCGCGGACCCGCTGATCGGGCCGCTCGCGGTCTGACCGGGGTCAGTCGCCTTCGCGGCGGGAGGGGGAATAGGCGTCCAGCGTCTCCAGGAGGGTGGCGACGAGGCCCCGCTCCTCCTCGCTGAGCTCCGGCCGCCAGATGTCGAAGATCAGAACCACGCGGGTGCGGTCGCTCTGGTTGACCGCCTCGTGCTCGATCGTGTCGTCGAACACCCAGGCCTTGCCCCTCTCCCACTCGCGCACCTCGTTGCCGACGCGGAAGCGGCAGCCCGGCGGGACGATCAGGGGCACATGGCAGATCAGCCGGGTGTTCACGAAGCCGTGGTGCGGCTTGATATGGGCGCCGGGCTTCAGCTGCGAGAACATCACCTGGGGCGAGCGCCCCTTCACCCGGCACAGCGGCACGTCGGCCAGCGCCGCCATCGTGCGCGGACAGCGGGCGGCGTTCGGCGTCTCCTCGCCGTCCTTCCACAGGAAGGCGGTGCTCCAGTCCATGCTGTCGATCAGCGGATAGTCCGGCTGGTTCGGAAGGCCCGGCGCGCTCTGCAGATAGGGCGTGAAGCCGGCGTCCTCATGAAGCAGGGCGTGCAGTTCTTCCGTCATCGCGTCGACGGCGGCCTCCACCTTGTCCAGCCAGGGGAAGTCGGCGCGCGGATAGAACTGGCGGACGGGAAGCTCTGGATAATAGAGGGTCTTGGGCTGCGGCATGTACGGCTTACGCCTGCCCATCATCAGGTCCAGGGCGTGGGTGAAGCGCGGATCGGACCGTCCAGCTTCGTAGCCGGCCCCCGCCAACGCCTGCTGGAGCTGGGCGCCCCGCTCGGCCACCAGCCGTTCGCGGAAGGCGCGGGCCCGCGCGACGCCGGCGGCGAGGTCCTGGGGCAGGCCGGCGGGACCGCCCGCCGCCGTCCGCTGCAGGACGGCGCCGTAGTACATGTTGGCCTCGCGCGCCGCGCCCTGCGCCGCCAGCACGTCCGCCTTGGTCAGGAGGGCGCGGAGGTCCTGCGGGCCGATCTGCAGCGCCCGGTCGGCGGCGGCGTGCGCCCCGGCCGCGTCTCCGCCCTGGATGGCGGCCATGGCCTTTGCGGCCAGTTGATCGATGGTGGTGCGCATATCCGTCATGGCGTCTTCCTAGACGCCGCGCGTTCGGACCTTCAAGCGCCGATGACGCGCGGCTGCCTGGAAGCGGGGAACGCGCTATGCTGGCCCGCGCGCCGCCTCACGTTCCGGAACGACCTGGATGCTCCTGCCCTTCTTCACCGCCCTCCGCGACGCGAAAGTGCCCGTGTCGATGAAGGAATGGCTCCATCTGATGGAGGCCATGGACAAGGACGTGGCGGGGCGGAAGGTCGACGACTTCTACCACCTGTCGCGGGCGGTGCTGGTCAAGGACGAGAAGCATTACGACCGCTTCGACCAGGTGTTCGGCAAGGTGTTCGCCGGGATCGAGACCGTCGGCGCGGGAGACGAGCCGTCGCTGGACGTGCCGGAGGACTGGCTTCGCCTGCTCAACGAGAAATACCTGACGGACGAGGAGAAGGCCCAGATCGAGGCGCTGGGCGGGTTCGACAAGCTGATGGAGACGCTGAAGCAGCGCCTCGAGGAGCAGCAGGGCCGGCACGAGGGCGGCTCGAAGTGGATCGGGACCGGGGGGACCAGCCCGTTCGGGCACGGCGGCTACAATCCTGAGGGGGTGCGCGTCGGCGGGCCGGGGCGGCAGGGCCGCGCGGTCAAGGTGTGGGAGAAGCGCGAGTACCGGAACCTGGACGACCAGATCGAACTGGGCACCCGCAATATCAAGGTGGCCCTGCGCCGCCTGCGCCGCTTCGCGCGGCAGGGCGCGCCGGACGAGCTGGACATGGACGCCACCATCGACGGCACGGCGCGGCAGGGTTGGCTGGACATCCACATGCGGGCCGAGCGGCGCAACACCATCAAGGTGCTGCTGTTCCTCGACATCGGCGGCTCGATGGATGCCCATGTGAAGATGTGCGAGGAGCTGTTCTCGGCCGCGAAGACCGAGTTCAAGCACCTGGAGTTCTTCTACTTCCACAACTGCCTCTACGAGGGGGTGTGGAAGGACAACCGGCGCCGGCACACCGAGAAGCTGCCGACCTGGGAGCTGCTGCACAAATACCCGGCCGACTGGCGGGCCATCTTCGTCGGCGACGCGACCATGAGCCCCTACGAGGTGACCATGCCGGGGGGCTCGGTGGAGCACTGGAACGAGGAGGCGGGGGCGGTGTGGCTGAAGCGGGCCACGCAGCAGTGGGACAAGGTGGCGTGGCTGAACCCGTCGCCCGAGCGCTACTGGAGCTATTCGGCCTCGGTCGGGATGATCCGCGAACTGGTCGACGAGCGGATGTACCCGCTGACGCTCGAGGGACTCGACAAGGCGATGCGGGCGCTCGCCAAATAGGCTAGCTTCACGGTGAACGTATCGGGAGGTCCGCCATGCTCGCCGTCGTCGCCGCCGTCATCCTTCAGCAAGCCGCCGCCGGACAGGTGGTGTGGCAGGCGCCCGCCCCGCCCGAGCCGGTGGCGGTCGAGACGCCCGCCGCCGTGCCGGCCATCCCGGACTGGGCGCGATCAGACCCTTATGGCTACGAGCGCTCGGAATGCAGTCCGCTGGTGCGCGGCGCCGACGAGAGCATGGAGGCTTGCCAGGCGCGGGTGCGCAACGCCCTGGCGGCCAATCTGGGCGACGCCCTGCCCGTCGAGCTGGCGGCCGGCGTCGCGGCGGACCAGTGCCGGCAGGAGGCGGCGGGCGACCGCTACGCCCTGCAGTGCGGCGCGCCGAGCCGGTCGGGTCCGGCGACGGCCCGGCTGGTGGACCGCACCTGCGAGACCCGGCCGCGGGCGCAGCGCGAGGGCGGCGTGATCTGGACCGAGGAATGCCGGCCCGCCGACGGGAGCGAACCCGCCGAGGACGGGCTGCGCATTCGCCTGGGCGGCGACGACGACTAGCGCCGCCGCCCACGCCGCACTCAGTGGCGCTTGTCGTCGCGCAGGGTGTCCTTCAGCCCGCCGACGGCGTTCTGGACCTTGCCGGACATCTGATCGGTCTTACCCTCGGCCTTCAGCTTTTCGTCACCGGTGACATGTCCGGCCGCCTCCTTGGCCTTGCCGCCCATGTTTCTGGCGGCGCCTTCGATACGATCATGATGGGGCATCGACACTACTCCTGATGAGGCCGCCGGATTGGCGGCCGGGGTCAGGAAAGCGAGCGGGATCAGTCGGATGTTCCGTAAGGCGGCGCTTGGCCGCGCGCCGTCACCTGCGCCGCAGCCACACCGCGACGGCCCAGGCGTGGGCGTCGTGGCGCAGCTCGTTCAGCGCCGTGTGCGGGTGCAGCCAGACGAGTTCGTGGTCCGGCTCGACCTTGGCGGCGGGGTCGAGCGAGAGCTGTTCGGCGATCCAGAAGCCGCCGATGTTGTTGATCGGCGAGCCGTCGGACCTGCGGAAATACTGGGCCGCCTCGGCGATGCGGGCGAAGGGCCGGACCGCCATGCCGGTCTCCTCGACGAACTCGCGGACCAGGGCCTGTTCACCGGTCTCGTCGCCGTCGATGGCGCCGCCGGGCAGGTCGTAATAGCTGGCCTCGCCCCGATCGACGCGGACGCAGGCCAGCTTGCCGTCGTGGAAGACCAGGCCGAAGGCGGTGGGCCGGGGGCGGTAGTCGAGGGCCGGATCGCGGTCGCCGAACTGGAGCATGGGCGGGGCCGTATCGCTAGAGGTCGAAGGCGAGCCGGGCGCGGACGCCGGCGTGGGAAGCGTCGTATTCGACCGCCGAACGCAGGCCCGAAGCCATGGCCGAGATGATCTTGCCGCCGAGGCCGGTGCCGCGCGGCTGGCCGCCGCCGAGGCCGGGGCCGTCGTCCTCGACCGTCAGCAGGGCCCGGCCGCGGCGGGCGTCGGGTTCGAGAATGACACGGATCTCGCCGGCCTGGCCGGCGCCGTAGGCGTATTTGACGGCGTTGGTGACCAGTTCGGTGACGATCACGCCGATCGACACGGCCTGGTCGGTCGACACGTTCAGGGGCGCGGCCTTCAGCGTCAGGGTCGGGGAGCCGGCGCCGGGGGCCAGCGACTTGCCCAGCTCGGCGACGAGGCCCTCGAGGTATTCGTCCATGGCCACCGAGGTCACGTCGTCGGAGGTGTAGAGGCGGCGGTGCACGTGGGCCACGGCCTCGATCCGGGCCTGCGCCTGCCGGAGCGCCTCGCGGGCGCCCTCGTCGGCGAGGTCGCGCAGTTGCAGCGACATGAAGCTGGAGACCAACTGCAGGGAGTTGCCGACGCGGTGGTTGACCTCGCGCAGCATGGCCTCGGCCCGGTCGCGGGCGCGGGTCAGCTGGGCGGTGCGGTCACGGACCTGCCCCTCCAGGCCGGCGTTCATGCGGTCGAGGCTCTCCCTGGCGGCCTGGATTTCGCCGACATAGCGGCGGACCAGCCAGACCGTGATGGCCGCCAGGATCACCACCAGCAGACCGCCGAGGGCGTTGGCTCCCAGCGTCAGGCGCGAGCCGCGCTCGGACTGGCGGGTCCTCGATGTCAGTCGTTCGTTCTCGATCTCGTCGATGGCGGCGACCTCGGTCCGGATCGCGTCCATCAGCGACTGGCCTTCGCCCGCGCGAACCATCTGGACCGCCTGCCCCACCCGGCCGGTGCGCGCCAGGGTGACGGTGCGCTCCTGTTCGACCAGCCTCTCCCGGGCCGCTTCCAGGATGATCGCGACGTGCGGCCCGAGTTCGGTATCGCCCGCCGTCAGGTGTTCGAGCTCCCGCATTTCCTCGGGCGCCACCACCTCGGCGCGGATGTAGGGATCGAGGAATTCGGGGCGGCCGGAGAGCAGGAAGCCCCTCTGGCCGGTCTCGGCGTCGACCAGCGACAGCAGCAGGTCATGGGCGGCCCGGCGAACCTGCTGCGACCGCTCGACCTGGTCGTTGAACGCCGCCGTGCGCTGAATCATGACGAAGGTGGCGATGTTGACCGTCAGCAGCAGGGCGATGGCCCCGGCCAACAGGCTCACGATCGTTCGCCCGATGCTCGGCGTCCGCGCGAACTGGAGGAGGGCCGGCAGGGACGGGCGGAAGGCCGAAAACATCAGGCGCGAGCATTAGCGCCGTGTTTGGGCCTGTCCAGTCGCGCGAGGAGGGAAACCGTCCCTCTTTCGCGGATTTAGGCTAAAGATCGGTCCGCAGGGGTGGGAGTAGCGACATGGTTTGGTGGTGGTGGATCGCGCCGGCGCTGGTCGGACTGATCGGGCTGGTGTTGCTGTTTCGCGGGCTGGGCGGCCTGTTCAAGGGACGGTTCGTCAGCGGGCTGCTGGGCGGGATCGGCGGGGCCGGCTTCATCGCCGCGGCCCTGATCGCGGCCCTGCTCGGGCTGGACGTGCAGACCTATGCGCGGCTGACCCATGAGCGGCCGGTGGCGACGATCGAGACCCGCCAGCTGGGTCCGCAGTATTTCGAGGCGACGGTGATGCAGCCGCAGCGGGGCGAGGACGCGCCGGCGGTCAGCAACCTGTATCCGCTGCACGGCGACGAGTGGCGGATCGAGGCCCAGGTGCTGAAGTGGAAGCCGTGGGCCAATGTTCTGGGGCTCGACACGCAATACCGGCTGGACCGGCTGTCGGGCCGCTACCGTTCGATCGAGCAGGAGATCAACGGCGCGCGCAGCGTGCATCCGCTCGCGGGCGGCGATTCCCGACCGGGCTGGCTGCCGTGGACGGTCAGCGCCTGGGACACGGCGCGGAAATACCGGAAATACGTCGACGCGGTCGACACCCTCTACGGCGGCGGCGCCTACATGCCGATGGCCGACGGGGCCCGCTACGAGGTGTGGATCACCCAGTCCGGACTGGTGGCCCGCCCGGCCAACGATGTGGCCCGCAATGCGTCGGCCGGAGGTTGGACCGAGGCGGAATAGGTCAGTCGGCCGCGAAGCTGTCCCGCAGCATCTCCAGCGTCTGGCCGTTGCCGCGCAGGAAGAAGCCATGGAGCGTGTCAAAGGCCGGCCCCGGCGCGAAGCCCGTGGCCGTCAGGGTCACCCGGGTCCGATCCTCGCCGACCGGGTCGAGCTCCATGACCGTCGCGGTCTGCGCGAACTCGGCCGCGTGCGGGAAGCCGGGCGGCGCCTGCACATTGCGGATGGCCAGCATGCGCCCGGGCACATAGGCGACGATCTGGTTGCGGATGTTGCCCGCGGCGCCGGCCGCCGCGCCCGGAGCGTAGCCGGTCTCGATCATCCCGCCGGTCCGGAAATCGACCTGGGCGAAGCTGACCCCCAAGCGGCGCCAGCCTTCGGACGTGGTCAGGGCGGACCAGACCTCGGACGGGGACGCTGGAACCTCGACCGACAGCTGGATGATCCGATGCCCGTTCGCCTCTACGCTGGACGTGTCTTCCAGCGGGCCGGAGGCCTGGGCGACGGCGGGACCGCCCGTCAGCACGGTCAGGGCGGCGACAAGGACCACGAGACGCATGGGGGAACCCTCCCTGGGATCTGCGCCCTTATACCCCCGGGCCGCCGGCTTCCCTAGACCGTCCCGATGGTCCGCAGCCGCGCCTTGGGGTGGACCTCGTTCTGGCTCATCACCACGGTCTGGCCGCGGAAGCGTTCGATGATCGAGCGGACGTAAGGGCGGACCTGGGGGCCGGTCAGCAGGACGGCGGTCTCGCCGGCCATGGCGGCGCGCTCGAACACGTCGCGGACGGCGCGGATGAAGTCCTGCAGCTTCGACGGGGCCATGGCCAGCTGCTTGTCCTCGCCCTGTCCGACCAGGGCCTCGGCGAAGGCCTGCTCCCAGTCCGGCGACAGGGTGACGATGGGCAGGGCGCCGTCGTCCCCCTTGTGCTGCCAGCACAGCTGGCGGGCGAGACGGGCGCGGACGTGCTCGACCAGGGTGGTGACCGAGGAGGTGTGCGGCGCCGCCTCCGCGAGACCCTCGAGGATGGCGGCCAAGTCGCGGATCGAGACCTTCTCGCGCAGCAGCGATTGCAGCACCCGCTGCAGGGTGGTGACGGTGACCACCGAGGGGATCAGTTCGTCCACCAGCTTCTTCTCTTCCGGGCCGAGTTCGCGCAGCAGCTTCTGAACCTCGGCGTAGGAGAGCAGCTCGGCCATGTTCTCCTTGAGGATTTCCGTCAGGTGGGTGGTCAGCACCGTCGAGGGATCGACGATGGTGTAGCCGCGGAAGGTGGCCTCCTCGCGCAGGCTTTCGTCGATCCAGGTGGCGGGCAGGCCGAAGGCGGGCTCGCGGGTGTGCTCGCCGGGCAGTTCGACCTGGCGGCCGGCGGGATCCATGGCCATCAGCGAGCCGAGCCGGACCTCGCCCGAGCCGGCCTCCATCTCCTTGATGCGGATGGCGTAGCCCTGGGTGCCGAGACGCATGTTGTCGAGGATGCGCACCGACGGCATGACGAAGCCGTACTCCTGGGCCAGCGAGCGGCGCAGGGCGCGGACCTGGTCGGTCAGACGGCGGCCCTCCAGATCGTTGATCAGCGACAGCAGGGAGTAGCCGAGCTCGATCTTGACCTCGTCGATGGTCAGGGCGGTGCCGATGGGCTCCTCGACATCTTCCTTGGGGCTCGAGGCGGCGGCGGCCATCTCCGCCTCGGTCGGCTTGGGCTTGAGCCGCTGACGGCCGAGCCGCCAGGCCATGAAGCCGGCCCCGATGGCCAGGGCCGCGAACGGGATCAGCGGCATGCCGGGGATCAGGCCGATCAGACCGGCCGCGCCGGAGACCACGCCGAGGCTGACCGGATTGGTGGCCAGCTGGGCGACCAGCGCCTTGTCGGCCGAGCCCTCGACGCCCGCCTTGGACACCAGGAAGCCGGCGGCGATGGAGATGACGATGGCCGGGACCTGGGTGACCAGGCCGTCTCCGACCGTCAGCGACAGATAGCTGTTGGCGGCCTCGCCGATCGGCATGCCGTGCTGGACCGCTCCGATCAGGATGCCGCCGATGGCGTTGATGAAGACGATGATCAGGCCGGCGACGGCGTCGCCGCGGACGAATTTCGAGGCGCCGTCCATGGCCCCGAAGAAGGTCGATTCCTGCTCCAGCTCCTTGCGGCGCAGCTTGGCCTGGTCCTCGGTGATCAGGCCCGACGACAGGTCGGCGTCGATGGCCATCTGCTTGCCCGGCATGGAGTCCAGGGTGAAGCGGGCCGAGACCTCGGCGATCCGGGTCGAGCCCTTGGTGATGACCACGAAGTTCACCACCAGAATGATGGCGAAGATGATGATGCCGATGATGAAGCTGCCGCCCATCATCAGGCTGCCGAAGGCCTGGATCACCTGACCGGCGCCGCCGGGCCCCTCATGGCCGTGGCTGAGGACGAGCCGGGTCGAGGCCAGGTTGAGGCCGAGGCGGAACAGGGTCGAGACCAGCAGGACGGTCGGGAAGATGGCGAAGTCCAGCGGCCGCTTCATCATCACCGCGGTCATCAGGATCAGCACGCTGGAGACCAGCGACACCGCCAGCAGCATGTCCATCAGGAAGGCCGGGATCGGCAGGATCAGCAGCAGGATGACGCCGATGACGCCGACCGCCATGCCGACCTCGCCGCGCGCGACCCAGCCGAGCATGTCGCGCCCGCTGGGACGGGCCATGCCGTCCTTCATCATGGCGGCGGCGGCGTCGCTCATGCGGCCGCGCCGTGGCCGAGAGCCGCGAGGGCCATGCGGGTGGCGTCGGCGATGATCGTTTCCCGTTGCGCGTCGGTGGAGTCGCGGGTGGCGTGGAAATAGGCGGCGATGATCACGGGATCGTCGGATGGCGGATACACGAGGCCGATGTCGTTGGTGGGGCCGTAGCCGCCGGTGCCGGTCTTGTGGGCCACGCGCCAGCCGGCCGGAACGCCGGCCTTGATCCGCCCCATCCCGGTCGGCGAGTCGACCATCCAGCGCAGCACCATGTCCCGGGACCCGGCCGAGAGCGGGGTCGCGGGGTCGATGAACAGACGGCGAATGTTCGCCGCCGACTGGCGCGGGGTGATGGTGTCCTTGTCGCCGTCTAGGCGGTTCATCTCCGGCTCGAAGCGGTCGACGGTGGTGCTGTCGTCGCCGATGCCGCGATAGAAGGCGCGCATGGCCTCGATGCCGCCCAGCGCCTTCAGCAGCAGGTTGGCCGCCGGATTGTCACTGACCTCGACCACCGCCTGCATGAGCCGCTCGACCGTCAGGGTCGAGCCGATCGCCGGTTCGGTGACCGGGGCGTGGTTGACCATGTCGGCGCGGGTGATCGGGATCGCCCGGTCCAGGCGCTCTTCCCCCGCCTGCACGCGCAGCAGGGTCGCGGCGGCGAGATACATCTTGAAGGTCGAGCAATAGACGAAACGCTCGTCCCCCCGCCAAACCAGCAGACGGTTCGACGCCACGTCGTGGGCGGTGAAGCCGAGCCGTCCGCCGTGCCGCGCTTCCAGCGATGACAGGTCGACGGCGCCGGATTGAAGCCCGGGGCTCGCCGGGGGCGGAGCGGCCTGCCGCGAGCAGCCCAGGACGCCGAGCGCGCCGAGGCCGGTCAGGACGCTTCTGCGGTCCGTGCGGAGGATCATGCTCAGGCCGCCGCGTAGCCGGCGGCGGCGACGCCCGACTGGGGCGCCGGGATGCTGGTTCCCTCGTCGGCGTATTCGTTGAGCTTGTTGCGCAGGGTGCGGATCGAGATGCCGAGGATGTTGGCCGCGTGGGTGCGGTTGCCGAGGCAGTGCGACAGGGTGTCGAGGATCAGCGTCTTCTCCATCTGCGCCACGGTCTGGCCGACGTGGGCGCGGGTGACGGCGTCGGCCGTGTGCGCCGCGTGGGCGGCGGGGCCGGCGTCGTGAGCCGCGCCGAACGACCCGGCCGTGAGCGGCTGGCCGTCCGGCAGGCGGATGGCGTCGACGTCGATCTCGGGCCCGACCGCCAGCAGCACGGCGCGGTGCATGGCGTTCTCCAGCTCGCGGACGTTGCCGTTCCAGCGGTGCGAGACCAGGGCGCGTTTGGCGTCGACCGAGATCGGGCGGACCGGCACGCCGTTGGCGGCGGCGTATTTCTTGACGAAGTGGTCGGCCAGAACCGCGATGTCGCCCGGCCGCTCGCGCAGGGCCGGCAGGCGCAGGTTCACGACGTTGAGGCGGTAGAGCAGGTCCTCGCGGAACGCGCCCTCGGCGACCGACTTGGCCAGGTCGCGGTTCGAGGTGGCGATGATGCGGATATTGACCGGCACCGGCTTGGTCCCGCCGACGCGGTCGATGACCCGCTCCTGGATGGCGCGCAGCAGCTTGGCCTGCAGGCGGACGTCCATTTCGGAGATTTCGTCCAGCAGCAGGGTGCCGCCGTCGGCCTCCTCGAACTTGCCGATGCGGCGGGCCATGGCGCCGGTGAAGGCCCCCTTCTCGTGGCCGAACAGCTCGGATTCCAGCAGGTTGTCGGGGATGGCGGCGCAGTTGACGCTGATGAACGGCCGTTCCGACCGCTTCGACCCGGCGTGCAGGTAGCGGGCCATCACCTCCTTGCCGACGCCGCTTTCGCCGGTGATCAGGATCGAGGCTTCCGAGCGGGCCACCTGGTCGGCCAGCTGGATGACGTGCTTCATCGACGGATCGGCCGAGATCAGCGGACGCTCGTCGTCGGCCACGGCCGACAGCACGGCGGCGATCAGGTCGGCCTCGGGCGGCAGGGGGATGAACTCCTTGGCCCCGGCCCGGATGGCGTTGGCGGCGTCGGTGGCGTCCGCGTCAACGCCGCAGGCCACCACCGGCACGTGGATGCGCTCACCCTCGTTGGCGGCGATCAGGGCGGCGATGTCGACCCGGTAGTCGACCATCAGCAGATCGGCCCCCTGCCCCCGGCGCAGTTGCTCCGTCGCCTGATCGCCGCGCTCGACGTGGCTGACCTTGGCGCCGTGCGCCATGGCCATCTTCACCGCCGTCGCCAGCTGTCCGCTGAGCCTGCCAACCACCAGAAGCCGCATGGGTCTTCTCCCTTAATCTTCTACGCACGTGAGCCCGCGTCCGCGGGCCCGGATCGACGCCGTCAGGCGTTGCTGTCTTCGGTCTTGATGATTTCCGTCATGGTCACGCCCAGCCGGTCCTCGACCACGACCACCTCGCCGCGGGCGACGAGCCGGTTGTTGACGAAGATGTCGATGGCCTCGCCGACCTTGCGGTCGAGCTCGAGCACCGAACCGCGGTTCAGCTTCAGCAGCTGGGCCACGGACATGTGCGCCTTGCCCAGCACCGCCGAGATGTTGACCGGGACGTCGAAGACCGGCGCCAGATCGGTGGCGGTCTTGTCGGTGGCGTCGTCGTGGACGGTGATCGCGGTGGAGTCCGCGAACTCCTCGAGGGCCATGGTGTCGGACGCCATTACGGCCTTCCTTCCAGTGAAGTGTCGGGGGTGAGAGGTTCGGCGTGCCCGGCCTCGGCGGCCAGGGCGGAGGCCAGCGCCTCGCCGATACGGATGAAGGCGGCGTCGGCGTCGAACTCCGCGCGGCCGTCGGCCCATTCCAGCTGGAAGGAGGCCGGCGGCAGGCCCGGCTCCTCGCGGAAGGCGACCACGCCGGAGAAGCCGGAGTCGTCGCACAGCTGGGTGATCCGGGCGCGGTTGGCGTCGTCGAGGTCGCCGGTGCGGATGACCAGCCGGGGCGAGGCGTCGATTTCCTGGCCGAGAGCCTCCAGCGCCGCCTGCAGCGGTCCGGCCGGGAAGCGTTCGAGCGCCGCCGAAGCCACCACGCGGGCGGCGGCCATGGCCAGTTCGGCGGCCTGTTCGCGGTGGGCGCGGGCGATCCGGGCCAGGGCGGGAACGGCGTCGGTCAGGGTCTGGCCGATCGTCGAGAGCGCCATGGCCCGCAGGCTTTCGGTCTCGGCCAGCGCCTCGGTGCGCGCCTCCAGCCGGGCCTGGGCGACCAGGGCCTCGACCTCGTTGGGCGTGAAGGCGCGCTTGACCGGGCGGAAGGCGGACGGCTGAACCACGACGCCCGCGGCGTCGAACTCGGTGTCGAAGGTGAACGGGGTGCTGAGGGGCTGAGCGGTCATGTCAGTAGATCAGCTCGTCGTCGCTGCCCTGGCCGACCAGCATGATCTCGCCCTTGGCGGCGAGATCCTTGGCGACCTGGACCATGGCCATCTGGGCCTGGTCGACATCCTTCAGACGGACCGGTCCCATGGTCTCCATGTCCTCGCGCATGATCTTGGAGGCGCGTTCCGACATGTTGGAGAAGAACAGCTCGCGCAGCGATTCCGAGGCGCCCTTCAGGGCCAGGCCGAGCGAGTCCTTCTCGACCGCGCGGAGCAAGGTCTGGATGCCGCCGGGGTCGAGCTTGGCGAGGTCCTCGAAGACGAACATAAGGGCCCGGATGCGCTCGGCCGCCTCGCGGTTGCGCTCTTCCAGAGCGCCGATGAAGCGGGCTTCGGTCTGGCGGTCGAAGCTGTTGAAGATGTCGGCCATCAGCTCGTGGCTGTCGCGCTTGGAGGTTCGCGCCAGGTTGGACATGAACTCGGTGCGCAGGGTCTGCTCGATCTTGTCGAGGATCTCCCGCTGCACCGGCTCCATGCGCAGCATGCGCTGGACGCATTCGAGGGCGAAGTCCTCGGGCAGGGCCGTCAGCACCCGGGCCGCATGGTCCGGCTTGATCTTGGACAGGACCACCGCGACCGTCTGCGGGTATTCGTTCTTCAGATAGTTGGCGAGGACGGCCTCGTTCACATTGCCGAGCTTGTCCCACATGGTGCGGCCCGCGGGGCCGCGGATTTCCTCCATCAGGCCGTCGACGCGATCGGGCGGCATGAAGGAGGCCAGCAGCCGCTGGGTCTGCTCGAAGCTGCCCATGACGGCGCCCGACCCCGACATGCCCGAGACGAATTCGACCAGCAATTCCTCGACGACCCCGGCGCTGACCGTGCCGAGCGACGCCATGGCCTGCGAGATTTCCTTGACCTCGTCCTCGTCGAGGCTCTGCCACAGGCGAGTGTGCTCCTCGCCGAGCGAGAGCAGGACGACGGCGGCCTTCTCGGGGCCCGTCAGCTTCCTGGCGTCCTCGACCGCAGGCTTCTTGGAGACGAGCCGGGCCGCCATCAGCCTTCGTGCACCCAGCTGCGCAGGATGGAGGTCGACTCGTCAGGATGCTTCTCGACGAAGTCGGCGACCTTCTTGACCGAGGACGCCTTCACCTGACCCTCGATGCGGGCAATGTCGAGCCGCTGTTCCATCTCGGAGGGCCCGGCGGGGCCGGTGATCTGGGCCATCTGCGTCCCGCCGCCCATCATGGTGGTCTGCAGCGCCGTGACCGGCATTCCGCCCGGGCCGGCCAGCTGGGGCTCGGGTTCGTCCGGGCCGGGACCGTCGGGACTGCGCCAAGCTTCGTGGCGATGCTCCGGGAGCTGATTCTTGAGCGCATGACCGAACGTCCGCTGCGGCGGGCCGTC
>JACPDR010000054.1 GCA_016183935.1 Caulobacterales bacterium
ACCTTGCGGACCTTCTCCAGCGGCATGGCCAGCTTCTCGGCCAGCTCTTCCGGGGTCGGCTCGCGGCCGATCTCGTGCAGCATCTGGCGGCTGGTGCGGACGATCTTGTTGATCGTCTCGATCATATGCACCGGGATGCGGATGGTCCGCGCCTGGTCGGCGATCGAGCGGGTGATGGCCTGGCGGATCCACCAGGTCGCATAGGTCGAGAACTTGTAGCCGCGGCGGTACTCGAACTTGTCGACCGCCTTCATCAGACCGATGTTGCCCTCCTGGATCAGGTCCAGGAACTGCAGGCCGCGGTTGGTGTATTTCTTGGCGATGGAGATCACGAGGCGCAGGTTGGCCTCGACCATTTCCTTCTTGGCCTGGCGGGCCTCGCGTTCGCCCTTCTGCACCGTCTGGACGATGCGGCGGTAGTCGTCGATCGGCAGGCCGGCCTCGGTGGCCACGGCGGCCACGTCGCCGCGGATCTGCGCGATCTGGGCCTGTTCGTTGTCGCTGAACTTGGTCCAGCGCACGCCCATCGCCTTGACCTCCTCGGCCCAGTTCGGGTCCAGCTCCTTGCCGAAATAGGCCTTGAGGAACTCGGGGCGCGAGATGCCGTAGCTGTCGGCCAGGCGCAGCAGCCGGCCTTCCAGCCCCATCAGCCGCTTGTTGATCGCATAGAGCTGCTCGACCAGCGCCTCGATGCGGTTGTTGTTCAGCTTCATCGTCTTCAGGCGGCCCGAGATGGTCGCCGTCAGCGTGTCATAGGCCTTCTGGTCCTTGGCGCTCAGGGCCTCGCCCTTCAGCCGCGCCTCGACCAGCTTGTCCTGCAGCTTGCGGAAGCCGCCGAAGTCGGCCGCGATGGCGTCCAGCACCTCCATGACGCCGTCGCGCAGCTCCGCCTCCAGCGCCGAGATCGACATGCCGCCGCCGTCGTCGAAGTCCTCGTCCTCCTCGTCCTCCTCCGACTTCTCCTCGGCGCCCTCGACCTTGGGGGGCAGCTCGCCCGGCAGGGGCTGGGGCGGCTGGTTGTGCGGCAGGGACGACGGGTTCAGCACGCCATAGGTGGCGTCCAGGTCGATGACCTCGCGCAGCAGGATGCGGTTGTTGGCCAGTTCGTCGCGCCAGACCATGATGGCCTCGAACGTCAGGGCGCTTTCGCACAGGCCCGAGATCATGGCGTCGCGACCAGCCTCGATGCGCTTGGCGATGGCGATCTCGCCCTCGCGGCTCAGCAGCTCTACCGAACCCATCTCGCGCAGATACATCCGCACCGGATCGTCGGTGCGGTCATAGGCGGCCTTGGCCGGAGTCTCGGCGACGGCGGTCTCGGCGGTGGCGGCGACCTCGGTGCTCTGGCCCTCGGCGGCGTCTTCCTCGGCCTCGACGACGTTGACGCCCATCTCGGACAGCATCGCCAGCGTGTCCTCGATGGCGTCCGGAGTCACCTCCTCGGACGGCAGGACCTTGTTCAGCTCCTCCATCGTCACATAGCCGCGCGCCTTGGCCTGCTTGATGAATTTCTTGACGCCCGCGTCGGTGAGGTCGAGCAGCGGGCCGTCGCTCTGCACTTCGGCTTCCTGCGTCTCGGTCTGCGCACTCATTCAGTTCTCGCTCCGGATGGAGGGGCTGATCAGGCCGTCCATCAATACAACGTGTGGCGGGGTCGTTTGTTACGAACCCGCGCTGTCTTCCCAAATCTCGCCGGTTTTGATCGCGCGACGCAGGACGTCGCGCTCGGCCTTCAGCCGGCGAAACGCCTCGTCCTGCCCCGGCACGCCACGCGCCGAAGTCAGGGCGTCTTCCAGCGCCGCCACGCGGGTGAGCGCGTCGAACGCCTGCGACCATCGGATCCGCGACTCGCCGAGGGGCTTGTCTGTGGCCAGGAAGGGCGCGCCGGACTTTGCCGCCGCCTTCTCGACCTCGTGCATCAAGACGCCATGACCCGATTGCGCCAGATGGCGACGCAGCGCCGCGGAGTCAAGGTCTTGCCCCGAGAAGCGTAGGCGGACCATCTCCTGCGCCAGCCCGTCCAGGGCCGGGTCGCCGAAGCCATGGGCCGCGATCGCTTCGAGGTGATCGTCCATCCGTTCCGGATCATCGACGGCGCCATGGACCAGCGCGGCGGCGACCGGCTCGATCGAGCGCGACAGCGATTGCATCGCCTGCGCGCCCTCGGCGGTCTGGCCCAGCTTGGGCGGCGGCCCCGGGCGCCAGCGCCCCCCCGGGCCGGTCGCGGGCGCGCCGGTCGCCGCGCGTCGCGCCGGGAACAGGGCGTCGAACCGGTCGAACAGCTCGCGGCGATACTGCTCCGCCAGATCCTTGTCCTGCACCGCCGACGCGGCCTGCCGCAGCCGCCCCTTCAGGCCCGCCCGGCGTTCGGGCGTGTCCAGCGGCTCCGCCTCGGCCTCCTTCTGGAACAGCACCTCGGCGAACGTCCGGGTGGCGGCCAGCGCCTGGCGCAGCGCCGGCGCGCCCTTGTCGCGCAGGATGTCGTCAGGGTCCTGCCCCGCCTCCAGCAGGGCGAAGCGGAACGAACGGCCGGCCTTGAGCTGCGGCAGGGCGCGGTCGATGGCGCGATAGGCCGCACGCCGCCCCGCCGCATCGCCGTCGAAGCACAGCACCGGTTCGGACGACACCCGCCACAGCCGCTCCATCTGCTCCTCGGTCAGGGCGGTGCCCATCGGCGCCACGGCCGGGATCCCCGCCCTCTGGCAGGCGATCACGTCCATATAGCCCTCGACCACCACGATGGCCTGGCTGTCCCGGCTCTCGGCCCCGAGGATGCGGCGCGCCTCGGGCAGGCCGTACAGGGTGGCACCCTTGTGGAAGAGCGGGCTTTCCGGCCCGTTCAGGTATTTGGCCCGGTCGTCCGGGTTCATCGCCCGCCCGCCGAAGCTGACGATGCGCCCCCGCGCGTCGAGGATCGGGAACATCAGCCGGTCGCGGAAGCGGTCGTAGGGCGTGCCGCCGCCCTCCGGCGCGATCAGCATGCCGGCCTCGACCAGATCGCCGGGCCTGGCGCCCCGCTGAACCAGGGCGTTCTTCAGCCCTTCGCGGTCGTTCGGCGCATAGCCGAGGCCGAACCGCTCCCACTGATCCTCGGGCAGCCCGCGCTTCTCGAGATATTCCCGCGCGGCCTTGCCCGGCGAGCGGCGCAGATTGGCCGCGAACCATTTCTGGGCCAAGTCCATCCAGTCGGTCAGGCCCTGTTTCTTCGCCTCGCGCTCGGCCGCCTGCGGGTCCTCGGCCGGCAGGGCCATGCCCGCCTCGCCCGCCAGCCGCTGCACCGCCTCGACGAAGCTCAGCCGCTCGGTCTCCTGCAGGAAGCTGATGATGTCGCCGTGCTTGCCGGACGAGAAATCGTGGAAGAAGCCCTTGTCGTCGTTGACGAAGAAGGACGGCGACTTCTCCTTGGTGAAGGGCGACAGGCCGACATATTCCCGTCCCTGACGCTTGAGCTTCACCGTCCGGCCGATGACATCGGACGGGCGAAGGCGGGCCTTCAGTTCTTCCAGGAAACGATCGTCGAAGCGCACCGCGGTCTTATAGCGCGCGACTCACCCTGGTGGTGGATTTACCGTTTCGTTAATCCCCAAGTCCGGATTGCGGCGTCAACCGCCTGATTGTCCCCGTATTTTGCGCTCATAGCGGAACAATCCGCACGCCCGTGGATTTGTATCGATCCGCCGAAAAGCCCGCCCGTGACGCTATCGACTGTCATCAGCGCTCCGGAAGAGGAGCCCCGCGCCTCCGGCGACGCCGCCGGAGCGTCGCTCCGCGCCCTGCACGCGCGCCTGCTCGAGAACGCGGCGCTGAGGCGGATGCGCGGCCTTGAACGCCGGCGCAGCCAGCGGCTCGAGGACGCCTCCTACTGGCTCAACGCCGCGCCGGTCGCGGTCCGCAAGGCCAGCGCCCTGCGCGAGGAAGCGAGCTTCGCGCCCCTGCCCTGATCGGCGACGCATGCCGCTTCACCCGCGCCCGCCAACGTGCTTCGATCGCGCGGGGACCGGGGCCGGGAGACAGACATGAAGCCATTGTTCATCGCCGCCACGCTGGCCGTCGCCATGGCCGCGGCCCCTGCGCTCGCCCAGGACCACTGGACCCCGCACGCCCCCGCCGTGCAGGCCGTCGACGCGGGCGTCCGCGCGCCGCTGGAAGCCTATCTGCGCGGCCACGCCACCGGTCTGGCCGACGACTTCCGCCCCGCCTTCCACCCGGACGCCCAGCTCTGGGGCATGCTCAACGGAACCCTGATCCGCATGACCGCGGAACAGTATATCGGCCGGGCCTCCGGCGCTCCGGCCGCCGACGAGGCCCAGCGCCGCCGCTGGATCGAGAGCATCGACGTCACCGGCGACACCGCCGTCGCCAAGATCGTGCTCGACTACCCGGCGGTGCGCTTCACCGACTACATGGCCCTGTCGCGCATCGACGGCCGCTGGGTGATCGTCAACAAGATGTTCCAGGCCGATCCGAAGGCTCCGGCCACCTAGTCACGGTCAAGCTTCCGTGGTTGTCTCCCGCCTGCATCTCTGGGGGGAAAGCACCATGAACCGTCTCGCCGCCGCCGTGGCCGCCGCCACGCTCGCCGCCGCCACGCCCGTCGCGGCGCAGGATATCGCCGGCCCGGTCGCCGCCGCCGTCGATCAGTTCGGCCAGAGCCTGGCGGAATCGATGACAGGCGGCCCCGGCCTGTTCGTCACCGCCCAGGGCGAGGCGCCTATGCCGGCCGCGGCCTCGACCCCGATGACCGTCACGATCAAGGGAACCGGCAAGACCGCCGTCGAGGCCGTCGCCGACCGCAACGCCCAGCTGGAGCGGGTCCGGTCGGTCGCCAACCGCTTCGACGTGGCGATGGACGTGGGCGCGACCAACTACGCCATCGCCGAGACGCCCTCGTGGATGACCTCGGACGCGGCGATGGCTCCTGCGGAGGCCGCATGGAACGACCCGACGGCGACCGTCGATGTCGATCTCATCGAGCCCGTGACCGACCAGACCTCAGCCCCCGCCGACACCCGCACCGTCACCGCCTCGGTCGTGGTGAAGCTGGACCGGCCGAACGAGTCGCGCCTGCCCGAGTTCGTCGACGCCTTGGCCGACGCCGGCGTCACCGATCTCGACGACAGCCTGAACGGCCTCAACCTCGGCGCCATGACGCCCTTCCTGTCCCTGCTGGGTCTGGATCCGACCCGCGATCCGGGCGAGGCCGTCTGGAACGAGGCGACCGCCGATGGCGTGCGCAAGGCCCGCGCCCAGGCCGACGCCATCGCTCAGGCCTCGGGCCGACAGCTCGGCCCCGTCCGCTACGTCAGCGTCCTGATGCGCTCCCACGACGGCGACAACGCCCTCGTCAGCGTGGCGGTGCGGTTCGGCTTCGAGGAGTAGAGGTCAACGCCGCCTCTTCCTTCTCCCCTTGGGGGAGAAGGTGGCCCGGAGGGCCGGATGAGGGGTAGGCCCGCTCCGGACCGGTGATGGCCAGCTCGCCTCAGCCATCCCCCTCATCCGAGCGGCTCCGCCGCCCACCTTCTCCCCCGGAGGGGAGAAGGGTGTTGCTTTGAAAACCCTACCATCCCGTACCCTGTCGTCCCGACACTTCGCGCCACTTTCCTGTCATCCCGCACCCCTCGGTCAGAATCCGCAAAGCGCCATCCCCGCGCCTACGTCCGCTCCTGACGCACCGCCGTGCTTCAATGCTCAAACCCCCACCGGGCCTGGTCTTTGACAGCAACGATCCCCACCGGCGCCGCCTCCAGGCCCCGGTTCTCATCCCTGCGAACGCGTTCGTCTGTTCAAACGAATTCGCCCGCCGCATTTTTCATATGCACACCCTGCCATCCCGTACCCCTCGGGGCGCGGTCGCCAGCTCAGCCCTTCATCGAATCCGCGAAGCGCTGGAACAGATAGAGGCTGTCGGTCGGTCCCGGCGACGCCTCCGGGTGATGCTGCACGCTGAACACCGGCCGGTCCTTCAGGGCGATGCCGCAGTTGGTGCCGTCGAACAGGCTGACGTGGGTCTCGACCACCGCATCGGGCAGGCTGTCGCGATCGACCGTGAAACCGTGGTTCATCGAGACGATCTCGACCTTGCCGGTGGTCAGGTCCTTGACCGGGTGATTGGCGCCGTGGTGGCCCTGGTCCATCTTGACGGTCTTCGCGCCCAGCGCCAGCGCCAGCATCTGGTGACCCAGGCAGATGCCGAACAGCGGCTTGCCGCTGTCGACCAGCTTGCGGATTTCCGGCACGGCGTAGGCGCCGGTCGCCGCCGGATCGCCCGGACCGTTCGACAGCACCACCCCGTCCGGGTTGCGCGCCAGAATGGCCTCGGCCGTGGTGTCGGCCGGCACCACCGTGATCTTCGCGCCCGTGGACGCCAGCGCCCGCAGGATGTTGCGCTTCACGCCATAGTCGATGACGACCACCGAGCGGTTCGCGGCGTCGACGCGCGGATGGCCTTCCGGCCAGTCCCACAGCCCCTCGTCCCAGTCGAACGACTGCAGGGTCGAGGCGTCCTTGGCCAGGTCCAGCCCGACCAGTCCGGTCCACGCCTTCGCCTGCGCCACGAGCGCCTCGAGATCGAAGCGACCCTCGGGATCATGGGCGATGACCGCGTGCGGCGCGCCGGCGTCGCGGATGCGCGCGGTCAGGGCCCGGGTGTCGACCCCGGCCAGCCCGACCACCCCTCGCCGCTTCATCCAGCCGTCGAAATCGCTCTCGCTGCGCCAGTTGGCCGGGTCGGTCGGCAGGTCGCGGAAGATCGCGCCCCGCGCCGATGTGTCCGAGCCGCCGCCGATCTGCTCCACGTCCTCGACGTTCACCCCCGTATTCCCGACGTGCGGGAAGGTGAAGGCCAGAATCTGGCTCATGTAGGACGGGTCGGTCAGGATCTCCTGATACCCCGTCATGGCGGTGTTGAAGACCACCTCGCCCAGCGCCGAGCCGGTCGCGCCGCAGCCGAGGCCTTGCAGGATGGTTCCGTCCGCCAGCGCGAGCACGCCGGTGACGCCGGGAAGAAGCTTGGTGTTCATGGCGACCTCCGTAGCACCGAATCCCGGCGAGCAAACGGCGGCGTGGTTAGGCGTCGTCCGCCACCGGGTCAACCGGCGCTGCGGAACGCCGCATGACGGCGAACCAGACCACCGTCATCAGAGCGAAGAACCCTACCGACGGTACGATGTAGCCCGGAGCGGCGAACGCGACGGCCGCCGCCGCGAAGGCCATGCCGCCGATAGCCGTGATCCGCGCCCGCGATCGCCGCGCCAGTCTGAACAGCGACGCGGAGCAGACGGCGTAGACCGTCAGCGTCAGCACGGAGGTCACGCCCACCAGCAGGCCGAACTGTCCGCCCAGCGTCGGCTGGCCGGACAGCACCGTGACCACGCTCATGATCGCCGCGCCCAGCAATGGATTGGCCACCGGCGTGCGGTCTCCGGCCCCGAAGCCCTTGGGCAGATAGCCTTGCCGGGCCGCCGCCCGGGCCGTCTCGCCGCCCATCATCACCCAGCCGCCGACGGTGCCGATCGTCTTGATGATGGCGCAGACCGCGACGAGGCCGGCGATGGAGCCGCCAAACACCCTCTGCGCCAGATCGGCATAAGGGCTGGACGAGGCGGCGATGGCGGCCAGCGGTATGACGCCGAAAACCGAAACGGTCGCCGCGACGTAGACGAGGGTCGCCAGCCCGACCCCCGCGATGGACGCGAGGCCGACGTCCCGCGCCGGATTACGGACCCGGCGCGACAGGGCCGCCGCGCTCTCGACCCCCAGGTAGGCCCAGAAGATGATGGCCAGCGAGGCCGGAACCGTCTCGAACAACGGGGCGCCCGAGGGACTCCATGAGGCGGCGAACAGCGCGGGGTCGAACGCGCGGGCGCCGGCCACCACGGCGATGACGATCGGCGTCAGCCCGACGATCAGGGCGACCGCCGCCAACCAGGACGCCGTGCGGGCCCCGATGATGTAGGCGATGGTCGCGATCCAGATGATCCCCAGATTACAGAAGGTCGCCGCGACGGGGTCCCTCAGCACCGGCCAGAAGAAGCCGAGATAGCCGGTCGCCGCGACAGCCACCGCCACGTTCCCGACGAGGCAGGCGGCCCAGAAGGCCAGCGAGACGTTAAACCCGGCGAAGCGGCCCAGCCCCCGCTCGGCGAAACCCGCCAGTCCATCGGCGTCCGGCTGCAGCCGTCCGAGCGCTCCGAACACCAGCGCGAGCGTCGCGGCGCCCACCGCCGCAACCAGCCAGCCGATCAACGACGATCCGCCCGTGGGCGCCAGGCTCACGGGCAGCAGATAGAGGCCCGATCCGATCATGTTGCCCGCGACGACGAGAGCCGCCAGCCCCCAGCCCAGCTTGTGCTTGTCGGACAGCGGCTCTTCGGCCAGCGGGATATGATGCGGCGCGTCGCTCATGCGTGGACCTCGGCGAGACGGGACTGGAACCAGGCCACGGCGGTCTCGTGCCGGGCGCTGAGAACGCCCTTATCATAGGCGCCCGCCGACAGGTTGGCCTGAACCGCCTCGCAGATGCGGGCGTCCTCGGCCGTCAGCCGGTCGGACGCTTCGAGCGCGTCCCCCAAAACCGCCGCCCCGCCGTCATTCAGGAACAGGTAGTCCAGCCGCGTCCTTCCCGGGCCGACCGGCGTCATCCGCTCGATCATCGCCCCGTCGCGATAGACGTTGATCCCGAGGTTCGGCCACAGCCAGCCCCACACCCCCGCCTGCGGCCCGTCGTTGACGCCCACCGCCTCCTGCACGACGAAATCGCCCTCGACGCGGACGCGATACTCGGCCGAGCCCAGTTCCCCGGCGAGCACCGGATGGACCGAGCCGATGTGGTAGCCTTCCAGATAGTTCTCGGCATAGACCTTCCAGTCGCAGGCCAGGTCATGGCTGCGGCGCAGCGCCGGGGCCGCGATCTCCAGCCCCCGCTCCGCCAACAGGGTCTCCAGCGGCGCGACATGCCCGTCGAGCGGCGCCGCCTCGGGGTCGAGGTTGACGAAGACAAGGCCTCGCCAGATTTCCAGCTTCAATCCCAACAGGCCGAACGCGCGGGGATCGAACCCCTCGACCGTCCCGAAGCCGGTGGCGGCGCGCAGCCGCCCGTCCAGCGCATAGCGCCAGCCGTGATAGGCGCAGACGAGTTCCTCCTCGCACCGGCCGTTCGAACCCTGCACCAGGGGCCCGGCCCGGTGGCGGCAGACGTTATGGAAGGCCCGCAGCGCCCCGTCCTTGCCTCGCACCGCCAGCAGCCGGTGTCCGGCCACGTCGGTCGCGATCCAATCCCCCGGCGACGCCGCCTCGGCCTCATGCCCCAGGAACAACCACGCCCGGCCGAACGTCGCCGTCCGCTCCCGCGCCCAGGCGTCTGGGCAACCATAGAGCCTGGCGGGAAGCGTGGCCTGCATGGACGAACAAGGCCCGCCGCCCGTCTCCGCGTCAACCGTCTCAGACAATGACGGTCGTCATACCGGCGAATACGGCGTGGGTGGCTCCCGCGGCCTCCGCCGCCAGACCCCTGTCCGGGCGCAGGTTGAGCAACATGACCTGGGGACACGCCTGACGCGCCGTTCCGATCAGTTGCGCGGCGCCCTGCCAGTCGCGGGCGCTCTCGTGCTCCACGCCGGCGAAGTCGAGCACCAGGCACTGGGCCGGGACCTGCGACAGCCGCCGGGCCGCGCCCGGGTCTGGCGCGATATGCAGGATGAGGCCCAGCGATCCGGTCCCGAAATGCTCGATGACATCCCGGATCGCGTCGAGCGGCGCCTGCTCGATGCCGCCCATGACCTCGATCAGAAGGGTCCCGGGCGTCGGCCTGTCCTGCATCTCCGCGCAGAGTATCTCGAAACGTCCGCTCGACGTGATCGTGCGCCAGAACGCGGGAAGCACGCCGCCGTCGTTCGTTCCGAGGCGCAACAGATCGAGCCCGTTTCTGAGCGTGTCGAGGTCGATGCGTTGCAGATCGGCGGGTTCGAGCGTGCGTCGAACCAGACCGGTCAAAGCGCTCTCCCCGCCCCGATGGCGCACACTCCGGCGGATGCGCCGGGCGACCGGGATGGAGCGCGCGAGGTCGAACACCGGCTGCGCCGCCAGGGTGACGACCAGTTCGCGCCGGCCCCGCGTCACCACGGTGAAGGTCAGGCTTTCATAGGGCGCCGCATAGGATCGTCGCTCGCCGATGCGGGCGGTCGCCTCGGACAATCCGTCGTCCGCCGGATTCAGGTCCGGCGCGCGGCCAGGGGGCGTCAGGCGCCCGGGGTCGTTCCTCATGAACCGTTCTGCTCCGGCCGGTCTGACAAGGCCCCCGCATGAAGAAGGCGCCGCGAGTTGGAAACACATCGCTGACGAACATGGTTAACGGCTGCGCCGCGCCGATTCCCGTCCGGCAGCGCCGCGTTGACGGAAGCCCGGAGGCGGGTCAGGAGGAAACCGCCGCCACCGGATCCGCCTATGACCATCACCACGGTCGGCCTCGACGCCGACGACACCCTTTGGCACAACGAGACGGTCTTCCGTCTGACGCAGGCGCGGTTTCTCGAGCTGCTGACGGATCACGACAACGCGGCCATCGAGGCCCGGCTGGCCGAGGTCGAACGGCGCAACCTGCGGCTCTACGGCTACGGGGTGAAGGGCTTCACCCTGTCGATGATCGAAACCGCGATGGAGATGTGCGGCGGCGATCCGCCTCCCGGAGCGATCCGCGAAATCCTCGCCGCCGGCCGCGAGATGCTGGCCCATCCGGTCGAGACCCTGCCCGGCGTCGACGAGGCGCTGGCCGGGCTGTCGGAGCGGTATCGGCTCATCCTCATCACCAAGGGCGACCTGCTGGATCAGGAACGCAAGCTGGCTGCGTCCGGGCTGGGCGAACTCTTCGCCGCCGTCGAGATCGTCTCCGAGAAAGACCGGTCCACCTATGAACGCGTCTTCGCGCGTCACGGAACCGGCGCGGCCGAGGCCGTGATGGCCGGCAACTCGATGAAGTCGGACGTGCTCCCGGCGCTGGCGGCCGGCGCCTTCGCCGTTCACATCCCCTACGCCATCACCTGGGCGCACGAGCTGGCGGACGCGCCCGAGGGCCACCCGCGCTATGGCGCGCTCGACAGAATCGCGGCGCTGCCGGACTGGATCGATCGGCGGTCGGACGGATAAGCGCTTGCTCCTCCGCCGCCCCGTCTTTAGACGGGCCGCTTGACCGACAACCCGACCGGCCCGCGCAGGCGCTTCGCCCGCGCCGGGTCCGCGCGCGCGAGGAGACCAGCCAGCCGTGACCGATTCCGACGTCCCTCACGAAGAGCGCGACGCGATGATCCGGGCCTCGCTGGCGGCGCATGGCGACAGCGGGGTCACGCCGCGGCACACCCTGTTCTACTTCTACGGCGAGGGCGACCACGACGACCTGAACGAAGTCGCGCGCCGCGCCGGCTTCCTGACCCGGGGTCACGACGACTGCACCGTTCTCGAGACCACGATGGCGGTCGACGAGGGCTCGTTCGCCCCGGTCTCCGCCATGATCCAATCCTGGGCCGCGGCCTTCCAGCTGGAGTATGACGGCTGGGAGTGCGCGGTCGTGACGAACTGAAAGCCTGAACGAGATGCCGAAGCGCACCGACATCCAGTCGATTCTGATCATTGGCGCGGGGCCGATCGTGATCGGGCAGGCCTGTGAGTTCGATTACTCGGGCGTGCAGGCGTGCAAGGCGCTGAAGGCCGAGGGATATAGGGTCGTCCTGGTCAATTCCAATCCGGCCACGATCATGACCGACCCGGAGGTGGCCGACGCCACCTATATCGAGCCGATCACGCCGGAGTTCGTCGAGCGCATCATCGCGAAAGAGCGGCCCGACGCCCTGCTGCCGACCATGGGCGGGCAGACGGCGCTGAACACGGCGCTGGCGCTGGACGCCTCGGGCGCGCTGAAGAAATGGGGCGTCGAGATGATCGGGGCCCGCGCCGACGTCATCGACAAGGCCGAGGACCGCCAGAAATTCCGCGACGCCATGGACAAGCTGGGCCTCGAAAGCCCGCGCTCCAAGGCCGTGCACCACATCGACGAGGCGGACGACGCCCTGGCCTTCGTCGGCCTGCCGGCGATCATCCGGCCCAGCTTCACCCTCGCCGGAACCGGCGGCGGCATCGCCTACAATGTCGAGGAATTCAAAGAGATCGTCGAACGGGGCCTCGACCTGTCGCCGACCACCGAGGTGCTGATCGAGGAAAGCGTGCTCGGCTGGAAGGAGTACGAGATGGAGGTCGTCCGCGACAAGGCGGACAACTGCATCATCATCTGCTCGATCGAGAACATCGACCCGATGGGGGTGCACACCGGCGACTCCATCACCGTCGCCCCGGCCCTGACGCTGACCGACAAGGAATATCAGCGCATGCGGACCGGCTCGATCGACGTGCTGCGCGAGATCGGCGTCGAGACCGGCGGCTCGAACG
>JACPDR010000007.1 GCA_016183935.1 Caulobacterales bacterium
GATGATCATGCCCGGCGACAACGCCGAGCTGAACGTCGAGCTGATCACCCCGATCGCCATGGAAGAGAAGCTGCGCTTCGCCATCCGCGAAGGCGGCCGCACCGTCGGCGCCGGCGTGGTCTCCAAGATCACCGAGTAATCGGCGACTTTCAGTCCGCGTAAACAGAGCCCCCGCCAGCGCAAGCCGGCGGGGGTTTTGCATTCTGGCCCGCCGTCATCCTCGGGCTTGACCCGAGGATCAGACCATCCGGTGCTCCGTGGGAGGTCGCACGGGCGACGTCGCAGGGCCGTCCCCGCCGCACAGCCCGCCCCTCCGTCTGATCCTCGGGTCAAGCCCGAGGATGACGGTGGAGGAGGGCGGAAGAGGGCGGGCGGGCGCGCCAAGCGGAACATTGCCGGTCGGTCGGGGTTTTCGCCGCAGGAACGCCGCGACGGTCGCGGCGCGGACGGGTGGCTTCCCATGTACGACACGGGTTATGAGTTCATCGGCTGGGAACAGCTGTTCGAGGTGTGGGCGCCGAAGGTGCTCGGCGCTCTCCTGATCCTCGTCGCCGCCTGGTTCATCGGCAAGGCGGTGAAATGGGCCCTGGCCAAGGGGGTCGACCGCATCCCCGGGGCCTCGAAGGCCAATTTGAGCGAGAATCCCAAACACACCGTGGGCGCCAGCCTCGGCGACGTGGCCTTCTGGCTGATCCTCCTGTTCGGCGTGGTCGCCGCCCTCGGCGTGCTCAACCTGGGTCAGGTCGTCACCCCGCTCAACGCCCTGCTGACCCAGGTCATGTCCTTCCTGCCGAACATCCTCGGCGCGGTCCTGATCTTCTTCATCGGCTTCGTGGTCGCCACCCTGGCGCGCCGGGTCACCGAGGCGGCCCTGCAGGCGGCCAACGCCGACCGCTGGCTGGACAAGGCCGGGCTGTCGAGGGCCACGGGCTCGACCGGGGTCAGCGCCGCCGTAGGAACCCTGGTGTTCGTGCTGGTGCTGATCCCGATCACCATCGCGGCGCTGGAGCAACTCGGCATCGAGTCGCTGACCGTCCCCGCCGTGGCCGTGCTGTCGACGGTGTTCGACGCCATCCCGAGGGTGCTGGCCGCGGCCATCGTGCTGGCCATCGGCTGGTTCATCGGCCGCTGGGTGGCGCAGGTCGTCGAACGCGTCCTGCCCGCCACCGGCTTCGACCGCAGCGTCTCGAGCGTCATGAGCCTGGCCTCGAACCGGCCGTCCGTCGAGCCGCCGGCCACGGCCGCGCCCTACGCCGGCGACGTCACCCCGGCCACGGCCGCGGCGCTCGGCGGCGCGCCGTCGGCCCCGGTCCCGCTGACCCCTTCGCGGGTGGTCGGCAAGCTGGTCATGGTGGCCATCGTCGCCTTCACGGCGGTCGAGGCGGCGCGGCTGCTGCAGTTCTCGACCCTGGCCATGACCGTCGAGGAAATTCTCGGCCTCGCCGGCCGGGTCATCGTCGGCGGCGTCATCATCACCGCCGGGGTGCTGATCGCCGACGTGCTGGCGCGCCTCATCAACAAGGGCACGGGCGGGGCGGACGGCTTCGCCTCGACCCTGGTGCGCTGGGCGACCATCGCCCTGGCCACGGCCATGGGCCTGCGCTTCATGGGCATCGCCGACGACATCGTGCTGCTGGCCTTCGGCCTGGTGCTGGGCGCGGCGGCGGTGGCCGCGGCGCTGGCCTTCGGCCTCGGCGGCCGCAACGCCGCCGGTCAGGTGGCGCAGAGCTGGGCCGACAAGCTCACGCGGCGGCCCGGCGGACGACCGCCGGCCTAGTCCCGGGACGGCACAGGTTCGCCTGCGAGGGGCGGTGCGGGAGCGCCGCCCCTTCGCAATTCGCCGCCGGCGGGATCGGCCTTGCATGGGAACCCCGGTCCGGCGCCTACGTTCGGTTCACGGACGTTAGGAATTCAGTAACCATGCGGCGCGCGCTTCGAACCGGCCTGTTCATCGGCACCCTGATCGGCATGTCGGCCTGCGCCGTCACCCCGGACGACGGGGCTTCGCGCGGGCCCTATGGCGGCGTCGAGATCGGCCGCACCCGCTGATCGCGAAAGGAAATCGTGGCGGTGGGGGCAAAACCCCCGTATCATTCTCCCTGCGGACGCCGGCTGTCGCGCCGCGCCGGTCTCGCTCCCCCTAGATGTTAGCCATCGCCATCGTCGTCGTACTGCTGCTCGTGGTGCTGAACGGCCTGTTTTCCATGACCGAACTCGCGGTCGTATCCTCGCGCAAATCCAGACTGCAGAGCCGCGCCGAACGGGGCGACCGCGGAGCGCGGGCGGCGCTGAAGCTGGCCGAGGAGCCGACGCACTTCCTGTCGGCCGTCCAGGTCGGCATCACCCTGATCGGCATCGCGGCCGGCGCCTACGGGCAGGCGGCCATCGCCGGCGAGCTGAACCTCATCCTCGAGGGGCTCCTGCCCGGCCTCGCCGCCTATACCGAGGTGTTCTCGACCGTCCTGGTCATCGTCTTCATCACCTATGTGTCGGTGATCGTCGGCGAACTCGTCCCCAAGCGGCTGGCCCTGATCTTCCCGGAACCGATCGCCTCCAAGATGGCGGCCCCGATCTCGACCGTCGCCATCGTGCTGAAGCCGTTCGTGGTGGTGCTGACGGTGTCGACCTCGGCCATCCTCAAGGTCATGGGGGTCAAGGACCGCGACGGCTCGGACGTGACCCAGGAAGAGGTCGAGACCATGATCGCCGAAGGCACGGCCTCGGGTCTGATCGAGCCCGAAGAGCAGGAGATGATCGAGGAGATCCTGCGCCTCGGCGACCGACCCATCCGGGTGGCCATGACGCCGCGCCACGAGGTGTTCTGGATCGCGCTGAACGACAGCGAGGAACAACTGCGTCAGGAGATCCGGACCTGTCCCTATTCGCGCATCGTGGTGGCGCGCGAAAACGACGTCGACAACCCCCTGGGCGTTGTTCACAAAAAGGATCTTCTCGACAGCCTGCTGGACAACGGCGAGTTCAACGTCGAGCGGCTGGTGCAGACGCCGGCTTTCATTCCGCAATCGACCTCGGTCCTGAAGGCGCTCGAGATACTCAAGGCGTCCAAGGTCCACATGGCCTTCCTGGTCGACGAGTACGGCGCCTTCGAGGGCGTGGTGACGGCCACCGACCTGCTGGAGATGATCGCCGGGAACTTCGACGAGGGCCACGACGAGGAAGAGGCCTATATCCGCCAGCGCGAGGACGGCAGCTGGATCGTCGACGGCCAGGCCGACATCGAGGAACTGGCCGACGAACTCGGCGAGGACTTCGGCGAGACCGAAGGGTTCCACACCGTCGCCGGCCTGGTCCTGCACCAGCTGTCGCGGGTGCCGGACGAGGGGGAAATCCTGCAGCTGGGACGGTTCGAGGTCGAGATCATCGACATGGACGACCGCCGCATCGACAAGCTGCTGTTCCGGCAACTGGTCAAGCCCGAGGACGAGGCCAGCGCCGTCGCGGCGCACCACGACGATTGACCCTTCCGCCCTTGAAAAGGGGCGTGGCGTCGGGCATACGCCCCGGTCTGGCGATTACATGCGTCGACGGGGTCACCCGCGGCGCGCTGTGGTTCGTCTAGGAGTTTAGCTCAGCTGGTAGAGCACCGGTCTCCAAAACCGGGGGTCGTGGGTTCGAGTCCCCCAACTCCTGCCATTTCCCCTGTCGCCGCCGGATAGGGCTTCCTATCTGGGGGCGGCAGGATCAATTCTTTGACGGAATAACGATGGCCAAGGCCAAGACCCCGGGGCGCCGCCCCCAGACCGCACAACCCGCCATAGCGGGCGCCGCTGTCGCGGCTGATGCGCCGAAGAAGCCGCGGGTCTCGATTCCGCAATTCCTGAGCCAGGTCCGGGCCGAAGGTCGCAAGATCGTGTGGCCGAGCCGAAAGGAGACCTGGATCACCTCGGTGATGGTCTTCATCATGGTCGCGCTCGCGTCCACGTTCTTCTTCCTCGTCGACACCGGCCTGGCCTTCGCCTCGCGCATCATCCTGGCCATCGGTCAGTAAGAGAGACGCCCATGACCGACGCCGCTCCCGCCAAGCCTGCCGCCAATCCGCGGCACAAGTGGTACATCGTCCACGCCTACTCGAACTTCGAGAAGAAGGTGGCCCAGCATCTGCAGGACCAGGCGCGCCAGCAGGGGCTCGAGGACTGCTTCTCGGAAATCCTCGTGCCGACCGAGGACGTCGTCGAGATCCGCCGCGGCCGCAAGGTCAACTCGGAGCGCAAATTCTTCCCCGGCTACGTGCTGGTGAAGATGGAGATGACCGACGACGCCTATCACCTGGTCAAGAACACCCCGAAGGTGACCGGCTTCCTCGGCGCCGCCGGCGGCACCAAGCCGCTGCCGGTCTCGGAGCGTGAGGTCCAGAACATCATCGGCGCCGTGGAAGAGGGCGTCGAGCGTCCGAAGCCCACCATCCGCTTCGACATCGGCGAGACCGTCAAGGTCATCGACGGCCCGTTCGCCAGCTTCGACGGCCAGGTCGAGAGCGTCGACGAGGACAACGCCCGCCTGCGCGTGGCCGTGTCCATCTTCGGCCGCCCGACGCCGGTGGATCTGGAATACAGCCAGGTCGAGAAGGTCTCGAACTAGGGCCGGCCTTCACCGGAGGATTTGCAGCGGCGGCCCTGACGGGCCGCCGTTTGCCTTTGTGGCTTCAGCCTTGTAGAGGCTTGGATATGGCTCGCACGCACCAGTTCCGATTTAGCGGCTTTCGCTCTTAGCGATCGGTGGTGAGGCGCGTCCTGCGCGCCAGCTGCCTCTCGCGGAGGGGTAGCTCAGTGGTAGAGCGGTAGACTGAAGATCTGCGCGTCGGTGGTTCGATCCCACCTCCCTCCACCATTTCCCTTCACGCATTGCGTGGATGGGCCCGTTCTAGTATACGCGCGCCTCGCTCCGGATGGGGCGGTGCGGGTTCGCCCGCATAAATCCGTGGGAGGCAGCCATGCCACGACCACGGCTCACCGGTCCTGATTGAGTTCAGGGCCATTGTAAGGAGAGACCAATGGCCAAGAAGATTCTCGGCTACATCAAGCTGCAGGTGCCCGCGGGCAACGCCACGCCGTCGCCCCCGATCGGCCCGGCCCTGGGTCAGCGCGGCGTCAACATCATGGGCTTCGTCAAGGAGTTCAACGCGCGCACCGAGAAGGAAGTGAAGGGCACGCCCCTGCCGACGGTGATCACCGTCTACCAGGACAAGAGCTTCACCTTCGTCACCAAGACCCCGCCCGCGACCCACTACATCAAGCAGGCCGCCGGCATCACCTCGGGCTCGAAGATGACGGGCCGCGAAGTGGCCGGCAAGATCACGCGCGGCCAGCTGCGCGAGATCGCCGAAAAGAAGATGAAGGATCTGAACGCCAACGACCTGGACGCGGCGACCAAGATCATCGAAGGCTCGGCTCGCGCCATGGGCCTCAACGTCGTGGAGGGCTAAGCACATGGCCAAGCAAACCAAGCGCTTCAAGGCCCGCACCGGGGACGTGACGGCCAACCTGCCGTTCGCCGACGCCATCAAGGCCGTCAAGGACAACGCCTCGGCCAAGTTCGACGAGTCGATCGAGATCGCCGTCAACCTGGGCGTCGACCCGCGTCACGCCGACCAGCAGGTCCGCGGCGTGGTCAACCTGCCGTCCGGCACTGGCCGCGACGTCCGCGTCGCCGTCTTCGCCAAGGACGCCAAGGCGGCCGAGGCCCTCGCGGCCGGCGCCGACATCGTGGGCGCCGACGATCTGTACGAGAAGATCAACGGCGGCTTCATGGACTTCGACCGCGTCATCGCGTCCCCGGACATGATGGCCCTGGTCGGCCGTCTGGGTAAGGTGCTGGGCCCGCGCGGCCTGATGCCGAACCCGAAGGTCGGCACCGTGACCCCGAACGTCGCGCAGGCGGTCAAGGACGCCAAGGGCGGCGCGGTCGAGTTCCGCGTCGAGAAGGCCGGCATCGCCCACGGCGGCATCGGCAAGGCCTCCTTCACCCAGGAAGCCCTCGAAGCCAACGTGAAGGCCTATGTGGACGCGCTCAGCCGCGCCCGCCCGGCCGGCGCCAAGGGCACCTACATCAAGCGCATCACCCTGTCCTCGACCATGGGCCCGGGCTTCAAGATCGATCCGGCCTCGCTGGGCGCCTGATCGACCTGACAGACTGAAGAACGCGGCGACGGAGAGCGATCTCCGTCGCCGTTTTCGTTTGCGCCCCGCCGTTGCAGGCGCGAGGGTGCGGTATCCACAGGGGGGCGGGTCATGCGGTTCATCGCCATCGTTTCAGCTGTCGCGCTGGCCGTCGCGGCCGGGCCGGTCCTGGCCCAGACGGCCCCGGAGCCCCTGCTGCCGGTGGCGACCGAGACGTCGCCGCCGGACGCCGCGCGCGAGGGGCGCCTCGAGCTGGCCGAACGCTATCTGGTGCTGACGCAGGGCGGCGACCTGGTGAAGCAGATGCGCGGCCAGATCGAGGAGAGCTACGGCGCCTCGGGGCTGCCGGCCGACCAGCGCGACTGGATGGCCGAGGGCATGGGCGACCTGCTGACGGAGGTGATGGAGCTGGCCATCGTGGAGCTACGCGACGACGTGGCCGACAGCTTCACGGTCGAGGAACTCGAAACCGCCATCGCCTTCTACGACTCCCCCGTCGGGCGATCGGTCGTGCGCAAGCAGCTGGACATGAACATGGAGCTGCAGGAGGTGATGATGCCGCTCCTGATGCCGCGGATAACGTCGCTGATGGAGAAGTTCTGCCTGCGCTTCGACTGCTCGGCGATGGGCGAAGCGGCGGCCAAGCAGTTCCGCTGATCTTCAGGCCGCCAAACCTTCCGTGGACAGACGGGTTGACGCGCCCGGGAAGACGCGGGACTGACCGCATACGGATTCTGCGGGAGATTCTTCGATGCTGGGCTGGTTCCAGGCGCTGCTGCCCAAGGAAGACAATTTCTTTCGTCTTTTCGACGCCCATGCGGCGACGCTGACCAAGGGCGCCGAGGCGCTGCGCAAGGCGCTGGACGGCGGCGACGAGACCGCCCACTGGTGCCAGCGGATTTTCGACCATGAGCACGAGGCCGACAACGTCGCCCGCGACGTGCTGTTCGCGGTGCGGCGCAGCTTCATCACGCCGTTCGACCGCTCGGACATCCGTGGACTGACCAACTCGCTCGACGACTCCATCGACCAGATGCAGAAGACCGCCAAGGTCATGACGCTGTACGAGATGCGCGACTTCGCTCCGCACATGCGCCTGCTCGGCGATATCGCGGTCGAGGCGGCGGCGCTGACGGTGGAAGCGGTGGCGCTGCTGCCGGAGATGCGAAAGCACCACGGGCGGCTGAACGAGCTGACCGAGAGCATCGCCCGGCTGGAGAGCGACAGCGACACCCTCTACGACGAGGGCATGAGGGCGCTTTACCAGGCGCACAGGGGCGGCGACGCCATGGCCTTCATGATCGGCGGCGAGGTCTATGACCACCTCGAGAAGGTCGTCGACCGGTTCGAGGACGTCGCCAACCGCATCAGCGGCATCCTGGTCGAGCACCTGTAGGAGCGCCCCATGGACGGCGCCCTGCTGATCCTGATCTTCCTGATCGCCGTCGCCCTGCTGTTCGATTTCCTGAACGGCCTGCACGACGCCGCCAACTCGATCGCAACCATCGTGGCGACGCGGGTGCTGCCGCCGGTGTATGCGGTCGGCTGGGCCGCCTTCTTCAACTTCATCGCCTTCCTGTTCTTCGGCCTGCACGTGGCCGACACCATCGGACGGGGGATCATCGATCCGACGGTCATTTCGGACCAGGTGATCTTCGGGGCCCTGATGGGGGCGATCAGCTGGAACATCATCACCTGGCTGGCCGGGATACCGTCGTCGAGCTCGCACGCCCTGATCGGCGGCCTGCTGGGGGCGGGGATAGCCAAGGCGGGCACGGGGGCGGTGGTCGTGGCCGGCGTGACCAAGACGGTGAGCGCCATCTTCCTGTCGCCGGCGGTGGGCTTCTCGCTGGCCCTGGTGCTGGTGCTGATCGTGTCCTGGGCCTTCGTGAAGGTGAATCCGTCGACCGCCGACAAGGCCTTCCGGCGCATGCAGTTCGTCTCGGCCTCGGCCTATTCCCTGGGCCACGGCGGCAACGACGCGCAGAAGACCATGGGCATCATCGCCGTGCTGCTGTTCTCGCGCGCGCCGGCCGGATCGGAGTTCGTGGTGCCCTTCTGGGTCGTCATCACCTGCCAGGCGGCGATCGCCCTGGGCACGCTGTTCGGCGGCTGGCGGATCGTCCACACCATGGGCTCGCGGATCACCCGGCTGAGCCCGCAGCAGGGCTTCTGCGCCGAGACCGGCGGGGCGATCACCCTGTTCCTGGCCACCGGCATGGGCATCCCCGTCTCGACCACGCACACCATCACCGGGGCCATCGTCGGCGTCGGCGCCGCGCGGCGCGCCTCGGCGGTGCGCTGGGGCGTGGCGCGCAGCATCGTCACGGCCTGGTTCATCACCATGCCCGCCGCCGCGGCCATCGGAGCCCTGTTCTACTGGATCGGCGGAGCGTTCCTGACCTGATGGCCAAGACCCCCGCCTCCGAGGAGCGCGCCGAGCGGCTGCAGGTCGCGGCCCTGCCGTGGCGGCGCGGACCGGGCGGCGTCGAGATCCTGCTCGTCACCTCGCGCGAGACGCGGCGCTGGGTCACGCCCAAGGGCGGCCGCATGACCGGCAAGACCGACGCTCAGGCCGCCGCCCAGGAGGCGCTGGAGGAGGCCGGGATCGAGGGCGTGGTCGGCGACGAGCCGCTGGGGACGTTCCGCTATCTGAAAATCCTGAAGCGCCGCGCCCCCCGCTGGTGTGTGGTCGCCCTGTATGATCTCGAGGTGACCGCCGAACATGCCGAGTGGCAGGAGCAGGCGGAACGCGAGCGCGTCTGGCTGCCCCGCGACACCGCCGCGGCCTGGGTCGACGAGCCCGACCTCAAGGCGTTGATCGCCGCCTTCGAGCCCTGAACCGGGCTTGTGTTCGGCCGCCCCGTCGCGGACTATGCGCGAAAGGGGGACGACCATGCGCTTGATGATTGTATGTCTGGCGGGAGCCCTGGCGGGCGCCGCCCTGATCGGCTCGCCCGCGCAGGCCCGGGAAACGCCGCAGGCCGCCGCGGCGCCTTCGGCCCGGCAGCTGGAGCTGACGCGCCGGTACATCAACCTGACGATGACGGACCAGTTCGAGGACGCCATTCGCCAGTTGATCGTCGCCCAGTCGTCGCTGGACCCGGATACGCGCGACCTGCCGGCGGAGGACCGGCAATTTCTCGTCGATCTGGCGGCCGAGCTCACCACGGACATGATTCCGCAGATGATCGAGGCGATGGTGCCGGTCTACGCCAGCGCCTTCACAGAGGCCGAGCTTGAGGCCCTGCTCGGCTTCTACGACACCGAGATGGGGCGGACGATCATCGAGAAGACGATGGTGGCGCTGCCCGAGGCGACCCGGGCGACCCTGACGGTGATGCCGCAGCTCATGGACAAGATGGCCGCGCGCATCTGCCAGCACTACGGCTGTGAACCGGGCGAACTGGAGGCGTTTCAGCGCGAGATGCGCGGCCACGTCGCGGCGCCGCCGCCTCCCAAATAGCACCGGACTGTTCACGCCCGGCTAGCCGCCGCCATGAAGCAGCCGCGCCGGGCCGTGTGCAGGTGGATGGTCGATACCGCCGGGTCGGCGAACCACGCCTCCAGCCGGTCGGCCAGGTCGCGGCCCTCGACCACGTCGGCGTCCGTCATCATCCAGTCGGCGTCATAGACCCGCGCCGACAACAGGCGGCGGCCCAGCATGTCCGGGACCTCGCCCGTGGCGGGGACGGCCTGCACGACTCCCTCGCGCACGAAGATCGGGCCCTCGCCGCGATACGGGCTGGCCGGGGCGTCGAGGTGGCGGTGGTTGACCAGCAGCAGCCGCTCGCCCGGCTCGGCGTCGGCCAGGCTGACCCGGCAGGGCGCGGCGTGCGGGGCGTCGGCGATCATGCGCCGGGCCCCGATGGCCGCCAGGGCCGCGTCGTCGAGATCGAACAGCGGCCGGAACGGCGCCGGGGAGAGGGCCTGGATGCGAAAGCTCATGTTCTGGGGTCTCCTTCACCGCCGATGTGACAGGCGCGGCGGTGGGCGTCTCGCGGCTTTCGGGCGTTGCGTCAGGCGGCCCGCATCCCCAAAAGGAAAGCCATGAACGCCCCCTTCAAGACCCCCGCCGACCCCGCTGAAGCCCCCGTCTGGGACCTGTCCGACCTATACGCCTCGTCCGCGGACCCGCGCATCGAGGCCGACCTCGAGCGCGCCCGGGGGCTGGTGGGCGACCTCAACGCCCTGCAGGGGCGGCTGGTGGAGGCGCGGTCGGGCGCCGCCCTGCTCGGCGAACGGCTGGACCGGGCGGTGAGCCTGTACGAACAGGCGTCGAACCTGCTGGGCGGTCTCGGGGCGTACGCCTTCCTGGCGGCCTCGACCAACCGCAACGACGCCGGCGCGCAGGGCTTCGAGGCGACCGTGCGCGAGAAGATCACCGCCATCGCCACGCCGACGGTCTGGGTCACGCTGGAGATCAATCAGCTGGAGGGGCCGGAGATCGAGGCGGCGCTGGAGGCCTGGCCGGCGGCGGCGCGCTGGCGGCCCTGGCTGCGGCGGGTGCGGGCCATGAAGCCGCACGAGCTGTCGCGCGAGCTGGAGACCTTCCTCGCCGAGCGCGGCCCCATCAGCGCCCAGTGGCCGCGCCTGTTCGACGAAACCATGGCGGCGATGCGGGTGAAGGCCGGCAAGGACGAGCTGACCCTGTCCGAGGCGCTGAACCGGCTGTCGGACCCGAAGGCGGCGCGGCGCAAGGCGGCGGCCGAAGGGCTGAACGAGGCGCTGGGCGCCCGGACCCAGGCCATGGCGCTGGTGCTCAACACCGTCGCCGCCGACAAGGCGCTGGAGGACAGGTGGCGCGGCTTCATGCGGCCCGCCGACAGCCGCCACCTGGCCAATGAGGTCGACGGGGACGCGGTCGACGCCATGGCCGAGGCGGTCGCGGCGGCGTATCCGCGCCTGTCGCACCGCTATTACGCGCTGAAGGCCCGGGCCATGGGCAAGACGACGCTGGACCAATGGGACCGCAATGCGCCGATCGAGACCCGCGCGCCGCGCGGTTACGACTGGGCCCAGGGCAAGGACCTGGTGCTGGAAAGCTTCGGCGATCTGGGCGGCGAGTTCGCCGACCGGGCGCGGGGCTTCTTCGAGCGGCCGTGGATCGACGGCAAGGCGCGGCCGGGGAAGCAGTCGGGGGCCTACGCCCATCCGGTGACGTCGGACCGGCACCCCTATGTGTTCCTGAACTGGATGGGCGAGCGGCGCGACGTGCTGACCCTGGCGCACGAGCTGGGGCATGGCGTGCACCAGACGCTGGCGGCGGGGCAGGGTAGCCTGCTGGCGGATACGCCGCTGACCCTGGCCGAGACGGCGTCGATCTTCGCCGAGGGGCTGACCTTCGACCGGCTGCTGAAGACCGCGCCCAGGGCCGAGCAGCGCGGCCTGCTGGCCGGACGGATCGAGGACGGGCTCAACACCGTGATCCGCCAGATCGCCTTCCACCGCTTCGAGACCCGCTTCCACGACGAGCGGGCGGCGGGCGAGGTGTCGGTCGAGCGGATCGGTGAACTGTGGCTGGAGGAGATGGGCGGCTCGCTGGGCCCGGCGGTGACGCTCAACCCCGGCTATGAGCACTGGTGGAGCTATGTCGGCCACTTCGTGCACTCTCCGTTCTACGTCTACGCCTATGCGTTTGGAGACCTGCTGGTGGCGGCGCTGATGGAGACGCGGGCCAAGGACCCGGCGGGCTTCACACCGCTGTATCGCGAACTGCTCGCGGGCGGGGGCTCGCGCGGCTATGTCGAGGCGCTGGCGCCATTCGGGCTGAACCCGCGCGACCCGGCTTTCTGGACCATCGGGACGAAACGGCTGGAGGGGCTGATCGACCGGTTCGAGGCGCTGGTCTGAGGCCAGGCGGCGCGAATTGTCGCCGCCCGCTTGAGCGCGGCGCCGGCCCCGCTATAAGAGCGCCAACCGCTTTTCAGATTCCCGGACCCGATCATGGCCGACCCGCACCACGCCGACGCTCACGACGACTACATTCGCGGCTCGCAGAAGATCGACGAGCAGGCGTCGACGTTCGCCCTGTTCGTCGGACTGGCCAAGTGGGGCTCGCTGCTGACCGCGGCCACCCTGGTGTTCCTGGTGCTGTGGTTCCAGCCCGGCGGCAGCTTCATCGGCGGCGCGATCACCGCCTTCGTGGTTCTGGTCGCGGGCTTCTTCTTCCTGAAGTCGGGCAAGAAGTCCCACTGACAATCCTGTCCGTCTCCGCAAGGAGACGGATTCTGTCTTTTGACGGCCCCCGCTGGATAAGCCTAACCTTCCCCGTCCAGTTCTGACGGAGGGATTCGCTTGGCTGTCGCCATCGCCGTGAGCCGCGAACGCCGTGATGGCGAGACGCGCTGCGCCGTCACTCCGGAAACGGTGAAGAAGCTGATCGCCCTCGGGGCGACCGTCGCCGTCGAGGCCGGGACCGGCGCGGGCTCGTCCATTCCCGACGCGGACTATGCGGCGGCGGGCGCGACGGTAGCCAAGGACCTCAAGGCCGTGCTGGCCGGGGCCGACATCCTGCTGAAGGTGCGGGGGCCGACAGCGCAGGAGACCAGCGCCCTGAAGCCCGGCGCCGTGGTCGTGGCCCTGCTGGATGCGTATCGCGACAAGGGGACGGTGGCGGCGCTGGCCGGGGCCGGCGTCACCGCCTTCGCCATGGAGTTCGTGCCCCGGATCAGCCGGGCGCAGGTGATGGACGCCCTGTCTTCGCAGGCCAACCTGGCCGGCTATCGGGCGGTGATCGAGGCGGCCTACGCCTTTGGCAAGGGTTTTCCGATGATGATGACGGCGGCGGGCACGGTCGCCCCGGCCAAGGTCTTCGTGATGGGCGCGGGCGTGGCGGGGCTGCAGGCCGTGGCGACGGCGCGGCGGCTGGGGGCGGTGGTCACCGCCACCGACGTGCGACCGGCCTCCAAGGAACAGGTCGAGAGCCTCGGGGCCAAATTCGTCGCCGTCGAGGACAAGGAGTTCAAGGCCGCCGAGACCGCCGCCGGCTACGCCAAGCCGATGTCGGCCGAGTATCAGGCCAAGCAGGCCGAGCTGACCGCCAGCCACATCGTCAAACAGGACATCGTCATCACCACCGCCCTGATCCCGGGGCGGCCGGCTCCGCGGCTGGTCACGGCGGCGCATGTGGCCTCGATGAAGCCGGGCAGCGTGCTGGTCGACCTCGCCATCGACAACGGCGGCAACGTCGAGGGCGCGAAGGCGGGCGAGGTGGTGACCACGGCCAACGGCGCGCAGATCGTCGGCTGGACGAACATGGCGGGGCGGATCGCGGCGGACGCCTCGGCGCTGTACGCGCGAAACCTGAGCGCCTTCGTCGGGCTGATGGTCAAGGACGGGGCGCTGGCGGTGGATCTGGAGGACGAGATCCTCAAGGCGGCGGCGGTGACCCACCGCGGAGCCGTGGTGCATGAGGGGGTGAGGGGGTGATGCTCCGCCGGGTTGTTCTTTTTGCGGGATGGGTGACGTTGATCTTGCTGCCAGTGGCTGGTGCGGCCATCGGTTGGACCTCCGTCACCATGTCGTTGCGCGTTGTTCGCTACACGCTCGACCCGGTGACAGTGACGCGCATAATTCTCCAGGACTTGATGCCTGCGCTGCTGATGATTGGCGCCGGCCTCGCTCTAGGCTGTGGCTGTTTGCTGATGGCGTCGATCGACAGACGCCTCTCAGAGTTGGAGGCACGCTCCTGATGGAACACGTCGACCCCACCATCTTTCGCCTCGCGATCTTCGTGCTGGCGATCTTCGTCGGCTACTACGTGGTCTGGTCGGTGACGCCGGCGCTGCACACCCCGCTGATGGCGGTGACCAACGCCATCTCGTCGGTGATCGTGGTCGGCGGGCTGATCGCGGCGGCCGCCAGCGGCGCCGACGGCTGGATCGCCAAGGGCGCCGGCGTCGCGGCCGTGACCCTGGCCAGCGTCAACATCTTCGGCGGCTTCATGGTCACCCGGCGCATGCTGGCCATGTACCGGAAGAAGGAACGGCCGAAGTGAACCGGCCGCTCGACACCTATGTCATGGTCGCCATCCCGCTTGCGTTGGCCATGGTGCTCGCGCTGGTCCTTTTCAGCGGCCGGATGACGCCGGAGACCCGGACCGGCGTCGAGCGCGTGATGGCGGCGGTCTTCTATCCGGTTGCGACATTCTACTGGCTGTGGCGCGCGGCTGACTTCCTCGGCGAAGGATCACTGCTCAAGTCGGGCGCGATGGCGATTGTGGCGGCCGTCTTCATCGGACTCGGCTTCAAGGCCATCCGCGCCGGCCGACTGGCGCCGGGCTCGAAGGCCGGCGGATGACCTTCGACATCCAGCAGTTCGCGGTCGGCGCGTCCTGGGTCGCCACGGCGATCGGGGCGGCGCTGTGGCTGTGGAGCTGGCTCGGCGAGAAGAACGCCATCCGCAAGCTGCGCTTTCTCGACTGCGGCGTGGTGCTGTTGTTCTCGTCCATCCTGCTACGCATCGTGGCGCAGGAGCGGCCGATGAGCATCTGGGACTGGGCCGTGGTTTTCGTCGGCCCGCTGTTCATCGCCGCCGCCCTGTGGCGGCTGGCGCGGACGGCCTGCCCGCCGCCGGGGCGCTGACCATGACGGCCGGGGCCCATGGGATCGATCGCAGGCGGACCGGACTCCTGGCCGTGCTCGCGGCCGTCCCTGTTCTCGGCTCCGCCTTTCCGGCGGGCGCGCAGACCTGGGTCGGGGACAGCATCGAAGACGGCATGCACTGGCACGTGTCCGCCCCGGAAGGCGCGAACTGGCGTCTGGTGTGCCGGTTTCCGCCGGTCACCTACTATCGCAGCGTCTACAACCAGAAAGCCTGGATCAACAGGTTCGAGCGCAGCGGCCGCGGACCGGATTCCGGGCGGTTGCCGCTGAACGTCGGTCATTGCCATGTCTGGAAGACCGGTGGACGCGGGGCGGTGGCCATTGGTCTGTCGCGGCCCGGCGAGACCGTCGCCGACGCCACCCGGGACCCGGCGGCCCCCGCCGCGGTCGGCTTCCTGTGAAGACGCCCCCCTTGAGAGGATCAGCATGAACGCATCGATCGCGGCCCTGGCCTATCTGGTCTCCGGCGTCCTGTTCATTCTCAGCCTGCGCGGCCTGTCGAGCCCGGAGACGAGCCGGCGCGGCAATACGCTGGGCATGGTCGGCATGGCGCTGGCCGTGGGCGTGACGCTGGCCACCCTGTGGTCGAGCGGGACGCTGGACCCGCTGACCCTGGCGCTGATCGCCGGCGGCGTGGTGGTCGGCGGCGGGGCGGGTGCGCTGATCGCGGCGCGGGTGCAGATGACCCAGATGCCCCAGCTGGTCGCGGCCTTCCACAGCCTGGTCGGCATGGCCGCCTGTCTGGTGGCGGTTGGGGCGGTCTATGCGCCCGAGAGCTTCGGCATCGCCACGGCTGCGGGCGGCATCAAGACGATCTCGATCATCGAGCTCAGCCTCGGCGTGGCCATCGGGGCGGTGACCTTCACCGGCTCGGTGATCGCCTTCGCCAAGCTGAACGGCAACATGAGCGGGGCGCCGATCCTGCTGCCGGCCCGGCACCTGATCAACATCGCCCTGGCGCTCGGGCTGGTGCTGCTGATCGGCGTCATGATCGCCTCGGGCGGCACGGCGACCTGGGCCTTCTGGGGCGTGTTCCTGATCGCCCTGATCCTCGGCGCCACCCTGATCATCCCCATCGGGGGCGCCGACATGCCGGTGGTGGTGTCGATGCTCAACTCCTACTCGGGCTGGGCGGCGGCGGCGCTGGGCTTCACCCTGGAGAACATCGCCCTGATCATCACCGGGGCGCTGGTCGGCAGCTCGGGCGCGATCCTGAGCTACATCATGTGCAAGGGCATGAACCGCAGCTTCGTCTCGGTGATCCTCGGCGGCTTCGGCGGCGGGGACGCGGCGGCCGGAGCGGGCGGGGCGGTCGAAACCCGCCCGGTCAAGCAGGGCTCGGCGGAAGACGCGGCCTTCATCATGAAGAACGCTTCGAAGGTCATTATCGTCCCCGGCTACGGCATGGCCGTGGCCCAGTCCCAGCACGCCCTGCGCGAGATGGCTGACGCGCTGAAGGAGGAGGGGGTCGAGGTCAAATACGCCATCCACCCCGTCGCCGGCCGCATGCCCGGCAACATGAACGTGCTGCTGGCCGAGGCCAACGTCCCCTATGACGAGGTGTTCGAGCTGGAGGACATCAACAGCGAGTTCAGCTCGTGCGACGTGGCCTTCGTCATCGGCGCCAACGACGTCACCAACCCCGCCGCCAAGACCGACCCGCAGAGCCCGATCTACGGCATGCCGGTGCTGGACGTGGAAAAGGCGGGAACGGTGCTGTTCATCAAGCGCGGCATGGGCAGCGGCTATGCGGGGGTGGAGAACGAGCTGTTCTTCCGCGACAACACCATGATGCTGTTCGCCGACGCCAAGAAGATGGTCGAGGGGATCGTGAAGGCGCTGTGAGGTCATGACCTCGATCCGTTGGCGACGGGGGATCCTGCCGGTCCTCGCCGGCATTGTCGCCGTCTATGCGATCGTGCTCGGCGCGATGTTCTTCATGCAGCGCGACCTGCTCTACTATCCGGTCGCGGCGGGGGCCTCGCCGGATCCCGGCGGGCCGTCGATACAGGTCGTTCAGATCGACACAGAGGACGGCGAGCGTCTGGTGGGCTGGTGGCTGCCGGCCGAAGCCGACAATCCGACGATCCTGTTCTTCAACGGCAACGCCGCGGGTCTGGCCGTTCAGGAAGGGCGCTGGCGGCGCATTGCGGACAGGGGCGTCGGCTTCCTCGCCATCGGCTACCGCGGCTATGACGGCTCCACCGGCCGACCGACCGAGGCGGGGCTGCACAAGGACGCCGAGGCCGCCTACGAGTGGTTGGCCCGGCGCGTCGAACCGTCCCGGATCGTCATTCACGGCTTCTCGCTGGGCAGCGGGGTGGCCGTCCGGCTCGCCAGCCAGAGACCGGCCCGCGCGGTCGTGCTGGAAGCGCCCTACACCTCGACGGTCGATGTCGCGGCCAAGGCCTATCCGTGGGCGCCGGTGAGCCTGCTGATGCTCGACCAATACCGTTCGCGGGACATTATCGACCTGATCGACGCGCCGGTTATGGTCATCCACGGCGATGCCGACGAGGTGGTCCCCTTCGATCAGGGATGGGCGCTGTATCGGATGGCGCGGCCGCCGAAGGCCTTCGTGCGCATGGTCGGCTCGAACCACAGCACACTCGTGCGCGACGGGGGATACGACCATATCTGGCGCTTCCTGGGCCTGCCGCCGGGACCGCCGAGCGCCGCCGAGGGTCATCAGGCGCGCTCGGCGATAGTCGCCGACGGGTTGGAGCTCTCGCGATGACCGACCCCGCCGCCCTCGGCTTCCTGAAGCCGGAGAAATACGCCGCGGTGGAGCGGGAGCGGCGTTGGCTGTGTCGAGGGTTGCCGGATCAGCCGGTGCTGCGGGCCGAGGCGATCCGGGACCTGTATGTCGAGGGTTCGCGACTGCGGCTGCGCGAGGCGCGGCCGGTCGGGGGCGGTCCGACCATCTACCGGTTGTCGAAGAAGGCGGATCTGGCCCCGGAGCGCCGGCTGATCACCACCCTGTACCTGAGCGAGGCGGAATACGTCCTGTTCGCCGGCCTGCCGGGGCGGGGGCTGGAGAAGACGCGGCATTACTACGCGGCTGTCGGGGCGACGCTGTCGGTGGACCGGTTCGAGGGCGCGCTGGCGGGGCTGTTCCTGGCCGAGGCGGAGTTCGCCGACGACGCGGCCATGGCGGCGTTCCCGCACCCGGCCTTCACCGTGCGTGAGGTGACCGACGATCCGCGCTATACCGGCGGCGAACTGGTCAGGATGAGCATCCCTGACGAGGGAGGTTGAGCATGGCTGCTGAAGCCAGGACCAAGCCGACCGCCGTCTCCGTCGGCGATTTCATCGCGGCGGTGGAGGATCCGAAGCGGCGCGCCGACGCCGAGGCCGCGTGCGCCCTGCTGGCGGAGGCCACGGGAGAGCCGGCGACGATGTGGGGCCCGTCGATCGTCGGCTTCGGCGCGTACCATTACCGCTACGCCAGCGGCCACGAGGGCGACGCGCCGCTGGTCGGTTTCTCGCCGCGCAAGGCCAACCTGGTCTTCTACCTGTCAGGCTGCGACGAGGGCCGGGATGACCTGTTGGCCCGGCTGGGCAAGCACAAGGCCGGCAAGGGCTGCGTCTACGTCAACAGGCTGTCGGACGTGAATCCAGTGGTGCTGAAGCAGATGGCGGTCGCCACGGCCGACCAGTTGCGCGCGAGGTATCCCGGCTAGCGGCCGTAGGCGTCGAAGAACGGCTTCAGATGCGTCTCATACCGCTTCCACGCCTCCTTGGACGAGGCGTACATCGGCTTCCTGACCTGGGCGAAGCTGGCGGTGGTGACGGCGCGCTCGGTCTTGTGGAAGTCGCGAACCCCTTCTTCCCACTCCAGCCCGGCGTGCTCGATGATCCGCCGCATCCAGGTGTCCGGATCGTCGACCAGGCCCTCGTAGGGCACGGTCAGCAGGCTGTCGCCCAGCACCGCCGACCAGTGGGCGTGCAGCCGGTCCTCGCCCTTGAAATAGGCGGCGATGTCGGTCAGCGACCGGGTCCAGTCGACCCCCTTGGCGAAACGGGTGCGGTAGCAGGACCAGGCGATCCCGGCGGGCGCGCGGCGCAGCCAGATCAGCCTGGCCTTGGGCAGCACCTGATGGATCAGGCCGAGATAGCGGGTCTGGTTCAGCGTCTTGTCGACGATCCGCCCGGTCTTGCCGAAGCGCTCGTCGACCAGATGCAGATAGGCGCGGGCGATACGGCTGGGCAGGGTCGCCGCGTCGGGCCGGTCGAACGAGGCGCGGACCTCGTCCGGCGTATAGCCCTTGATGGCCATGGCGGCGGGCCGGAACAGATTGGCCTCGGCCCCGTCGACCACCTGGGAATGGCTGACCAGGATCTGCTCGACCAGCGTGGTGCCCGAGCGCGGCAGGCCCAGCACGAAGATCGGCCGGTCGCTGTCGATCGTGCTCTTGGGCAGGCTGTCCATGAACGCGCGGTCGTAGCCGCCGACCACGGCGTCGACGAAGGCATCGGCCTGGGCGGCGTTGAAGACGCTGTCGACCTTCTGCAGCCGGGCCGCCTCGTCGAAACAGGCGAAGGCGCGGTCCGTCTGACCGGCGTCGTCCAGCGCCTTGCCCAGCGCGTAGAGCATGACGATGCGGCTCTGGCTGTTGGCCGCCGAGGTCCCAATGCGCTCGAGCATCGTCTCCATCTGCGCGAGGTCGGGATCGTCCGGGGTGAATTTCTTGATGTCGGCGAGCACGTGCCAGGCGTTCTCGGCCCCGAGGTGCACGGTCGGCAGGGCGATGATGCGGCGAAGGTTGGCGACGGCGGCGTCGTGATCGCCCAGCTGAACCTGGCAGGTGGCGAGGAAGTGCAGGGCCGCCGGGTCGTTGGGCCGCTCGCGGGCCAGGGCGGCGCCCTCGCGCAGGGCCTCCTGCGTCCGTCCGCTCTGGATCAGCAGCTGGGCGTAGGCCAGTCGCGCCTCGGCGGTCGGGGTGGCGGCGACGTGTTTGCGCGCGGCGGCCAGGGCCAGGGTGATCTCGCCGATGGTGGCGGCCAGCCGCGACACCGAGGCCCAGCGCGCGCCCAGCGGCGGATCGGCCTGCACGGCCTTTGCCAGCAGGTAGGCGGCGTCGTCGCGCTCGCGGGCCTGGAACGCGGCCAGCGCGCCGTTGACCAGCTGCGCTCCATCCACCGTCTGCGTCGCCATGCTCATTCACCGTCCTCCCGAGACAGGAGCAGGGCTAGCGGCCCACGCCGGCCGCCGCAAGCCGCACGGCGGAGATCAGGCGGCGATACGGAAGTCCTCGGCCGGGTCGAAGGCCGGACGGGCTTCGTCCCACAGGGCGTCCTCATCGGCGTAACGGGCCGACAGGCCGGCGTCGATGACGTCGATCACCTGCTCCTCAAGCCGATCCCAGATCACGGCGAGATCGGCGTAGCCGTCGGCCTCGTAGGGCACGATCAGATAGCGGGAGGCGGCGACGGCGGCGTGGGGGGCGAAGGTGCGGGCCATGGAAGGAACTCCTGAAGCGGTGTTTCTGTCGATGGTTGGATCATGCGGCAGCGTTGCGTCAAAATCGGACGTATGCTTCAGTGGCCGGCATGAGACACGACAAGGCGGCCATGGTCATCGACCTCGCCCGGCGCATGGCGGCCAGCGCCGAGGGCCTGACGCTGGAGGAGATGTCGCGCGACCTGGGCATGGGACGGCGCACCGCCGAACGCCTGCGCGACGCGGTGATCATGCTGTTCCCCCAGACCGAGGAGGTCTCGGACCCGCCGAACAAGCGCTGGCGCATCCGCGGCGGACTCTCGGCGTTCGAACAGGCCCCGACCGCGACCGAACTGATCGAGCTGACGAAGGCGGCGCAGGCGCTCCGGGCCAGCGGGGAGCCGGGGCGGGCGGCGGCGCTGGAGGGGCTGGAGCGCAAGCTGAAGTCGGCCATGCGTTCGACCACGCTCAACCGTCTGGCTCCCGACCTGGAGGCGCTGGTGCGGGCCGAGACCATCGCCGTGCAGGCCGGGCCGCGGCCCTCCGCCGACGAGGCGGTGCTGGCCGAGATCCGCCAGGCCGTGCTGGCCGGGCGGCCGCTGGGCTTCATCTACAGCCGGCCCGGCGCCGAGGCGCGCCGCCGCAGCGTGGCCCCCTGCGGGGTGATGTTCGGCCGCGCCAACTATCTGGTCGCCGCCGACCGCGAGAGCGGCCGCATCCAGACCTTCCGCCTCGACCGGATGAGCGCCGTCCACGCGGAAGAGGGGGTGGCGTCGCCGCCGCCGGACTTCGACCTGCAGGCCTTCGCCAGCCAGTCGTTCGGCATCTATCAGGACGAGATCGAGGATGTGGTGTTGAGGGTCTCGCCCGACGGCGCGGCCGAGGCCCGCGCCTGGCGCTGGCACCCGACCCAGAGCCTCGAGGACCAGCCGGACGGCGGGGTCGTCGTGCGCTTCCGCGCGTCGGGCATGCGCGAACTGGCCTGGCATCTGTTCACCTGGGGCGAGCAGGTGACGATTGTCGCGCCCGAACGGCTGAAGACGGTGATGCGGAGCGAACTCGACGGCGCCGCCCGCGCCCTCGATCGGACCCAAGCCTGACCAAAGCTTAAGCTGACGAACGCCGGTCGATCGGGTTATGCCGCAACCAGAGGGGGACCTTCGGATGCTCAGGCCCGGACTGGCCGCGCTCGCGGCGTTGACGCTGTTGCTGGGCGCTTGCGCCACGGTCACGTCCGAAGAGGCGACCGCTCCGGCGAGCGCGGGCCCGGCCGTGACCGTGACCCGCGACGGCGAGTCGTGGACCGCCGACTATGTCCTCGACCGCGACGCCCCTGTTTGGGGGTTCTTCCGCTCATCATTGATCGACGGATCGCGTCGGCCGTGGCGGCTTGAACAATGGCGCGTGCTGACGCCCGGCGTGGTGCTGGAGCGGGTGGGCGACCGTGACGTGCTGCGGGCCGTCGACGGCGGGCCGGCGCCCCGGGCCGTCCGCATCGCCTTCACGCCCAAGGCCGAGAACCTTGAGGCGGACTATGGCGTCCTGACCTTCACCGACGGATCGGTGGCCCTGCCCGACGGCCAGTTCGACCTCTTCCCGCTCGCCTCCGTCGAGGCGGCAGCGGCCCTGCCCGACGATCTCAACGGACATCCGATGGACGCCGGCCCGACCACCGTCACCTGGCGCGACCGCGGCGGGCCGATCCTGTTCCGCGGCCAGCGCGTCGCCGAGGCGACGGAAGCCGGGGCCGACACCTATGTCCTGTTCGGGCAGGCCGACCTGGTCGAGGGGCCGCGACTGACGACGGTGTCCGATCCGGAGCTGCCGGGCTGGATCGGGGGCGCCATCGAGGACTTCGCGCCGCGGGTCGCGGACTATTACGCCGGGCGCCTCGGGCCCGGACAGACGGCGCAGCCGACGATCATGGTCAGCTGGAACGGCCCGACGTCCGAGCTGATGTCGATGGGCGGCAGCGTCATGCCGGGACTGATCGTGATGGCCTTCGAGGGCGAGGGCGTGGTCGAACCGTCCGGGCAGGTGCTGGGCATGGCGCGCTGGTTTATCGGGCATGAGAGCGCGCATTTCTGGCTCGGCCAGACGGTGCGTTACGAGCGGGCGCGGGACGCGTGGATCACCGAAGGCGGGGCCGACCTGATGGCTATCCGCGCCCTGAAGGGGATCGATCCCGCCTGGGACGACCGCCGCGAACTGCAGAAGGAGGTGGATGACTGCGTTGGTCTGGCTGACCAGTCGGTCGCCGACGCCGGCGCGCGCGGCGAGCACCGCGCCTACTACGCCTGCGGCGCGGTCTTCGCCTTGGTGGCCGAGGCGGTCCAGAAGCGCGCCACGGGCGGGGACTGGTTCGACTTCCTGCAGCCCTTGATCGCTGACAATCGCGAGGACGGGGTTCTCGGCCGCGACGAATGGCTGTCGGCCCTGGACCGCGTCTCGGGCGACCCGGCGCTGCGCCGCGAGATCGAGACGCTGCTGGACGAGGACTCGGCCGATCCCGCCGGCGGGATCGCCATGCTGCTCGACCGCGCGGGCGTGGCCCACAGGCGGGAAGGCCCGCGCGTCGTCCTCCTGTAGCCCTCCCGGGTCTGGGTCGGCTTGGTTGGAACCGCCGTGATTGGCAGACGTTATGGGCCGTTCCGCGAAATATTGGCCGTCGGGGGCAAAACGTGGGTTCTGGAGATAAGTTGGCTTCGCTTCCGCCCGTTGAAGACCGGTATCGGCTGCTGGTCGACGCCATCACCGACTACGCCATCTACATGCTGGACCGCGACGGCTTCGTGACCAGCTGGAACGCCGGGGCGCAGCGGTTCAAGGGCTATGCCCCGGCCGAGATACTCGGCGAGCATTTCTCCCGCTTCTACACCGACGAGGACCGCGCGGCGGGCACGCCGGCGCGGGCGCTGCGAACCGCCGCCGAAGAGGGTCGTTTCGAACAGGAGGGGTGGAGGGTCCGCAAGGACGGCGCGCAATTCTGGGCCCATGTCGTCATCGATCCGGTGCGTTCGCCGTCCGGGGAGCTGGTGGGTTTCGCCAAGATCACCCGTGACCTGACCGAGCGGAAGAAGGCGGAGGAAACCCTGCGCCGCAGCGAGCAGCAGTTCAAACTGCTGATCCAGGGGGTGACCGACTACGCCATCTACATGCTGGATCCGACGGGCCGGGTGAACAGCTGGAACGCCGGCGCGGCGCGGATCAAGGGCTATGCGCCCGACGAGATCATCGGCGAACATTTCTCACGGTTCTACACCGAGGAGGATCGCGAGGCCGGCGATCCGGCCCGGGCGCTGGCCACCGCAGCCGCCGAGGGGCGGTTCGAGAAGGAGGCCTGGCGGGTCCGCAAGGACGGCAGCCGCTTCTGGGCCCATGTGGTCATAGACGCGATCCGGGACGATGAGGGTGAAGTCATAGCCTTCGCCAAGGTGACCCGCGACATCACGGAGCGGATGGAGAACCAGCGAGCGCTGGAGGAGGCGCGCGAGGCGCTCTTCCAGTCGCAGAAAATGGAGGCCATTGGCCAGCTCACCGGCGGTATCGCCCATGACTTCAACAATCTGTTGATGGCGGTGCTCGGCAGTCTCGAACTGGTCAGGAAGCGGACGCCCTACGATCCCCGCATCACGCCGTTGATCGACAACGCCATGCAGGGGGCCCAGCGCGGGGCCGTCCTGACCCAGCGGATGCTGGCTTTCGCCCGCAAGCAGGAGCTGAAGATGGAGGTGGTCGACGTGCCGTCTCTGGTCCGTGGCCTGATGAACTTCCTCGACCGCACCATCGGGCCGAACATCGAGGTCAACATGCGCTTCCCGGGCGACCTGCCCCGGGCGCACACCGATCCGTATCAGCTCGAGGCGGCGCTGATGAACCTGGCCGTAAACGCCCGGGACGCCATGCCGGCCGGCGGCTCCATCACCATCAGCGCCAAGCCCGAGCGGGTCGGCGACCACGCCACCCTCGCGCCGGGCGACTACATCCGGCTCACCGTCGCCGACACGGGCAAGGGCATGGATGCGGCGACTCTGGCCCGGGCTACCGAACCCTTCTTCACCACCAAGGGGGTCGGCAAGGGCACCGGGCTCGGCCTCTCCATGGTGCACGGCCTGGCCGCCCAGTCCGGCGGCTGCCTGTCGATGACCAGCCGCCCGGGTGAAGGTACGCAGGTCGAGCTCTGGCTGCCGATCGCGAGCGCCACGGGCCTGGGCGTTCCGGCCGTTGAGGCGCAGGATCCCCTGGCCGGAACCGGACGGCGGCTGCTGATCCTCGCCGTCGACGACGACAACCTGGTGCTGACCAACACCGCCGCCATGCTGGAAGACCTCGGCCACGAGGTGATCGTCGCCTCGTCGGGCAGGGAAGCCCTCGAGATCCTGCGCGGTCGGCCCGATATCGACCTGATCGTCAGCGACGAGGTGATGCCCAACATGACCGGCTCCCAGTTCGCCCAGGCCGTTCGGCGCGCCCATCCTGGCCTGCCGGTCATCATCACCTCCGGCTATGCGGACCTTCCCCCCGACGCGGCGAGCGCCGGCCTGCCGCGTCTGGCCAAGCCGTTCGGCCAGACGGACCTGGCGCTTTTCGTCAACGAGATCATGGACCGTCAGGTCGCCGCGGCGGAGTAGGCGCACGGCGATTCAGTCCCTGAACTGGAACCGCCCGCGGGGCGGGTGAAGGATGGAGTTTCCGATCGCCCCACGGCGTCGAGGAGGATCCCATGAAAGCGCCCCGCACCATGATATTCGCGGCCCTCGCCCTGCTGGCGAGCGTCGCGTCCGCTGCGACTGAACGCCCGCTGGCCATAGACCCTGCCGACCCGGCTCTCGCCTGGTCCGGCTGTCCGGCGATCTTCCCCCAGGGTTGCGAACTGTCGGTGCTGCATGGCCATCCGGCCCGGCCGAACGCCGACCTGTTGCTACGCGTGCCCGGAGGCTCGGTCCTGCCGGCTCACAGCCACACCAGCGCCGAGCGCATGATGCTGGCGGCGGGTCGCCTGAGCGTGAAATACCTCGGCGCGCCCGAGCGGGTCCTGACGGGCGGGACCTACGCCTACGGTCCTGCGGGCCTGCCGCACAGCGCCACCTGCGTGAGCGAGGAGCCCTGTGTGCTGTTCATCGCCTTCGAGGGACCGGTCGACGCGAACGCCTTCGCGGGTTCGCTGGATTAAAGGCGTTCTCAGCCCTCGGCGAACGGCCAGGGGCTGACCGACTTGGACCAGTCGTCGACCGTCAGCGGCCGGTCGACCGGCGGGGCCGCTCGTTCGGCGCAGGGGTGGCGGTGGCACAGGCGGCAGGCGGGGCCGATGGGAGTCACCTCCGGGGCGGCGAGGTCGAGGCCGCGGGCGTAGGCCAGCCGGTGCGCGTGCTTCAGTTCGCAGCCCAGGCCGATGGCGAGGTCGTGCCCCTCGGTGAAGGCGTCGTGGCCCTGACGGTCGACGGTGCGGGCGAGGGTGAACCAGCGCTGGCCGTCCTTGCCGTCCTCGGGCGGAGTCTCGATGATCTGGGTTATGACGCGACCGGGCGTGCGGAAGGCGCTGTGCAGCCGCCAGCGCGGGCAGGCTCCGCCGAAGCGTGAGAAGGGAAAGGCTCCTGAGGCGAACCGCTTGGAGATGTTTCCTGCCTGGTCGACCCGCATCAGGAAGAAGGGCACGCCGCGGGCCGTCGGTCGCGACAGGGTGGTGAGGCGGTGAGCCGCCTGTTCGAACGACACGCCGAAGCGGGCCTGCAGCCGCGCCAGGTCGTAGCCGGTCGCCTCGGCCGTCTGCTGGAAGGCGGGGTAGGGCATCAGCAGGGCGGCGGCGAGGGCGTTGGTCAGGGACACCTTGAGCAGTCGGCGGGCGGGCTCGTCGGGCGGCGCCGCCGCCTCGGTCAGGGCGGTCAGCTCGGCGTCATGCTCGGACAGGGCCAGCTGGAAGGCGACGGCGAAGGCGCGGGAGGAGGGGCCCAGCGTCTCGGACAGCAGCAGCCGCTTGCGGTGCGGGTCGTAGCGGCGGGTCCACTCCACCATGACCTCGGCCGGCAGGGTGCGGACCGCCAGGCCGTGGCGGGCGAGCAGGCGGGCCCTCGCCCGCATCTCGAACGACTCCCCCGGCGTTTCCGCCTCGAGGATATCGGCCAGCGTCTCGCCCAGCGCATCCAGCTCCGGGAAGTGATTTCGACGCCCCTGGATGTATTCGCGCACCCAGTCGGCGGGGCTGTCGTCGCCGGCGCCGCCGGTGATGTCCGCCTCGGCGCGGTCGCGGGCGCGGCGGTCGGCGAAGGCGCGGTAGAGCCGCAGCAGGGCGTCGGCGGCGGCGGGCTGGTCCTCGGCCAGCTGGACGATCTCATGGCGCGGCACCGGCAGGCCCTGGAACAGGGGATCGGCGAAGGCCTCGGCCAGTTCCGACTCGGTCGCCGGACCGCCAGACTGGCCGAGCGTGCGCAGATCAACGTCGTAGGTGTCGGCCAGACGCAGCAGAAGTTGCGCCGAGACCGGCCGCTGGTTGCGTTCGATGTGGTTGAGATAGCTGGGGGAAACGCCCAGGTCGGCGGCCATGGCGGTCTGGGTCAGCGCCAGGTCGCGGCGTAGCCGCTTGAGGCGGCCTCCCAGGAACAGCTTGCGGTCGGCGGTCGCTTCCATGATCGCATCATGTCACAAAATGACTTAACGGTATGTGTCATATCATGACTCAATGACACGAAATGCGTCTCACACGCTGTGTCATTCGTGACTTACGCATGTTTCCCTCTGCATCACCCGCGGCCGATCCGCCGCGACCCAGCAGGGCCCGACCATGACCACATTCGCCGATCTCGTCCCTTCGCCCTACGGCCGCTTCGACGGCATAGAGCGGCCCTATGCGCCCGAGGACGTCCAGCGCCTGCGCGGCTCGGTTCCCGTCACCCACACCCTGGCGACGCGCGGGGCCAACCGGCTATGGGAGCTGCTGCAGGACGAGCCGTTCGTGAACGCCCTGGGCGCGGTCACCGGCAACCAGGCCATGCAGATGGTCCGCGCCGGGCTGAAGGCGATCTATCTGTCCGGCTGGCAGGTCGCCGCCGACGCCAATACCGCCGGGGCCATGTACCCGGACCAGTCGCTGTATCCGGCTAACGCCGCGCCCGAGCTGTGCCGCCGGATCAACCGCACCCTGCAGCGCGCCGACCAGATCGAGCACGCGGAGGGCGGGGCGAAGCGCGACTGGTTCGCCCCCATCGTCGCCGACGCCGAGGCCGGCTTCGGCGGGCCGCTGAACAGCTTCGAGATCATGAAGGCCTTCATCGAGGCGGGCGCCGCCGGCGTCCATTTCGAGGACCAGCTGGCCAGCGAGAAGAAGTGCGGCCATCTGGGCGGCAAGGTGCTGATCCCCACGGCGGCGCACGAGCGCAACCTGATCGCGGCCCGCCTCGCCGCCGACGTCATGGGCACGCCGACGCTGACCGTGGCCCGCACCGACGCCGAGAGCGCCCAGCTGATCACATCGGACGTCGACGAGCGCGACCATCCCTTCATCGCGCGGGACCAGCGCACGCCGGAAGGCTTCTTCCGCCTCAAGCCCGGCACGGGCCTCGACCACTGCATCGCCCGCGGCCTGGCCTATGCGAAATACGCCGACGTGCTGTGGTGGGAGACCTCGCATCCCGATCTCGACGACGCCCGCCGTTTCGCCGAGGCGATCCAGCGCGAGCACCCCGGCAAGCTGATGGCCTACAACTGCTCGCCGTCTTTCAACTGGAAGGCCAAACTGGACGACACCACCATCGCCAAATTCCAGCGCGAGCTGGGGGCCATGGGCTACAAATTCCAGTTCGTCACCCTGGCCGGCTTCCACGCTCTCAACAACTCGATGTTCGAGCTGGCCGACGGCTACCGCGACCGCGGCATGGCCGCCTATTCCGAGCTGCAGCAGCGCGAGTTCGCCAACGAGGCCGCCGGCTACACCGCCACCCGGCACCAGCGCGAGGTCGGGACCGGCTATTTCGACCAGGTCGCCACGGTCATCTCCAACGGCCGGTCCTCGACCACGGCGATGAAGGAATCCACCGAGGCCGCTCAATTCCTCGCGGCCGAATGACCCGGAGACTCCCCATGGAACCCATGTCCCGACCCCAGGCCATCATCGACTTCTGCCTCGACCCGCTGAAGCTGGACACCGGATCGGAGGCCGAACGGGAGGTCCGCCGCCGGCTCGAGCACGTCATCAAGACCTTCCAGCGCAAGCTGGCCCAGCCCGTCGCCGTCGACTTCTCGTCGATGCCCTCACAGGTCATCAACGAGGCCGCTCACGGCTACGAATAGGCCGGCGTGTCCGTCAGGCCGCCATCGACTTGGCTACCGCTTGCGGCAGGGTGACCAGCAGGTTCAGCAGGTCCGCGGCGTCGAACGGCTTGGCCAGGTGCAGGTCAGCGCCCGCGGCCTCGGCGGCGGCGATGTGCTCGGCCAGGGCGTTGGCGGTGAGCATGACGATCGGCGTCCGCGCCAGGCCCATGGCCGTCTCGTGCAGCCGGATTTCCCGCGTCGCGGTCAGGCCGTCCATGACGGGCATCTGCATGTCCATCAGGATCAGGTCATAGTCGGCGTCTCGCGCCGCCTGGATGGCCTCGGCGCCATCCTCGACGGAGGTCAGGGCCACGTCGGCCTGGGCGAGGATCATTTCGACCACGCGGCGGTTCACGGGATGATCGTCGGCCAGCAGCACGCGGAGCGTGCGGCGCTCGCCCGCCTCGTCCTCGGTCAGCGCCGCGCCGGACATCGCCGGCGCCTCGGCCGGCCGGAACGGCACGGTCAGGATGAAGGCCGAGCCTCCGCCCGGCTCGCTTTCGCAGTCGAGGTCGCCGCCCATCATTTCCGCCAGCTGACGCGAGATGGCCAGGCCGAGGCCCGACCCGCCGAATTTCCGGGTGATCGCCCCGTCAGCCTGTTCGAAGCGGCTGAACAGCCGCTCGCGGGTCTGACGGTCGAAGCCGATGCCGGTGTCCTCGACCGAGAAGCGCAGGGTGGGCGCGCCGTCCAGCGCCGGGCCGGCCGCGGCGGTCAGGCTGACGAGGCCCTCGTCGGTGAACTTCACCGCGTTGGAGACCAGATTGGTCAGAATCTGCTTCAGCCGCACCACGTCGCCGGCGATCCAGCAATCGGCTTCGGGCGCGATCTCGACGAAGAACTGCAGGCCCTTCTCCCGGGCCGAGGCCTCATAGAGCTGGGCGGCGTCGCGCACGGCGCGGCCGAGGTCGAACGCTTCGTCCGACAGTTCCAGACGCCCGGACTCGACCCGCGCCAGGTCGAGGATGTCGCTGAGCAGCACCTGGAGCGTCCGCCCCGATGACTGGATCAGCTCCAGCATTTCCGTCTGCTGCGCCGACAGGTCGGTGCCGGCCAGCGCCTGGGCCACCCCGATGACCCCGTTCAGCGGCGTGCGGATCTCGTGGCTCATATTGGCCAGGAACTGGCTCTTGGCGGCGTTGGCCGCCTGGGCGGCGTCGCGGGCCTCGGCCAGGGCCCGGGCGTCGTTCTTGAGGTCCGTGATGTCGGTGCAGACGGTGACGATGCCCCCGGCCGCGGTGCGACGGTCGGCCACGCGCAGCCAGCGGTCGCCGGCGATCCGCTGTTCCATCATGGCGGAGAGGGCGCGGCGCGAGTCCATGCGCTCGACGATCCAGGCGTCCTCGCGGCCCTCGGCCTCCGCGTACAGGCCCTCGTTCAGGCCGATCTGGATGATCTCGCGAAAGGTCATGCCGGCCTGAAGATTCGACGACAGCTCCGGATTCACCTCGTCATAGCGGTTGTTCCACAGCACCAGCCGGTCTTCGGCGTCGAAGAAGGCCAGGCCGTCCGGCATGGCGTCAATGGCCTCGCGGATCTGGTTCAGGGCGCTGGCCCGCGAGAAATAGCCCATCCAGGCGACAGCGCCGGCGACGGCGACGATGCCCATGACCATGACGGTCAGCACGGCCAGCATGGCGGAGGCGGAGAAGCTCGGGCCCAGGCCCCCGGTCGCGGCGAGCGCCCCGGCCGTCGGCGTGACCGCCATGGCGCTCATGGCCGTGAAATGAAGGAAGATGATCGATGACGCCCCGGCTGCGCAGGTGGCGGCGAACCGGCCGGGGCCCCGGCCGTAGACGAGCGCGCCGGTCGCCAGGGCGATGGCCAGGCCGCCGACGACGGCGAGGGCCGCCAGCGCGGGATCCCAGCCGATCGATCGGCCCGGCAACTCAAGCGCCGCGACGCCGACGAAATGCATGGCGGCCACGCCGGACAGGCCGACCATGCCGCCGAACCCGCGGTACAGCCGATTGGCCTTGATCATCAGAATGAACGAGCCAAGCGCCACGCCGCCGACGCCGAGGGCCAGCGAGGCGAGCGTCAACGACAGGCCGTAGCGAACCTCGCCGCCGGCGTCATAGCCCTGCATGGCCACGAAATGGGTGGAGAAGGCCGCCACGCCGCCGACGACGGCGCCGACCAGGGCGACTTCACGCCGACGGGCGCGCTGGAGGCCCCGGGCCTCGACGAGCAGACGAAAGGCGGTCCCGAGTCCGAAGATGCACAGCGCCGCGGCGGCCAGCGTCCAGCGCCAGTCGTGCTCGATCGTCAGGCAGTACAGGATCCGGTCCAAATCGATCCCCTTCGGCCGGAGAGTATCCGGCAAAGGGGTGAAGAAACCGTGGCCGTAGCGGCGCGAGCGCGGAGCGAACCCGAGCCTTAGACGGCGGTGGGATCGACCTTGATCTCGAAGGCCTGGCCCAGCACCGTGGTCGGATTGACCTGGGCGCTGTTGCGACGGACCTCGAAATGCAGGTGAGGGCCGGTCGAACGGCCGGTCGAACCGACCAGGCCGATGCGCTCGTCGGCGCTCACGCGATCGCCGGTGGCGACATCGATGCGGCTGAGGTGAGCGTACAGAGTGCTCATGCCGTTCGGGTGGGCCACCTCGATGAAGCGGCCGTAGCCGCCCGCGTCATAGCCGGTGCGCAGGACCTCGCCCTCGCAGGCGACGAAGACGCTGGTGCCGGCCGGGGCGGCCATGTCGACGCCCTTGTGGTGGCGCGCCCGGGCTTCGCCGGCGAGGCGACGCAGGCCGAAGGCGGAATTGATGGCGTAGCCCTTCAGCGGAGCGACGAAGGCGATCAGTCGGGTGATCGGGCCGGCCGGCTGGGCCACGGCGGTCACCGGCGGCGCCTCCGGCACAGCCAGCACGGCGTCGGACGGCGCGTAATAGGGCTCCGGCGCCGGGGCGGCGGCCATGGCCAGCACGGCGACCGCGCTCAGGGCGGCGGCTTGGCCAGAGTGAAACAGGAACGACCGGGCGGTCGGCAACAGGCGTCGCATGGCGGCGTCAGCTCCGTCTTTTCGGCTCAAATTGAGCGGTGAAGGCGCCGGCGGGCCGCGACACACGCGACGCTCGCGGCCGACGACCGGGAGGACGGTCTTTCTACGGGCCGGGCTGGGCGACTTTGGGGCCGAAAAGGTTCCCCCGGGGTGACAGGAGGTCGCAGCTGTGCCGGAAAAAAGCGCATGAATTCAACGAAATCGCGCACACGAAAAAGGCGCGGCGCTCGAGAGCGACGCGCCTGATCCGCAATTCCGCGCTCGATTACTGGAGCGGCAAGCGGAAGGTTACGGCGCCGACGTGACTGTCGGCGGCGTCGCCGAAACGACCCCGATAGCCGATCGACAGCGTGCCCGGACCGACGTCGGCCTCGAGCCCGGCCGAGGCGATCATCGACCCGCCGAACGGATCGTCGATGTCGCGCTCGAGCACGTGGGCCGGGTTGCCGGCGATGCCGACCCGGACCGCGTCGCTGCTGTCGCCGAAGGTGTCGCGGTAGCCGCCCTCGATCCAGAAGCCGAGGCCTTCGCCGCCGCCCTCGGCGCGCAGCGAGACTTCGCCGCTCGCCGCTTGCACGGTGCGGTCCTCATACTGGTACTGGGCCGCGACGCCCTGTTCGACGTAGCCGTTGACGTCCGTGGACACGAAACTGACCGCCGCGCGGGGCGACAGGGCGATGCCGCCCATGTCGAACCACGTCCCGGCCTGCAGGCGGGCGCCGAGGCTGCCGCCGTCCGTTTCGCCCGTGTGGACGATCGGCGCCAGCGCCGTGACGCGGGTGATTTCGTCATACTGGTCGATCGAGCCGCCGGCCGTAGCGTTGACGAACAGGCCGCCCGAGCGCCAGCCCGCGTAGATGTCGAAGGCGTAGGTCTCGACGTCGAACGCCATCGGTCCGGCCTCGACGTCGGCGGTGCGGAAGGTCCCGGCCATGCCGAAGCGCAGGCTCTCCGACATGACGTGGTCCAGGCCGACCCGGCCGCCCCAGCCGGTGGCTTCGGCCTCGGCCACGACGCCGCGGGCGTCGGTCTCGACGCTGTCGGCGATGGCGCCGAAGGTCATCTGGGTGCCGGCCTGCCATGATCCCCGCGCCGACAGACCCTCGCTGGCGAGGTCCAGCAGGTCCTCGCGCTGACGGAAGCCGGTCTCGGCCTGGACCGTCGATTGGGCCCCGAGGTCGCCGTAGTAGAGGTAGTCGTTGGCCAGGGCGGCGATCAGCCGGTGCCCGGCGGCGGTGGGATGCACGCCGTCCCAGTACAGGTAGCTGTCCGGGTTGGCGCAGACCGTCACGCCGTTGAAGCAGGAGTCGTGGGCGTTGGTCAGGCCGAACGCGCCCGGGTTGCCCGCCAGCGGGTCGCTGATCTTGTAGAGGTCCATCAGGATGATGTTGGAGCCGGGGTTCGCCGCCGCGACGCCGAACAGGCCCGCCGACAGCGCCGAGTTAAAGCTCGTTCCGGCGAAGTCCGCCAGCGGCCCCAGCGGCGCGGCCGGCCCCTGGTTGAACTGCGGCGTGATGCCGAGCCGCGGCAGGTTCGACACCAGGATGGTGCCCGCGCCCGCGCCGGCCACCGAGTTGACGATGAAGTTGATGTCCGCCGCCGCCGCGATCGCCGTCGGCTGCATGAAGGCCTGCGGGTTGGTCACGGCCTGTTGCGCGGGCGGCAGGACCGCGAAGGCGTTGAGACGCTGGAAGATATTGTTGGCGCCGCCGAGGATGCTGACCAGGTCGTTGGAGCCGAACGTGCCGCCGGCGCCGGTGTAGGCCAGAAACTGGTTGCGCATGCCGGGCGGCATGGCCGACATGTCGGTCCGGGCGCCGCCGAAGGCGTAGTTGACGCTGCCGGTCACCGGCGCCCCGGCGGTATAGCGGCCGGCGTCGAAGCCCAGCAGTTCCGTGAACACCGGGCCGTTCGAGAACCGGCCCTGGTAGTAGGGCGGGGAAGTCGGCTGGCCCGCTATGGCGTACAGGTTGCCGTTGTCGCTCAGGCTGTCTCCGAACACGACCAGGCGGTCGTAGCTCTGGGCGCTGGCGGTCGAAGCGACCGCGCCGACGGCGGCGACGGCCAGCGCGGCGGCGGCCGCGTTGCGCAGGAAACGAGACATCGATGATCCTCCCTCGGCCGTCATCATGCGACCGTTGCGGGTACTCTGCGCCCGTTTTCGACGTGCGCAAGATGCCGCCGGGGAAGCTTTCAGTGCAGCATCCGGAAGCGCAGCGTTCCGGCCACACTCCTCAGCGCCCGCAGCGCGGCCGGGTCATAGTCGCGATCGACGTCGGTGATGACGTAGCCGGTGCGCTCGTCGGTCTTCAGATGCTGGCCGAGGATGTTGAGTCCCGCCGCCGCCAGCGCCCGGTTCAACTCGGCCAGCACGCCGGGCTGGTTGCGGTGGATGTGCAGAATCCGGTGCGCGCCGGAAACCTCGGCCAGCTGCACGTTCGGCAGGTTGACGCAGAAGGTGGTGTCGCCGCGGTTCAGATAGCCCAGCAGCCGTTCGGCCGCGAACTCGGCGATCGCCTCCTGCGCCTCTTCGGTCGAGCCGCCGATATGCGGCGTCAGGATGACGTTCTTCAGGCCGCGCAGGGGGCTGTCGAACGGGTCGGCGTTGGTCGCGGGCTCGTCCGGGAAGACGTCCAGCGCCGCCCCGCCGATCCGGCCTGCGCCCAGCGCCTGGGCCAGGGCGCCGATGTCCACGACGTGACCCCGCGATAGGTTCAGCAGCAAGGCTCCCGGCTTCATTCGAGACAGCTGCGCGGCGCCGATCAGGGCGGTGTTGTCGCTGCGCCCGTCGACATGCAGGCTGACCACGTCGCTTTCGGCCAGAAGCGCCTCCAGCGACGGCATGCGCCGGGCGTTGCCCAGCGCCAGCCGCTCGGTCAGGTCGTGGAAGATCACCCGCATGCCCAGCGCCTCGGCCAGCACCGACAGCTGCGAGCCGATGGCCCCGTAGCCGACGATGCCCAGGGTCTTGCCGCGCAGCTCGCGCGAGCCGGTCGCCGACTTGTTCCATTCGCCCCGGTGCATGGCCGCCGACTTGTCGGTCACGTCGCGCAGCAGGGCGATGGTCAGGCCCACCGCCAGCTCGACCACCGAGCGGGTGTTGGAGTAGGGCGCGTTGAATACCGCCACACCGCGTTCGGCGGCGGCGTCGAGGTCGATCTGGTTGGTCCCGATGCAGAAGGCGGCCACCGCCATCAGCTTGTCGGCGGCGTCCAGCACCCGGGCGCTGACCTGGGTCTTGGAGCGGACGCCCAGCACGTGCACGCCCTTGATGCGCTCGATCAGTGCGTCCTCGCCGAGGGCCCCCTTCACCGTCTCGACCTGATAGCCGGCCGTCTCCAGCCGCTCGACGGCGGCGGGGTGGATGTTTTCCAGCAGCAGCATCCGCATGCGGCTGCGCGGGTACGACCAGCGGCCGGTCAGGCCCTCGATGTGCAGCAGTTCGTCCAGCGAGCGGACCTCGGCGTCGGCGGCGGCTACGACCGGCGGGCGGCGGACGATCTCGGTGAAGGCGTAGAAGCGGTCGGCGGCCCCCGCCTGTTTGACCTCGGCGTCGGTCCAGCCGTCGCCGACCATGACCACCGGCGCGGTGAGATCGAGCGCCTTCAGCGCTTCGGCCTTGCCGCCGGCGCGGGACAGGGGGTTGGCCTCGTCGACGCCCGTGACGCGATCCTCGGCGTCATAGAGCAGGTCGTTGCACAGCACGCGTTCCGGCCCGACGCCGAGCCGTTCGGCGACCGGGGCGATGATCTCGCGGAAGCCGCCCGAGACGATGACGATCCGCCCGGGGTTGTCGCGGAAGAAGGCGAGGTTCTTGCGCACCGACGGCGTGCCTTCGTCGAGGATCCGGTCGGCCAGCGTCCGGACGTGTTCGCGGGTCAGCGGCAGCAGGGCGAGACGGCGGCGCAGCGCCTCGCCGAAGTCGATCTCGCCGGCCATGGCCTGGTCGGTCAGGCGTCCGATCTCGGCCCGGACCGCTTCCGCGTCCGGCGACCCGGCCAGGGCGAGATCGGCCAGGGCCTCGAGGGTCTCGATCCGCACGAGCGTGGAATCAAAGTCGAAAACATAGGTCGCGTCGGCCATGGCGGGACCTTGGCCGACGTTCGCAGTTGCAGCAATGCCCGAACGTCGGGCGCGGTCAGAACCGGCCGAGGCTGCGCAGCCTGCTGTCGGGCCGTCGGGCGTCGAGCGCCGCCGCGCCGACCGCCGCCGCGATGGTGGCCAGCGCCAGGATCGCGCCGCCCTCCTTCGCATGATCCCGCGCATAGACGCCGGCCTCGCCGGCGTAGTGGCGGGCGCGCTTGCCGTGCTTCTTCAGGGCCTTGCGCGAGGCATGGCGGGTGTCGTGCAGGAAGCGCCGCGAGCGGTGGCTGGCCTCGTCGCCCAACTCCGCGGCGCGTTCGCCGGCCCCGGTCAGGCCGTGACGCATCGTTTCAGTCAGATCCTCGAAGCGGGTGCGCAGGCCGCTGGCGTCGACCCACCGGCCTGGGCTCACCCGGCCGCGCAGGGCCTGCAGCCGGGTCGGCCCGGTGCGCTGATTGAGCAGCAGGGTGGCCAGGCCGACGCCGGCCAGGATGGCGACCACACCAGCGGTGACGCCCGGATGCTTCCGGACTTCGGCGAGGGCGGAAAACTGTCGGACCATCGGATAATAGACCTCTTCATCGAGACCGTCCTCGGTCGGGTCGTAGAGCCCGTCCTCGTCCGGCTGCCACGCGGAACGCCTGTCCCGCATAAGGCTAGGAGCGAACCGGGCCATGAGAGGTTCCGCGATGCCGGGCAGGGCCGAATAGAAACTGGCGATCAGCCGGCTGCCGCCGCCGACGGTGATCTCGCGGATCGGATGCTCCGCGCAGTACAGGATGGTGTCGGCCACCACATGGGTCGCATAGACCGGCTGCGGGTTGTGCATCGCGTAGCCGGTCAGGTTACGGGCGTGCTTGTTGTAGGGCGTGTCGATCGCCCCCGGCTTGACCAGGCTGACGGTGATCGGGGCCTGCTCGCGCATCAGCTCCATGCGCAGGGCGTTGGTGAAACCCTTCACCGCGTGCTTGGAGGCGGAGTAGGCGCCCTGGATCGGGATCGGCGCGTCCGACAGGATCGAGCCGACGTTGACGATGGCCCCGCCGCCCGGCCGCTCGCGCAGGTGCTCGGCCGCGACCAGAGACCCGTTGACCACGCCCCAGTAGTTGGTCTCGAACAGTCGCCGCTGGTCCTCCAGCGTGGTCTCGCGCAGGGCCCCGAAGATCGAGATGCCGGCGTTGTTGACCCAGGTGTCGAAACCGCCGAACAGCCGCCGGCACTTGTCCGCCGCCTCGGCCAGCGCGTCGTAGTCGGCGACGTCGGCGACCGCCCAGGCCGCCCGCGCCCCACTGGCCTGCAGCTCCTCGGTCAGCGCCTTCAGATCGCTTTCGCCGCGCGCGATCAGGAAGACGCAGGCTCCGGCCCGGGCCGCCCGTCGCGCCACCGCCAGTCCGATGCCCGAGGTGGCGCCGGTGACCACGATGGCCTGCTGTTTCAAGGGCTTGAGCGTCGCTTTGGTCATGAAACCGCCGGCTGGATAGGGTCTGTGGGTGGCCTTCAGGAACGGGGCCGCGACCCCGCCGGTTCCTGCTCTAGCATGCCGCCCTTACCAATCGCGATACGGGCGCCTATCTTGCGGCGCTTCCGCACAACCCCCTTTCGAGGACCGCCGTGACCGATCACGCGCCCGCCGCCGCGCCGTCTGACAATCTCGCCGCCGCCTTCCAGATCGAGGGCTGGCCGGTGCGCGGCCGCCTGGTCCGTCTCGGCTCGACCATCGACGCCATCCTGTCGGCCCACGCCTATCCCGAGCCGGTCGCCGCCCTGCTGGGCGAGGCCTGCGCCCTGGCCGCCCTGATCGGCTCGGCCCTGAAGTTCGAGGGCCGGCTGATCGTCCAGGCCCAGGGCGACGGCCCGGTCCGCTACGTCGTGGCCGACTACGACACCCAGGGCCACCTGCGCGGCTACTGCCGTTTCGACGAAGCCGAGGTCGCCGCCGCTTCGCAGGGCTTCGCCCGCCCCGGCGCGAAGACGCTGCTGGGCGAGGGCGTGTTCGTGATGACGCTCGACCGCGGCCCGGACTTCGAACGCACCCAAGGCATCACCCCGATCGAGGGCGAGAGCCTGTCGCTGGCCGCCGAACACTATTTCCAGCAGTCGGAGCAGATCCCCACCAAGGTCCGGCTGGCCGTCGGGGCGGTGACCACGGACGCCGGCACGACCTGGCGAGCCGGCGGGGCGCTGATCCAGCTGATCGCCGGTGACGACGCCCGGGGTTCGACCGAGGAGGCGTGGGACCGGTCGCGCGCCCTGTTCCAGACGTTGGCCGACGACGAGCTGATCGACCCGACCGTGTCGCCCGAGACCTTGCTGTTCCGCCTGTTCCACGAGGACGGCGTGCGGCTGGAGGATGCGCGCGCGCTTCAGGCGGTCTGCCGCTGTTCGAAGGACCGCATCGGCACGGTGCTGGCGTCGTTCGGGCCGGAGGAGCGGGCCGAAATGGTCGAGCCGGACGGCAAGATCCGGGTCACCTGCGAGTACTGCGCCTCGGTCTATGAGCTGGCACCGGAAGAGATCGTGGCGGAGTAGCGGCGCTACTCCGCCGGCCGGAACCGGACGAGGCGGGGACCGATGCCGGTCAGGTCCGCAGGGCGGTCTCCACCTTCCGGCTCGCCGAGACCGGGGCGACCTTGCGCTGCATCCGGAAGGTCCCGGACCATTCGCCGTGGATGATCCACTGGCCGCTGACGCTGTTTCCGTCGCCGGAGATCGAGCCGATGTAGTCGATCGAGTGAACCTGGCCGCCGCCGTTCGGAAATTTCGTGAACGTCAGTTGGCCGTCCAGCCGGCTCCCCTCCAGCGTAGCCGGGATCGGAGGCGCATCGGGCGCGCCGAAGACGTCCGGCTCAAGCGTCGTTCCAGTCACATGTCCGCCGCCGTCCCGCAGCTCGGCGGTGAAGGGTGTCGGCGGCAGGTCGTCGTCGGGGTTCAGTTCGGGATCGACGGGGTAGAAGTAGACGCCTGTCCAGCGACCCGTCAGATTCCGCTCTTCGCTCAACCCCCAAGGTCCAGCGAATACCCCGCCGAGCGCACCGTCCGGATCGGGTTGACGGTGCCCTCGATGTTCAGCGCCTTGCGCAGGCGGCCGACATGCACGTCCACCGTCCGCGCCTCGACATAGACGTCCGAGCCCCACACCGCGTCCAGCAGCTGCTCGCGGCTGAACACCCGGCCGGGGTGCTGCATCAGATGGTCGAGCAGGCGGAACTCGGTGGGGCCTAGGTGGATCTCGGTCCCGGCCCGGCGCACCCGGTGGGCCACCCGGTCGATGACGATGTCGCCGTGGTTGAGGCGGTCGTCGGCCAGGCCCGGGCGGATGCGGCGCAGGACCGCCCGGATGCGGGCGTTCAGTTCGACCATCGAGAACGGCTTGGTCATGTAGTCGTCGGCGCCGGTGTCCAGGCCGCGCACGCGGTCGGTCTCCTCGCCGCGGGCGGTCAGCATGATGACCGGCAGGTTGCGGGTCTCCGCCTTGCCCCGGATGCGCCGGCACACCTCGATGCCGGACAGCTTGGGCAGCATCCAGTCCAGCAGCACCAGGTCGGGCAGCCGCTCCTCGATCTGCAGCATGCCTTCCTCACCGTCGGCGGCGATGACGACGCGGTAGCCTTCCTTCTCGAGGTTGTACTGGACGAGGGTCGCCAGGGCGTCCTCGTCTTCCATCACCAGAACATAGGGCTGCACGGCGGTTCTCCGGATTACGCGGTCGTCGGCGGTTCGGGGGAGTCTTCGGCGACGTCGGGGTTCCAGCGCGGGCGTTCGCCGGTGAACTCCTGGCCGGTAACCTCATAGTAGATGGTCTCGGCGATGTTGGTGGCGTGGTCGCCGATCCGCTCGAGGTTCTTGGCCATGAACAGCAGATGGGTGCAGGCGCTGATCGTGCGCGGATCGCCCATCATGTAGGTCAGCAGCTCGCGGAACAGGCTGTTGTAGTGTTCGTCGACCTCGTCGTCGGTGCTCCAGACCGCCATGGCCCGGTCGATCTCGCTGGCGGCGTAGGCGTCCAGCACGTCGCGCAAACGCATGGAGACCAGTTTGCCCATCCGCTCGATCGAGCGGGTCAGCGGCTGCATCGGCTGGCCTTCGGCCAGGACCAGGCCCCGCTTGGCGATGTTCTTGCCGAGGTCGCCGGTGCGTTCGAGGTCGGTGGCCAGCTTCATGGCCGACAGGGTGCGGCGCAGGTCGGAGGCGACCGGCTGGCGCAGGGCGATCAGCCGGATGGCCTTCTTCTCGATCTCGCGGTGCAGGGCGTCGAGCTTGTGGTCCCGCTCGATTACGGCGCGGCCGAGGGCGACGTCGCGTCGGGCGACGGACTCGATGGCGTCGGCGACCTGGGCCTCCGCCAGGCCGCCCATGCGGGCGACCTCGGCGGTCAGCTGGTCCAGTTCGTCTCCATAGGCCTTGACGGTGTGCTGGGTCATGGGCGGGCTCCTAGCCGAAGCGGCCGGTGATGTAGTCGAGCGTGCGCCGTTCGCGCGGGTTGGTGAAGATGTCCTCGGTGTCGCCCATCTCGATCAGCCGGCCGAGGTGGAAGAAGGCCGTGCGCTGGCTGACCCGCGCCGCCTGGGCCATGGAGTGGGTGACGATGACGATGCAGTAGCGCTCGCGCAGTTCGTCGATCAGTTCCTCGATCTTGGCCGTGGCGATGGGGTCCAGGGCCGAGCAGGGCTCGTCCATCAGGATGACCTCGGGCTCGACCGCGATGGCGCGGGCGATGACCAGCCGCTGCTGCTGGCCGCCGGACAGGCCGGTGCCGGGCGAATGCAGCCGGTCGGCGACCTCGTCCCACAGGCCGGCGCGCTTCAGCGAGGCCTCGACGATCCCGTCCAGCTCGGCCTTGCCGTCGGCGAGACCGTGGATGCGCGGGCCATAGGCGACGTTCTCGTAGATGGTCTTGGGGAAGGGGTTCGGCTTCTGGAACACCATGCCGACCCGGGCGCGCAACAGGACGGGGTCGACCGACTTCGCATTGACGTCCTCGCCGTCGATCTCGATCCGTCCGGACACCCGGGCGCCCGAAATGGTGTCGTTCATGCGGTTCATGGTCCGCAGGAAGGTCGACTTGCCGCAGCCGGACGGGCCGATCAGGGCGGTGACGGTCTTGTCGGCGACATCCAGCGAGACGTCGAACAGCGCCTGTTTCTCGCCGTAGAAGACCGACACGTCGCGGGCGGCGATCTTGACCGGCGCATTCGGGTCCGCGCTGTGCAGGACAGGGGGCGGGGCGATGACGGCCGTATCGGCGGTGGATCCGCCTTGAGGACCGTCGGGTGCGCGAAACAGATTGAACTTCATACGACTACCACCGGCGTTCGAAGCGGCGACGCAGGACGACTGCGGCGGCGTTCATGACGACCATGAAGGTGAGGAGGACCAGGATGGCGGCGGCGGTGCGCTCGTGGAACGCGCGCTCCGAGGCGTTTTCCCAGATGTAGACCAGCGAGGGCAGGGCGCCGGTCGGCTCGGTCAGGGCGTGGGGGATGCCCGGCACGAAGCTGACCATGCCGATCAGCAGCAGCGGGGCGGTCTCGCCGAGGGCGTGGGCCATGGAGATGATGGCTCCGGTCATCACGCCCGGCATGGCCAGCGGCAGGGTGTGCTGGAACACGGTCTGGGTCTTCGAGGCGCCCATGGCCAGGGCCGCCTCGCGGATCGACGGCGGCACCGCCTTCAGCGACGAACGGGTGGCGATGATGATGGTCGGCAGGGCCATCAGGGCCAGCACCAGTCCCCCGACCAGCGGGCTGGCGCGCGGCAGGTGCATCCAGTTGATGAACAGCGCCAGGCCGAGCAGGCCGTAGATGATCGACGGCACGGCGGCCAGGTTGTTGATATTGACCTCGATCAGGTCGGTGATCCGGCCCTTGGGCGCGAACTCCTCCAGATACAGGGCCGCGCCGACGCCCAGCGGAATGGCGATCAGGGCGGTGACCAGCAGCATCAGGGCCGAGCCGATCACCGCGCCAAGCACCCCGGCCAGCTCGGGCTCGGTGGAATCGCCCTTGGTGAACAGGGCGGTGTTGAAATGGCTCTCGATCCGGCCGTTGGCCTGCATCTGGTCCAGCCAGGCGATCTGCTCGTCGGACAGGCGGCGCTGGGCGGCGGGGGTGTCGAGCGAGATCTCGCCCTTGAAATACAGGTCGGCGTCGTCCGACAGCGGCGCGGCGATCGCCACGGTCTGGCCGATCAGGTCCGGGTTCTGCTCGATCCGCCCGGCGGCGACGAACTTCAGTTCGGACGAGAACAGGCCGCGCATGGCCGTCGCCTTCGTGCCCTCGGCGTCGTCGGCGATGCCCAGCCGCGCCAGCGCCTGCTCGGCGGCCAGCAGCTCGAAATTGGTCCCCTGCGGATAGGTCCGGTCGATCCGGGCCGGGTCCATATAGACCGGCACGGTCATGGAGTGGGCGTAGAAGGCCGTGTGGCCCTGGTCGATGATCCGGCCGAGCAACAGCAGCAGGAAGCCCACCGCCACGCCGATAGCCAGCAGGCCGTACAGCTTGAACCGGCCTTCGCGGGCGTAGCGCCGCTTCAGGCCGGCGCGCAGCCGGTCGGTGCGGACGGAGCCGTTCGTGCTGGCCATCTCCGGTGGGGGTACGGTCGCCTCAGTCATACTGCTGCCGATAGGTCTGGACGATGCGCTGGGCGACGATGTTCAGCGCCAGCGTCACGAGGAACAGGGTCAGGCCGAGGCCGAAGGCGGCCAGGGTCTTGGGGCTGTCGAACTCCTGGTCGCCGGTGAGCAGGGTGACGATCTGGACGGTCACCGTAGTCACCGTATCGAGCGGATTGAGCGTCAGCCGCGCCGCCAGGCCCGCGGCCATGGTCACGATCATGGTCTCGCCGATGGCCCGCGACATGGCCAGCAGCATCGCGCCCGCCACGCCGGGCAGGGCGGCCGGCAGCAACACCCGCTTGACCGTCTCGGACTTGGTCGCGCCCATGGCGTAGGAGCCGTCGCGCAGGGATTGCGGCACCGCGTTGATGATGTCGTCCGACAGCGAGCTGACGAACGGGATCAGCATGATCCCCATGACGCCCCCCGCCACCAGCGCCATCTGGTTCTGGACCAGCATCAGGTACTGGCCGAGCCCGTCCAGCGGTCCGCCGACCAGCTGCGCCCCGATGCCGTTGAAGAATTCCCGGAACGCCGGCCCCACGGTCAGGGCGGCGAAGAAGCCGTAGACCACGGTCGGCACCCCCGCGAGCACCTCCAGCACCGGCTTGACCATCGCCCGGAACACAACACCGGTCCGGCGTACTCCGACAGGTAGATGGCCGCGAACAGGCCCACCGGGGCGGCCACGGTCATGGCGATGAGCATGATCAGGAAGGTGCCGGCGAACAGCGGCAGGGCTCCGAACGCCCCGCTCGAGCCGACCTGATCGGCCCGGATCGCCGTCTGCGGGCTCCACTGGGTCCCGAACAGGAACTCGCCGATCGGCACCGAGGCGAAGAAGCGCAGCGAATCGAACACCAGGGCCGCGATGATGCCGACGGTGATCAGCACGGCGATGGCCGAGCTCGCGAACAGCAGGCCGACGATCCACGCCTCGACCCGGTTACGGGCCCGCAGCTCGGGCCGGATGCGGCTGAAGGCGAACAGGGCGCCCAGCAGCGCCGCCAGGGCCGCGCCGGCCGCCGTCGCCGCGGCGCCGATGGAGGGGGTCAGGATGGCCGCGCCGATCAGCACGGCCAGCGCCGGAACCACGGCCCAGATCAGCGCATACGCGCCGTGCTGGCCCGGGCGCGAATGGGCCCGCACCCCCTGTTGTCGCCGACGCGCGAGCGCGCGTCCGCCCACATAGGCGGCGACGGCGGCGGCGATCAGCAGCGGCGGGAAAAGCCAGGTCATGTGAATCCGGAACCGGGAATCGGAACGCGCCGGTCGCCCGGTTCGTGCCGGGCGGAAACTGCCCGCGAATGGTCAGCGGATTACGACGACGCCGTGACAGTTCTGTTACGGTGTGCGGCCGCCGGTTTCGACCTGTCCGGCCATGGCCTTGCGCGCCGCCACCGGGAAGTAGGCGGTGAAGGCCGCGCCCTCGCCCGGGGCGCTCTCCACCGTCAGCCCGCCGCGGTGGCGGTTGACGATATGCTTGACGATGGCCAGCCCCAGCCCCGTGCCCGCCCGCTCGCCGCTCTTCTGGCCCTCGACCCGGTAGAACCGCTCGGTCAACCGCGGCAGATGCTCGCGGTCCATGCCCGGCCCATGGTCGCGCACGGTGACGGCGGCGTAGCGGACCCCCGGCTCACGATCCGGCGTCACCAGCGGCAGCCGCGTCGCGCCTTCGCCTCGGCTGCCCCCGGACCACGGGGCCGAGACCTGGTCCAGGGTCACCGTCGGCTGGATGACGATCTCGACCGTGTCGCCCCCGGCCGAGTATTTGATGGCGTTGTCGACCAGGTTCTGGACCACCTGCACGATTTCGTCGCGGTCGCCGTGCACCGGCGCGCTGGTCGCCCGGTCCTGCAACACGACCCGCACCTCGCGCTCCGCCGACAGCACGCTGACCGCATCGACCACGTCCGAGGCGGCCAGGGCCAGATCGACCCGGCCGGCGGGCGGGATGTGCTCGTTCAGCTCGATCCGGCTCAGCGACAGAAGGTCGGCGACCAGCCGCCCCATCCGCTCCGCCTGCGTCGCCATGATGTCGAGGAATTTGTCGCGCGCCTTCGGATCGTCCCGGGCATGGCCCTTCAGCGTCTCGATGAAGCCGGCCAGCGAGGCCAGCGGCGTGCGCAACTCGTGGCTGGCGTTGGCCAGGAAGTCGACCCGCATCAGCTCCATGCGCCGCACCTCGGTCTCGTCGCGCAGCACCATCAGGGCCAGCGCCCGCCCGTCGGCCGAGGGCAGGGGCCGGGTCAGGGCGCGCCAGTGCCGCGCCTGCGCCCCGACGCCGCCGTAGTCGGTGCTCCGGGCCACGCCCCCGAACAGGGCCTCGTCGACCGCCTCCAGCACCGCCGGGTCGCGCAGGGCCGAGACCAGCAGCGCCCCCTCGCGCGGAATCCGCAGCAGCTCCCGCGCGGCGGCGTTGGCCAGCACCACCCGGCGATCCCCGATGTCGTCCGCCTCGCCTCCCGACACCACCAGCACCGGGTCCGCCAGCGCCTCGAACAGGCTGTCGAGCAGGGCCCGGTCCGCGGCCGGTTCGGTCCGCGTCGCTTCCGACGCCGTCCCCGCCGGCCGCGCGGGCCGAGCCATCCGCCGCGCCACCACCCATGTCGTCAGCCCTACCAGCGCCGCTCCGGCCAGCAGATAGCCGGCGCTGTCCGGTTGCAGCACCGCCACCCCCAGCAGCACGGCGATGGATACGCCCGCGCTGGCCCCCGTCGTCCACAGGCGGGATCCGGAGGGCGGCGCGACAGGCGAGGGCGGGGATTCGTAGGGCATTCAGGATTCCGGTCGGCTCGCCGCCTCTATCGCCCGAACATGACACGGATTTCATGACAAAGGCACGCCCGGCGGGGGTCGGGGCTGTTGTCAAACGTCCTTTACAACCCTACCACTGTCCGCACGGATCGACATGGGGCGGGAACATATGGCGGCGGCATTGACGCTCGACGGGGTCAGCAAGCGCTACGGCGACTTCCAGGCCGTGCGCGACCTCAGCTTCCAGGTCGAGAAGGGCACGATCTGCGGCTTCCTCGGTCCCAACGGCGCGGGCAAGACCTCGACCATCCGCATGATCCTCGGCCTGCAGCCTGCGACCTCGGGGCGCATCACCATCCTGGGCGCCGACGACGGCCGCAAGGTGCGCGACCGGCTGGGCTTTCTCCCGGAGGAGCGTGGCCTCTACAAGAAGATGACGCCGGTCGACGCCATCGCCTTCTTCGGCGCGCTGAAGGGTCTGCCGACCGGCGAGGGCCGCCGCCGCGCCCGCGAGATGCTCGACGCCCAGGGCCTGGGCGACGCCAAACGCAAGAAGATGAAGGAACTGTCCAAGGGGATGTCGCAGAAGGTGCAGCTGATCGCCTCGGTGGTGCATCGGCCCGAGTTCGTCATCCTCGACGAGCCCTTCTCCGGCCTCGACCCGGTCAACCAGCAGGGACTGGAGGGGGTGATCCGCCAGCTGGCCGCCGACGGCGCCACCGTGCTGTTCTCGACCCATGTGATGCAGCACGCCGAGCGGCTGTGCGACAAGGTCGTGCTGCTGGCCCGCGGCAAGAAGGCGTTCGAGGGCACGGTGGGCGAAGCCCGCGCCACGGCGCCGCGTTTCCTCGAGCTGGAAGGCGCCATCGCTCCGGAACAGGCCGCGGGCCTGCCCGGAGTCGGCGGCGTCGAGGTGATCTCCGACGCCGGCGGCGTGCGCGTGCTCAAGGCGGCGCTGACCCCCGGCGGCCGGGGCCAGGACGCGCTCAAGGCCGCCTTCCTGGGCGGCCTCGACGTGCGCCGCTTCGAACTGCGCGAGCCCGGCCTGCACGACGCCTTCATCGGCCTGACCGGCGACAATCCGGACCAGGACCAGTCCGTCAAAGCCGCGGAGGCCGCCCGATGAAACGCACCCTGCTGATCGCCCGGCGCGAATTCGCCGCCTACGCCAAGACGGTGGGCTTCTGGCTGTCGCTGCTGGCTTTTCCGGTCTTCGGCGTCCTCGGCGGCGCCGTTCCCATCCTGATGAAGACCAGCGAGCCGATGCGCGAAGTGGTGGTGATCGAGGAGGGGCCGCAGGCCGCCGGCCTCGCCGCAGCCGTCCAGACCGCCCTGCGCGAGGACAGCGAACGCCGTCAGCGACGCAGCCGGGAGGCCGCCGCGGAGGCGCAGAAGACCGCCGGCCAGTCGGGAGCCGCCGCCGCGGGCGGCGCCCTCGATCAACTGGGGGCGCTGAAGATGCGCATCGTCGCCCCGCCGGCTGATCTGGCGGCCGCCGCGCCCGGACAGGCCCGCGAGGACGTCGCCCGCCATTATCTTGGCGATGAGGTTCCGGAAGAGGCGCGGCTCGACTCCGTGGTGCTGCTCGACCGGACCGACGGCAAGCCGACCGCCCGGGTGTGGACGCGCCGCGCCACCGACGACACGGTCGAGGACTTCGTGCGGGAGGCCCTCAAACAGGCCAACCGGCGCGAGGTCTTCGCGGCCGTGGGCATCGATTCGAGCGTGGTCGATGCGGCCAACCGCTTCGAGCCCGAGGTCACCGCCCTGTCGCCGAGATCCTCCAGCGGCGGGGAGGTCTCCTTCCGCGACCAGCTTCCCGGCATCATCGGCCTGGCCTCCGGCTTCATCCTGTGGTCGCTGATCATCACCGGGGCCTCGATCCTGCTGAACAGCGTGATGGAGGAGAAGTCGAACAAGATCCTCGAGGTGCTGTTGTCTTCGGCCTCGGCGACGGAAATCCTCACCGGCAAGGTGCTGGGCGTGGCCCTGCTGACCATCACCGTGCTGCTGGTCTGGGGCGGCATCGGCGCGGCGGGTCTGATCGGCGGCCTGCCGCAGTACGCCGGCATGGTCGGGGAGGTGCTGCTCGAGGGCGGGCTGATCGGCTATTTCCTGGCCTACGCCGTGGGCGGCTATCTGATGTACGCGGTCCTGTTCGCCGCCATCGGGGCCTTCTGCGAGACGCCGCGCGACGCCCAGACCCTGATGGGCCCGATCATGATGATCCTGATCGTGCCCCTGCTGGTCATGCAACTGGCCATCCGCACGCCGGACGCGCCGGTGGTGCAGATCATGTCGTGGGTGCCGTTCTTCACGCCGTTCCTGATGAGCGCCCGGGCCCCGTCCGAGCCGCCGATGATTGAGATCGTCGGGACCATGGCCGGCATGTTCGCCTTCGCCCTGCTGATGGTCTGGATCGCCGGCCGGGCGTTCCGGGCCGGCGCGCTGTCCGACGTGAAGCTGAGCTGGAAGGCCTTCGCCAGCGCGATCGGGCGGGGGCGGTAGGCTCCTGTCTCCTCCCTGTCGCGAAGCGATGGGGAGGGGGACCGCGAAGCGGTGGAGGGGCGCCTTTCCGAGTGCACCGCCGCCAGCCCCTCCGTCTCGTCGGCTTCGCCGCCGATCCACCTCCCCATCCGCTGCGCGGACAGGGAGGAGACAAGAAAAAGGCCGCTCCGGTTTCCCGGGGCGGCCTTTTGATCTTCAGTTCGTAACGTCGGCTTAGCCGCGGGCCGGACCGGCGCCCGGGACGCGGGGCTTCGGCGGCGGCAGCAGGCCTTCGCGCTGGGCGCGCTTGCGGGCCAGCTTGCGGGCGCGGCGCACGGCCTCGGCCTTCTGGCGGGCGCGCTTCTCCGAGGGCTTCTCGTAGTGCACGTGGCGCTTCATCTCGCGGAAGCTGCCTTCGCGCTGCATCTTCTTCTTGAGGGCCTTCAGTGCTTGATCGACGTTATTATCGCGAACGAAAATCTGTACCAGGTTGAACTCTCCTTTGGCCGCCCGCCGCGTCCTGTGAGGGAGACGGGCAGACAAATAAATCTCATCCTCGTCAGACGGGGGTCCGCGAGTGAAGGCGGGCTGATACACGAGCGGCCCCGCCCTGTCCAGATCGTCGCGGCAAGATGTGAAGGCTCGAAACGCCCGCCGGACGGGCTTATGCTGCCTCCATGACCGATGCGCCACACCTGTCGAACAGCCAGCCCGAAGGGGACTGGGCCGACCGCATGGAGCAGGCGGTTCTGGACACCGCCGTCGAGCGCGCGCCGGGGCTGGGCTGGAACGGCCGCATGGTCCGCGCCGCCTGCGAGGCGAACGGCCTGTCCCTCGGCGACGAGGAGCTGCTGTTTCCCAACGGCGCTCGCGACCTCGCCGCCGTGCTGTCGCGTCGCCACGACGACCGGGCGCTGGCGTCGCTCGCGGAGGTCGACCCCCAGTCCCTGAAGATCCGCGAGCGAATCGCCCGCGCCGTCTCCGCCCGCATGGAGGCCGGCGCCGCCGACCTCGAGGCCACCCGCCGCTGCGCCGCCTTCCTGGCCCTGCCGGTCAACGCCGATCTGGGGCTGAAGCTGGCGTGGGAAACGGCGGACGAATTGTGGAACTGGGCCGGGGACACGGCCACCGACTGGAACCACTATTCCAAGCGCGCCATCCTCTCCGGCATCCTGATCCCGGCCCTGACCATGCGCTGGTTCGACGGCCGCGACGCCGCCGAGGCCTTCGTCGCCCGCCGCATCGATAACGTCATGGCCTTCGAGAAGTGGAAGGCCGGCAAGGACTTCGACGCCCCGCTGCGGAAGATGACGGATGCTTTGAGCCGGATGCGCTACGGGCCGCGCGCTACTTGATGCGGAAATAGTAGCCCAGGAAGGTCCCGATCTCGACGCCCACGCCGAGGATCAGGCCGATGACGTTTTCGAAATACAGGCGGCAGCCTTTCGGACTGCCGAAGTCGAGGTAGGCGACGTTCATTCCGCCGACCAGAGCCGCTTCGAGGATCGTCAGCCGGCCGAAGCCGGTGAAGTCGGCGAAGGTGGGGCAATCGTTGGGACAGCAGACGACCGGGCTCCAGTTCTTGACTTCAACCGCAACGGACGCGCCCGCGCCCATGCCGAATCCGATGAAACCGTAGGTCGCGACCTGCCCTGTTTCGACCCGGCGAATTTCGACGTACTGGGCCGTCAGGGCGATCTTGGCGGGAAACCATTTGAGGAATTTGAAGGCTTTGGCGGCGCGCCCCGAGATATGGGCCGGGTTATGCCCGCCAAAGCCGGCGACCAACCGGGCTTCGTAGCAGCAGGAGCCGTCGTTGTGTTTGGTTGAAGGGTCGTCGTGAGACATCAGACCACCCCCAAGCAACGAACAAGGGCGATGAGCGCCGCCCACGCCAGTATTTGAATGAGAACGATGACGGCGACCTCACCGGGGCCGATCGACATCTGGCACTTGTCGCACTCCATGGCGAACCCTCCAGCCTGTGCATGAGACTAGCACGGCGGTCGGGAAAAGTCATGTTCGCGTAACGCTGGCTTGTGAAACGGGGCGCCGCCGCCGGATCGACGAGGTCTAAATCGGCTTCACCCGGTTCACATGCCCCATCTTGCGGCCCGGCCGGGCCTCGGCCTTGCCGTAGAGGTGCAGGCGGGCGTCGGGCTCGGCGGAGAGCGCCGTCCACTGTTCGACCTCGTCGCCCAGCAGATTGGTCATCTCGACGCGGGCGTGCGCCGTGGTCGGGCCAAGCGGCCAGCCGGCGATGGCGCGGATGTGCTGCTCGAACTGGTCGCAGGCGCAACCGTCCTGGGTCCAGTGGCCGGTGTTGTGGACGCGCGGCGCGATCTCGTTGACCAGCAGCGCGCCGTTTCCGAGATCGAACAGCTCGACCCCGAGCACGCCGACGTAGTCGAGGCCCTCGAGGATGGCCGTGGCGATTGTGGTCGCGCGCGCTGCGGTCGTCGCGTCGACTTCAGCCGGCGCGATCGTGGTCTTCAGCACCCCGCCCGCGTGGACGTTCTCGCCCAGCGGATAGACGGCGACGGCGCCGTCGCGGCCCCGCGCCGCGATCACCGACAGCTCGCGGGTGAAATCGGCCTTCGCTTCCAGGATCGCCGGGCGTTCGCCGATGGCTTGCCAGGCGTCGGCGGCCATCTTCGCCGAACGCACCCAGACCTGGCCCTTGCCGTCATAGCCCTCGCGCCGGGTCTTCAGCAGAGCCGGCGTTCCCAGCCGTTCCAGACCGGCCAGCAGGTCGTCGAGGTTGTCGACGGCGACGAAATCGACGGTGGTGGCGCCGACGCCGTTCAGGAAGGTCTTCTCGTCGACCCGGTCCTGCGCCACGGCCAGGGCCTTGGGGCCGGGCGCGACGAGGGCGCCGCCCTCGGCCAGCGTCGCCACGGAGGCCGCGGGCACGTTCTCGAACTCGAAGGTCACCGCCTGGGCCACCCGGCCCAGCACAGTCAGGGCGGTGGGATCGTCATAGGCGGCGACGATCTGGCCCTGCGACACCCGGGCCGCCGGGCAGTTCTCCTCCGGATCGAGGATGACCACGTTGAAGCCCAGCCGGGACGCCGCCTGGCTGAGCATCCGCCCCAGCTGGCCGCCGCCGAGAATGCCGAGGGTCGATCCGGGGGGCAGAACGGCCACTCAGTCCTCGACCGTCTCGTGAACCGCCTCGGTCTGGGCCTCGCGGAAGGCCGTCAGCCGGCCGGCCAGCACGGCGTCCGAGAGGGCGAGAATCTGGGCCGCCAGTATGCCGGCGTTCTTCGCGCCGGGCTCGCCGATGGCCAGCGTCGCCACCGGCACGCCGCCGGGCATCTGGGCGATCGACAGCAGGCTGTCCATGCCCTTCAGGGCCCTGGATTCGACGGGCACCCCCAACACGGGCAGTTCGGTCATCGAGGCCGCCATGCCGGGCAGATGGGCGGCGCCGCCGGCCCCGGCGATGATCACCTTGTAGCCCGCGGCCCGGGCTCCGGTGGCGAAGTCGAACAGGCGCTGCGGGGTGCGGTGGGCGCTGACCACCCTGGCCTCCCAGGCCACGCCCAGCCGGTCCAAAGCGTCGGCGGCGTGCTTCATCGTCGGCCAGTCCGAGCGGCTGCCCATGATGATCGCCACTAGAGGCGTCGCGGTCGTCATGAGTCGTGGCCCTTTCCGACGAAAGCGGCGCGATACAGGACTCGCGTTGCGCCCGCAACCGACGGCGTTAGGCTGAACGCAGGTCGGCGCCCGGTGAGTCGCCGGCCGGGGGAGCCTATTCGACCGTGACCGACGTCATCGATCCCATCGCCGAGATCGAGCGCCTGCGCGCCGAGGTCGAGGCCCTGCGCCGCCGCGCCGAGGCGGCCGAGGCGGCGGCCGACCACGATGTACTCACGCCCGCCCTGAACCGCCGCGGCTTCATCGCCGCCATGAAGAGCGCCATGGCCTTCTGCCAGCGCCACGACGTTCCCGCGGTGCTGCTTTACCTCGACCTCGACGGCTTCAAGGGCGTCAACGACAGGCTCGGCCACGCCGCCGGCGACGCGGCCCTGATCCACGTGGCCGAGATGATGCGGTCCAATCTGCGCGAGTCCGACGCCGTCGGGCGGCTCGGCGGCGACGAGTTCGGCCTGCTGATGCTCAGCGCCGGTCTCGAGGAGGGCCGCGAAAAGGCCCGCCGGCTGGCCGAGACGCTGGAGAAGGTCCCGTTCGAATGGGAGGGCCGGTCGGCGGGTCTGGGCGGTTCGTTCGGCGTCCGCGCTCTCGCCGGTCACACCGATCCCGAGGTCTGGCTCGCCGAGGCCGACGCCGCCATGTGGGTTCGCAAGAAGAGCCGCTGACCTCAGGCGATGATGTCGGGCAGGACGATGGCCTCGATCTTCACGATCTCGTCGCGCAGGGTGAGCTTCTTCCGCTTCAGCCGCGCGACCATCAGCTGGTCCGGTTGCGGCAACCGCAGCAGCGCCTCGATCGAGGCGTCGAGGTCGGAGTGTTCGAGGCGCAGCTCTCTGAGCCGGGCGTGAAGCGCCTTTTCTTCCTCGCTTAGAAACGGATCGTCGTCATTCATCATAGGGCCCCGAACGCGGGCTTATAGCGCGCGCCGGCTCACGCCGGAAGCCGTTCGGCCAGCTCGACCAGGCCCGCCCGCGGCGTCATTGGCGACCAGCGCCGCGCGACCGCGACCAGCGCTTCCAGCACCGGGGCCGGCGCGGCGCCGGGCGGCGGCGAAAGCGCCTCGAGCGCGGCCAGCAGACGGCGCTCCGCCTCCAGTTCGACGGCCTTGACCTGGGTCCGCACCGCTTCCCGGTCGGCGTTCTCCAGATCCGGATTGGGGCCCTTCAGCGTGCGACGCACGGCGCGCAGCGGCGCGATGGCCGCGTCCTGCCAGGCCCGGGCGATGTCGCAGCCGGCTTCCAGCGTGTCGGCGTCCGGGGTCCGCCCGGTGCGCGCGGCCCACGCCGCCCACAGCAGCAGGGGCGCGTTCTGTCCGGCCGCATCCTGCAGATGCAGGCAGGCGTCGCTCACGCCTTCGGCCGCATAGGCCCGCACGGCCCAGTCCCACAGGTCGCTCATTCGGTGGTCACGCCTTTCAGCCCCGCCCAGCGGCGCACGCTCGACCATTCGAGGCCGAACAGGTCCAGCGCCCGCCCGACCGACTGGTCGACCATCTCCTCGATCGAGGCCGGTTTCGCGTAGAGGGCGGGCAGGGGCGGGGCGATGATCGCGCCCATCTCCGTCAGCGCGGTCATGGTGCGCAGATGGCCCAGGTGCAGCGGCGTCTCGCGCACCATCAGCACCAGCGGCCGCCGCTCCTTCAGGACGACGTCGGCGGCCCGGGTCAGCAGGGTCGAGGTCACGCCGGTGGCGATCTCGCTCATGGTCCGAACCGAGCAGGGCGCGACGATCATGCCCATGGTCCGGAACGAGCCCGAGGCGATCGAAGCGCCGACGTCGTTCAGCCGGTGCGTCACGTCGGCGCGGCCCATCAGGTCGTCGGCCGACAGATCGGTCTCCTGCGACAGGGTCAGCAGGGCGGCGCGGGTAACGACGAGGTGGCTCTCGACCCCCAGCTCGCGTAGCGCGTCCAACGTCCGGACGCCGTAAGCCACGCCGGACGCACCGGAAATTCCGACGACGAGGCGTTGGGGGTTCGAGGGGGGCGGGGTCCGCGCCGCTCCGTGCACATCTTCGGCCAATTGGGGCTCCAGGGTGGTCCGTGTCCGGACGCCGGCGGGTCACCGGAATGTGATTCTACAGCCGGTCCAGCCGGGCGCTCAATCTAGTGGTCCCTTAGACATGGAGGCGCAAGCCATGACCATCGAAGCTCGTATCCGCGAACTGGGAAACCGTCACCGCAATCTGGATGAAACCATCCAGCGCGAAATGACCCACCCGGCGGCGGACTCGCTTCGCGTCAGGGAGCTCAAGCAACAGAAGCTCCGGCTCAAGGAACAGATCACCAGCCTGGAGGCCCGAGCGCATTAGCGAAGGCCTCCCGCACAAGGAAAGACGGCCCCGGAGCGATCCGGGGCCGTTTTCATTTTCAGTCCTTCTTGCCGAAGACCGACTCCGCGGTCGGCTCGGCGCCGCGGCGCTCGCGGGCTTCCGGCACGAATTCCGGTTCGGCGGGCTCGGCGGCGTCGGCGGGCTGCAGGGTGGCGCCGCCCTTCTTGGCGTCGTCCTTCGCCTTCTTGTCGGCGGCCTTCTTGACCAGTTCGTCCAGCGCCAGCTGGCCGACCAGGCCCAGCGTCACCGGATCGACCGGCTTGATGTTGGCGCTGTTCCAATGGGTGCGGTTGCGCACGCTCTCGATGGTGGACTTGGTGGTGCCCAGCAGCTTGGCGATCTGGGCGTCGGTCACCTCGGGGTGGTTGCGCACGAACCAGGCGATGGCGTCCGGGCGGTCCTGACGGCGCGACACCGGCGTGTATTTCGGGGCCGGCTTGTGGCTCTTCAGCAGTTCGGCGTGGCGGCTGACCACGGCCTGCATGCGGTAGCTGGAATCGTTCTGGGCCTTGTCCAGTTCCTCGCGGGTCAGCTGGCCGTTGACCAGCGGATCGGCGCCGCGGATGTCGCGGGCCACGTCGCCGTCGGCGATGCCGCGCACTTCCAGCGGGTGCAGGCCGCAGAAATCGGCGATCTGCTCGAAGGTCAGGGAGGTGTTGTCGACCAGCCAGACCGCGGTGGCCTTGGGCATCAGAATGTCGGTCATGGGCGTCTTCTGCTTCTTGGTTGGACCCGCCGCGGCAGGTTCCGGATACGACGGCGCCCGACCTTTCGGCCGGGCGCGGAAGTCACCGATATAGGCTTATTCGCGACAAAAGAAAACGAAAGCCGACATCACCATACAGCCAAGGTTCATCCGGGCTGCTGAACAGTGGCCCCGCAGGCGCGTTGTGCGTCCATGAAACCCGATGGGAGGGACCCATGCTGATCGAAACACTCGCCGCCATGGCCATGATGTCCGGCGCCGCCACCCAGGACCTCGGGGTGCGTGTGGCGCCACGAGGCGACTATCGCGACAGCTGCAGCGGCGAATACGTCAACCGCGGCCGGCTGTACGCCGACTGCCGCGACGACCGGAACCGGATTCGCGGCACCTCGATCGAACTGAACCGCTGCTCGGACTACGAGATCCGCAACCGCGACGGCTTGCTGGTCTGCGGCCCCCATCGCGGTCAGTACGAGGATTGGTCCGGCGGAGACGACTGGAACCCGGGCGGTCCTGGGCCGGGACGCGGCGAGATCGTGGTCTATCGGGACGACGGTTTCCGCGGGCGGTCCGAGTCGTTCCGGGGCGCCATGCCCGACCTTCGTAGCTCGGGCATGGAAAACGCCATCAGCTCCATGCGGATGCGGGGAGACTGGATCGCGTGCACCGAGGCCAACTTCCGCGGCGAGTGCCAGACCTTCTCTGGTGACGTCAGCAGCCTGCGGGCGGCGGGCATGAACGACCGCATATCGTCCCTGCGGCCGGGTCGCTACGGCGGTGGCGGTGGCGGCGGCTGGGGGAACACGTCGATCACCGTCTACGCCGACGCCATGTATCGCGGCGAATCCGAGAGCTTCAGCCGCGAAATCCCCAACATGCGCAACAGCGGCCTGAACGACCGCATCAGCTCGATCCAAGTCCGCGGTCCGTGGCAGGTCTGCACGGACGCCTACTTCCGCGGCCAGTGCCAGACCATCAACGAGGACGTCTGGAACCTGGAGCAGTGGCGGATGAACGACCGCATCTCGTCGATGCGCCCGCTCGCCCGCTAGGTCGTCAGGACGATCTTGCCGACGTGGCCGCCCGCCTCGAGCCTGAGGTGGGCGGCTGACGCCTGTTCCAGCGGGAAGGTCGCCTCGACCGGTGGCCGGACCAGCCCCGCCGCCACCCACGGCCAGGCGGTCGCCTCGACGGCTGCGATCAGCCGCGCCTTCTCGTCGGCGGGGCGGCTCCGCAGGGTCGAGCCGGTCAGGACGATCCGCTTCATCATCAACCGGGCCAGATCGACCTCGGCCAGTGAACCGGACAGGGTGGCGATGACCACCCATCGGCCGAAGGGCTTCAGCACGGCCTGATGCAGAGCGGCGTAGTCGGCGCCGACCATGTCCAGCACCACGTCGACGCCGCCGAACGCCTTGATCGCGCCCTCCAGATCGTCGGAGCGGGCGTCGAGGCTGAGGTCGGCGCCGAGCGCCCGCGCCGCTTCGGCCTTGTCGACGCCGCGCGAGGTGGCGACGACCCGGGCGCCGGCCGCCCGGGCCATCTGGATGGCGGTGACGCCGATGCCGCTGGTCGCGCCGTGGATCAGCAGGGTTTCGCCCGCCTTCAGCGCGCCGGACTCGAAAACGTTGGCGAAAACGGTGCAGACGGTCTCGGGCAGGGCGGCGGCCTGGATCAGGTCGAGACCGGCCGGGACGGGCAGGGCGTGGCGGGCGTCGACCACGGCGTACTCCGCATAGCCGCCGCCGCCCAGCAGGGCGCAGACCTGGTCGCCCGGGCTCCAGCGGCTGACGCCGTCGCCGATCTGGTCCACCTCGCCAGCGACTTCCAGGCCCAGGATGTCGGAGGCGCCGGGCGGAGCCGGGTATCGACCAAGACGCTGCGCGATGTCCGGCCGATTCACGCCGGCGGCGCGAACGCGGATGCGAATCTGGCCGGGACCGGCGACCGGATCGGGACGTTCCGTCGGCGTCAGGGCCTCGGCGGAACCCGTTCCGCCGGAGATTTCAACAACCCGCATCCGCTTCCCGTTCTTGCAATCGTCCGTATCCGGGCGTTCAGATAGGCGCTTGCCTGTCGCTTGGCCAAGAAGGAGGCGGTGATGTTCGAGGATCTGGAGCCCCGTCCGGCGCGGGGAGCGCCCCTGATCGCCCTGACGCGCGAGGACCTGGACGGCTATTCGGTCGAGGACCTCAAGCAGCGCATCGCTGGGCTGGAGGCGGAGATCGCCCGTTCAAAGGCCGCTATCGAAGGCAAGTCGTCCCAGCGCGACGCCGCCGACGCCATGTTCAACTTCCGCTCCTGAATCAGTCTGTTGGCATGGCCGTTGCAGACGCCCTGAACACCGCGCGAAACCGTGCCGGCCGTGATACGGATGCGCCTGCCACATGAGTCTGACCGAGTTGATGCCCAGCGACGACCCCATCCCCTCGCCCGCCGGACGCAGCCGCGCGGCCGTGGTCGACGATTTCGCCCGGTCGGAGCTGTTCGACCGGACCTTCCGCGAAGGCATGGAGCTGGTCGAGGAGACCGCCGCCTATCTCGACGGGGACGGCCGGCGGGAATCCAAACTGCTGTCCCGGGCCACGGCCCTGGCCTACGCCGGCGAAAGCATGAAGCTGACCACCAGGCTGATGCAGATCGCCTCCTGGCTGCTGGTCCAGCGCGCGGTGCGCGAGGGCGATATGACGGCGACGACGGCGTGCGAGCCCCGCTATCGCCTCGCCGAGCGCAGGATCGAGACCGAGCCGACCCATCCCGAACTGCCCATCGCCCTGATCGAATACGTGGTGCGGGCCGAGAAGCTCTATGACCGCGTGCTGCACCTCGACCGGCGCATGTACCAGGATGCGCCGGAGCAAGAGGCGGTCAATCCGGTGCAGAGCCAGCTGGACCGGCTGACGGCGGCGTTCCGGACCTAGAGAGCCCGGCGAATGGCTTTCCGCCAGCCTCCATTCACCCGGGCACACGCCAACGGCATCCAGGGGTGACCTGCGTCCCTACTGTCTTCGTCTTGCGCTGAAGACCAGAAAGACCCCGGCGGCAACCACGATCACACCGCCCAGCAAGTACGCCCAACCTTCAAGCGTTGGCGGGCCGGATTGCATGCGGAATGCTCGCGCCATCCGGTATGCAGCTTCCCACATGGCCCCTAGCCAAACGAGGTATCCGACCCCGAGCAGAATGAGCAAGACGCCTGCGATTGAAGACAGCTTCAGTCGTATTGCGGGGCTCATCTGTTCGCCAGGACCTACGGCCCGACGTCGTTGGCGACATTGCGGCCGTCATCGACCGGCTTGGGCAGGCTGACGGCGATGCCGAGCGCCTCGGCCAGCTTGTCGTCGCGGCCATAGACGTCCTCGCGGAAGGCGACGCGGCCCTGACCGTCGACGAAGGCGGTCCAGTACAGCAGGCGGACGGTGATCTCGCGGCCGGTCTGGATGCGCTTGGTCTCGCGCGTGTCCTGGGCCTCGTCGAACTCGGCCAGCAGGGCGGGATCGGGCGACAGCAGCAGGCGGGCGAAGTCGACGGCGTTCTCGACCCGCACGCAGCCGTGGCTGCGCTGGCGCATGGCCAGGTTGAAGGCGGCCTTGGTCGGCGTGTCGTGCAGGAAGATGGCGTAGCTGTCGCGCAGCTCGAACTTCACATAGCCCAGCGCGGCCGTCGGTCCGGCGCGCTGCACCACGGTGCCTGAGTCCGTGATGAACATGTTGTTGGCGCGGAGGTAGCCCGGGCCCTTGGGCAGGATCTCGTTGCGGGCGATCGAGGCGGGCACATACCAGGGCGGGTTGGCCACGACAGAGGCGAACTGCTTCTCGAGGCTGGGCGTCTGGTTGGCGGCCGAGCCGCAGACGACGCGGTTCGAGTGAACCGGTTTGCCGTCCTTCCAGTAGACCATGATGGCGGCGGCGGTATTGACCTCGATCCGCTCGGGCGCGAGGTCGCGCTTCAGCCAGCGACGGCGCTCGAGGTTCAGGGCGATCTGGCGGGCGCGGTCCTCGGACGAGGCGGACAGGGAGCGCTGGGTGCCCGTGCCGATACGGCCGTCGGCGCCCAGGCCATGCCGGACCTGGAAGCCCTTCACGGCCTGCTCGAGCTCGGGCCCGTAGACATTGCCCATTCCGGCCAGGCGGGCCCCGTCGGCGGCGGCGAGGTCTCCCTCGGCGACCAACCGTTCGATAAGAACGGGAATGCGCGGGTCGCTCGCGCCCGGCTCGATCGTCGGACCGGCCTGGAAGACAGGCCAGCTGCGGCCGTCGCGGATCATGCGGCGATAGCGCACATAGCCCGCCGACAGGTTGGAATAGCCGATGTCGGTCGGGGCCAGCCCCTCGAACCAGTCCACCAGCCGGTTCTGGGCCAGGGCGTCGTTCAGCCCGACGGGCAGGTCGACGCGGTTCTTCTGCATCTCCCACAGGTCTTCGACCGTCTCGGGCCGCACCCGGCCCTCGGCCAGCACCCGGCCATAGCCCAGGGCCGCCGCCGTGGTCCGCATCTCGGCCGCAGCGCGGTCGGCGGCCAGCGCCTCGAAATTGAAGAAGTCGCCCTGCGACAGACCATGACGCTCGGCGCGTCCGGCCGCGCTCCGGAGGGCCTGCAGGCGTTCCGGCGTCCACACCGGCCGCCAGCCGTTCAGCTCATAGAAGGCGCGGACGTCGGGCTGGATCGTCGCCGGCAACCGGGCCAGCTGGTCGTTGAAGCTGTCGTAGAAGGCGACCGACGACGGATCGCGGGTCTGCGCCCTGGCCGCGAAGCCGCTCGCCGACGCGATAGCCGCGGCGGCCGCGCCCAGACCCAGTTGTCGTCGATTCATCACTGTTGCTCTTCGCCCGATTCCACGCAGGATCTGCGTTCACGCCCAAGTGGCCCAACGCGGTCATGTTATCGGCGTTCCGGACAAACAGAAAGGCGCCGGTCCGGGGACCGACGCCTTCGTGATCGTCCTGGCCGTGACTGTGGCCCAAAAGCCAAAGCTACTTCTTGATGAAGCCGCCGAACTTGTTGTTGAAGCGCGAGACGCGGCCGCCGCGGTCCATCAGCTGCTGGTTGCCGCCGGTCCAGGCCGGGTGCGTCAGCGGGTCGATGTCGAGGTTCAGGACGGCGCCTTCCTTCTGGTAGGTGGAGCGCGTCTTGTAGGTCGTACCATCCGTCATCGTCACGGTGATGAAGTGGTAGTCGGGGTGCGTATCGGCCTTCATGGTCGTTATCCGGTCTCTGCGCGATGACGATGCCGACCGTCGGTGCGCGAAAATGAGAAAACCCGCCAGCGAGGGGCGGGAATGAGCGGCGGCGTTTACACCGGGGGCCGTTCCGGGGCAAGAGGCGCGCGCCATGACAGACACGACCGCCCCCGCTCCCGATGTCGCCGACCTTCACGGACGGCCCGGCGCGGGCGCCCTGCTGATGGAGCAGATGAGCGACGCGGGCCAGCGGCGGGCCAGGCGGCGCGACATCCGCCCGCTGGCTCGGCTGCTGCCCTACGCCCTGCGCCACAAGGGCCATATGGCCATGGCGGTCGTCTGGCTGATGCTGTCCACCGCCGCCTCGCTGGCTCTGACGGTTTCGGCCCGCGGGGCCATCGACAACGGCTTCGAGAACGGCGGCGAACGGCTGAACCTGTGGTTCATGGTGCTGGCGGCCAACGCCCTGTTTCTCGGCCTAGCCACCGCGGTCCGCTACTTCTACGTCACCAAGACCGGCGAGCGCGTCATCGCCGACGTTCGCAAGGGCCTGTTCGGACGCATCCTGACGCTGGATCCGTCGTTCTACGCCACCATGCGCACCGGCGAGGTGCTGTCGCGCCTGACCACCGACATCGCCCTGGTCGAGACGCTGCTGACCACCTCGGTCTCCTACGCCCTGCGCAACTTCCTGACCCTGATCGGCGGGACCATCTTGCTGTTCGTGGTCAGTCCCAAACTGACCGGACTGGTGCTGCTGGTCGTGCCGCTTCTGCTCGGCCCGCTGTTCCTGTTCGGGCGCAAGGTGCGGCGGCTGACCGTGGCCTCGCAGGACCGCTTCGCCAACGCCGTCGGCTTCGCCGGCGAGAGCGTCGACGCCATCGAGACGGTGCAGGCCTTCGGGCGCGAGAAGAGCGCCATCGCCCGCTTCGGCGACGCGGTCGAGGCGGCTTTCGGCGTGTCGCTGGTGCGGATGAAGGCGCGGGCCGCCATGACCGCCATGGTCATCGTGGTGATGTTCGGCGGCGTCACCCTGGTGCTGTGGCTGGGCGCGCAGGACGTGATCGCCGGCCGGATGACCCCGGGGGCCCTGCTGCAGTTCGTTCTGCTGTCGGTGTTCGCCGCCGGCGCGGTCGGCGCGCTCGGCGAGAGCTGGGGCGACGTCCAGAAGGCCGCCGGCGCCATGGAGCGGATCGACGAGCTGATGCGGGCGACCCCCTCGATCGCTCCGCCCGCCACGATGCACGCCCTGCCGTCGCCGCCCGTCGGCGAGGTGTCGATGTCGGCGGTGCGGTTCAGCTATCCGGGGCGGCCCGACCTGCCCGCGCTGAAAGGCTTCTCCCTGACCGTGCGGCCGGGCGAGACCGTAGCGCTGGTCGGTCCGTCCGGGGCCGGCAAGAGCACCGTCTTCCGCCTGCTGCTGCGCTTCTACGATCCGCAGTCCGGCGTGGTGTCGGTGGACGGCGTCGACGTGCGCGAGGCCGATCCCGTCGCCGTGCGCGACCGCTTCGCCTGGGTGTCCCAGGAAGCGCCGCTGTTCTCGGGATCAGCCAGCGAAAACATCCGCTTCGGACGCGAAGCGGCGACACTGGATGAGGTCCGCACCGCCGCCGAGGAAGCCCAGGCCCTGAGCTTCATCGACGCCCTCCCGGAGGGTTTCGAGACCCCCCTCGGCGAACGCGGCAAGAGCCTGTCGGGCGGCCAGCGCCAGCGGCTCGCCATCGCCCGGGCGCTGGTTCGCGACGCGCCGATCCTGCTGCTGGACGAGGCGACCTCGGCGCTCGACGCGGAGAACGAGCGTCTGGTGCAGGCGGCGCTGGACCGGGCCATGTCGGCGCGCACCACCCTCGTCATCGCCCACCGCCTCGCCACCGTCCTGCGGGCCGACCGCATCGTGGTGATGGAGGACGGCCGGGTGGTGGAGGAGGGGACCCACAACGCCCTGATGGCCCAGGGCGGCCTGTACGCGCGTCTGGCGGAGCTGCAGTTCCGGGCGGACTGACCCTGTCGCCCAAAAATCGCGAAACCCTGTCATCCCGACACATTTGAACGGCGGATTCCTGGGGTGGAGCGACGCTTCGCAACGATGTCAAAGACCCATACCGCGCACTGTAGGGCGGCGGTGCGTCAGAATTGGTCGGAGGGCTTCGTCGCCCGGCGGCGGGGGCGATTCCGACGCCCGGCCGCCCGTCTGGCGAGGCCCGGCCGGCGCATAATCCCGCCCGCGACCGTGAGTCCGTCGTCGTTCCGCAAAGGCCGCGCCTCGTGAGGGCGGGGGTGCACGGGATGACAGGGTTTGGCGCTGTTTGGCAGGGATGGCAGGTGTCGGGAATCCACCCCAAGGCGGAGGGGGTGGGCGGCGAAGGTCTGGACGAGAAGGCTGCCCCGGGGCCTGCCGGCGAGTCCGCTGTCGACCCGTTGCAGACGTTGGAAGGTCGGCTGGCCGCACTCCCTTATTGAGTGGAACGCAAGTGTCATTTCGGTGCTTGGGTGAGAAGCTAAATCTCAGGAGCGCGTTGTGGAGGCTACCATGCTCGACGTCGTGACCTGTGTGAAGGATGTCGCCTCTCTCCAGGAGGCGATCCGTAAAAAGGCTGCGCGCATCGAGATCGAGGGCCAGATCACCGATCTGACCAGCCTTAGGTTGCCCGCCGGCACCCATTTGCGTGGCGCAATCGGCGCAGAACTGCGCTTCAAGAAGGGGCAGCCGGGGCTGATGCTCAGCGCAGACCACATGATCGCCGATCTGCGCTTGGTGACCGACGAGACCCAAATCGCCCTCGGTTTCGCAGACGACGCTCATGATCTCGGCACTTTGACGATCAGCAATGTCACGACGGTTGGACGGGTCCATCTGGAGGCCAGCGGAGCGAAGCGTGGCGACCTGAAACTGGACAACATCCATGTTGAACGGGCCGACGCGCGGATGGCGGCCCACCGGCCAGCGGGCTTCGGTGTGGAGGTCTTGATTGGGGCGCTCACGGTGTACAATTCCTCGAAATCTACAGCGAGCCGCTGGACGTTGACGGCCCGAAACCTGTCGGGCGGCAGCAAGGAACACCCGTTGCGCGGAAGCGGCGTGTTCATTTTCGGTGGCTGGTTCGTCCCGGTCGATGCCGACCCGAGCCAAGGGCCGGCGCCGACGCAGAAGGGCGGCAATATTGAGTTAGAGCTGCTGACCACCGGCGAAGTCCATTCAAACGGCGGCATCCCCAACGGCACGTCCAACCTTATAACCGGCGGCGTCTTCGTCGGCTCGGGGGTACATGCCCGGAGCGTCGTTAATGAGGGTCCGGTCACCACCTATGGACCCAACGACATGGTGCTGGACAACTGGGGCAAGATCGACATCTGGAGGAGCGGCGCAACTGTGGCGTCCTACGGAGCCAGCGGCATCGGGTTTGTGAACTTCGGGGACATCGACCTCCTAAAGTTGGAGGGCCATATCGAGACCCACGGCACGGGCGCGCGTGGTTTCAACCTCTACGACGGCTCACTTAAGGCAGCCGAATTCCAGAGCATCACGACCTACGGCGACGGAGCCATTGGGGTGCAGCTCTCCAAGCCCTTTGGAACGATCGCCGTAAAAGGAGACATCCGCACCAAAGGCGGCGAAGGCGATAGCTTGGTGCGGGGCAAGCTCGTTCATCTCAAAGCGCACGCCCTGAGCCTCAAACCCGGGACCAAGGGCGACGAGCTCAAGGTGAAGGGCCAGGTTGTCGCCGAGAACATCGACGTTCCCGACTATGATTTTGCGGCCCCTCCGAGCGTGATCAGCCGGATCGAGGTTGGCGGGAAGACGATTTCTACCCCTCTCTAACCTTCGTCCGGACCGCTCTTGGGCGACTGACGGATGTCTTGTTCCGGGCTCAGCGGTATTGTCCGCTACCCACCCATTGCAGACCTCTGCCATGTCTGCTTCCGGCGTTTTGCCCCCACCCCGCCGTCATCCTCGGACTTGATCCGAGGATCAGAGGCGAGAGGCGGGCTGTGCGGCGGTGACGGCCCCGCGAGCGCGACCGTGAGGCGTTCGACGGAGCACCGGATGATCTGATCCTCGGGTCAAGCCCGAGGATGACGGTTGGGAGAGGGACGGCGGACGAGACCGCTCTTTCCGGCGAAAGCAACCGCCGCTTACCACCCTAACCGGCCGCCATGACGCCGCAGACCACGCGGGCGCCGGCGCCGCCGATCGGCTGGCTGGTGTGGTCGTCCATGGCGGCGTGGATCACCAGCGCCGAACCGTCGGCGTCCCACAGCCACTGGCCGGGCCCCTCGCGGGCGATCCGGGCCTCGGTGGTGAAGACCTCGGCGCGGACCCGCCCCTGGGCGTCGGCGAAGACGTTGGGCAGGTCGCCGTCGTCCGGCCCCTCGGCGTTCAGCAGGCCGTGCGGCGCCTTGGGCTCGCCGTGGTTGATATGGCCGCCCGCCGAGGTGAAGGGCGTGGCGCACTGGCCGGTGGCGTGGATATGGGCGCCGTGCCAGCCGGGGGTCAGGCCATCCGCCTCGATGCGGATCAGCAGGCCGGTCGGACCCTGCGTCAGTATGGCCCGGCCGACGTTCTCGCCCGCGGCGTTCACCAGGGTGGCCTCGCCGAAATCGCCGACGGCCGCCCGCTCCGGCGCGTCGGAATAGTCGTTGGCGGTGACGCTGACGCAGGCGCCGAGGGCGGCCACGAGGGGCAGGGCGGCGAGGGCGGCGAGACGGGGAGCGCGCATGGTTCAAAATCCCTGTGTAGAGGGGACGTCGATCGGCGGCTTCGCTTTGCCACCCCAGCCCCCGGATGCTAGAAAACTCGTTAGCGGATCACGTTCCGATTCCGGCCATTTAAAGCCCGATTTCCTTGACCGACGACAGCTATGACAACGCCCTGCCCCCTTCGTCGGGCGCAGGCGGCGACATCTCCACCATAACCATCGAAGACGAGCTGCGTCGTTCGTATCTCGATTACGCCATGAGCGTCATCGTGTCGCGCGCCCTGCCTGACGCGCGTGACGGTCTGAAGCCGGTTCACCGTCGCATCCTGTACTCGATGCACGACCTGAAGATGACGCCGGACCGCGCCTATTCGAAATGCGCGCGCGTCGTCGGCGACGTGCTGGGCCGCGTCCACCCGCACGGCGACGCCTCGGTCTACATGGCGCTGGTGCGCATGGCCCAGCCGTTCTCGATGGGGCTGATGCTGGTCGACGGCCAGGGCAATTTCGGCTCGGTCGACGGCGATATGCCGGCCTCGATGCGATACACGGAGGCCAGGATGGCCCCGGCCGCCTCGGCCCTGCTGACCGACATCGACAAGGACACCGTCGATTTCCAGCCGAACTACGACGAGAAGGAACTCGAGCCGGTGGTCCTGCCGGCGCGGATTCCCAATCTGCTGGTCAACGGCGCGGGCGGCATCGCCGTCGGCATGGCCACCAACATCCCGCCCCATAACCTCGGCGAGATCATCGACGCCTGCGTGGCCCTGCTGGACGACCCCAACATCGCCGACGACTCGCTGCTGGACATCGTTCCGGGCCCGGACTTCCCGACCGGCGGCGAGATCATGGGCCGCAGCGCGCCGCGCAACGCCCTGCGCGACGGCCGCGGCTCGGTCATCGTGCGCGGCAAGGCCACGATCGAGACGATCCGCAAGGACCGCGAAGCCATCGTGGTCACCGAACTGCCGTTCCAGATCAACAAGCAGACCCTGATCGAGCGGATCGTCGAAATGGTCCGCGAGAAGCGGATCGAGGGCATCTCGGACGTCCGCGACGAGTCCGACCGCGACGGCATGCGGATGGTCATCGAGCTGAAGCGCGACGCCTCGGGCGACGTGGTCCTGAACCAGCTGTGGCGCTTCACGTCCATGCAGTCGTCGTTCGGCGTCAACATGCTGGCCCTGAACCACGGCCGCCCCGAGCAGATGGGCCTGCGCCAGCTGCTGGAGGCCTTCCTGGAGTTCCGGGAAGAGGTGGTGGTCCGGCGCATCAAGTTCGAACTGGCCAAGGCCCGCGACCGCGGCCACGTGCTGGTCGGTCTGGCCGTGGCCGTGGCCAATATCGACGAAGTGATCCACATCATCCGCTCGTCGGCCGATCCGGCCGAGGCGCGCGAACGGCTGCAGGCCAAGGCCTGGCCGGTCGGCGACATGATGGCCCTGATCGAGCTGATCGCCGACCCCCGCTCGATGCTGGTCGACGGCGACAAGCTGAACCTGACCGACGAACAGGCCCGCGCCATCCTGGCGCTGACCCTGAGCCGCCTGACCGGCCTCGGCCGCGACGACATCTTCGGCGAGGCGCGCGAGCTGGCCGACACCATCCAGGGCCACCTGACCCTGCTCAGCGACCGCGCCAACATCCTGGCGGTGATCCGCGAGGACCTGCTGAAGGTGAAGGACGAGTTCGCCGTGCCGCGGCGGACCCAGATCGGCGACGGCGACTTCGAACTGGAAGACGAGGACCTGATCCCGCGCGAGGACATGGTCGTCACCGTCACCGTCGGCGGCTACGTCAAGCGCGTGGCGCTGAACGCCTACCGGACCCAGCATCGCGGCGGCAAGGGCCGCTCGGGCGTGGCGATGAAGGAGGACGACGCCGTCGTCGGCGTGTTCTCGGCCTCGACCCACACGCCGGTGCTGTTCTTCGCCACCAACGGCAAGGCCTACAAGCTGAAGACCTGGCGCCTGCCGCTGGGCGGGCCGACCTCGCGCGGCAAGGCCTTCGTCAACCTGCTGCCGATCGAGCCGGGCGACACGATCATGAACGTGCTGCCCCTGCCCGAGGACGAGGCGGACTGGGGCAATTACGACATCATGTTCGCCACCAGGTCCGGCGACGTGCGGCGGAACAAGCTGAGCGACTTCGCCACGGTCAACCGGGCCGGCAAGATCGCCATGAAGCTGGAGGACGGCGACCGCATGGTCGGCGTCGCCCTGTGCACCGCCGAGGACGACGTCATGCTGACGACCGCCCTGGGGCGCGCCATCCGCTTCAAGGCCGACGACGTCCGGGTCTTCAAGGGCCGGGATTCGACCGGGGTGCGCGGCGTGCGCCTGCAGAAGGACGACGAGGTCATCTCCATGGCCGTGCTGGGCCGGGTCGACGCCACGCCGGAAGAGCGGGCCGCCTACGTCAAACACGCCAACGCCATGCGCCGCGCCGCCGGCGACGAGGACGACACGCCGGTCGAGGCGGACGACGAGGCCGTGGGCGAAGCCGCCCTGTCGGTCGAGCGGATCGCCGAGATGGGGGCCGCCGAACAGTTCATCCTGACCATCACGGAGACCGGCTTCGGCAAGCGCTCGTCGGCCTACGAGTACCGGCGCACCGGCCGGGGCGGGCAGGGGCTGACGGCTCATGGCCTGGGCGGCCGTGCGGGTACGCGCCTGGCCGCCTCCTTCCCGGTCGAGGAAGACGACGATCTGCTGTTGGTCACCTCGGGCGGGCAGATGATCCGCACCCCGGTCAGCCAAGTCCGCATCGTCGGCCGCGCCAGCCAGGGCGTGACCATCTTCCGCACGGCGGAAGGCGAGAAGGTCGTCTCGGTCGAGCGGCTGCCGGACAGCGGCGGGGATGACGACGAGGATGCAGGCGTCGACGGCGAGCCCGAGGGCGGTGGGGGCGAGGGCTGAGTCCGACGATCCAGATCGACGGCTCGCCGGCCAGTGTCGAAACGCTGGCCCCGGTGCTGCTGTCGAACTACGGCGCCTTCACCTCGATGCAGGTCGAGGACGGCGCCGTTCGCGGGCTCGATCTCCATCTGGAGCGGCTGAAGCATGAGGCGCTGGACCTTTTCGGCGTCGCCGTTCCGGAGGCGCGGCTGCGCCAGCGCATGCGGTCGGCGCTCGCGGGCCGGAAGGGGCGCTGCAGCCTTCGAGTCCAGCTGTTCCTCGAGGCTGTGACCCTGCGCACGCCCGGCGCCCAGGGCGAGCCGAGCGTCCTGGTCGTGGCCTCGAATCCGGCGGCGCCGCTGCGCGATCCGTTGCGGCTGCGCACTGTGACTTACGCCCGCGAGGCTCCGCATCTGAAGCACGTCGGGACCTTCGGCCTGATGCGGGCGCGGCGGGCCGCGGCCGAGGCCGGGGCCGACGACGCCCTGTTCGTCGGGGCCGACGGCGTGATCTCGGAGGGCAGCATCTGGAACATCGGCTTCGTCGAGGACGGGCGGATCATCTGGCCCCTGGCGCCCATGCTGGCCGGAACTGGACAGGCCCTGATCCGGCGAGGGCTCGATGGCGTCGGCCTGGCTGAAGAAATCCGCGCCGTGGACGGAAAGGCGCTCGCCAGCTTCCGGCAGGCCTTCATATGCAACAGCGCGACGCCGGCCTGCCCGGTCGGGAATATCGATGGACGGTCGCTGGACGTCGATCCCGTGCTCATGGACCGGCTGGAGGCGGCCTGGGCGACGAACGCGCCGCAGCCGATCTAGGCCGTCCCTTTCGCACCTGCTAAACGGGACAAAAGGCGGGGAGGAACGCATGCGCATCGGCCTGTACCCAGGCACATTCGATCCCGTCACCAACGGGCATATGGACATCATCGGCCGCGCCGTGAAGCTGGTCGACCGGCTGGTCATCGGCGTGGCGCGCAATGACGACAAGGGGCCGCTGTTCACCACGGACGAACGGGTGATCATGCTTCGCGCCGAGGTCGCTCATCTCGGCGCGAAGGTCGAGGTCCAGGCGTTCGACAGCCTGCTGATGCATTTCGCCGAATCCCTGGATGCAAGCATCATCGTGCGCGGCCTGCGCGCGGTCTCGGACTTCGAATACGAGTTCCAGATGACGGCGATGAACCAGCGCCTCAATGCCGACATCGAGACGGTCTTCCTGATGGCCGACCCGCGGCACCAGGCCATCGCCTCGCGGCTGGTCAAGGAGATCGCCCGGCTGGACGGCGCGATCGACAGTTTTGTCAGCCCCGCCGTCGCTGCTGCGGTGCGGGCCAAGGTCAAGGGATAGTCACGGTTTGAAGATCGTTACCGCCGCCGCGCTTTCGCTTTCGCTGCTCGCCGCCGCTCCGGCCATCGCCCAGACGGCCGCCTCTCCCGAGTGGCGCACCGTCGCGCCGGAAAACCTGCTGGTCATCGACACCGCCAAAGGCCGCATCCTGGTCGAGCTGGAGCCGCGCATGGCCCCGCAGGCGGTGGCGCGCATCCGCGGCCTGGCCGATCAGGGTTTCTACGACGGGCTGAAGTTCCACCGGGTCATTACGGATTTCATGGCCCAGACCGGTGATCCGCTGGGGACGGGGCAGGGCGGCAGCGAACTGCCCGACCTGCCCGGCGAGTTCCAGTTCCGGCGGGGCCGCGACGCCGGCTTCGTCGCGGTGGCGACGACGCCGCAGGGCCAGGCGGGCCTGGTCGGCTCCATGCCGGTCATCACCCAGCCCGACGCCCAGATGATGGTAACGGCCGACTTCAAGGCCGGCGCCCATGGCCTGTTCTGCCCCGGCGTCGCCGGCATGGCCCGGGCCAGCTCGCCGGACAGCGCGAACAGCCAGTTCTTCCTGATGACCGGGCCCAAGGACAGTTTGAACGGAAACTACACGCCCTTCGGTCGGGTCGTGGCGGGCATGGACGTAGTCCGCGCGCTCAAGCCCGGCTCGAGCGCCGAAAACGGGGCGGTGATCGATCCGGACGTGATGACCCGGACCCGGACCGCGGCGGCGCTGCCGGAAGGCGCGCGGCCGACGGTGCGGGTGATGACCGGGGCCGGCGTTCAGGCCGAGGTGGCGCGGGTCCGGACCGAGCAGGGCGCGGCCTTCGACATCTGCGACGTCCAGCCGCCGGCCGAGGTCGTCGGCGGCTGATCCACACCGTCATCTGTTCCGGGGAGGACACCATGAAGCCGATATCCGCCGCCGCCGCGCTGGCCGCCGCCTTCTTCGCCATACCCGCCGCGGCCCAGGACGCCGGCGGTCCGCCGCCTCCGCCGCCCGCGCCGACGCCGGAGACCACCATCGCCGCCACGGAATGGCGCGCCGTTCCGGCCGAGAACCTGCTGGTGATCGACACCACCAAGGGCCGCATCCTCGTGGAACTGACCCCCGAGGTGGCGCCGCTCCATGTCGAGCGGATCAAGCTGCTGGCCCGGCGCGGCTTCTACGACAACGTGCCCTGGCACCGGGTGATCGACTGGTTCATGGCCCAGACCGGCGATCCGCTGGGCAACGGCGAGGGCCAGAGCCCGTATCCCGACCTGACTGCGGAGTTCACCTTCCGCCGCGACGCGACCATGCCGTTCGCGGCGGCGGCCGAGCCCATGGGGGCGCGGGTCGGCTTCTTCCGCTCCCTGCCGGTGCAGACCCAGCCCGACGCCGCCTTCGCCCAGACCGGCGACGGGAAGGTGCACGGCTGGGGCCTCTACTGTCCGGGCGTCGCCGGCATGGCCCGGGACGAGGGCAACGACACCGCCAACAGCCAGTTCTTCATCATGCGCCAGGCCTATCCGGCGCTGGACAAGCGCTACACCATCTGGGGCATGACCGTGTCGGGCCTGGACGTGGTGCGGTCGCTCCAGGTCGGGGATGGCGACAATGGCATGATGAGCCAAACCCAGCCCGACCGCATGACCCGGGTGCGCGTCGCGGCCGACATACCCGAGGCGGAACGGCCCATCGCGCAGGTGCTGGCGACCGACTCGCCGCGTTTCCGGGCGCTGGTCGACGAGGCGCGGGCCGCCCGCGGCGCGGATTTCTCGGTGTGCGACGTGACCCTGCCGGTGCAGGTCAGCGGCGGAAGCTGATCAGCGCCGCCGCCGGCGGCGTCTGGGGCGGCGGTCCTCGCGCATCTTCTGCAGCAACAGGCCCTCGCGCAGGCCGCGATCGGCGACCCTGACCCGCTCGGACGGCCAGGCGCGCTGCACCGCCTCCATGATCGCCGCTCCGGCCAGCACCAGGTCGGCGCGGTCGGGGCCGATGCACGACTCCGCGGCGCGCCCGTCCGGGCCCAGGGCCATCAGGCGTTCGGCGGCGCGCTCGCAGTCGCCCCGGGTCATCCACAGGCCGTCGACCAGGTTGCGCTGGTAGCGCCGCAGCCGGAGGTGGATGCCGGCAAGGCTGGTGATGGCCCCTGACGTGCCGACCAGATGCGCCCGGCCGCCGGTGAACAGCTCGCGCAGGGCGGGGTCGACGGGCGCTGACGCCAGGGCCTCGCCCATGTCTGCGACCATGGCTTCGTACCATCCGGCGAGCGCGCCGTTCGCTTCGACGGCGGGTTCAGGGTGGCGCTCGGCCAGGGTGACCACGCCGATCGGAGCCGACATCCAGCCCTCGAGCACGAAACCGCCGCCGGATCGCTTCAGCCAGCTGAGTTCGGTCGATCCGCCGCCCACATCGACGACCAGCACGGCCTCGGCCCGGTCGTCGAACAGGTTCAGGCAGCCCTCGACGGACAACCGCGCCTCCTCGATCGGGTCGATGATGCGCAGTCGCAGCCCGGTGCCCTCGCGGACCCGTTCGATGAAGGCGGCGCCGTTGTCGGCCTGGCGGCAGGCCTGGGTGGCCACGGCCATCAGCCGCGTCGACTCCACGCCCTTCTTGACGACCCGTTCGCCGCACAGGACCAGCGCCTCATAGGCCCGCTCCATGGCCGCGTCGTCCAGCCGGCCGGTGCGCGACAGGCCTTCGCCGAGGCGGACGATGCGGCTGAAGGAATCGACGACGCGAAAGCCGTCCCGCGCCGGACGGGCGATGAGCAGGCGGCAGTTGTTGGTCCCCAGATCGAGCGCCCCGTAGAGGGGCGCTTCCCGACCTGATGCGCCGGATCCGTCGGAGGCGCCGCCGCGGGCGCGCTGTCCGCCGGACCTGGAACGCTGGGACCGCTGGACGCCCGCGGGGGCGTCGTCGGTCTCCGGCATGGGCCGAACTTTCACGGTGGGCGGTCCAAAGCGGCGCCCGTCCCGCGCAGCCTAGACCGGCTCGATCACCCGCGCCAAGCACAGCTGACGCGAAAATGAACGGGGCGACCGCCCTGCCGCTCAGGTTGGACGGCGCAGTCTGCGGCCATGACCGATAGAACCGTCGCCAAATTCGGGTTGGGCCAGATCGTCCGCCACCGCGAAGCCGCCTTCCGCGGCGTGGTGATCGACGTCGACCCGGTGTTCGCCGGCAAGCCCGGCGACACGGGCGCGATCTCGCCCGACCAGCCCTTCTACCAGGTGCTGGCGCTGGGCGCGGAAGGCGGTTTCATCGCCTATGCGCCCGAGGACGCGCTGGAGCACGACCCGGAGCTGACCGCCGTGACCCGCGAAGCGGAGGCGCGCTGGTTCACCGTCGACGCCAACGGTCGGCATGCCCCCAAGGCCCACGCCATCCACTGACGCTGGCGCGCCCGTCGCCCCGCGCCTAGATTGGCCGCAGGGACCGTCAGAGTCCGCAGCAGGAGCGCGTCCATGTCCGATTTCCAACACGTCTTCGAAGCCCCGCCCGAGGGCGCGGCGGCGGACTGGACGATCCCGCAGGACTGGGCCGCCTACACCGACGTCGAGCATCGCACCTGGGACACCCTCTACGCCCGTCAGATGAAGATCCTGCCGGGCCGGGCCGCCGACGTCTTCCTCAAGGGCCTGACGGCGCTGGACCTGAGCAGCGGCGGCATTCCCGATTTCGAGATCATGAACCCCAAGCTGCAGGCCCTGACCGGCTGGACCGTGGTCTGCGTGCCCGGTCTGGTGCCGGACGAGGTGTTCTTCGACCATCTGGCCAACCGGCGCTTCCCGTCCGGCCAGTTCATCCGCAAGCCGGACCAGCTCGACTACCTGCAGGAACCCGACATCTTCCACGATGTGTTCGGCCATGTGCCGATGCTGACCGACCCCGACTTCGCCGCCTATATGGAGGCCTACGGCAAGGGCGGGCAGAGGGCGGCCTCGCTGGGCATGCTGCAGAACCTGGCCCGGCTGTACTGGTACACCGTCGAGTTCGGCCTGATGCAGGACGCGGAAGGCCTGCGCATCTACGGGGCCGGCATCGTCTCGTCGGCGACCGAGAGCGTCTTCGCGCTGGAGGACCCGTCGCCGAACCGGCTCGGCTTCGACCTCGAACGGGTGATGCGGACGCTGTACCGGATCGACGACTTCCAGCAGGTCTATTTCGTCATCGACAGCATCGACCAGCTCAAGCGCGAGACGCTGCAGGATTTCGGCCCGATCTACGAGCGGCTGAAGGGCGCCGAGGACATCGCCATCGACGCCATCCTGCCGACCGACCGGGTCTTCACCCGCGGCACCCAGGCCTATGCGGCGAGAGGCGGGCGGTTCGCGGCCTGAATGCCGGCCGCCGTTGATCGCGCTTCCGGTTTCACCCCGAGGAACAGGCCCAGCCAGCCGATGCGGCGCGCGACCTCGTAGGTGACGAGGCAGCCCGCGGCGGTGGCGACGATCAGCAGCCCGGCCTCCGCCGCGACCGGCAGGCCCAGCTTCGCCAGATGGTGGCCGGCCACCACGGTCACGGTCTGGTGGGCGATGTAGAACGGGAAGACGCCGATCGACAGATACCGCAGCACCGGTCCGCCGCGGTTCAGCCAGCGCGCCCCGAAGCCGAGAATGGCGACGATGAAGGCCCACTGGTCCAGCGCGTACACCGCCCGCATCGCCGCGCGCAGGGCCTCCGCCGGCATGGCGTCTTCGGCGCGATAGATCCACGCATAGGCCGCCCAGGCGGCCCATGCGATCACAGCCGCCGTTAGGGCCGGCCAGCGCAGCCGGATGAGTCCTTGCCGCACCGTCTCTGACCGCGCGGTCAGGAAGCCGAACAGGAAGGCCGAGAAGCTGAGGGCGTGATTGTACCAGTCGGCGATCAGGGCGTGGTTGATCTCGAAGATCGGAGCCAGCGTCCACCGGATAAGCAGGAGCCACGCCAGCGGCCAGACCGCCAGACCCCAGCCGCGGAAGGCGCGGTCGGCGACGGCCTGCAGTCCCTTGCGCACGCCGGGGACGCTGAGCAGGAGCGCCAGCAGCAGGCTGTAGATCAACAGATAGACCACGAACCAGAGGTGGTTGTACGTCGGGGTGATCAGACAGCCCGTGTCGCCGCACCAGTCGCCGGACGCCGTGGCGTAGCGCACCCAGAAGTCGCCGAGCACGGGGCTGTGCGCCGGATCGGCGACGCCGAGGCCGCGCAGGGCTTCGTAGATTTCGTAGTAGCTCTGCGGCGGGACCAACACGAACATCGCGAACAGGATCGGCGGCAGCAGGCGCAGCGTCCGGGATCCCGCCAGCGCCCAGCCGGTCTTCCCCTGCATCGCCAGGCTGTCGGCGAGGAAGCGGGTGGCGCAGCCGGAGACGAGGAACAGCAGGGTCAGCCGCCAGGGATTGGTCAGCATCATCACCGGCTCCAGCGCGGCGATCTCGTACGTGCTCTTCACGTGCCAGCCCCAGGGCACGTAGAACATGCCGACGTGGTACAGGATCAGCAGCATGAAGGCGCCGACGCGGATCCAGTCGAGATCGTGGCGGCGGCCGGGCAGGGCGGGGGAGGCGATGGCGGACACGTGGGGGCTCCATGGCGGATGAGGACGGCTCCACGCTGCCGGCGCGGCCGGCCCGACCGCAATCGGCGGGGGCCCGGCGGGACGCTGGCGGGGACGACCGCGCCACGATCGTGACGAGCGGCGCGGATCGGGGGGCGAGCGGCGGTCCCGGCGTGTGGCGGGCGTTCCGCCAGCGGGCGAACCTGCGCGACCTGAGGACGGCCTGGCTGGTCATCGTGCCCATCACGGCGGTCGTGCTGGTGGTCAATTCCCTGACCAACCTGAGCGACCTGCCGCAGGTGGATCGCTGGGAGCCATGGACCTGGGAAGCCACCAGCGCGATCTCGATCCTGCTGTCGCTGTGGATTCCGTGGCTGGCGACAGCGGCGGCGCCGCCGGACGAAGCCGTCGGAGAGGGATGGCGGCCCAAGCTCCGGTTCGCGGCCATCCACCTGGCGGCGCTGGTGGCCTTTTCGGCGCTCCACGTGGCGGGATTCGTGCTGCTCAGGAGCTTCGTCTACGCGGCGATGGACGCGGGCCCCTACGAGTTCGGCGACCACTTCATCTACGAACTGCGCAAGGATTTCATCAGCTACGGCGCCTTCGTCGCCACCTTCTGGCTGATCGGCTATCTGCGTCGCCGCCGGGACGAGCCGGTGCGCCCGGTCAGCTTCGACATCCGGGACGGGGCCCGGATTATCCGGACGCCGCTGGCCGAGATCGTGGCGGTGTCCTCGGCGGGCAATTACGTGGAGTTCTGGCTCGCCGACGGCCGCCGACCCCTGATGCGGGCGACGCTGGCCGCAGTCGAGGTGGAACTGGAGCGCTTCGGCTTCGTGCGCGCGCATCGGTCGTGGCTGGTCAACGCCGGCGCGGTCACCGGCCTGCGGCCTGACGGTTCCGGCGACTGGACGGTCGAGCTGGGTTCGATCGAGGCCCCCGTGTCGCGCCGCTATCCGCGGGCCTTGGACCGGCTGAAGGGTTGATTGCTCAGGCGGCCGCCAACCGCTTGCCCATCCGGACCAGCGGCACCGGCGCGCCGCCGCGGTCGTCCTCGAACCGTTCGATCTCGCGATAGCCGGCGGCGCGGTACAGGGGCTCGCCGCCGAGGGTGGCGACCAGTTCGGCGCGGTCGTAGCCCGCGGCGCGCGCGGCGTCCTCGCACAGGCCGAGGATCAGGCGACCGACGCCTTGCCGCAGAAACTCGGGGGCGGTGTACATCGCCCGGATGCGGGCCGCGTCGACGCCGGGCGTCAGCGGTGCGGGGACGCGACCAGGCGTGTGGTCGCCGCCGTAGGTGGTGATGCGCCGACTCCAGCCGCCGCAGCCGGCGAGGACGCCGTCTCTCTCGACGATGAAATAGGTCCGGTCGGCGATGATCTGGCTGTCGAGACCCATCAGCTTGCGGCTGGCGGCGATCTGGTCCGGCGTCAGGAAATCCGCCAGCGGCCCGCTGATGGCGCGGTCCATCAGGGCGACCAGGGCCGGGATATCGGCCTCGGTGGCGATGCGGTGGGTCAGCTGCGCCATAGCTGGAGCGTACCGATGACGTGCACGACGGCATAGAGCAGCACGATGGCCGAACTGACCCACGCGAAGGTCCCGACCGGCGCTCCGGCGACGAACATCGCCGGAATGTAGCCGACGGCCCGCAACAGATAGATGGCGCTGATCGCGGCGAGGCCGAGCTTCAGCCACGGCAGTCGCGGGATCAGTCCGGCGCCCGAGAAGGCCCAGGCGGCCCAGACGGCGAGCACGGAGGCGATGCCCAGGGTGATCCAGGTCGCGGTCGGCGAGCCCTGCTCCGCCAGCCGCACCATCCGCGGTCCGGCGCCGAAGACGTCGTACCAGCGCGGGCCTCCGACGATGACGGCCAGATGCGCGATCGCCGCCGCGGCGCTGAGCGCCCCGCCCGCGGCGAGCCAGCCGTTGGTCACGCCGGCTCCCGTTGGAACGGATAGAAGCCGCCGCCGAGTTCGAGGATGCCGGTCAGTTCGTCCAGCGCGCCCCGGCTCTCATCCAGCAGGGCCGGATCAGCGAGATCGGCGGGGCTGAGCGTCTCGCGATACCAGGTCGCCGCCCAGGTCGACAGGCGGGCGTGCAGGTCGTCCGTCATCCGCATCGCCGGGTTGGTCGCGGCCAGTTCGGCGTCGGTCAGGGCGACGCGCAGGCGCAGGCAGGCGGGGCCGCCGCCGTTGCGCATCGATTGGCGCACGTCGACGTATTCGACCCGCCCGATGGGGCCGTTCGAGGCGGCGAGCCCTTCGGCCACGGCGTGGCTGCGGCGGTTGTCCCGGGTCTCGGTCGGGCAGATCAGGGTCAGGCGGTCCTCGCCCGGGATCCGCACCAGCATGGAGTTGAACAGATAGCTGGAGATAGCGTCGGCCAGCGGCAGATCGGCGGACGACACCTCGATGAAGACCGGCTCGAAACGGCCGTCGGCGGCGCGGCGGATCGCCTCGAGGGTCCGCGCCGTGTGCTCGAAGGCGAGGTCGTGGAAGAACAGGGTCTCCAGGGCGCCGACGCAGACCACGTCGTTGTGGAAGGTCCCGCCGGCGATGGCCGCGGCGGACTGGCGGGCCAGAACGACGCCGGAGGCGCCGTGGCGGCGGGCGATGGCCTCGGAGGCCTCGCGGGTCTGGCGGGCGGGGTATTGGCCCTGCCAGTGCTCCCAGGCCTCGCGGCCCCAGACCAGCAGGTTGACGCCCGGCTCGCCGTGGTCGGCGCACAGGCGGACGTGGTTGGCCGCGCCCTCGTCGGCGAGATGGGCGACGGACGGCAGGGCGTCGTGGACCGCGAACCGGGCCGGGTCCGGGAACAGGGCGTCCAGCGCCCGCTTCGTCTGGGCGTGCTCCAGTGACCGATGCAGGTTGGTGACCAGGTTGGCGGGGGTGAAATGCACCCGGCCGTCGGCGGCGTCGGCGGACGGGGTCACCGTCGCGGCGTTGGCGGCCCACATCGGCGAGGCCGAGCAGGCGGCGGCGGCGAACGACGGGGCGGCCTTCCACGCCGCTTCCAGCACGGCGGCGTCCGTACCCGTGAAGCCGAGCGAGCGCAGGAACGGAATGTTCGGCCGCTCGTGCGGCGGCAGCACAAACTGGGGCAGGCCGAGGTTGGCCAGCCGCTTCATCTTGTCGAGCCCCTGAAGCACCGCCGCGCGCGGGTTGGACGCTTCGCCGGCGTTGAGGCTGGAGGCCAGATTGCCGGGTGACAGGCCCGCATAGGAGTGGGTGGGGCCGATCAGGCCGTCGGCGTTGGCTTCGACGGCAGTCGAAATCATGCCTTCAAGCCTTTGATCTCACCCTCGATGTTCTTCACCGCCTCGGCCTCGAAACTGGCCACCGGATAGGCGCAGTAGTCGGCGGCGTAGTAGGCGCTCGGCCGGTGGTTGCCGCTGGCGCCGAGGCCGCCGAAGGGCATGTCGCCGGCGGCGCCGGTGGTCGGGCGGTTGAAGTTCACCACCCCCGCGCGGATGCGGCGGATGAAGCGCTGCCAGTGGGCCGGGTCGTCGCTGACCAGTCCGGCGCTTAACCCGTAACGGGTGGCGTTGGCCTCGGCGATGGCGGCGTCGAAGCTGGCGACCCGGGTCACCGACAGGAAGGGAGCGAACATCTCCTCGTCAGGCACGGCGACGCCGGTGACGTCGATGATCGCCGGCTTGACGAAGGCGCCGGGCAGGTTGCCGACCGGGCCCGAGGCGCGGATCACCCGGGCGCCGGCGTCGATCCGCTCCTGCAGCGCCTTCAACGCCGCCTCGGCCGCCTTCTGCGAGATTAGCGGCCCGGCGTAGGGTTCGGGCGTGCTGTTCCAGGGTGCGAAGATCAGGCGGTCGCTGAGGGCGGCGACGGCTTCGATGATGGCGTCGCCCTGCGGCCCTTCAGGCACGATCAGGCGGCGGGCGCATGAGCAGCGCTGTCCCGTGGTGATGAAGGCGGACTGGACCGCGATCCCCGCCACGGCCTCGGCGTCGGCGGCGTCCCAGACAACCAGCGGGTTGTTGCCGCCCAGCTCAAGCGCCAGGATGACGTGCGGATCGTCGGCGAACTTTCGCCGGAAATGGGCCCCCGCCGCCCCGGAGCCGGTGAACATCAGGGCGTCGATGCCGCTGTCCAGCAGGGCCGCGCCCGTGTCGCGCCCGCCCTGGACCACATTGACCACGCCGGCCGGCAGGTCCGCCTCGGCGAAGGCCTCGGCCATCAGCTGGCCGGTCAGGGGCGTCTCTTCCGACGGCTTGAAGACGACGGTGTCCCCCGCCAGCAGGGCCGGGACGATATGGCCGTTGGGCAGATGGCCGGGGAAGTTGAACGGGCCCAGCACCGCCGCCACGCCGTGCGGGCGATGGCGCAGAGTGGCGTGGCCGAAGGCGGTGTCGGCCGTGCGCTCGCCGGTGCGCTCGTCATAGGCGCGGATCGAGATGTCGACCTTGCCCTGCATGGCGGTCACCTCGGTCGAGGTCTCCCACAGCGCCTTGCCGGTCTCGCGGCTGATGGCCTCGGCGATCTGGGGGGCGCGGTCCTTCAGCACGGCCTGGTAGCGCTTCACCGCGTCGATACGGTCCTGACGCGGACGGTCGGCCCAGTCGGGGAAGGCGGCGCGGGCGCGGTCGACGGCGGCCTGCACCTCGGGGGGCGTGGCGGCGGCTCCCTGCCAGACGGTTTCGCCGGTGGCGGGATCGATGGATTGGAGGGTGCTCATGGGGTCCAGATAGGCTTTCAAGTCTTTACCCGCACGGTGTCACCTGAGCGCACCTTGAGCGCATCGGCGGTCTCGCGGTTGAGGATGACCGTCTCGCCTTCGACGACGGCCTTCTGACGGACGGCGCGAAAGGCGGCGACGCTGTCGGTGGAGATCAGCGCGGGCAGTTCGGCCTCAACCTCTTCGGCGATCCGCGCGGTCAGGCGGCGCGCGTCGCGGACCGTGCGGATGTTGTCGCGGCCGCAGGAGACGGTTGGCCCGGCGTCGAAGATGTCGACCAGGCCGTTGGCCCGGAAGCCCTCGCTCTCCAGCAGGGCCATGGCCGGCACGCCCTGCGGATGGACCTTGCCGATCACCGCCCGGGCGGGTTCGGGCAGCAGCTCGACATAGATCGGGTGGCGCGGCGACAGGTCGAGGATGAACTGCTTGTCGGTCGAGCCGGTCATCCGGTCGGCGTCGTCGAACTCCATCGGGAAGAATTTGTGCGCCACGTGGTCCCAGAACGGGCAGGCGCCGTCCGGCGTGAACACCCCGCGCAGTTCGGCCAGGACATTGTCCGCGAACAGGTCGGGCTGGGCCCCGATCAGCATGTAGCGCGACTGGCTGAGCAAACGGCCGGCGCCGCCCTTGCGCCGATCGGCCTTGAGGAACAGCGAGCCGACCTCGGTCCAGCCGGTGCACTCGTTGACCAGCACCAGGGTCTGGTGATCCAGCTTGACGCCCAGGAACGGCGACGACTGGGTGTTGTTGACCAGCCGGAACGAGAAGAACGGCCGCTTCAACCCCACCGCGGCCTTGACCGAACCGACGCCGTCGACGTCGCCGGTGTCGGATTCCTCGAGCATCAGCGTGTACCAGCACTCCTCCGGCGCCAGCTTGCCGGAGAAGCTGTCGCGGCCGAGCTCCAGCCGCTCGGCCAACTGGTCGGCGTCCTCGGGCAGGCTTGTGAAGCCGGGGCCGCTGAGGATGGCCAGTTCGAGCAGATGGTCGAGGTCGGCGGGGCCGGCGGGTCGGACGACGAGCATGGGGTTACATCGTCTCCAGACGCAGGGACTTCAGTTTCAGGGCGTCGATCTCGCCCGACGCGATCTTGCACAGGATCAGGGCGCTGAGCTGGGCCCGTTCGACGAAGCTGGCGGGCCAGGCGAACTCCTGATCCGAATGGATGTCCCCGCCGAGGACGCCGAGGGTGTCGATATTGGGCAGGCCCGCGGCGTGAAGGTTGTTGCCCTCGCACACCCCCCCCGAGGGCTTCCACGCGATCGACTGGCCCAGCAGGGCGCCGGCGTCCCGCACCGCCTCGAACAGGGCCGTCTGGCTGGCGTCCATCGGCTTGGGCGCGCGGGTCATGCCGCCGTGCAGGTCCAGGGTCAGGCCGGGGAAGGGGATGTCGACGGCGATCTCGCGCACGGCCGCCTCGATCCAGTCGGACGCGGCCTTGTCGGGGACCCGGACGTTGAAGCGGACCACAGCGTTGTCCGCGACCACGTTCAGCGGACCGCCGCCGGCGATCTTCGCCACATTGACCGTGACGCCCTCGCGCCGGCCATTGAGGGCATGGAGGCGGGCGGCGAGGATGGCGGCGCCCGCCACGGCGTTGGCGCCCTCGTCGAAAGCGCGGCCGGCGTGGGCCGCCTTGCCGGTGACGATCAGATGATAGTTGCCGCTGCCCTTGCGCGCCCCGGCCAGCGAGCCGTCGGGCATGGCTGGCTCATAGGTCATGCCGACATGGCCCCGCGCGCCCAGTTCGGCCAGCAACGGGGCCGAGGCGGGCGAGCCGATCTCCTCGTCCGGAGACAGCAGCACGGTCCAGCCCACGCGCGCCTTGTCCGGATGGGTCTCGAACGCCTCGAGGGCGGCCAGCATGACGCTGACGCCCCCCTTCATGTCGGCGATGCCGGGCCCGTTCAGCGCGCCGTCGGCGCGGGTGACGACCGTCTGGAACGCGCTGTTGGCCGGGAAGACGGTGTCGTAGTGGCCGGTCAGGATCACCTGCACCGGCGCGTCGGGCCGCACGCTGATCTTCAGGGCGTCGGCATGAGCCTCGCTCCGCACCGCGCCGTCGTCGCCGACGCTGGACGAGGCGCGCGTGGGCAGGCGGGCGATCTCGCCGCCGAAGCGCCGGGCCTCGGCCTCCAGTAGGTCGAGCATCCGCGCCAGTCCCGCGGCGTTGCGGCTGCCGGAGTTGACATTGGACCAGCTGATCGCCCGCTCGACGATCGCTGGCTCACGCGCCGCGACGTGGTCGAGCACGGTCTGATCGTGAGGAAGAATCCGCATGCGGCCGGACCCTAGCGGCCTCGACTGCAAAGGTGAAGGCGGCGGCGGAATGTGCGTTGCACCACGGCTCGCGCCTTATAGGGTGGCCCGGCCAAACAGGGAGGAACCGGCATGACCGACATTATCGGGGCGATGAACCCGACCGCACCGCTGACGACAGAGAGCGCCGCCTTGGGCGCCGCAAAGGTCAGCGCCATCGGTATGATCATCGGGGCGATCAACCAGGCGGTGGGCGGATGGTACGCCTCCACCCCGGAGGCCAGCGAAGCCGCGGCCCGCGTGATCGAGAATTTGACGGGTCAGACCTCCGATCCCGCCCAACTCGCGCAGCAGGCCCAGATGGGACTCTATCTCACCGGCGCGTTCGTCGTGCTCCAACTCATCCTGGCGGCGGTCCAGTGGCGCAAGCCGAACGGCGTGCTTCCGATCGTGTTCCTGGTGCTGGTCGTCTGGGCCCTTGGCACCGGGCTTCTCGCACTGGTGGCGCCGGCGTTCAGTGGTGGACAGCCGATCTGGCTGACGGTCTTCACCGTGGTCATGATGCTGGTCGCCGCGGTCCTGCACATCGCCGGAATTCGCGGCGCCAACGCACTGAAGACGTTCCGCGAAGCCGAGACCTACTGAGCCCTGCGGTTCGGGCGCCGGTCCTCGCGACCGGCGCCCGGCTGGCGGGACTGGCGGCGCCAGCGGATCGACAGGCTGGCGTCGCCCTGTCCGCCGAATTTCGAGCTGACGGTCAGGTTGCGGCGCACCTGCCATTCGACATTGACCACCGCGCCTTCCTCGCCGCCGCCGATGATTTCCAGATAGACGTTGTCGCTCAGGTAGCGACCGCCCGCCACCGTCAGGCTGGACGCCTCGCCCCCGAACGACAGCCGGTCCAGCCCGGCCAGTTCGCGCAGGTTGCCGATCACGTCGAAGCCGCCGCCGCCCGCCAGTGCGCCCACGCTGGCGGCCAGCTGCGCCGCCTCGAAGGCCGACAGTTGAGACGCCGAGCGCCCGAACAGCACCTGTGACAGGATTTCATCCTGGGGCAGGGCGGGGGACGAGGTCAGGGCGATCTCCGGCCGCGCCGCCGTGCCGGTCGCCCGGATGGTGGCGGTCAGGGCCGGGTCCTCCCGCGTGGCGGTCAGGTTGAGCCGGATCTGGTCCGGCCGGGTCGAGAGGGTGACTGTGCCCCGCTCGTCGAACACAAACCGCTTGCCGGCGAAATCATAGTCGCCGCGCACCACGCGGGCGGTGCCGCTCAGGATCGGCTGGTTGATCGTGCCGGTCACGCGGGCGTTGACGCTCATCTCCACGTTGAGGCCGCGGCCGACCACCCGCACGTCGCCACCGGGCGAGCGGATGGCGATGTCGACGCCGATCTGCAGGCCACGCGGGCGGTTCTGCTCCTCCTCGGGGATGTCGCCGCCGGGCTTGTTGATCTCGATGACGTCCATGCGGACGATGCCGGTCGGGCCGGGCGGGTTGGCCTGGATGCGGGCGTCGTCGATGTCGATGCGGCCGGTCAGCTGGATTTTGCCGTCCTCGGCCCGGACGACGCTGAGCGGTCCGGAGGCGCGCGCCTCGGCGATGTCATTGTCGATGATGCGGAACCGGGTCAGCGCCAGTTCGACGGTGGATCCCGACCCCTGGCGCAGACCGATGCGTCCGTCGCCGGTCACCGTTCCGCCGGACCCATCCGTGGCCGAGAAGGTCTCGATCAGGGCCGTTGTGTCGTCGAAGCGGCTGGCGAGCGTCACGTCGCGCAGTTGCAGGCCGGTGGCGTTGTCGCGGAAGCCGCCCTCGCGCAGATCCATCCGACCGTTGACCCGCGGCGCGGCGATCGAGCCGGCCAGGGTGGCGTGGGCGTTGATCTGGCCCGACAGCGAACGGTCGCCGCCGAGGAACAGGTCCCAGACCGGCTGCACCTGGCCCTGGATGTCGATCTCGCCGGACATCGGCCGGGTGCGAACCACGGCCAGACGTAGCGGCGCGGCCGAGGCCTCGACCGGCAGGGTGATGTCGGCGTTGGCGCGCACGGCCCCCTCGTCGGCGACCTGGGCCTGGACCCGCAGGGTGTTGTCGAGCAGGACGGCGTTCAGCGTGCCGTCGATGGCCAGATTGGTCGGCGCGTCGATGCTGCGCACGTCCTCGAGCGTCACATTGGCGGAGCCCGACAGGTCGGCGCCCGAGCCCCGAAGGGACAGCCGGCCGGTCGCCCGCCCTCGCAGGTCGGGTGCAAGCGAGCCCAGTTCGACGCTGGTCAGATTGGCCTCGATGATGGCGGCGCGGGAATCCTGGCGCAGCTCGCCGGTCAGCACGCCGCCACCGACGCCGAGATCGACGCGGACCACCCGGCCGTCGCCGGACAGGGCCACCACGGCCGGATTGCGGGTGGCGAAGGCGATCTCGCGCACCCGGCCGGACCCTTCCAGCACGATGGTCTGGGCGGTCGGCTGGCGCGAATAGACGCCGGTCCCGTAGAAGCTGATAGGGGTCCGGCCGCCGATATCGGTCTTGAGGGTGAAGGGCAGGCGGTCGAGGGTCCCCCGCCCGTTCAGGTCGAGCGTCCGGATGATCCAGCTCGAACCGGTCAGGCGGACGTTGCGGCCGGTGACGTCGAGTATGGCCGTCTCCTCGCCGGCCCCTTCGGTCAGCCGGATGCGGCCGTCGGCCGTGCCCGAGGCGAGGAAAGCTCCGGGACGCGCGGTGAAGGTCAGGTCGGCGCTCGATGGGAAGCGGTTCGACAGGGCGATCGCGCCGCGCGCCGTCACCCCGCCGGCGTCGAGATCGACATCCGTCAGGCGAATGCGCTCGCCGCCGAGATAGAAATTCCCGCTGCCCCGGGCCGGGCCGTAGTTGGAGCCGGCGACGACCGAGATCCGGCCGTCCGAGGCGTCCGCGCCGCGCCGGAAGCTGAGATCCATGGTCGCGTCGGTGAGGATCAGCGCGCCGGCGCTGACGCGGTCAAAGGCGGCCTTCAGGTCGGCGGTCGGCCGCGCCAGGGTGCCGCCGACGGTCCCGCTTCCGGTCATGGCGCCGTCGATCTCGACCGGACCCACGCCGAAGGGGCCGCGGGCGTTCCAGTTCATCGCCAGCCGCAGGCGGCCGTCGCCCTCGACGAAACCGCGCGCGGCCGCGTTGCCATGGGCGCCGCTCAGCCGGGCCGACTCGATCTGCACCCGCGCGTCCGTGAGGGTTCCGACCAGCTGCAGCCGCGGGGTGGGGCCCAGCAACCGGTCCAGTTCGCCCACGCCCAGCGCGAAACCGCGCCCGCGTCCGTCGAAGGTGACCCGCCACGGCGCGCCCGCCTGCGCCATCGAGGCGGCGATCGTTCCGCCGAAGGCACCGTCGGCCCCGCTGCGCAGGCGGGATGCGTCGGTGACCTCGGCCCGGCCCCGGAAGCCGAGGCCGCCCAACAGGTTGCGCCCGCCGGTTCCCGTGACCTTCAGCGCCTGGCCGGTGGCTTCCAGCCGCTCCAGCAGGAAGGCCGCTTCGAACTGCACGCGCGGGCCGGGGCCGAGCAGGCCGCCCACTATGCCGGCGGTGGAACCGCCGGTCGCGCGCAAATCCCCCTCGACGTCGTAGCGCCCGGCGCGGGCCCTGATGTTGACCGGGCCGCGGATCCGCTGCGCCCGATAGCTGGACAGGTCGGGGCTGAGCACGTCGATCGAACCGTCCAGGCTCCAGTCGGCGGCGTCGCCCCGGAATATCGCCGACCACGCCGCGCCGTTCCCCAGCGGTCGCCCCGCCAGCCGCGTCAGCGAGGGCGTCGAGACATTGATGAGCACGCCCCGGGGCGCGCTGCGGTCGCTGACCCGGACCAGACCGCTGGCGCTGGAGTTCAGATTGTCCGAGATCAGCCGCCAGCCGACGCCCTGCAGGCCGTCGTCGTCGCGGTCGGGAACCATGGCCAGGGCGAACCGCGCCGTGCGGCCGACGCGGCGGACGAATGGATCGAGCAGGTCCGACCCGGAGAAGTCGACATAGCCGGCTATCCGGGCCTGATCGGGTCCGTAGCGGCCCTTGACGACCAGGGGGGTGAAGTCGCCGGTCCGCACGACAGCGTCGACCACCTCGCCGTTGACGACCGCCGTGGCCATGAACGGTTCGTCCGGCGAATAACCCAGCGCCCCGGCGATCGGGCCGCCGCGCGCCTCCTGGGCCCGCAGGTTCAGCCGGACGTCGGCGATATCGTCGCTTATGCCCGCGGTCAGGCGCAGGAAGTCGCCGGGCCGGCTGTTGCTGTCGGCGTTGACCGTCACCTGCTTCAGGCCCTGGCGCGGAACCAGGGCTTCGCCGGCCAGCTTCCAGCGGCCGTATTCCTTGCTGAAGCCCTCCAGCAGTTCGACGTCGGTGGAGAACCGGTCGATGTCGATCGACAGCGGCTGTGGGCCTGGCGGCTCGGTGGTTGGCTCCACCAGGGGGCGACGGATCAGGCGGACGATCTCCGCCTCCACGTCGGTGGCGTGGAACCGGCGCGTGATCAGCGGCCACCAATTCCAGTCGACCCGCACCTTGCGCGCCTCCAGCCAGACTCCGTCGGCGTCGGTCACCGTCACCCGGTCGATGGTGAAATCGTCGAACAGGTCGCCGCGCACGCCCTCGACATTGATGCGGCCATAGCGGCCCAGCTTCTTGCCGGCCACGAAGCTGGTCACAAGCGCGCGCCCGGAATCGGACAGCAGGTACATCCGCCCGCCGACGGCGGTCACCAGCAGCAGGGCCGCCAGGATCGCCGCGCCCATGCCCCCGAAGAACGCCAGCGCCTGCAGCCGCGTGCGTTTCCGCGCCTTCACGGCAGGCGTTTCAGGCGCTTCCGAAGAGGGCGGCGCGTCGGTCAAAACGCCTGTCCGATGCTGACGTAGATCTGGAAGTCGGCGTCGCCCTCGCGCTTGTCGAGCGGGAAGGCGATATCGGCCCGGATTGGACCGAACGGCAATTTGTAGCGCACCCCGAAGCCGGCCCCGTAGCGCATATTGCTGAAGTCGGGGGCCTGGTCGAAGCCGACGGACCCGGCATCGACGAAGACCACGCCCTGGAAGTTGCGGATCAGGTCGCGTCTCACCTCGGCCGAGGCCTCGAACAGGCTCAAGCCGCCGCGCGGCGTATTGTCGGGCAGGCGCGGGGCGACCCCCTGGTATTCGTAGCCGCGCACCGATCCGCCGCCGCCGGAATAGAACAGGCGGTCCGACGGGACGAGCAATTCCTCCCCGCCGAGGATCGAGCCGACGCGCGCCCGGCCCGCCAGCACCGTCTTCGCATTGTCCTGAATCGGCAGATAGGCCGTGATCTGGGCCTCGGTGCGCAGGAACATGGTCGTGTCCTCGCCCGCCACGGCGGTCGGCTGGGCCGAGGCGGTCAACCGCCAGCCGGTGGTCGGGTCGAGCGGATCGTTGGAATAGTCGAGGTAGGCGCTCCCCCGTCCGGTCAGGATGACCAGGTCGCGCTCGAAATTGATCGGCAGCTGGGTGACGGGATCGAACCGGTTCTCATCGTACCGGCCCGCATCGAGGCCGACGCCGTAACTGAACCACGAGGTCTTGCCGATGCGCTGCTGCAGGTCGGCGGCGGCGGCGAAGGCGGTTCGGCGATAGGCGTCGGTGTCTTCGTTCAGGACGGCTGCCGACAGCCTCAGGGTCTGGCCCGGCCGGCGCCAGTGCGGCAGGCGCAGGTCGACGCCGAGTCGGCTGTCGACGTCGGCGGCCCGGGCCTGCCAGACCAGGGTGTCGGCCCGGCCGAAGCGGTTGTGCCAGGTCCAGATCAGGTCGACGCCGGAACCCTCGGCGGTGGAGAAGGTCGCGCCGGCCTCGAGAATGCGCCGGGGCCGGTCGGTCAGGGTCACGACGATGGGCCGGTTGCCGTCGGCGTTGGTTTGATCCGGCCGCGCCAAGGCCACGCCGACGCCGTCATAGACGCCGGTCTCCAGCAGCCGGCGTTCCAGCTCGGCGACGTCGTCGGGATCGTAAACCTCGCCCTCCGACCAGGGGGCGAGGCCCGCTACCCAATTCTGACTGGTCGGCCCCCGGGTCTCCAATTGCACCCCGTTCAGCCGCACCAGCGGCCCGGCGACGATATTGTAGGTCGGATGAACCGTCAGGGTGGCGTGATCGACCACGACCCGGCGGGGATCGGCCCGGGCGTCGGCGTGCCCGCGCCGCGCCAGTCCGGAGACCAGCCGCCCTTCTCCGGAGATGACATCGACCGCGCGGCCCGGATCGCCGGCCTTGAGGCCGATGTCGCCGCGAACCTCGTCCTGCAGGGCCGGGGCGGGGGGTGGCTCGACCCAGTTGACGATCGGCTCGGTCAGGGCGAAGCGCGGCCCCGGCGTCACCTCGATGATGGCGACGGGCGTCTCCTCGCCCTCGACCACGTCCTCCAGCACCGGCTGGTAGTAGCCCTCGGATCTCAACAGGGCCTCGGCCGCCTCGAGCGCGCCGCGCGCCCGTCGCCGGGCCTCGAACCGGTTCGAGGGCGGGCCGTCGACCTCGCCGATGGCCCGCTCCAGCTGGGCCCTCAGGTCGGCGTCCATCTCCCCGCGCACCACGGCGCGCGGGTCAGCGGCGGCTGTGGAAGCCAGAAGCGCGAACCCCGCCACGCTGGTAAGAAACAGGGCGGGCCTCGGCGTCAAACTCGAACCTTCGTCGGCGGGCGTGCGCCCTACGGTTGGCGGGCGGAGGGCGGGGTCGCATCCGCCGGCGGCGCAAATGGGGCGCCGCCCTGCTGGTCACGTCAGTAGAAAAGGGTCTCGCTGTCCGGCCGGACCGATTCTTCGGAGGTGCGCTTTTCGCTCGGGGCGGCGCTGTTGTCCGGCGGCGTGTCGGTGGCGCTCGGCGCCGCCACGGGAGCCTGGACCTCCTCGACGGCGGGCGCGACGGGTTCCTCCATCGGCATGTCCAGCACCTCGGGCTCGGCCGGGCGTGGATCGTCACAGGCGGTCAGCGCGACCGCGCTGGCGATGGCGGCAAGGGCGAAAAGGCGTTTCATCTGGCAGCTCCCCGGATCGGCGTTTCCAACGCGCGGCGATATCGACCGTTCCATAGCCAAGATCGTGCGTCCGGTCATCACGCGCGGCAACCAATCCTTTTCCAATTCGCGCGAAGGTGGCGAACTGGAGGAGCTTCAATGACGGCGACGCCCTACGCCATGGTTTCGCAGGTGCGGAACCGAGAGCTGAAGACACGCCTTGCCCTTGCGGCCTTCATCGGGGCTACGGCCTGGGTGGTCACGCCGACGATCTGGCCCCTGGTCTGGTTCGCCGCCGTTCTGGGGACGCAGGCGCTGGACTGGCTGGTCTTCCGTCGCTTCCGCCGCCATCCCGACTGGAGCCCTGGCCGCGCCTATCTGGCCCTGTCTTGCGCGACCACCATACTCAGCGTCGCCGTCTACGCCGGGATCACCGCCTACCTCTGGTTCCAGGGCGGAGAGGTCGGGCGAATCTTCGCCATGGTCCAGTGCGCCGGCGGGCTCCTGCACGTCAGCCTTCATATGCATCACGCCCGGCCGATCCTGATCTCGGCTGTCGCCTCCCACGCCACCTATTTCCTGGGCCTGCCCATCTTCGGCGCGGTCGCCACCGGCAGCTGGCACGAACTGCTGATCGCCATCGGCTGCGTGCTCTACATGAGCCACCTCGTCGTCGCCGTGCGCCAGAGCTCGATGACGACGACCGCCCTGCAGTCGGCCCGGGACGCCGAACAGCGCGCCCGCCACAAGGCCGAGATCGCCAGCGCCGCCAAGTCCGACTTCCTGGCCGTGGTCAGCCACGAGATCCGCACGCCGATGAACGCGGTCATCTCGGCCGCCAACCTGCTGCGGCGGACCCGACTCGACCCTCGCCAGCGCGAGCATGTGTCGATGCTGATCGACGCCGGAGACGTGCTGATGGGCCTGCTCAACGACGTGCTGGACTTCTCCAAGATCGAGGCCGGCAAGATGGAGTTGGAAAGCGCCGACATGATCGTGCGGGAGCGGCTGGCGACGCTGAACCGGCTGTGGGAGCCCCGCGCCCTGGCCGGCGGAGTCCGGCTGACGCTGCGGATCGCGCCGGATGTCCCCGAGGCCGTCCGGACCGATCCCCTCCGTTTCCAGCAGATCCTGTTCAACCTGCTGTCCAACGCCGTCAAATTCACCCGCGACGGCCAGATCGTCGTCGCCGTCGACTGGGACGGCGCGCGACTGGCGGTCGCCGTGTCCGACACCGGTTGCGGCATCCCGGCCGACCGGCTGGCGCAGGTGTTCAACAGCTTCGAACAGGCCGACGTCGGCACCACCCGCCGCCATGGCGGCACCGGCCTGGGCCTGTCGATCAGCCGCAAGCTGGCCGAGATCATGGGCGGGACCCTGACCGTCGCCAGCGTCGAGGGCGAGGGCTCGACCTTCACCCTGTCGCTACCGATGCAGGCGGTCGAGGGCCCCGCCGCCCGACCCGAGCGGCAGGTGGAGATCGCCGGCTCGCTTCAGGGCCGCTCGATCCTCGCCGCCGACGATCACGAGGTGAACCGGCGTATCCTGACGCTGCTGCTCGAGCCGCACGGCTGCCGCCTGACCCTGGTCGAGAACGGCGCCGAGGCGCTGGAGGCGGCGTCCAGCCAGCCGTTCGACGCGATCCTGATGGACATGCAGATGCCGGTCATGGACGGGCTGGAGGCGACGCGCCGCATCCGTCAGGGCGCCGTCAACGGCGGCACGCCGGTGATCGCCCTCACCGCCAACGCCCTCGATGTCCATCGCGCCGCCTGGGACGCGGCGGGTGTTCACGCCTTCCTGACCAAGCCGATCGATCCGGTGATGCTGGCCCGCACCCTGGCCGAGGCCTGCGCCGCCGAGCGGCGAACCTCTCCCGACAGCGCGGTCGCCTGAGGCCTCATCGCCAGCGCCCGAGCGCCTCGTCGAGCGAAATCGGCGCGGACGGCGGCGCGAGGGCCGGAGCCTCTCCGTCGAAGCGCGGCGCCGGAGCCGGCTGGACCACGCCCTGATCGACGAAGGTCCCGCGCGCCGCATTGTGCGGATGGCGCGGCGCCTCGGCCAAGGTCAGCACCGGCGTGACGCAGGCGTCCGAGCCTTCGAAATGCGCGGCCCAGTCATCGCGGTCCCGCGTGGCGAAGACGGTGGCGAGACGGGCATGCAGGGCCGGCCATACGCCCATGTCGAACTGCGGCGCCTCGGCGGCCGGAATGTCTAGCCCGGCCAGCAGGGCGGCGTAGAACTGCGGCTCCAGCGCCCCGACCGCCACGAACCGGCCGTCGCGGCAGGCGTAGCAGCGGTAGAAGGGCGCGCCGCCGTCCAGCAGGTTGGTACCCCGCGCCTCGTTCCACAGCCCCCGCGCGCCCAGCGCGTGGAACAGGCTGGTCAGCAGGGCGGAGCCGTCGGTCATGGCCGCGTCGACGGTTCGCCCCCGGCCGGTCGTCTTCGCCTCCAGCAGGGCCGCCAGCACGCCGGTCACCAGCAGCATGGCCCCGCCGCCGTAATCGCCGACCACGTTCAGCGGCGGGCGCGGCGGCCGGTCCGGCTCGCCCATCATCGACAGGGCGCCGGACAGGGCGATGTAGTTCAGATCGTGCCCGACCTCGCGCGCCATCGGCCCGGTCTGGCCCCAGCCGGTGACCCGCCCGAACACCAGCCGCGGGTTGAGCCCCGCGCAGGCCTCCGGCCCCAGCTCGAGCCGTTCCATCACGCCGGGCCGGAAGCCCTCGATCAGGGCGTCCGCCGAGGCGATCAGGCGACGCACCCGCGCCAGGTCGGCCGGGTCCTTCAGATCGACGCCCACCGCCGGCCGGCCCCGGTGCAGCACCTCGCCGCCGACATCGGTGAACACCGGCGCGCCCGCCGTGGCGCTGCGCGTGAGTCTCAGCACATCCGCGCCCAGATCGGCCAGAACCATGCCCGCGAAGGTCACCGGCCCAAGGCCGTCGAACTCGAGGATGCGCAGCCCGGACAGAGGTTTCATGCCATTTTTCCTAGCCGCGACCGCTCCGACCGTCGAGGCGGCGCTTGACCCCGGCGCCGCTTTGCAACAGAAGGCGCGTCGCGGTCCGCAAGCGCGAGCCGCGTCGGTGTGCGTCCTTAGCTCAGTTGGTTAGAGCATCTGACTTTTAATCAGAGGGTCCTCGGTTCGAGCCCGAGAGGACGTACCACCTCCCTTTCCGGAACAAGCCCGCGGGCGGTCCAGTTGTCGTGAGACAGCCAGGGAGACCGCCATGCCGCACCAGAACGTCCATTCTTCGAAGGCCACGGCCCAGAACGCCGTGACCGATCCGGTCGGCCCCGGCGACCAGACCCGGGCGGGGGGCGAGGCCCTGCGTCCGGAGCCGCGCAGCTATGCAGCCCCCGAGGTGAGCGATTCGTCGCTGGCGCCGCCGGCCGCCGGCGAGGTCGCCGACTTCATGGACGAGGGCGATCCGATCGGGGCCGACGACGTGCAGCAGGGCGCCACCAACGCCAACCGGCCGGAGCGCACCGAGAAGCTGCGGGGGCAGGGACCGAAAACCCGCGCGGGCAACCGCAACCGGGTCAAGACGGGGTCCGCGGAACGCCGCTGAGGCTCGCCGACGCCCTTCCGGTCCGGCGCTCGCCGTGGTTCAAGACGCCATGCGTCCGCTTGCTCCGCTTATCGCCGCCTCCGTCCTGCTGTCCGGCTGCGGCGGCGCCGTGGGCGATTTCGGCGCGGGCGTCGGCGCGGCGGCCACCGCGCCGCTCGATGACCTGAACCTGCGCCAGCAGTTCATCCCGACGGTCCTGCTGCAGGCCGAGGCCAACCCCTACGACCTGCGCAACCTCAACCAGTGCTCGACCATCGGGGCCGAGATCGCCCGTCTCAATGAGGCGCTGGGCCCCGACATGGACGAGCCGCCGGCGCCGGACGGCTCGACCCTGGGCGAGCGCGCCGGCGACGCGGCCTCGAAGGCGGCGCTGGACGCGATCCGTGACGCTTCGACGGATTTCATTCCCGGCCGTAGCTGGATCCGCCGCCTGTCCGGCGCCGAGCAGCACAGCCGGCATGTGCAGGCCGCCATCCAGGCCGGTCGCATGCGCCGGGCCTTCCTGAAAGGGGTCGGCATGAACCGGAACTGCGCCCCGCCGGCAGCGCCGGCATGGTTCCGGCCGCGCGCCGCTAGCCGCCGTTAGGGACCTGCCGGGCGTGGAAGTCGCGCCGGAACTCATCGAACCGGCCCCGGGCGATCGCCTCACGCATCGCCGCCGTCAGCGCCTGGAAGAAGGCGATGTTGTGCCAGCTGAGCAGCACCTTGCCGAGAATCTCGTCGGCTCGGATCAGGTGATGCAGGTAAGCCTTTGAATAGTCGGTCGAAGCCGGGCAGGGGACGTCGAGGTCCAGCGGGTCCTGATCCTCGGCGAAGCGGGCGTTCCTCAGGTTGATCGGCCCGGTCCACGTCCACGCCTGACCATGCCGTCCGGCGCGAGTGGGCAGGACGCAGTCGAACATGTCGACCCCGCGCCACACCGCCTCGACCAGGTCGACCGGCTTGCCGACCCCCATCAGATAGCGCGGCCGGTCGGCGGGCAGCATCTCGGGCGCATAGTCCAGCACCTCGCACATGGCCTCGTGGCCCTCGCCGACGGCCAGCCCGCCGATGGCGTAGCCGTCGAAGCCGATCTCGCGCAGCCGGTCCGAGGATTCGCGGCGCAGGTTTTCGAAGGTCGAGCCCTGCTGGATGCCGAACAGAGCCTGGGTTTCGCGCGTCCCGAAGGCGTCCTTCGAGCGCTGGGCCCAACGCGCCGACAGCTCCATGCCGGAGCGGGCGCGGGCCTCCTCGGCCGGCCAGGCGACGCATTCGTCCAGCTGCATGACGATGTCCGAGCCCAGCCGGTCGGCCTGGATCTCGATCGACCGCTCCGGCGTCAACACGTGTTTCGAGCCGTCGATGTGGCTGGAGAAGGTCACCGCCTCCTCGGTCAGCTTCGAGATGCCCGACAGCGACATGACCTGGAAGCCGCCGGAGTCGGTCAGGATCGGCTTGTCCCAGCGCATGAATTTATGGAGCCCGCCCAGCCGCTCCATCCGCTCCGGTCCCGGCCGCAGCATCAGGTGATAGGTGTTGCCCAGCAGGATATCCGCCCCGGTCTGGGCCACTTGATCCACCGTCAGCGCCTTGACCGTAGCGGCGGTGCCGACCGGCATGAAGGCGGGCGTGCGGATGTCGCCGCGCGGCGTCTTCAGCACGCCGGTGCGGGCGCGTCCGTCGGTGGCGGAGATGTCGAAGGGGAAGGGCATGGGCCGGTGGCCTTAGCGCCAATCCCGGGTTCCGTCACCTGAAGGCTTCGTCGAGGGCTTCGGCCTTCTGCGGAAGCAGGTTGCGCCAAAGCATGACCACCAGTGCGCCCAGCGCGGACATGGCGGCGTTCATGGCGAGACCGAACACCAGCAGGAAGATCAACACTCCGATGGCGGCGATCGGCGAACTGGCCGGCACGCCGTTCATGTTGAACAGACCGGGCGAAAGGACGGCGAGAATGACCCCGAGAATCGAGAACGCCAGCTGGAAGCTGGCGGCCACCAGAAAGGTGACCATGAACAGCCCGCCAAACGAAGCCGTACGAATATAGTGCATGGAGCCCTCCCGCTCAGTTGTCACGGAATAGCAGGGAGCCGTCTCCATAGGAATAGAACCGGTATCCGTCCGCCACCGCATGCGTATAGGCGGCCTTCATCGTCTCCAGACCGGCGAAAGCCGAGACCAGCATGAACAGGGTCGACTTCGGCAGGTGGAAATTGGTCATCAGCACGTCGGCGGCGCGGAAGCGGTAGCCGGGGGTGATGAAGATGGCCGTGTCGCCGTGGAATGGCCGCACCACGCCGTCCTCGCCCGTGGCGCTCTCCAGCAGGCGCAGCGAGGTGGTGCCGACGCAAACGATCCGGCCGCCGGCCGCGCGGACGGCGTTCAGGGCTTCGGCGGTTTCGGCGGACACCTCGCCCCACTCGCTGTGCATCCTGTGGTCGGCGGTGTCCTCCGCCTTGACCGGCAGGAAGGTGCCGGCCCCGACGTGCAGGGTCACCGCATGCGTCGAGACGCCCTTCGCCTGGATCGCCTCCATCAACGCCGGGGTGAAATGCAGCCCCGCCGTCGGCGCGGCGACCGAGCCGTCCCAGTGGGCGAACATGGTCTGGTAGTCGGACCGGTCGCGGTCGTCCTCGGCCCGCTTCGCCGCGATGTAGGGGGGCAGGGGCATCACCCCGACGTCCCGGATCGCCTCGTCGAGGAACGGTCCCGACAGGTCGAAGCGCAGGGTGACCAGGCCGTCCTCGTCCTTGCCGGTCACGGTGGCGTCGAGGCGGCCAAGCAGGCAGGCGCCCTCGGCTTCCGCGCCGAACCGGATGCGGTCCCCGGCCTTGATCCGCTTGCCTGGCTTCATGAACGCCGACCAGACGTCCGGAGCGTCGCGGTGGTGAAGCGTCGCCTCGACCTCGACGGTCAGCGTCTCGCCCTCCGGCCCGATCCGCTCGCGCACCCCCGACAGCCGGGCCGGGATCACCCGGGTGTCGTTGAACACCAGGGCGTCGCCGGGCCGCAGGAAATCGGGCAGGTCCCGGATGATCCGATCCTCGAGTCCGCCATCGCGGACGACCAGCAGACGCGCGGAATCCCTCGGCTCGGCGGGACGGAGCGCGATACGGTCTTCCGGCAGATCGAAGTCGAAATCGGCGGTCCGCATGAGGCCGGGCAAAGGCCATGACGCCGGCGTGACGTCAAGCGAAGTCACGCCGGCGTCTACGAGGTCAGGCGAGCCCGGCGGCCTTGGCGATCAGGGAGTCCGGAGCGACTCCGCCATCGGGCCAATCGTGGGGAAGCAGCGGCGGCTGGGCCATGAAGCGGGGCGTGGCTCCCCGATGCGGCTGGGCCGCATGGACCAGGAAGGGATGGCACAGATAGACCGTCCCGGCCGGACCGGTGGCCAGCGTTTGCGCACAGTCCCCGCTCCCTCCGAAGTCATCCGCGACCAGTTCGGCCAGGGTGACGCCGTCCTCGCCGGCTGGCGCGAGGCGGCGCGCGACCGCCCTGTGAGAGCCGACACGGATGCGGGTCGGCGCATCGTTCTCGCCGACGTCCGAGAACAGGAACAGCATCAGGAGGCAGCGGCCCTTCGACCGGGCGTTGGCCCGCCAATTCATGAAGTCCGGATCGTCGCCGAAGCTCACGTCGATATGCCAGCCCCCGTCGCCGGGATTGTCGGGCGAGGGAAAGCGGACGGGAAAGGATCCCATGGCCCGGCAGGGACGCCAGCGGCCGGGACCCGCCAACTGGTCGAAGGCGGCGATCAGGCGCGGCGTGTTGGCCGCGTCGACGAAGGTCGGCTCGGTGTACATGCCCAGCCGGACAACGGGCTGTCGCCAAGTCGTCGGATCGTTCGGGTCGGCGGGAATGTCGCGCCAGAGTCGCGCCCTGACCTCCTCGGCGAGGGCCCGCGGAAAGGCGCCGTCCAGGCGGACGAAACCGTCATGGATAAACTGGTCGATCTGGGCGGGCGTCAGGGCGTCCGCTGCATTTGAGGCAGGCATGAGAATCTCGCAAAGGGCGGGCCGGCCATAACCGGCGTTCAGGGCGTTCCACGGGCGCAGGGCCCGGCCGGTCAGACCAGCGGGAAGCCGTGAACAATCTTGTGCGCGAACATCATCATTGTCCGTGCAGGATGCCCGTCGGCGGGGGCGTCTTCAAGGCGCCGTTGACCCCGCGCCTCCGACACGCCAAACCCCGCCCATGCTGCAGAACCTCGAAATCCTCGCGCGCGACGCAAAGTCGTGGCCGTTCGAACAGGCCCGCAACCTTCTCGCCCATGTGCTGAAGAAGCGGCTGTCCGACGCCGAGCGCGACGCGGCCAGGCTGCTGATCGACGCCGGCAAGGCGGACGAGGCGCTGGCGACCTTCGAGGCCCTGCAAAAGCCCGTGGTGCTGGAGACCGGCTACGGCCCGTCGGGCCTGCCGCACATGGGCACCTTCGGCGAGGTGGCGCGCACGACCATGGTGCGCAACGCCTTCCGCGCCCTGACCGGCGACCACTGGCCGACGCGGCTGGTCGCCTTCTCGGACGACATGGACGGCCTGCGCAAGGTGCCGGAAGGCATCCCCAACCCCGGGATGCTGGCCGAGGACCTGCACAAGCCGCTGACGGTGGTGCGCGACCCGTTCGGGACGCACGACAGCTTCGGCGCCCATAACAACGCCCGCCTGCGCGCCTTCCTCGATGGGTTCGGCTTCGACTACGAATTCCTGTCCTCGACCGAGCAGTACAAGTCCGGCCGGTTCGACGCGACCCTGCTGACCCTGCTGGAGCGGTTCGACGCCGTTCAGGCGATCATGCTGCCGACCCTGGGCGAGGAGCGGCGCGCCACCTATTCGCCCTTCCTGCCGGTCAGCCCGGTCACCGGCCATGTGCTGCAGGTCCCGACGCTGGAGCGCAACGTCGCCAAGGGCACGATCGTGTTCGACGACCCGGCGGGCGGACGCACCGAGGTCCCGGTCACCGGCGGCCATGTGAAGCTGCAGTGGAAGCCCGACTGGGCCATGCGCTGGACGGCGCTGGACGTCGACTACGAGATGTCGGGCAAGGACCTTATCGAGAGCGTGCGCGAGAGCTCCAAGGTCTGCCGCGCCATCGGCGGCGTGCCGCCCGAGGGTTTCAACTACGAGCTCTTCCTCGACGTCGAAGGGAAGAAGATCTCCAAGTCCAAGGGCAACGGCCTGACCATGGACGAATGGCTGCGCTACGGCACGCCGGAGAGCCTGACCTGGTACATGTTCCAGTCGCCAAAGTCGGCCAAGTCGCTGCACTTCAACGTTATTCCCCGCGCCATCGACGACTATCTGGCCTTCATCGAGGCCTACAAGACGCAGGAGCCGGCCAAGCGGATCGACAACGCCGTGTGGTCGATCCACGCCGGCTCGCCGCCCGATCACACCTCGCCGGTGTCGTTCGCCCTGCTGCTCAACCTGGTCGGGGTGGCCAACGCCTCGTCGAAGTCGCAGCTGTGGGCTTATTTCGCCCGCTACCTCCCGGATGCGACGCCGGAAAACGAGCCGCTGCTGGACCGGCTGATGGACCGGGCGCTGAACTACTACGAGGACTTCGTGAAGCCGACGAAGGCCTACCGCCTGCCGGACGACAAGGAGAAGGCCGCACTGCTCGACCTCGCCGCCCGCCTGAAGGCCCTGCCGGCCGACACGACCGACGGCGAGCTGATCCAGGGCGAGGTCTACGCCGTCGGCAAGGAACACGCCTTCGAGCCGCTGCGGGCCTGGTTCGGCGCACTCTACGAAGTGCTGCTGGGTGCATCGCAGGGGCCGCGGTTCGGCTCGTTCGCGGCGATCTACGGCCTGCCGCAGACGATCCAGCTGATCGAGAACGGCGCCAACGGCGAACTGGCGAAGGCCTGATCGCCGACGACCGGCGTTCGTGCGGTAACGCACATGAACCGAATATAACACGCCGCCACGGGGAGCCTTCACCTTGGCCGGCGCATTGTTCCCTGCATCGACCAACTCGATGACAGGAGATGAGCCATGTCGAAGAACAAGATCACCGTCGCTCTGGCCTCGGCCGCCATGCTGGCGTCGCTGGCCCCCGCGGCCCTGCCCACCGCCGCCATGGCCCAGCAGGCCAACGGCATCACCAACTGCGACGCCCCCGGCGGCCGCCAGCGCACCGGCGCCATCATCGGCGCCCTGATCGGCGGCGTGGCCGGCAGCCAGATTTCCGACAATGAACGCACCCTCGGCGCCGTGGTCGGCGCGGGCGCGGGCGCCGCGGCCGGCTCCTATATCGGCTGTAACCAGCAGCGGGCCCGTCAGGACGCCCGCGGCGGCGACTATCGCGCCACGGCCAACCTGCGCATCCGCTCGGGCCCCGGCACCAACTATCGTCAGGTCGGCAGCCTGTCGGCCGGCCAGCCGTTCTCGGCCGTCGGGTCGCAAGGCGAATGGGTCCAGATCGCGGGCGGCGGCTGGGTCAACGCCCACTATGTGACCACCAACTAGACGCGTTCGATCGCGTGACGACGAGGCCGCTCCGCAAGGGGCGGCCTTTTCGTTACTGGCTGACCCAGAGAATGCGGCCCATCCAGACGATGTCCTTTCGGGCCACGATGCGCGGTTCATAGGCGGGATTGACCGAGGCGAGGGTCACGGCGCGCGCGGTCAGCCCCGCCACTTCCTTGGCCAGCGTCTCGCCGCCGGCGGTGCGCACCACCACCCGGTCGCCCTTGCGCACGTCCGAGGCCTCGCGATCGACGATGACCCGGTCGCCCTCGCGGTACAGCGGGACCATGGAATCGCCGGTGATGCGCAGACTCAGCAGGGTGTCCTTCGGTCGCGGCAGTTCCGTCTGTTCCCAGCCGTCGCCGACCGGCAGGCCGGCGTCGTCGAAGAAACCGTCCTGCCCGGCCTGGGCCATGCCCAGCATCGGCACCGTCGCCGCCCGCTCCGGGGCGTCGTGGGCCAGACCCGCGAACTCGCCCAGCGACAGGCCGGTGGCGTGCAGGATCCGGGTCAGGCTTTCGGTCGATGGCCAGCGCGGTCTCGGCGGATCACCGGGGCCGAACCGCTTCGACGGATTGAAGCTGGTGGCGTCCAGCCCTGCGCGCCGGGCCAGCGCCGAGGCGCTTATCCCCTCGCGCCGGGCCAGCCCGTCGATCGCCTTCCAGAGCTGGCCGTGAGACAGGGGCATGGGCTTGCGGTGCGCGGCGGCCGAAACGGCCGATTCGTCGACAGATTATCGCAAGCGCTTAGGAATATCCACCTAACTATGCACTTTACATACCTAGGAAAATGTCCCATCTAAGCGACGACAGGCCGGCACTAGGATCGGCGCTACTGCCCGAAGCAATGCGCCGAGAACGACTTCAGGATGCTCTCCGAGAGATCGATGAGGCTGTTAAGCGTTGGAACCGCTTCGCGGCCGGAGAATGCAGGGACATCGCCGAACACGATCTGGACGCGTACCCCGATGCGACCTCGGATCCGGATGTATCCGTCCGGCCCAATCTTTGAGATAACCAGACCTTCGTTCAGGTTCGCCGGTCCGCCGAGAACGATCCCCGTCGATCCGGGGTGTCTGCCTGAATTGAAATCGACGCCGGAGAGTTCCCCGCCGCTGCCGAACGCGACCACAGGAATCAGCATCCTGTGTTTATCGACGTTGGCGAAGGTGCCGATGCCCCAGAGGCGCGGGTTTCCGTCTTCGTAGGGCTCTAGCCTCGCCAACATCTCCTTCACGTCGTCCGGCAGGCCCAGCATCTTGTCTTGCGCGCGCTTCTTTCCGAACTCGTCGGCGCTCCGGGTGAATGGAAAATAGAGGTGCTCGGTGTTGTTGATGCCGTTCTGCCGTCCGATCTCGACCACCATCTGATCGAGCGCGGAGCGCGCGTGATAGACGATCTCCGCCGCGATCAGCGCGGCGTTGTCAGGGACCGTCTCCTCCGCCTTGATTGTGATGTGTCTCAGCCCAGTCTCGTCGGGCACCTCAACCAGCTTAAGCTGGAGGCTCCCCCGGTACGCCTGCTCCTCAACCTGGAAGTCGTTAAGAAGGGTTCGGGCCCGTGCTATCTTGCTGAACTGCGCGCTTAGGATGGGTTTAACCATGACCGACAAATCCGATCCCACGGCTGAATGCCGCGACAAGATTGTGAAGCGGATGCTGGCGACCCCGCCGCAGCCGCATACGAAGAAGAAGGGGCGCGACCCGAAGGCCGCGCCGAAGTCAGATGCTAAGACGAGCTGATCCGCGACCGGAGCCAATCCGCTGCGGCGGGATGGACGTTGAAGAAGTCGCCTCGTCCGGTGATCTCAAGAACGACAATGCCGTCGCTGCCGTCGATCACGCCGATGGAAATCAGGCGGTTTATGATCTCAGCGGGCGCGAGTTCCGTTCCGACTACCCAGAACGACCAGAGCGCCCGGCAGAAGTCAGGTGCAGTCCGCAACGCATCGGCGAGGCGGATATAATCCTGCGGTCCAATCTCGCCGCGAAGATCGTAGCTCAAAACATAGTAGCGCAATCGTAGGCTCCGTGATGAGCCGAGGCGCTTGACCCTTTGGACCGACTCTACGAAAGTCGGGTGTGACCCACGGGCTGCCGCGCCACGGCAGTTTGTGAAATGCGGGGTGGCCGACGCGAATCGTCCACCCCGCCCAATCACAGCCGGATTCCGCCCTCGTGTGGAGTCTGGAAACCGCTGATATCCCCACGATTTCACTTTTTGTTCCCCTTCGCCCTCATCCGGGCGAGGCGAAGGGCCTGAAACCTAAACGTAGGCTTCGTCAGTCCGCCGATAGGTCAGGCGCTTCCCGATGGTCCCGATCAAGGCCATGTCGGTGCGCTGGCTGTCGTTGAAGCCGAGGGCGATGCGCGTGTTGTGGCGGAAGCCAAACTCGGTGACGTAGCGGTTCAGGTGCTTCTCGGAGCAGTGCTGGTAGACGCCCTTCATGCCCTTCTTGAACACGCCGAAGAAGCCTTCCGCGCTGTTCGTGTTCACGTCCCCACGGGCGTATTCGCCAGCGGAGTGCTTCACGGTTTCATGCGAGGCGAACACGTCGGCGGAACCGACGTAGAGGCGGCTTTCGTCGGTGTGCAGACGGGTCAGGGGATGGACGTTCTCCATGACCAGACGCGAGACGGTGGCCTTGTCGGCGACCGCGACGTGAAAGACCTTGGCCTTGCCGCCGCGCTCGACCAGAGCGACGACCGGGCGGCTGTTGCGGCGCTTCGGATTACCCTTGAGGAAGGGCGTTCCATCGGTGCGCGTCTTCGGCGAGACGGCGGGCTTGCCGTAGTAGGTTTCGTCGGCTTCCACGACCTTGCCTTCACCGCCTAGCGGGGTGTCGTCAGTGTCGATCATGGCTTCGCGGATGCGGTGCGCCATGAACCACGCCGTGCGGTAGGAGCCGAGGGCGAGTTCGCGTTGAAGCTGGAGATCCGAGACGCCCTTCTTGCTGGCGCACATGAGATGCGTCGCCAGCAACCACTTATGCAGCGGAACCTTGCTGTCCTCGTAGACGGTGCCGATCGTGGCGGTGAAGGGCTTCTCACAAGCCTTGCACTTGTAGAGCCCCGGGCGGTGCGACTTGCCCTTCAACAGCGACGACGCCTCGTTACCGATCACGCCGCAATGCGGGCACGACCGACCCTCCGGCCAGCGCAGCGCCTCAAAGTGAGCGCGGGCGGCTTCTTCGGAGTGGTAGATCGGGTTCGAGAGCGTTGCGGTGGTCATGGACTCTTGTTACCCCAACGATGCAGGTATGTAAAGTGCATAGTTGGGAATATCCACCTAACCCGCGCCCGGACCATCCTCAAGGGCGACCGCCCGGGCGTCCCGCCAGGCTTGGTGGACCCCCAGGGCGAGGGCCAGCAGGATGCCGTAGCTGCTCAGGTTGACGAGGGCGTAAAAGGCCGCGCTCGGCGGGCGCGGATCGACCATCGTCAGCACATGGCTCATGACGGCCAGCGACTGCAGCCCGCTGGCCCAGACCGGCCAGGACCGGCGGCTCTTCCACGCCAGGGCAGCGTAGACGGCGAGCAGGATCAAATCGATGGCGAACAGGCCCCACTGCGGGCCGTAGAGCTGGCTGTCGTCCTGGACCAGCAGCGAGGACAGCAGCCCCAGCGCATAGGCGCCGGCGCCCACCCGCTCGGGCTCGTCGCCCTTGAGGAAGGCGAAGGCGACCACCACCACGGCGACGGCCGTTCCGATCTGGGAATAGAGAGTGTCAAACATTGAGTTTCGCTCCCCGATCCGCCGTGTCTGGCTATCTCAGGCTGGCGGCCCGCCGCTCCTGCCATGCCCAGAAGGTGCCGACGGCGAGCGTGATCAGGATGCCATAGTTGGACATGTTGATAACGGTGGCGGCAGCGTCGACCGGCGGTCGCAGGTTGGCCGCCACCAAGGCGTAGCTCGTGACGATCAAAGCCTGAAAACTGGCGGCCCAGATGGGCCAAGCTCGACGACTCTGCCAAGCGATCCCGAGGAAGACGACCAGCAATACGATTTCGAGCCCCATCACGCCCCATCGCGGGACGTTTGGGGTCGCATCACCCTTAATCATGGTCGCGGCGAGGAAGACCATTGCATAAGCCGCGCCGCCCATCCGCTCCGGCTCGTCGCCCTTAACAAAGACAAAGGTGACGACGAGGACGGCGGCAGCCAGAACGAGCTGGGAGTAGATGGTCTCAAACACAGAATCGCCCCCACGCTTCGAGCATAGGGGCGATAGTGCCTGAAGTCATCGCCCGCGGAAATGACCGCTGGCGGACATTACCTCGAATTAAACCGCGCGCAGACGGTGTTCGCCGATGGTCCCCGGCCGGGTGGTGCCTTGGCCCTTCTCCTCGCCGGTGGCGTAGACGCCGTAGCCCAGACGGCGGTGATCCTTGGCCAGTTCCTCGTGGCAGGCGACTACGGCCTGACGCGCGGCGCCGAGAGCGGCGATTGCTTCGAGAGCTTTCGCCTGCGCTTCAGCACCCATCACCGGAGAGAGGTTGAGCGCAGCCCGCGAGCCGATCATCGACTGCACCAGCGTCGTGGCGCGAGCGATGGCCGCGTCAACGGACTGCTCCGTCGCGCTCAAATCACCGGCGACGCTGGCGATCACTTGGGCCTTGTCCATTAGAAGCCTCCAAACTAAACAGTAAACGAGGCCTTAACATAACTCACTTGCCGTCGGTAGGGATTTGTTCACCATACCGTGAACTGTGTCACCCTTCGGACACAGCCCGCCGCCCACGGGCGGCGTGTCGCCCGGCTTGTCGATCGGGCCGGAGGCCAGCGTCTCGAGCCCCAGCTTGCGGGCGAGGGCGGTCAGGGTGTTGTGGGTCTGGACCAGATGGCCGCGCGCCTCGGCCAAGGCGCCGATGGTGGCCGCCGCGCCGCTGAAGGCCCGCTGGCCGGTGACCGCCGACAGGTAGGCGTCGGCCCGCGCGCCGGGCAGGGCGGCGGTGAGAGCGGCGGTTTCGGCCATCGCCCGGTCGATCGCGGTTTCCGCGGCGTAGAGGCGGGCCGCCAGGGCTTCGCCAATGCTCTGTCTCGTCATGATCTTCCTCCCGTGATTAACCATCACGTAGAGGAGACAATCCAGCGTTACAACGAACTACAACTACAAGTCGTAAGCGGACACGAGGAAGTGGGCGGTGAGGGAGGCGATCGGCTGGCTTTCGTCTTCCTGCCAGGCCTCCGCCAGCACATGGGCCACCCGCCGGCCCGCCTTGCTGATGCGGGCGCGGGCGTGGACATCCACCGGCCGGCCCGAGCGCAGATAGGCGACGGTGACGTTGATCGGGCGGGGCAGGCGCAGGCGCGGATACGACAGGGCCACCTGGGCCACGGCGGTCAGCTCCAGCAAGGCGGCCGTAGCCCCGCCGTGCAGCGCCGGCAGCATCGGATTGCCGATCAGCCGGTCCGCGAACGGCATGGTCACGGTCAGGACGTCGCCGTTCTGATCCGATCTCAGGTCGAGGAAGCGGGCATAGGGCAGGCGGTCCAGCAGGGTGCTCATTTCGCAGGCTCCCGCCCGTCGCTGGAGCTGAGCATATAGGCCGCCTGGGCCGCGGCGACGGGATCATCCGGTCCGTCCTCGAACGCCCAGGCCCGGACGAAGGCGATGGAGTGGGTCAGACGGTAGCAGCGCGCCTCGGCGATCAGATCGCGGCCCGGTTCGGCGGCGCGCATGTAGTCGACGCGCAGGTCCAGGGTGGCGATCGGCTCGAACTGGTCAAGCGCGATCCACACCGCCAGCCCGCCGACGTGGTCCAGAAGGGCGGTGACCAGGCCGCCGGCCAGCACCCCCGTGTCCGGATCGCCGACCAGATCCTCGCGCCAGGGCACGCGGATGCGCACCCGGTCGCCCTCCAGTCCGTCGTAGGCGAAGCCGAGGGCGTGGGTATGGGCGGCGCCGGACGCCAGCTGGGGCAGCAGCGAAACGAGAGTGGAGGAAGCCATGGCCTGCTATCAACCCGGGGCGGGCATGGACGCAAGCGCCGCTCGCGCGTTCCTGCCCGGTCACGAGGACCCCGTATAGACCCATGATCCGCTTCGAGGACCTGCTCCGGCCGACGGCGGCCGGCCTGTACTGCCCGCCGGGCGACTTCTACGTCGACCCGGTGCGGCCCGTGGATCGGGCGGTGATCACCCACGGCCATTCGGACCACGCGCGAGCGGGGCACGGCGCCGTGCTGGCGACGCCGCAGACCCTCGCCATCATGGCCGAGCGCTACGGCGCAGGGTTCGCCGGGCGCGAACAGCCGGCCGCCTATGGGGAGCCGGCGTCGCACAACGGGGTGGAGGTGACCCTCGTCCCCGCCGGCCACGTGCTCGGGTCGGCCCAGGCGGTGGTCCGCTGGAAGGGCGCGACCATGGTCGTCTCGGGCGACTACAAGCGCCGCCGCGACCCGACGTGCGCTCCGTTCGAGCCGGCGCCCTGCGACGTGTTCATCTCCGAGGCGACCTTTGGTCTGCCGGTCTTCACCCATCCGCCGGACGGCGAGGAGATCGGCCGCCTGGTGCACTCCCTGCGGCAATTTCCCGAGCGGGCCCATCTGGTCGGAGCCTATGCGCTCGGCAAGGCGCAGCGGGTCATCCGCCTGCTGCGCGAGGCCGGCTGGGAGCGGCCGATCTACGTCCACGGCGCGCTCGAGCGGCTCAACCGCCTCTATGAGCGGGAGGGCGTCGATCTGGGCCCGCTGTCGCCGGCCACGGGCCTGAAGCCGAACGCCCTGGGCGGGGAGGTGGTGATCGCCCCGCCGTCAGCCACCCAGGATCGCTGGGCCCGCCGCTTCGCCGATCCGGTGCTGGCCTTCGCCTCGGGCTGGATGGGCGTCCGGGCCCGGGCCCGGCAGCGCGGCGTCGAACTGCCGCTGGTGCTGTCGGACCACGCCGACTGGCCCGAGCTGACCGCCACCTTCGCCGAACTCCGGCCGGAGGAGGTCTGGATCACCCACGGCCGCGAGGAGGGGCTGCTGCGCTGGTGCGAACTGAACGGTCAGACGGCCCGGGCCCTGCGGCTGGTCGGCTATGACGAGGAGGACGAGGAGGCGTCGGCCGACGAAGCGAGCTAAGCCGCCGAGCGCGACCGGCCCTTGGCGGGGGCTTCGGCCTGGGCTGTAACTTGTCCCAGCGCCGTGTTCATGGCCATCCGCAGCCGTTCGGGCTTGATCGGCTTCTCGACCACGGCCGCCATACCGCAGGCGATGTATTTCTTCGCGTCGTCGGGATCGGCGTTGGCGGTCAGGGCCACGATCGGAATGGCGCTGACCGGGCCGTCCAGGGCGCGGATCGCCTGCGTCGCCTGCACGCCGTCCATGCGTGGCATCTTGATGTCCATTAGCACCAGATCGAACTGGCGCTCCTGCACGGCCTCCAGCGCCTCCACGCCGTCCTCGGCGGTCTCGGAGGTGCAGCCGAACATCTCGCACAGGGCCTGGGCGACGACCCGGTTGGTGGCGTTGTCGTCGACGATCAGGATGTGCGGCGTGCTGGTCATCTCCAGATCGGACAGGGACTGGATGTTCGACGCCGTCGCGGCCTCCACCCGGGTGCGTTCCACCTCGAGATCGAAGGCGAAGGTCGCGCCGCGGCCGGGATTGTTCTCGGCCCAGATGCGGCCGCCCATGCGGTGGACGATCTGCCGGCAAATCGACAGGCCGAGGCCCGCGCCGTCCGGCCCGGCCCCGTGCACGAACGGTTCGAAGATCGCGTCCACGCGGTCGGCGTCGACGCCCGGGCCGTCGTCGCGGACGCGCGCCTCGAGCCGGATGTGGTCGCCGGCGGCCACGGCTTTCAGACTGGCTTCCACCACGCCGTTACGGGCGAATTTCAGGGCGTTGCCGATCAGGTTGTTGAACACCTGCTTCAGGCGCGCGCTGTCGACCACGGCGGCCAGTTCGGTGTCGCCCTCGTAACCGACCATCAGCGAGACGTTGTCCTGCGAGGCGCGCGGCGCCCACATGGCCTGGATGTCGTCCATCAGGGCCCGCAGCGGCGTCGGCTCGGCGTGCAGTTCCAGTTCGCCGGCTTCGGCCCGCGACAGGTCCAGCGCATCCTGCAGGATGCGCAGCAGGGTCTCGGAGGATTCCACGATCGTGGTCACATGGGCGTGCGCCTGCGCGTTCAGCGGCTGGCGGCGCAACAGTTCGGCTACCGCGAGCACGCCGTTCATCGGCGTGCGCAGCTCATGGCTCATGATGGCGAGGAATTGGCTCTTGGCGCGCGCCGACATCAGCGCCTGGGCGCGGGTGTCGCTCAGTTCCCGCGCCTGTTCGGTCAGCTGGGTATTCTGGCTGCGCTGCTGTTCGTTGACCGCCTGCAGCAGGGACACGGCCGTTCCAACGCCGTGGTAGCGGCCGTTCCGGGTGACGATGAAGCCGCGCATCAGCGCGCCGGGCCCGCTCTTCAGCAGGGCGTCGCAGAAGGTGTCGATGGCCACGCCCGCCTCGACGATCGCCGGCTCCGGATCCATCAGGTGAATGATCGGGCGTTTGGCGTAGAGAGCGTGGCCGAACGCGCCGGCGATCTTCAGCAGGAAGGTGTTGCGCTCGATCAGGCCGACCGGGCGGTGGCCGTCGACGACAGCGATGACGAGGGTGTCGGGCTCGCTCTCGAAGCGGGCGAACACCTCGCTTCCGAGCGTTCGGGGCGACACCGCCTCGGCGCGCTCGGTGAGAACTTCAATGGTCGGCATACTCACCGGCACTCCACTGCGACCGGCGGACATTGGCGCTAACCATTTGCGGAAGCGTTAAGGCGGAGGTGGTCAATTTTGCGTCGCTTTTGCTCCGGCGTCCGGGCTGGTGTAGAAGGCCGGCCCGTACTCTCAGCGGCCTATCACCCCCTGTCCATGCGCGCGGCCGACTGGCCGACCGCAGGTTTGTCATGAGCGATTCACTGCAAAATCCTGCAAACTCCGCTCTCGTCCTGTTCTCCGGAGGGCAGGACAGCGCCACCTGCCTGGCGTGGGCGCTGGCGCGTTTCGAGCGGGTCGAGACGGTCGGCTTCGACTATGGCCAGCGCCACGCGGTCGAGATGCAGGCGCGGCTGGACGTTCGCGACGGCATGGCGCGGGTGCTGCCGCAGTTCTCGGACCGGCTGGGCCCGGATCACGTCGTCGACCTGACCGGCTACGGCAAGATCGCCGAGAGCGCCCTGACCAGCGAGCGGGCCATCGAGCTGGACGCCCGGGGCCTGCCCACCACCTTCGTGCCGGGCCGCAACCTGGTATTCCTGACCGTCGCCGCCGCCCTGGCGGACCGGCGCGGGCTTGATGTGCTGGTCGGCGGCATGTGCGAGACGGACTTTTCGGGCTACCCCGATTGCCGGCGGGACACGATCGACGCCATGGCCCGCGCGCTCAGCCTCGGGCTGGACAAGCCGGTGATCATCGAGACGCCGCTGATGGCCCTGACCAAGGCCGACACCTGGGCGCTGGCCAAGGAACTGGGCGGACAGCCGCTGGTCGACCTGATCGTCGAGGCCTCGCACACCTGCTATCGCGGCGACCGCGAGCACCGTCAGGCGTGGGGCTATGGCTGCGGCGACTGCCCGGCCTGCGAGCTGCGCGCGATCGGCTACGGCGAATGGGTGGCGCGGCCGTGACCTATTCCGCCAAGGAGGTGTTCCTGACGGTGCAGGGCGAAGGCGGGCAGGCCGGGCGTCCGGCCGTCTTCCTGCGCTTCGCCGGTTGCAATCTGTGGAACGGACTGGAGCGCGACCGCGCCGCCGCCGTCTGCACCTTCTGCGACACCGACTTCGTCGGGACCGACGGCGACGGGGGCGGCAAGTTCGTCACCGCGGACGCCTTGGCCGACCATGTCGCCTCGATGTGGCGGGGCCGGGCAGGGGACCCGAAGCTGGTTGTCTGCACCGGTGGTGAGCCGCTGCTGCAGCTGGATGCGCCGCTGATCGAGGCCCTGCGCGCCCGCGGCTTCGAGATCGCCATTGAATCCAACGGCACCCTCGCCGCGCCCGACGGGATCGACTGGATCTGCATCAGCCCCAAGGCCGAGGCGCCGGTCGTCCAGACGACGGGCCAGGAACTGAAACTGGTCTTCCCGCAGCCCACGGCCATGCCCGACCGGTTCGAGCACCTGCCGTTCGAACGCTTCTGGCTCCAGCCCATGGACGGCCCGGACCAGGCCGCCAACACCGCCGCGGCCATCGACTATTGCCTGACGCACCCCAAATGGCGGCTCAGCGTCCAGACCCACAAATACATCGGCGTAAGATGAGCGTTTTCGAGATCACCAAGGCGGCCACCTTCGACGCGGCCCACCACTTCCCGAACGAGCCCGACGGCAGCCCGTACCGGCGCATGCACGGCCATTCGTTCTCGGTCGAGGCGACGGTGCGCGGCGAGGCGCTGGACGGGCACGGCTGGGTTGCGGACCTCGGCGCGCTGGATCGCGCGCTGAAGGCGGCGGCCGAGGAACTGGATCACGGCCTGCTCAACGACAAACCGGGGCTGGAGCTGCCGACGCTGGAGCACCTGTGCCTGTGGTTCGCCGACCGGCTGAAGCCGGACTGGCCGGGGCTGAGCCGTATCACGGTGTCGCGCCCGACCATCCATGAGCGCTGCGTGCTGACGCTGTGAACGGCGACCAGTTCGTGACGATTTCGGTCACGGATTCGTAGTCATTTCGACCATTTCGATCGACCATCTGAGGATTCATGCTGTCGATCCGGCCGTGGCTGCCGTCCGACGCCGCGGCGGCTTCGAGGTCGGGGGCGTGCCGATCGACAAACAGGCGGTCGAAAAGACGCTCTAGCAGTCGCGGCCCTGGCGCTGGCGCTGTTCGCAGCGGCGCTGCTCGCGTTCCCAGTCGCGCTGTTCGCGCTCCCGTTTCGCCCGGGTCTCCTCGTCCGAGGTGGTGACCGAGTCCACGCCGGCCCCGACGACCGCGCCGGTGACCTTGGCGGCGCCGCCAACCACAGCCGCGCCCGCGCCCACCGCGGCGCCCACCACGCAACCCTGCAGCATCATCGCTCCGGCAAGAACGACAGCGAGAAGGGTTCCCCGGCTCAGACTTGTGGACATGGCGTGTTCTCCGGAACGCCGCAGGACTACACAGCAAACGTCAACGACGTCTGACCTACGGGCCGGGCCGTATTAGGGCGCCGTCAGCGGAGTTCCGCCGGAATTTCGCCCGGACGGTAGGGCCCGACATTCATCGAACGGCGGGCCGCCGGCCTTAGCCGTTGGGGTCGCCGGGCAGACCCGCACAGAAATATGCCTCGCGATTGGCCATGCATTGCTCGTAGCCGGCGGGATCGTTGGGATGCTTGAAGGAGCAGACGTCCTCCGCATGCGCCATGCAGACCATCCACTCGGTGGGATAGCTCGCGGCCGGCGCGGTGACTGAAAGGGTGGCGGCGACGGCGGCGCCGACGATAGCGGTCAGGGATGCAAGCTTCTTCAACATGACGTCCTCCCAAGCCGGCGATGCGCCGACAAGGAAATCCTGTGCTGAACAACCGTAAATAGCAACCGGCTATCGCAGAGGTAGTCGGGACGCCCGCGGGCACGGACGGTGGTGGGCGGCGAGGGGTTCGAACCCCCGACCCCCTCGGTGTAAACGAGGTGCTCTGACCAGCTGAGCTAGCCGCCCGTCCGCCCGTGCGTCCGTCCTAGAACCGGAAACTGGCCCGCAGGAACAGCATGTAGCGCACGTAGTCGTCGATCATCTCCGCGTCGGCGCTGACCGACAGCATGCCCAGTTCGTTGCCGACGTTGAGACGGAAGCCCAGGATCGGTCCGCCGCCTTCGATGGTGTCCGGAGTCAGGGTGAAGTCGCCGCCGCCCGAGCGGAAGCGGGCGATGGTCTCGCCCGGATCGACCGAGATGTTCTGGCGCCAGCCGACCCGGAGTTCCGGCCGCAGCCAGTCGTCCTGGCCCATCTTCATGCCGAAGTTGATCGCCGTGGTGGCCGAGAACATGTGGCCGTCGCGATCGTCGATCTCGAGGTCGAACCCGTCGCCCCCGCCTTCCTCGACGTGGCCGTCCTCGCTGAGCGAGAAGTATTCGACATAGGCCTCGGGACGGATGGTGAAGCGGCCGAACTCGCGCTCGTAGGACAGGCCGCCCGCCGCGGCGAGGGTGAAGCCGTTCCAGTCGGACTCGTTCGACAGGTTGAGGCCGGCTCCAACGAAGCGGCGCTCGGAGCTGAAGCTGGCGTAGCCGCCGGCCGCCCGGGCCCAGGTCGTCCAGTGCTGGCCCTGGGCGCGCCAATAGAGGCCGAGTTCCAGCAGATTGGCGGACAGAACCTCCTCGGCCTCGGACTCGGGGTCCTCCAGGTCGGATGAGGTGAAGGCGGCGGTCAGGCCGACAGCGCCGAGGCCGGTGCCGCGCTCGACCCCGCCGGCGACGCCGAAGCCTTCCGAGCGGAAGCCGTAGGTGTCGGTCTTGTCCTTGTCGGCGTAGAAGTTGATCTCCTGCACCCAGGCGCTCGTCTCGCCCGGCGCGGCCGAGGCGTTACGGCCGGTCAGGGCGCGGGTGACGGCATCGACGCCCGAGGCCAGCGAGAGCAGCGGGCCGCCGGAATGCTCGGGCAACAGCTGCTCGTACAGGTTCACGAACTCTTCGCGCCCGGTCTGCGCAAGGAAGGCGTTGCGGAGGGCCGTGGCTCCATCGGCGCTGATGGCGCCGTAGAAGGCGTCGTACATCGAGGCTTCGGCCGCGATCAGTTCGGCTTCTTCGGCGGTGCGGCGGCGCACATCGGCGAACACCTGGCCCGCGGCGAGGTCAGCGCCCGCCTCGACCCTGTACAGGTACGGCGAATTCTCCTCGAGCGAACTGAAGTCGATGTCGCCGAAGTTCAGGGTCGCCGCGTCGATCAGGGTGAATCGTTCCGGGGCCTGCAACAGGGAGGTGAACTGCACGCCCAGTCCGGCGCCGTCCGCGAGCGTGGCTGTGCCGCTGACGTTGAAATAGCCCGAGGTGCTGTTGGCCGGGTCGACGGTCACGACCAGGTCGCCGTCTGCGCCGACGTTCAGGTTGGAGACGTTCACAGAGGTGGTCTGGCCGGCCTGCAGCGAGCCGTTGACGACGTCGATATCCAGCGCGCCGTCCGTATCGGACAAGGCCCCGCGCACGGCGGCTCCGCCCGTGATCGTCAGGCTGTCGGCGCCGTCGCCGAAGGCGATGTCGCCCAGCACCACGCCGTTGCGGATGTCCAGGGTGTCCGCGCCGCTGCCGAGAAGGATAGCGCCGACGATGTTGGGTTCGCTGCCATCCGGCACGCCGTCGCCGTCGGAATCCGGATTGCCGGTCGTCGCCGTGCCGGCGATGCCGTTCTGCAACAGCGTGACCCCGGTCGTGTTGGCGCTGACGTCGATGGCGGTGCCGACGCCGGTGATCGGATCGTTGTCCTCGTTGGCGTTGACCGTGGCCTGGATCGACCGGTTGTTCGTGATCGAGGTCAGGGTGCCGCTGAGGTCCTGGATGGCGAAGGTGTTGGCCACGCCGCCGCCGGAACTGGCCAGGATCGGTCCGCTGTTGACCAGGCTGTTGACGGTGGCGCCCGCGTCGATGCGGATCGCCGTGACCGTCGCCGCCACGTCGCTGTTCGCCCCCGCCGTGATGGCGTTGGTGTTGATCAGGGTCGGAGCGGTCACCCCCTCGCCGAAACGGATCGCCGTCGCGTCGGCGTCGAAGGCCAGGGCGACGATCGCGCCGTCGTTCCGCACGCCGCCGGCGATGTCGACGGTCTGCCCGGCGTTGCCGCCGATGACGAGGCCGTTGGCGTCGACGCCGTCATAGACGCCCTGCGCCGTGACGTTCCCGCGGTTGATAAAGCCGTAGGCGTCGCCGCCGGTCCCCACCGCGCCGAGCGCGATGGACTGCGTCGCCGAACCGACCTCGATCGCCGGAGCGGAGCCGAAGACGTTCACCACGGCGGTGGTTTCCGTGCTGTCGAGCTGGCCGTCGCCGTCCCGGTCGGTGTCGTTCCGGTTGACGGCGCCGTCGCCGTCGTCGTCCTCGTCGCCGTTCTTGACGCCGTCGCCGTCGTCGTCGCCCTCGGACCCCGCGCTTGAGTAGGCGGGTGCGCGGTCCAGCAGAACCCCGCCCCCGATGTTCCCCTGGATGCTGAGACCGGCCCCGCCCTGCAGCAGGTCGTCTGCATCGAGTTCGTCCAGGAACAGAAGTCCCTCGTCGTTGTCCGAATTCTCCTCGAAGCCCTCGGGGCGGTCATTCGGACGCGTGGTGAAGCGATAGCCGGTCGCCGTGATGGAGGACTGGACCACCAGGCCCCCTCCGATGTCGCCCTCGAGCGACGCCGCGGCCGAATTTTCACCGCGCGCGGTGATGGCGCCGCCCAGCCACACATCTCCGCTGATGTCGCCTGTCGTCCGGACGCCGTAGCTGTCGGACCCGACCACATTGACCGTGCCGAAGACGTTGAAATTGCCCGCCAGCGGCGCTTCCAGCGAGATGCCGTAGGAGTTGTCGCCGTCGACGGCGATCGTCGATCCGCTCTCGATGACGATGTTGCCCGTCAACGGCGCGGCGCCGGCCAACCGCACGCCATAACGGCCCGATCCGTGGGCGAACGGGCCGTCGCCGTCGCCGTCATTGTCGGTGTCCACGTCCGTTTCGGCGACGATGTCGTCCAGCACCGTGATGGTGCCGCCGATGGTGACGTTCGCGGTGTTGCCCCCGTTGATCAGCACGCCGGTGGCGCCGTTCGCGGCGTTGACCATGCTGATCCCGCCACCGCTGTCGATGTCGAAATCATTGCTCGAATTCACGGTGACGGCCGCGCCGGTGTTGACCGAAATCAGGCCGCCGGAAGCGATGCGAATGTCGTCCGGCCCGCTGCCCGTCGCATTGGCGGTCGTGATCCGCGCCGTACGGCTCGTCGAGATCACGACTTCGGCCATGGCGCCGGACGCCGCCAACAGGGGAGCGATCGCCACGGCGGTCGCGAGCATGATACGCATTCAGAAGAACCCCTGTGGACGACACGCGCAGAGACGCCGGCGACCCTCTAACAGGGACCACGCCAGCCTGCCTCAAGTTTCTCGAATTTGAGGCGAATGCAAGGCCGAAGGCGACCCTCCGGGCCCGGCGGGAAGCGGGGCTATTGCACGGATCGGTATCAAAGTGATATCACTTTCATATCGAATCAGGAGGGACTGATGACCACGACCCATTCGAAATCCACCGAGCGCCCGGCGTCCACCGCCAACGGGTTGGTGATGCTGCTCGTCGGCCTGCTGCTGCTCGTCGGCGGCCCCATCCTCGTGGCGCAGGATCCCGACAATGCGCTCCTCGTCGTCGGCGGGATCGTCACCGCCGTGATCGGCCTGCTGCTGCTCTGCGGCCTGTATTCGCTGCAGCCCAACGAGGGCATGGCGATCCTGCTGTTCGGCGACTATCGCGGCACTGACCGCAAGACCGGCCTGCGCTGGGTCCTGCCCTGGTACAGCCGCAAGAAGGTCAGCCTGCGCGTCCGCAATCTGACCAGCGACAAGCTGAAGGTGAACGACAGGCGCGGCAGCCCGATCGAGATCGCCGCCAACGTGGTCTGGCGCGTCGAGGACTCGGCCCAGGCCCTGTTCGACGTCGACGACTATCAGGCCTTCGTGAACATCCAGGTCGACACCGCCCTGCGCGACATCGCCTCCCACTACGCCTACGACCACGGCGAGGAGGACGCCGAGCCCGAGATGACCCTGCGCTCCGACGCCGAGGACGTCGCCGGCCGTCTCCGCGACGAACTTGTCAGCCGGGTCAGCGTCGCCGGGGTGGCGGTGGACGAGGCGCGGCTGGCGCACCTGGCCTACGCCCCCGAGATCGCCGGCGCCATGCTCCGTCGCCAGCAGGCCGAAGCCGTCCTGGCCGCGCGCCGCCTGATCGTTCGCGGCGCCGTCAGCATGGTCGAGAGCGCCCTGCTCGACCTCAGCGAGCGCGCTGTCGTCGAGCTCGACGAGGACCGCAAGGCGGCGATGGTCTCCAACCTGCTCGTCGTGCTGTGCGCCGACCGCGACGCCCAGCCCGTGGTCAACGCCGGCACCCTGTACGGCTGAGATGGCGCGTCAGAGGAAGCCGTTCCTGATGCGCGCGTCCTCCGGCGTGATGGCGGCGGTCGAGCGATTGGCCGCCGCCGAGCTCCGTTCGGTCAACGCCCAGGTCGAGGTGCTGCTCCGTGAAGCCCTGGCGCGGCGGGGCGTTGTTCCCTCGGAAGACCCTCCGCCGACGGATGACGCTTGAGCTTCGCCGTCGCGGGCGCTACGGCGCGCGGATGGTGAAGTCGCATATGTCCAAGGTCCGCAAGGCCCGCCGCATCCAGAAACGGGTCAGGCGCGTTGGCCCCCTCGGTATCAGCGCCGCGGAGAAGGAACTGATGAACCTGGCCGGACTGGAGGTCCAGGAAGGCGAGTTGCGCCTGATCCCCGGCTGGGACGAGGAGGTCTCCGAGACCCTGAAGGCGACCAAGGCCGCGGGCGAGGACGACCGGCCCCGGCTGGTCGACACCACCATGCTCTACGCGCCCCGCTCGGGCGGAGTGAAACGCTACCTGCTGTCCAAGAAGGCGTGGCTGGAGGCCGAGCGTCCCGGCGTCGCCCATTCGCTGGTCGTGCCCGGCGCCCACCACAAGGCCGGCTCCGACGGCGTCGTCCAGCTTCACGCCACCAAGCTGCCGTTCGGCGACGGCTACCGCTGGCCGACCTCGGTGCGCCGCTGGGGCGCCTGGGTGGCGTCGCTGAACCCGTCCATCATCGAGGCCGGCGACCCCTATACGCCGGGGCAGGGCGCCCTCGAGGCCGGCCAGCGCGCCGGCTGCCCGGTGGTCGGCTTCTGCCACTCGGACCCCGCCGGCCTGGCCGCGCTCCACTTCGGCGAATGGGCCAAGAAGCCGGTCGAGAAGCGCTGGGCCCGGCTGTTCGGCCAGTTCGACCGCGTCGTCTCGCCCAGCCGCTATATCGCCCGCCGGCTGGAAGAAGCCGGCATCAAGGACATCGTCATCCAGCCGCTGGGCGTCGAGGTCGACACCTTCCGCCCCGACCGCCGCGACCGCGACTGGCTGCTGAAGAAGCTGGGCCTGCCGGCCTCCGCCCGCCTGCTGTGCTTCGCCGGTCGTCCGGCCCGCGAGAAGAACATCGACGTGTTGATCGAGGCCGTTCAGCGGCTGGGCGATCCCTACCATCTGGTGCTGGTCGGCGCGGGCGCGGGCCTGCCCGCCGAGGACCGCGTCATCTCCCTGCCGTACGAGGCCAATCCCAAGGCCGTGGCCCGGATCATCGCCTCCTGCGACGCCTTCGTGCACGCCAACGATAAGGAGCCGTTCGGCCTCATCGTGCTGGAGGCCATGGCCTGCGGCCGCCCGGTCGTCGGCGTCAACGCCGGCGGGGTGAAGGAGACCGTCGACGACACCGTCGGCCAGCTGGCCAGGAGCGCCGATCCCGTCCACTACGCCGCCGCCATCGAGGCCCTGTTCGCCCGCGACATCGAGGCCCTCGGCGCCGCCGCCCGGATCAAGGCCGTCGAGCGCTTCTCATGGGGGCGGGTGTTCGAGGACCTGTGCATGACCTACGCCGACGCCAGCGGCGAGCGGGCGTTCGTGGAGCCGCGCGGGAATTGGGCCGAGCACTGACGATCTCGACATACGGCGCTCGCCCCGTCAGTCTGCGCCGAAACGGGGATCTTCCATGAAACGCCTTCTGCTCGCCGCCGCGATCTCGCTGCTGACCGCGACCTCCGTCATGGCCCAGACCATCATCATCGTCCGCCACGCCGAGAAGGCCGACGCCAGCGCCGATCCGGTCCTGTCCGAGGCGGGGCAGGCGAGGGCCCAGGCGCTGGCCGCCGCCCTGACCGACGCCCATCCCTCGGTGATCCTGACCAGCCCGCTGCAGCGCACGGGGCTGACGGCCGCCCCCACCGCGGACTATCATTCCACGACGCCGGAAGCGGTGTCTCTGGACGGCGGCGCCGAGGCGCACGCCGCGGCCGTCGCCGCCCGCGTCCGCGCCCTGCCGGAGGACGCCACCATCCTGATCGTCGGCCACAGCAACACCGTCCCCGCCATCGCCCGCGCGTTGGGGTATGCGGAGGCCGCCGACATGCCGGAATGCGAATACGACCGGATGACGGTGCTGCACCTGGCCGACGGCGAAACGCACGGCGAGGTCAGCCGCTACGGCGAACCGACGACCTGTCCCTGATCACACGTCCAGCTCATCCACCACGAAGCGGGCGTTGTCCTGGATGAACTGGTAGCGGGCCTCGGCCTTCTTGCCCATCAGCCGTTCGACCAGGTCCTCGATCTCGTCCTCGGACGCGGGCACCGTGACCCGGGCGAGGGTGCGCTTCTTCGGGTCCATGGTGGTCTCCTTGAGCTGGGAGGCCATCATCTCGCCCAGGCCCTTGAACCGGCCGATCTCGACCTTCTTGCCCTTGAACACTGTGGCCAGAAGCTCATCGCGGTGGGCGTCGTCGCGGGCGTATTCCGACAGCGGCCCGGCGCTGATCCGGTAGAGTGGGGGCAGGGCCATGAACAGCCGGCCCTGACGGATGGTCTCGGGCATCGAGCGGTAGAAGAAGGTGATCAGCAGTGCCGCGATGTGCGCCCCGTCCACGTCGGCGTCGGTCATGATGACGATGCGCTCGTAGCGCAGGTCCTCGATGTTGAACCGGCTGCCCGGCTGGACGCCCAGCGCCAGCGCCAGGTCCGACAGTTCGATATTGGCGCGCAGCTTGTCCGCCGTCGCCGAGGCCACGTTCAGGATCTTGCCGCGCAGGGGCAGGATGGCCTGGGTGGTGCGGTCGCGCGCCTGTTTGGCCGAGCCGCCGGCCGAGTCGCCCTCGACGATGAACAGCTCGGTGCCCTCGGCGGTCTGGCGCGAACAGTCCGACAGCTTGCCGGGCAGGCGCAGCTTGCGCGTGGCGGCGGCGCGCTGGACCTCCTTGTCCTTGCGGCGGCGCAGGCGGTCCTCGGCCCGGTCGATGACGAAGCCCAGCAGGGTGTTGGCCTGTTTGGGGCTCTCGGTCAGCCAGTGATCCAGCGGATCGCGCATCAGCTGCTCGACCAGCCGCGCGCCCTCGGGCGAGGACAGCCGGTCCTTGGTCTGGCCCTGGAACTCCGGATTGCGGATGAACACCGAGATCAGCGCCCCGGCGTTGGCGATGACGTCCTCGGCGGTGATCAGGCCGGCGCGCTTCTCGTTGGTCAGCTCGCCATAGGCCTTCAGCCCCTTGACCAGCGCGGCGCGGAACCCCGCCTCGTGCGTGCCTCCGTCGGGGGTCGAGACGGTGTTGCAGTAGGACTGGACGAAACCGTCGGACTCCCCGAAGCCGATCGGGCTCCAGGTCACCGCCCACTCGACCGCGCCCGCCTCGCCCTTGCGCTCGACCCGGCCAGAAAAGGCCGGCGTCACGGTCTCGAGTTCGCCGATCCGCTCGGCCAGGGCGTCGGCGAGGCCGTTGGGGAAGTGGAACACCGCCTCGGCGGGCGTGTGGTCGGTGATCCGTTCGGGGGCGCAGGTCCAGCGGATCTCGACGCCGCGGAACAGATAGGCCTTCGACCGGGCCATGCGGAACAGGCGGGCGGGCTTGAACGCCGCGCCGACGCCGAAGATTTCCTCGTCCGGCTTGAACCGGATCAGGGTGCCCTTCTTCTTCGACGGCTGGACCTGAACGATGGAGCCCAGCGGCAGGCCGCGGCTGAAGGCCTGCTTCCACTCGAAGCCGTCGCGCCATACGGTTACCTCGAGCTTCTCGCTCAGGGCGTTGACGACCGAGACGCCGACGCCGTGCAAACCACCCGAGGTTTCATAGGCTTTGCCGGAAAACTTGCCGCCCGAGTGCAGCACGGTCATCACCACTTCCAGCGCCGACTTGCCGGGGTGTTTGGGGTGTGGGTCGACCGGGATGCCGCGGCCGTCGTCGCGCACGGACAGCCAGCCGTCGGCGTCGAGGTCGACGGTGATCAGCTTGGCGTGCTTGGCGACCGCCTCGTCCATGGCGTTGTCGAGCACTTCGGCGAACAGGTGGTGCAGGGCCCGCTCGTCGGTGCCGCCGATGTACATGCCCGGGCGCTTGCGGACCGGTTCCAACCCCTCCAACACCTCGATCGACGAGGCGGAGTAGCCGGTCGCGGCCGCCAGAGGGGCGGAGGCGGGGATGTCGGCCGGGCGAGGCTGCGGCGCCGGCTCGGGCCTCGGCGCGGCGGCCAGCGGCTCCCCGGCCTGAGGCGTCAGCGCCGGTTCGGGCGTCTGTGCGGGGGCAGGAGTCGGCTCCGGGCCTTGCGGCTCGGGAATGTCATCGAACAGGGAAGGCGCGGCGTTGGGACCCATACCGATACTGTGCTGCGATTCGGGGACCGGTCTGGTAGGCCCGGCGGCGCTTCTCCACAAGCGGGACAGGGCTTGGCGCCGGCGAGGGCAGGATGGCCCGGGTCAGCACCGCCATGAACAGCACCCACGGCAGCCCCTGGTGGGCCAGCAGGATCGATTCCGACAGGCTCAGCACGAAGAAGGCGGCGAGGAAGCCCACCGCCCACCAGCCCTCGCGCGCGCCCTGGCCCATGGAGCGCAGGAGCGTGATCAGGGTCGTCGCCGCCATCAGGGTCCCGACGAGGATCGCCCCCGGCCAGCCCAGTTGCACCAGCAGGTCGATCCAGCCGTTGTGCGCGTTCGGCACCGGCCACTGCGTTTCCTTGCGGACCCAGTCGGCGGGCACGGACTCGCCCTCGCGACCCCAGAAGGCGCCATAGCCGTAGCCGGTCCACGGCTTGTCGGCGACCTTGCGCATCAGGGCGTCCCAGATCTCGGTGCGCCCGGTCAGCGACGGATCCTTGCCCAGCGCCTCCAGCACCGCCACCGAATGGGTCTCCCAGACCCATAGCCCGGCCCCGGCCAGCACCACGGCGAGCCAGATGGCCACGACGCTGAAGACCGGTCCCCCGCGCCGCAGCGACCAGAAGCCGCCCACGAAGGCCAGCCCGATCATCAGACACAGCAGCGAGGTCTTGGACTGGGTCGCCAGCACGAGGATCGACGACAGCCCCAGGGCGATGGCCGGCAGCAGCCGGCGCGGGTCGGGCGAGGCCAGGCAGGCGGCCGAGGCCGTGGCCCCGATAACCATCACCGCCCCCATCTGGTTCTTCTCGTACCAGAGCCCGCGCCACAGGCCGGCGTTGTCGTACTGGTGCACGCCGATCGAGGGAAAGGCGAACACCATGACCAGGCTGCCCACCGCCATCAGCAGCGCCGTGTGCATCAGCAGCCGCGGCAGGTGCGGCCCCCGGAACACCGCGCCCAGATAGAGGGCGAACACCCCGCTGATCGCCAGGGCGATGACCCGTCGGCTGGTCGTCTCGAAATCGATCGACCAGTAACGCGAGGCGAAGGTCAGCCCCACCAGCAGCGCCACCGCGATCGCCGCCGGCCACGCCCGCCACAGCCGCTCGATGCGAAACAGCACCAGGCCGAAGATCGCCGCATAGGCCGGCAGCCAGACCAGCCGCAGCACCGGCGTCTCTTCCTGCAGCGGCGCGAACACCGGCCCGATCAGCGCCCCGGTGAGCATGGCTATGATGACGACGCAGACCGCCCGCTCCCACAGGCTGGGAGGGGTTTCGATCAGGACCGCGTCTGGACGGGACTCGCGCACCGTTGCAGGGTCGGCGAACGGGCTTAACGAAGGGTTGGAATCCGATGGCGCGCGACCTTCTCCGCCACCGCGACGGTCATCACGCCCGGGTCGGCTTCGTCGAACTGTTCTTCGACCTGGTCTTCGTCTTCGCCATCACCCAGGTTTCGCACACTCTGCTGGAGCACCTGACCTGGCTGGGCGCCTTGCAGGCGGCCATGCTGCTGGGCGCGCTGTGGTGGGCGTGGATTGACACCAGCTGGATCACCAACTGGCTGGACCCGGACCGGCCGCTGGTGCGGCTCATGCTGTTCGGACTGATGGCGGCGGGACTGGTTCTCTCAACCTCGCTGCCCGAGGCCTTCGGCGAGAGGGGGCTGGTCTTCGCGGCGGCCTTCGTCACCATCCAGGTCGGGCGTGGGCTGTTCACGCTCTGGGCGGTTCGCGACGACGCGGTCCTGCGAACCAATTTCCAGCGGATCGTCGCCTGGGCCGTGGTCGGCGGAGCGTTCTGGATCGGCGGCGGGTTGGCCGATGGCCAGACGCGGCTGCTGATCTGGCTGGTCGCGCTGGCGCTCGAGTTCGCCGGCCCCATGACCGCCTTCTGGTGCCCCGGGTTGGGCGGCGCCCATACCAGCGACTGGAACGTGGAGGGCGCCCACCTGGCCGAGCGCGTCGGTCTGTTCGTCATCATCTGCCTGGGCGAGTCGATCATCATCACCGGAGCGACGTTCGCCGACCTCGCCTGGACCACGCTCACGGTTTCGGCCTTCGTCAGCGCCTTCCTGGGAGCGATCGCCATGTGGTGGCTCTATTTCAGCGCCAAGCACGACCAGGCCTCGAACGTCATCGCCGGCTCGGACGATCCGGGCGCCATCGCCCGGCGCGCCTACACCTACGCCCCCATCCCGCTGGTGGCCGGCGTCGTCGTCACGGCGGTGGGCGACGAAATGGTCCTGGCCCACCCCGCAGGACACATCGAGCCCGCCGTCGCCTGGGTCCTGCTGGGCGGTCCGGCGCTGTTCCTCGCCGGCACGGCGGCGGCCATCTTCGCCGTCTGGAAGCAGTGGTCGCGGCCGCGCCTGGCGGGCCTCCTCGCGCTCGGCGGCCTCGCCTTCGCCGCGCCGATCTCGACCCCGCTGGCGCTCTCGGCGGCCGCGACGGCGGTGCTGCTGGCGGTCGGGGCGTGGGAGACCTGGACGCCCCGGCGGGCGAACCCGGCCTGAGCGGCTTCAGAATCCGGCCAGCGCCTCGTCGATACGGCGCACGTCCTCCGGCCGATCCCGCCGGCTCAGCTTCAGGGCCTCGCCGTCCCGCCGGATCGTGGTGCAGCGCAGATCGTTCAGGTTCCCGTCGATCTCGGCCCGCCGCGCGTCATCATAGGGCTCCTCGCCGGCCCAGTGCTCGCACATCTCGGCCCGCTCGACGAACCGCGTGACCGCGTCGTCGCTCCAGGTCGTGGAGGCGCACCCCGACAGGGCTGCGGCGGCGACCGCGAGAACCAGCATCCGCATCAGGTCTTCTCCACGAAGGTGTCGATCACCTTCTTCTCGCCCGCCTTGTCGAACGCCACCAGCAGCTTGTTGCCCTCGATGCCGGTGATGTGACCGTAGCCGAACTTCTGGTGGAAGACCCGCTCGCCCTTGGCCCAGTTCGCCCCCGCCTTCGGGTCCGCCGTGGCGATCAGCCGGCCGTCGCCCTCGATCAGCGCGTGCCGGGCCGGCTTCGCCGCCGGCGTCCGCGCCGCCGTGAACGACTGCGCCCGCTTCCAGCCCGGCGAGGAATAGCCGCTGCCGAAGGTCGGCATCTCGTCCCAGCGGCTCTTGGCCTCCTTCATGCCCGATGAGACGCCGTAGTAGCCGGTGTCGCTCTCGGCCTCGACGTGGTCGATCGGCAGTTCGTCGACGAACCGGCTCGGCAACTGCGAGGTCCAGCGGCCATAGACCAGCCGGTTGGCCGCGAACGAGATCCGCGCGTCCTGCTTGGCCCGGGTCACGCCGACGTAGGCCAGCCGGCGCTCCTCCTCGAGCCCCTTCTCGCCCTTCTCGTCGATGCTGCGCTGGCTGGGGAAGACGCCTTCCTCCCAGCCGGGCAGGAAGACCAGCGGGAACTCCAGCCCCTTGGCCCCATGCAGCGTCATGACCTGCACCGCGTCGTCGGCGCCGCCCCGGTCGAGGTCCATGACCAGGGAGACGTGCTCCAGATAGGCGGGCAGGGTATCGAACGCCTGCATCGACTGGGTCAGCTCCTTGAGGTTGTCGAGCCGCGTCTGGCCGGTCGCCCGGTCGGCCTTCTGCATGTCAGTGTAGCCGCTCTCCTCCAGCACCGTCTCGGTCAGCTCCCAGTGCGTCGTGGTCTGAGCCAGCGCCCGCCAGCGGTCGATGTCGCGTACGAAGTTCGACAGCGCCGTCCGCGTCCGCGCCTGCAGTTCGTCCGAGACGATCAGGTCGCGCACCGCGGCCATCGCCGACACCCCCGACAGCCGCGCGATCTGCAGCACCTTCTGCACGCTGGTGTCGCCGACGCCGCGCTTGGGCACATTGACGATCCGCTCGAAGGCCAGGTCGTCGTCCTCGCTCAGGATCAGCCGCAGATAGGCGTGGGCGTCGCGGATTTCCGCCCGCTCGAAGAAGCGCGGCCCGCCGATGACCGTATAGGGCACGGCCAGCAGCACGAACCGCTCCTCGAACGCCCGCATCTGGAACGAGGCGCGGACCAGCACCGCCATGTCCTTGTAGGCCATGCCCTGCCGCCGCGCCGTCTCGATCTCGTCGGCGATCAGCCGGGCCTCGGCCTCGCCGTCCCAGACCCCGCGCACCCGCACCTTGTCGCCGCTCAGGTCCTCGGTCCACAGCGTCTTGCCCAGCCGCCCCTTGTTGGCGGCGATCAGGCCCGAGGCGGCCCCCAGGATGTGCTGCGTCGAACGGTAGTTGCGCTCCAGCCGGATCACCTTCGCGCCGGGGAAGTCGCGCTCGAAACGCAGGATGTTGTCCACGTCCGCGCCGCGCCAGCCGTAGATCGACTGGTCGTCGTCGCCGACGCAGCAGACGTTGCCGGTCGAGGACGTCAGCAGCCGCAGCCACAGATACTGGGCGACGTTGGTGTCCTGATACTCGTCGACCAGGATGTAGCGGAACCGCCTGCGATATTCCTCAGCGATATCCGCGTGCTGCGACAGGATCGTCAGGTTGTGCAGCAACAGGTCGCCGAAGTCGCAGGCGTTCAGACTGACCAGCCGCGCCTGATAGGCGGCGTACAGCGCGTGCCCCTTGCCGTTGGCGAAATCCTCGGTGGAGGGCAGCTTCTCGGGCGTCCAGCCGCGGTTCTTCCAGTGGTCGATCAGCCCGCTCAGCGAGCGCGGCGTCCACCGCTTGGTGTCGAGGTTGGCCGCCTCGAGCAGCTGCTTGCAGACCCGCTCCTGGTCGTCGGTGTCCAGGATGGTGAAGGTCGACTTCAGCCCGACCAGCTCCGCGTGCCGCCGCAGGATCTGAGCCGCCACCGAGTGGAAGGTCCCCAGCCAGCGCAGCCCCTCCGCCGACGGCCCGATCAGATGGGTGATCCGCTCGCGCATCTCGCGCGCGGCCTTGTTGGTGAAGGTGACGGCCAGCAGCTCCCACGGCCGCGCCCGCCCGGTCGCCAGGATGTGCGCCAGACGCGTGGTCAGCACCCGCGTCTTGCCCGTGCCCGCGCCCGCCAGCACCAGCACCGGCCCGTCCACCGTTTCCACCGCCTCGCGCTGCTCGGGGTTCAGCCCCGCCAGGTAGTCGGGCGCGCCGGACGGCTCGACGCCCCCGGGGCCGCGCGAGCGGGCGAGATCGGAAATACGCGGGGCAGGGGTGTCAGGCAGACTCATCGGGAGAACATAAGGGGCACGGAGCCCGATGTCAGCGCCCGCGTCGTCGCGTTGCCGGGGAACCGCCAAGCCTGACCGTCGTTCCGTCGCTGACAGGGATCAAAGGGAAGGGATACCCATGGCTGAGAACACCAACAACACGGGCGGGAGCGGCAACACCGGCCTCGCCTTCATCGTCGGGGCGATCGTGGTCGTACTGGCCGTGGTGGCCTATTTCGTCTTCGCCCGCGGCGGCGCGCCCGAGACCAAACAGATCGATGTCAACGTCGACGTGCCCGAGGTCTCGGCTCCGGCGGTTCCCGGCACGGAGGGCTGATCGATGACCGATCCCAACGTCCCCCCGCCCCGCGACGACCGCCCGGACGTCGTGCATCACACCACCATCAACAATCCGTCGTCGGGCGGCGGCGGCGCCGGCTGGATCGGCTTCCTGGTCGGCGGCCTGCTGGTGGTGCTGATCATCATCGGCATCGTGGTCTATTCGAACGGCAGCCTGAACCGGGCCACCGACACGAATGTCGACCTCGACGTCGATCTGCCCGCGGCGCCGTCGCTCCCGGCGCCGGACCTGCCGGACCTGCCGCCGGTCGAGCCGCCCAGCGTGCCCGATCCGGAGCCGGCCCCCGCGACCTGACGGATCGCGACCGTCACCGCAGCGGACAGGTGACGGTCGCGACCCGCACGCGCGTCTCGAGCGAGATCGCTATCGATCGGCCGGGGGTTGTTCCGCGAACGACCGGTCGCCGCCTGCCCAGGCCAGCGCCAGCAGGCGGCAGGCCGACGCCAGCGGCATGCGTCCGCGCCGCTGGTCGATCCGCTTCATCAACCCGGCCTGGGTCAGCGCCAGCTCGGCCGCCACGGCGTCGAGCACGGCCCAGAACTCGGGTTCCAGCGCCACGGAGGTGGCGTGGCCCGAGAGGGAGACGGAGCGTTTCCTCAGCATTCTCTGCGGTCATCCAGCGCGCGGTTCTCGACCCGGATCCGCCAGCCGACCAGTAGCGCGTTGGCCACGCTCCAGACCAGAGCGATGAGGACCTGTCCGAAGGCCAGCGGCAGCACCGCGATCTCCAGCGACGCCACGAGATAGTTGGGGTGGCGCACGAACCGGTACGGCCCGCGCCAGACCAGCGGCGCCCCGGGCAGGGTGATGATGCGCGTGGTCCAGAACCGGCCCAGGGTCGCGATCACCCACAGCCGGCCCAACTGAAGCACGCCATAGCCCGCCAGCAGCCACGGATTGGGAATCGTCGTCGCCGGCGTCGCCAGGGCGATCGCGGCCAGCCAGCCGGCGTGCAGCAGCACGAACAATGGATAGTGGCCGGCCCCGATCTCCACCGCCCCCGCGGCCAGCAGGCGCCGCGTGTTGCGATTGGCCAGCCACAGCTCCCCCAGACGTTGGGCGGTCACCGCGGCCAGCACGATCCACAGCCACATCAGGCATGCACCAGCATCAGTCCGGCCGTGAAACCCGGCCCCAGCGTGGTCAGCAGCAGGGGGCCCCTGGCCCCGTCGTCCAGCATGGCCTTCAGCACGAACAGCACCGTCGCCGCGCTCATATTGCCATGGTCGCGCAGCACGGCGCGGGTGTGGGTCAGCGAGCCTTCCGACAGTTCGAAACAGCCCTCCAGCGCCTCGATCACCTTGGCCCCGCCCGGATGGCAGGCGAAGCCGCCGACGTCCGCCGCCGTCAGTCCGTTATCGGCGAGGAATTTCGTCGCCACGGGCCGAAAATCCTCCTGCACGAGGGTCGGGATGTCGCGGCTGAACACCACCTTCAGCCCGTCGTCGGCGACATCCCAGCCCATGACGTCGAGGCTGTCGGGCCAGGTGTGCTCTCGGCTGGCCCCCAGCGCCGGCCCGCGGGCATCCGCCCGGCACGAGATCACCGCCGCCGCCGCCCCGTCGCCGAACAGGGCCGTGGCGACCAGATTGCTCTTGGACCGGTCCTGGGCCCGGAAGGTCAGGGCGCACAACTCCACCACCAGCAACAGCACCCGCTCGTCCGGATGGGCCCGGGCGATGTCGGCGGCCCGCGCCAGCCCGACCACGCCGCCGGCGCAGCCCAGGCCGAACAGCGGCGTGCGTCGCACGTCCGGCCGGAACGGCATGACCTGCATCAACCGGGCGTCCAGCGCCGGGGTGGCGATTCCGGTGGTGCAGACCGCGACGATGGCGTCGATGTCCCCGGCCGCCAGCCCGGCCTGCTCCAGCGCCTTGCCCGCCGCCTCGGCCAGCAGGGGAACGGCGTTGGCGAGGAACAGGTCGTTGCGTTCGGAAAAGCTGTGCGGTTTCAGGTACCAGTCGATCGGCACGCACGAATGCCGCGTCTCGATCAGGGCGTTGCGATAGATCGGCTCCAGCCGTTCGAAGCCGCCGTGGGTGGTGGCGAACATCTCCGCGCCGTTGGCCGCCACATCCTCCTGGCGCAAGATGTGCGGCGGCCAGGCCAGGGCGAGCGACTGCAGTCGCGGAACCGGCGCCGGGGAATGAGCGGAGGGCATCAAGGCGCGGCTTTCAGGGAATATTACCGCGGATAACCCAAGCTGCGCCGGGCCGTTCCACCTGGACGTTTCATTCGCTACATTGGGACATCCTTCCGGACGCCGCCATGACCCTGATTTCCGCTGCTGTCGACGACTTCCGCAAGGTCCGCCCCGAGCGGCTGCGCCCGTTGGCGGCGCTCAAGGCCTTCCGCCGGCTGATCCGCGACAAGGAGGACACCGTCCAGGTGTTCCGCATCATGCAGGCGCTCAGCGGCCGGTCCATTTCTCGCGGCTATCAGCGGATGCTGTCGACCATGGAGGGCGGCCGTCAGGCTTTCCTGCGCGAGGAACTGGCCCACAAGCTGGACGACCCGGTCTGGCTGGCCCGGTTCCAGCCGGGGACGGTCGGCGCAACCTACCGCGCCTTCCGCGAGGCGCGCGGCTTCACCGCCGACGGCCTGGCCGAGGTCGAGCGCGAGGTCGTGCCCTCCATCGACGCGCCGCACCCCGTGGTCTGGTATTCGCGTCGCCTGCGCGACGTCCACGACGTCTGGCACATTCTGACCGGCTACCAGACCGACGCCCTGGGCGAGGCCTGCGTGGTGGCCTTCTCCTATGGCCAGACGCGCAATCTCGGCTTCGCCTTCATCGGCTGGGGCGCGGCCCGCGAGATCCAGCGCGAGAACCGTTCGGTCCCGGCCCGACGCGCGGTCCTCCAGGCCTGGCGCCACGGCCGCGCCGCCCGCTGGTTGCCGGCGCTCGATTACGAAGCCCTGTTCGCCGAGCCGCTGGAGACCGCGCGCGCCCGGTTGAACCTGCGTCCGCCGACCGTTTACGACCGCGTGCCGGCCGAGGCCCGGGCGGCGCTGAAACTACGCGGCTGACGGCGATTTCCGGACGTCATAAGCCTGCCTTGTCCCTGGCGTTCGATAACTCGGCTTGCCCCGAACCGGCCCAGGCCTCACCTCCAGCGACATGACCGCCCCATCCGAATCCCTCGTCCCGCCCGAGTCGACGGGCCTGTCGCGCGCGACGCTGCTGGCGATCGGCGGCGTAGGGCTGTGCGCCGCCATCTGGGGCACGACCTGGTATGCGATCACCCTGCAGCTCGGCCAGGTCGCGCCGCTGGCCTCGATCGTCTGGCGCTTCGGCCTCGCGGCGATCCTGCTGTTCGCTGGCTGCCTTGTAACGCGCCGCTCGCTGAAGCTGACCCTCAACCAGCACCTCGCCGCAGCGGGGCAGGGGGTGTTCGCCTTCTCCCTGAGCTACAGCTTCACCTACGCCGCCGAGGGCCGCATCGCTTCGGCCATCGTGGCGGTGATCTTCGCCTCGCTCGCCCTGCTCAACCTGATCCTGTTCCGCATCGCCGCCCGTCAGCGGGCCGCCGCCCTGTCCTGGGGCGGCGCGGCGCTCGGGGTCGTCGGCGTGGCGGTGCTGTCGGGCTCCGAGATTCTCGGGGCGGGCCTGGACGAGGCCAGCGCCACCGGCGTCGGCTTCGCCTTCGTCGCCGTCGTCGCCTCGGCCTTCGGCAACTATTTCGCCTGGCGCGGCCAGAACGCGGGCTCGGCGGTGATCCCGTCGACCGCCTGGGCGATGGCCTATGGCTCGGGCCTGCTGGCGCTCTACGGCCTGGCCACCGGTGTAGAATGGTCGATCGAGCCGACGTTCAGCTACGTCGCGTCGCTGCTCTACCTGTCGGTGTTCGGCTCGGTGATCGCCTTCGTGGTCTACTTCAGCGTCGCCCGGGCCCGGGGCTACGCCCTGGCCAGCTATATCTCGGCCCTGACCCCGCCGATCGCCATGCTGGTGTCGGTGCTGTTCGAGAACGCGCGCTTCGGCTGGGTGGCGCTGGCCGGTCTGGCGCTGGTGCTGGCGGGACAGGTCCTGCTGATCCGCGCGCCCAAGGTCTCGGCGGCCTAGCCGAACCAGCCGCGCTTCTTCTTCGGCGTCTCCGGCGCCTCTCCCTTCGTCACGGCCGCCTCGGCGGCGCGCCGCTTGCGTTCGCCGGCGACGCGGATCGCGACCAGCATCGGGATCAGGCCGTGACGGGTTCTCGGCGCCTCGCCCATCTCAGTCCTCCAGCTTCGAGCCGTCCAGCAGCCGGTCGGCGCGGGACTGCTCCTTCTCGGCCCTGGTCCGCTCCGCCTTCGAACGCCCGTGCGTGGCGCGATTGGCGGCGGAGGCGGCCTTCCTTTCGGCCCTGGCCCTGTCCTTGCGGACCCGATTCAGGTTCACGACCTCGCCCATGACGCCTCCGCTATGCAACCCGACCCGCGGCCGGGCGGTTTTCCCGACATCCCCATCGTCAGGAGCGCCCCATGGTAGACCTCTCACTCCTCCGCGAAAGCCTTGAAGTCGTCGGCTCGGACGGCGGCCATGTCGGCCGCGTCGATCACGTCCAGGGCGACCAGATCGAACTGGCCAAGCTCGATCTCGGCTCGGGCTTCAAACACCACATGATCCCGGTCAGCTGGGTCGACCACGTCGACGCCCACGTCCACCTCAACCTCACGAAGGACGAGGCCAAGGCGCGCTGGACGGAGAAGCCGCACTAGCGTCGTCGATCAGCGGCGACGTTAACCTCGACGGGCCGGACGGCGGCGTCTATGGCTGAATCCGCAGCAGCTTTGCTGTGGGGGAATAAACCATGATCAAACACCTGCTTCTGGCCGCCGCCGCGGCCACGTTGCTGGCCGCTTGCGGCTCTGGCGACGACGCCGCCGCGCCGGCTGCGGCCGCCGCCACGGCTGCCGATGCGCCCGCCGCCGCCGAACCCGCCGCCGAGGTCGCCGAGGTCAAGTTCGATCTCAAGAACGCCACCAGCTTCACGCTGACCCACCTCTATATGTCGCCGGCCGCCAGCGACGACTGGGATACCGACATCCTCGGCGAGCAGGTTGTGGCCGCCGGCGAGACCGCCGAGGTCTCGATCGACGACGGGGTCGAAAGCTGCATGTACGACCTCCGCGCCGACTTCGACGACGGCGACTCCATCGACGTCCGCGGCGTCGACGTCTGCAAGATCGAGGGCACCACGGTTACGATCTCGGAATAATCTCCGGCCGAATGAAGGAGGGCCGCGCCGGACATCCCGGCGCGGCCCGGGTGAGGGCGGTCATGTCGCTTCCATTCCTCGCCATTTGAGTCCCTCGGGTAGGTTGAAGTCGGCGTAGTCGACCTGAAGCACCCGTCGCCGTCCTGTCGTCACCGCCCTGTCCGAGGCGTGCAGGATCGGCGTGCGATAGGCCCAGATGTCGCCGGCCTCGGCGAGACAGACCTGTTGGGGCGCCCCGGCGGCTCTCGTGCCGGCGTCCCCGGCGGCCACCCGTCCCAGTCGATGAGAGCCGACGGCGATCCGCAGTGGCGCGTTGTCGCTTTCCACGGCATCCAGATGAACCCTGAGCGTCGCCATTCGCGCCAGCACCTCGAACGGCGGGGCGACGTGGAGGAGGCCGTCCTTGATCGACCACGGACCGAAGCCTTCGACATCGAGGCGTTCCTTCACCGGGATCGTCCGATCCTGATGCCAGGCGACGCTCCAATTCGCATTCGCGGTCTTGTCGAAGATGATCGCCCGGACCGGGCGCGCCCGATACGATGTCAGACCCGCCGCGATCCGCCCCACGCGACCCGAAGGGGACAACAACTCGGTCAGGCGCGGATCGCCCGCGATGCGCCTTCCCGGCCGTTCGGCGGCGCGCTCGTCGGCGAGACTCTTCAAGGTCTCGAGATCGGCCGCCGTCAGTTGCCGCTCGAAGCGCAGCGCGCCGTCCCGCTCGAAGGCGGCGCTGTCGATCACCCCGGCGAGATCATCTTCTCGGGCCGCACCCATTCGTCGAACTCCTCGTTCGTCAGATAGCCGCCGCCGACGGTTTCCTCGCGCAGCGTGGTGCCGTTCCTGTGGGCCGTCTTGGCGATCTTGGCGCAGGTGTCATAGCCCAGCCTGCCGTTCAGCGCCGTCACCAGCATCAGCGAGTTCTCCAGCCCGCGGCGGATGTTATCCTCGCGCGGCTCGATCCCGACCACGCAGTTGTCGGTGAAGCTGACCGCCGCATCGGCCATCAGCCGCACCGACTGCAGGAAGTTGTAGGCCATCACCGGGTTGAACACGTTCAGCTCGAAATGCCCCTGCGAGCCGGCGAAGGTCACCGCGGCGTGGTTGCCGAACACCTGCACGCAGACCTGCGTCAGCGCCTCGCACTGGGTCGGGTTGACCTTGCCCGGCATGATCGACGAGCCCGGCTCGTTCTCCGGCAGGGCCAGGTCGCCCAGCCCCGAGCGCGGGCCCGAGCCGAGGAAGCGGATGTCGTTGGCGATCTTGAACAGGCTCGCCGCCACCGTGTTGATGGCCCCGTGGCTGAACACCATGGCGTCATGCGCGGCCAGCGCCTCGAACTTGTTCGGCGCCGTCGTGAAGGGCAGGCCGGTGATGCCGGCGATCTGCTCCGCCACCTTTTCCGCGAACCCGACCGGCGCGTTCAGCCCGGTGCCCACGGCCGTGCCGCCCTGGGCCAGCTCCATCAGCTTGGGCAGGGTCTGTTCGATCCGCTCGATGCCGTTGGCGACCTGCTGGGCATAGCCGCCGAACTCCTGGCCCAGCGTCAGCGGCGTCGCGTCCTGGGTATGCGTCCGGCCGATCTTGATGATGCCCTGCCAGGCGTCGGCCTTGGCCTTCAGCGCCGCGTGCAGGTGCTTCAGGGCCGGGATCAGCGTCTTCACCACCTGCTCGGCGCACGCCACGTGCATGGCGGTCGGATAGGTGTCGTTCGACGACTGGCTCATGTTGACGTGGTCGTTGGGATGGACCGGCTTCTTCGAGCCCATGTCCCCGCCCAGCATCTCGATGGCGCGGTTCGAGATCACCTCGTTGGCGTTCATGTTCGACTGGGTGCCCGACCCCGTCTGCCAGACCACCAGCGGGAAGTGGTCGTTCAGCTTGCCCTCGATGACCTCGTTGGCCGCCTTGACGATGGTCTCGCCCAGCTTCGGGTCCAGCTTGCCCAGCGCCATGTTGGTCTCGGCCGCGGCGCGCTTGACGATACCCAGCGCGCGCACGATCGGCAGCGGCTGCGTCTCCTCGCCGATCCTGAAATTGCCCAGCGACCGCTGCGCCTGCGCGCCCCAGTAGCGGTCGGCCGCGACCTCGATCGGGCCGAAGGTATCGGTTTCGGTGCGGGACTGGCTCATGTCGGCGAGGCTCTTCAGGCGTGACGGGAGGATGCGCGGCGGTGTAGCACGGGGAGGCGAGGGAACAAGGCGAGGGAGCCGACGATGCGGACGATGATGATGGCGGCGGCGCTTGTGCTCTCCGCCTGCGCGACCACGGCGAACGGCGCCGACAAGCCGCGCGTGGTGCTGGAAACCGACGCCGGCCGCATGGTCGTCGAACTGGAGCTCGAGCGCGCGCCCCTGACGGTCTGCAACTTCCTCAGCTACGTCACCGACGGCGATTACGAGGCCGGGTCCTTCTTCCGCACGGTGGTCAGCGCGACCAACGACAATCCCAATCCCATCGACGTCATCCAGGCCGCCACCCCGCGCGGCTCCGACGACGACCTGCGCCCGCCGATCCCGCTCGAGCGCACCCGCGACACCGGCCTCAGCCACACCGCCGGGACCATCTCCATGGCTCGCGACGGCCCCGACACCGCCACCTCCAGCTTCTTCATCGTGACGCAGGACACGCCCAGCCTCGATTTCGGCGGCGGCCGCAATCCGGACGGACAGGGCTTCGGGGCCTTCGGGCGGCTGGTCGAAGGGCTCGACGTCGCCCGCCGCATCCAGGCGTCTCCCGCCGACGATCAGGAGCAGCTGACCCCGCCGGTGATGATCCGCACCGCGACCCTGATCGGCGAAGTCCCGCCCGAGTGCCGTCCTTGACCCCAGGCTGGATCGGCACGGGCAAGGTCCGCCTTCGGGAAGCCGGCGACGCCGTCGAGATCACCATCGACGGCCTGACCACCCAGGCCAAATACTACAAGCCGCTGGTCTATGAGTTCATGCGCAAGGAGTGGGCCTCGCGCCCCTCCTGGGGCGATTTCGTCGTCGAGATCCGCATGGAGCACGTCGGCGATCCGCCGCATATCGACCTCGACAACCTCGCCAAGGCCCTGCTCGACGCCATCAAGGGTTACCTCTTCCACGACGACGCCCAGGTTGCCCGCCTGCTGGTCGAGCGCCACGAGGGCGAGCGCGAGCGGATCACGATCCGGGTGTTTCCGCGGGTCTGATTATTTCAGCTTTTCGTACCGCAACACCCCGACCACCCCGCCGCCGCCGTCGCTGGGATGGTTCACCCCGTCGTTGACCAGCACCTCGGCGAAGTCGAACGGGCTCACCCCCTCCAGACAGGCGGCGTTGACGCCGTACTCGTTCGGGTTCGAGCGCCGTCGGTGGTGCGTATAGATCCCGCAGTTCGAGCAGAAGAAGTGCCGCGCCACGCCGGTGTTGAACCGGTATTCAGTCAGCGCTTCCGCCCCTTCCAGCACCTCGACCCCGCCCAGCCCCGCCGTCACAGCCACCGCTCCGCGCATCCGGCACAGCGAGCAGTCGCAGCGCCGCGCGCTGGCCAGGCCGTCGCTCAGCCGCGCCCGGAATCGCACCGTCCCGCAATGGCAGGCCGCCGGCGACCAGCCGTCGTCATCGACCGTCAGGCTCACCCCGATCTCCTCTCGAACCGCAGCGTCGGCAGCCGCATCTGCATCTCCGCCCCGACGAACAACTGGGGCTCGGACGCCACCGCGATCCCCGCCGCCGCCTCCTTGCGCGCCACGCAGGCCCGCGTTCCCGCCGCCAGCGCCAGGAAGTCCGTCGCCGCCGGCAGGGTCTCGATCACGCAACCGTCGAACCACGGATAGGTCTCCTCCGCCCCGCAGCCGAACGAGGTCCGCTCGCGGCTCGCCGCGGTCAGAACCATCCGGTTGGGCGCCTCGAGGGCGTTGACGAAGATTCCCGAGTAGCAGGCCGAGACGATCACCACCGTCGGCCGCGCGCCGCACCACTGGCGCACCAGATTGGCCATGTCGGCCGGGGCGAGAATGGCGTCGGGGCCGAAGACGACGCCCTCGGGCGAGCCGTGCGAGGTGAAATACAGCAGGCAGCCGCGCGGCGCCCTCGCCGTCGCCGCGGCCACGCCCTGCAACGCCTCCGTCGCGGTGACCGGATCGGCGACGTCGGGCCGCAGCGAATAATCGACCAGGCTCTCACGCGGCAGGCCGGCGTCGAGGAAACCCCGGGCCACATCGCGCCGCGCGTTGTCGAAGGCCTCGATCGGCTGTCCGCCGCCGTCGCGCCAATCGGCGGCGATCACCGCCGTGGCCCAGCCGTCGAAGCGGCCGCCCGGACCCTGCGCTCCCGGACTCTGGCCGCACGCGGGACCGGCGCCCGTCAGCAGCGCCGTCAGTATCAGCAGCAGCCATGCCCGACCCATGCGCGTTCCTCGCCCAAGCCTTGGGCGAGGTTACCGCAAGCGGAGCCGGGGAAAAGGCCTACTTCTTCCGGAACTGGTCCAGCGAGACGACCTTGGGCCCGTCGTCGCCGGTGGAGGGGGGCGAAACGGGCGGCTCCGCCTCGGGCGCGACCGCCTCGACGTCGGCCGGCGTCTCGAACTGCAGCAGGAACTGCACCGACGGGTCGTAGAACCGCGTCACCGCCGTATAGGGCATCGACAGCACCTTCGGCATGCCGCCGAATTTCAGCATCACCGAGAACCGGTCGGCCTCGACCTTCAGGTCCCAGTACTGGTGCTGCAGCACGACCGTCATCTCTTCGGGGTATTTGGCCAGCACGTCCGGCGGCACGCTGACGCCGGGCGCGCGGGTCCTGAACGTCACATAGAAGTGGTGCGCCCCGGGAATGCCCTCGGGCAGGGCCGCGCGCTCGAGCGCCGCGCGGATGACGCCGCGCAGGGCGTCCTGCGCCAGCTGCTCGTAGTGCATCTCGTCGACTGGCGGGGTCTCGTCGGCCATCGGTCCCTCGGCTTCACAGCCGGAGGGTTTAGCCGCGCAGCGACGCGGGCGGAAGATGGCGAGAGGGTAAAGTGCCGGGATTCTGTTGGCAGGCTCCCGGCGGCCCCGCCTGAGGAACTGATCCCCCAGGACTTAAGTGTTCGAAATCACCCGAACCGCTTACGCGGCGAGAGCGACTTCTCCAGCGAAGTTATCGTTCGCAGTTAGTTAAAGGCCCGATACGGTGGGCCAGGACGGGCGAAAGCAGTCCTCTTTACACGTCCGTCGATGCTAGTCGGCCCCGCACCGCCCGCCGATACACGGGAGGAAATGGTGGAGCCGCCGGGAATCGCACCCGGGTCCGGTCCGCTTATTACAGGCGCGTTTATCGCCATAGTCCGGGCGAACCCGGACAGCCCCAATATAGGGTATGAGGCGTGGGCTTCCAAGGGGGTTCGCCGGACCGTCGGGCGACAGAAGGCGTTCAGGGTGGGCGCCGGAGAATCCCGGAACGCTGGACAACCGGCCGCCTCCGGAGTCAGGAGAACCCATGACTTTTCATCGCCTCCTCGCCACCGCCGCCGCCGTCGTGGCGGCCTCCGCCCCGGCCGCGGCCGCCTTCGCCCATGCGCGGCTGGTGCGCTCCACCCCCGCGGCCAACGCCACCGTCGCCTCTCCGGGCGTGATCTCCCTGACCTTCAGCGAGCGGATGGTCCCGGCCTTTTCGTCTTTCGCCCTGGTCGATGCGGCCGGGCGCGAGACCGCTGTCCGCACCACCGTCAGCGAAGACGGCAAGACCCTTTCCGCCTCGCTGGCCCGGCCGCTGCCGGCCGGCGCGTGGACGGTCAACTGGCGGATCGCCTCGAGCGACGGCCATCGCATGACCGGGTCCTACGGCTTCACCGTCCGCTGACATGACCGAGCCGGCGCTGATCGGGCTTCGCGCCATCCAGTACGGCGCGGCGGCCCTGGTGCTCGGCGTGCCCGCCTTCATGCTGTACAGCCGAGCCGCGCTGGCCGGCGCGCGGCCCGGCTGGCCTTCGCCCACGGTTCGCTTCGGCGCCGTCGTCCTGCTGCTGGCGACCCTGGCCGCCCTCGTCGCCCAGACCGCCGTCATGGCCGGGTCGCTCGCGGAGGCGGTCAAGCCCGAGACCCTCGGTTTCATGGTCTCCGGGACCGCCCTCGGCGCCGCCTATGTCGTCCGGGCGGCCCTGGCCGCGCTCGCCCTGTTGCTGGCGCTGGCGCTGGCGCTGCGGGGCGACCGCCTGTGGTGGAGCCTGGCCGTTCCGGCCGTGCTGATCGCCGCCTCCTTCGCCTGGACCGGCCACGGCGGCGCCACCGAGGGCGTCTGGCGCTGGCCCCACCTCGCCGCAGACGTCATCCATGCCGTCGCCGCCCTGATCTGGATCGGCGCCCTGGCGGCCTTCGTCGCCCTGGCCCGCCGACGGAGCGGAGCGGACGGCCTCGCCGGCGCCCTCGTCGGGTTCGCGAGCACCGGAACCATCGCCGTGACGGCCCTGGTCCTGTCTGGCCTGGTCAATGTCTGGGTGCTGGTCGGCCCCCGCGGCCTGCCGGCCCTGCTGTCGACGCCGTGGGGTCTGCTGCTGGCGATCAAGCTGACCGCCTTCGCCGGCATGCTGGCGCTGGCCGCCCTGCATCGCTACCGCCTCGCGCCGGCCCTGTCGGCGGTCGCCGACGCGTCCTCTCTGGCCCGGCTGCGCCGGACCCTGGCCGCCGAGTTCGCCCTCGGCGTGGTGATCCTGTGCCTCGTCGCCGCGATGGGCCTGCTGCCGCCGCCCGCCTCGCTCTAGGCGGCCGGCGCGGCCCGCGAGGACCAGTGGATATGATGGATGCGCCAGCCGCCGCCTTCGCGGCGCAGCAGCATGGTTTCGGTGCTGATCCGGTCGACCGCCCGGCCGTTGAACTCGCCCGTGGTCCGGCCCTCGCTGGTGATCCACGCCACCTCGCCCGAGGCGTCGCCCGAGCGCCGGGTCACGGTCGCCCGGGTCGCGGCGGCGAAGGCGGAGTCGGCCGCCAGATGGTGCGAGGCGTATTCGGCCCGCGACCGCTCGGCCCCTCCGGCCTCGAAGATCAGCGCGTCCTCGGCCAGCAGGGCGAGGGCCGCGTCCCGATCGCCCGTGCGCAGCGCTTCGTGGAAGGCCTCGACGGCCGCCGCCGCCTCGCCCGCGGCGGGCGCGAGCCGGGCCGGCGGCGCCTCGCCGTGATGGCCCTCCTGCGTCAGTCCCGGCCCGGCCGAAAGAGCGAGCAGAACGGCGGCGAGGGCGAAGGATTTGCGGGACACGGGGCTCTCCATGGACATCGGCGCACCTTGGCCGGGTTCGTCCCGCCTGTCAGCCCGTCATCGTCCCGTCCCGCGCCCGCGCCCAGTCCGGTGTCTGGTTCCGGAACCACGTCAACTGCCGCTTGGCGTAGTTGCGCGTCGCCTGCCGGGTGGCCTCGACCGCCGCCCCCAGCGTCGTCTCGCCGGCCAGATGGGCCGCGAACTCGCGCACCCCCACCGCCTTCATGGCCGGCAGGGCGGGGTCCAGTCCGCGCGCCGTCAGCGTCCGCACCTCGTCCAGCGCCCCGGCCTCGACCATCCGGGCCACCCGCGCGTCGCAGTTGGCGTACAGCGTGTCCCGGTCCGGCTCGACCACCGTCCCTGTCCACGATCCGGGCGCGAGCAGCGGCGTGGTGTCGGCGGTCCAGTCGCTCAGGGCGCGGCCGGTGTGCTCCGCCACCGCCCAGGCCCGGGTCAGCCGCTGGCGGTCCCCGGCCTCGATGCGCGCCGCCGCCGCCCTGTCGACCTCGGCCAGCCGCGCCCGGAACGCCGCCTCGCCGAGTCGGTCATACAGCTCGCCCGCCGCCTTCCGTACTTCCGGCGGCACATCCGGAATATCCGCCAACCCCTTGGTCAAGACCGTGAAATACAATCCGGTTCCACCCACCAGCAACGCCGGCCGCCCCTCCGCCGCCAGCTCGTCGAGCACCGGCAGCACCGCCCGGCTCCAGCGCCCAACCGACCAGGCGTCCGCCGCGTCGGCCACGCCGTACAGCCGGTGCTCGGCCTGCGCCTCCTCCGCCTCCGACGGCCGCGCGCTCAGCACCCGCAGGTCGGCGTACAGCTGCTGGCTGTCGGCGTTGATGATCACGGCCCCGGTCCGCTCCGCCGTCTCCAGCGCCAGCCGCGACTTGCCCGAGGCGGTCGGGCCGGCGATCAGCTGGATCTGGGGTGCGGTCAAGATGCGGGCTCGCGGGGGGCAGGGGGCGTTCGGCGATAGAACGCGGGCCCGGCGGCCGCAACCCGTGCAGATCAGCCGTACGGCCGCTCCCGTCCGAGACCCTGCCGGGCCAGCAGGGCGTCAAGGGTCCGCCCCGGCGTCCCGGTCGGCCGCTCCCATGGGGCGAACGGCAGCATCAGCTGCCCCAGCGCGGCGCAGGACTCCAGCGCCTCCTCCGCCGACATCGGCCAGGAATCAGGGTCGGCGACGTGCTGTTTGAGCAGCGCGCCCAAGGATTCCTTTCTCACGCAGGTTTCGCCGGTGAAGGCCCTCAGGCAGACGGCGTAGCCGCCCGCCAGCCAGCTTCGCCATTCCGCCCCGGCGGCGATCGCCGCCGCCCCGGCGTCGACCCGTCCCTGCGCGTCGAAACAGTCGGCGAACGCCAACCGCGCCGGTGCGAAATCCGCCAGAGCCGCTGTGAAGGCCTGTCCGAACGCTTCGGCCGCCCGCCGGGCGCTCCAGGCGTCAGGACGCCCCTCGCGCTCCGCCAGTCGCGCCCGCCGCAAATCCCAGGCCGTCCACGGGGAGAACCAGGCCTCGGTCCCGGGACCCGGCGGATGTCCGTCGCCGTCGACCCAGCCGCCGAGCGCGCTCCACCAGCCCCGCCGGGGATCGCGGGCGTAGACGGCGCCCGGCGCGATTCCGGCGGCCGTAAGCTCGAGGATACGCTCCGGCGGGGCGTCGACCGCCTCGGCGAGCGCCGGCAAGGTCCAGAAATGCGTCTCCACATAGGCGCGCGCCGCCCGGTCGAATAGTTCGGTCTGCATCGAATCCTTCCCCGGTTAAGTAGGATCAGATTAGGCGTCGGACGCGCGCCGTTGCTTCGCTGGAGATCGAAACGTGGACAGGGGAATGGCGCTGGCCAATGTCGGGTGGGCCGTGGGCGATCCGTCGCGCGCGGCCATGCTGACCGCCCTGATGTCGGGTCAAGCCCTGACCGCTGGTGAGCTGGCGGCCGAGGCGGGCGTCGCCGCGTCCACGGCCAGCAGCCATCTCGCCATCCTGTCCGAGCGGGGCTTCGTCGAGGCGGTGCGGCAGGGACGGCATCGCTATTTCCGCCTCGCCGGCGCCGACGTCGCCGCGATGCTGGAGCGGATATCCACCTTCGCGGGGCAGGACGCCGTCCGGTCGCCGCGCGGCGCCGGGCCCGCCGCCCTGCGTCGGGCCCGGACCTGCTACGACCATCTCGCGGGGGAGCTCGGGGTGCGGGTCTTCGACGCCATGGTCGCCGACCGTCGTCTCGTGTCCTCGCCGGGCGGGGTCGGCCTGTCGGGCGAGGGCCGCGCCTTTCTGGCGGAGCTCGGCGTCGCTGTCGGGAGCGACGGCGGCCCCGCGACGGCCTGCCGCCCGTGTCTCGACTTCACGGAGCGGCGGCCGCATCTGGGGGGGAGGGCCGCGGCCGCCCTGCTGACGGCCATGACCGACCGCCGCTGGTTCGCGCCCGGGCCCGTTCGTCGCAGCCTCGTCCTGACGGCGGCGGGCCGGACGGCCTTTGACCGCCACTTCCGCCTTCCGGTCTGATCCGGCGCATTTGCCGCTCGCCCATCGCCGCCGTTCGGCGATAGAAGGCGCCATCCGCTCCCGCAGAACCCGGACAGCCCCTTGCCCGACCGCGCCCCCATCCGAGAGCAAGTCGTCGCCGCCCTCGACGCCGTCCTCGACCCGAAGAGCGGGCAGGGGCTGGCCGCCGCCGGCCTGGTCCAGGGCCTGACCGTCGCGGACGACCGCGCCGGCTTCGTCATGGAGGTTCCCGCCGGCGAGACCGCCCTCTACGCCCCGGTCCGCGACGCCGCCGAGGCCGCGCTCAAGGCCATCCCCGGCATGGCCCGCGTCTCCGTGGTCCTGACCGCCGAGACCGCCCCCGCCTCGAAGCCCGCCCGCACCGCCTCCCTGTCGCCGCAGGCCGTCAACCAGACCCGCCCGAAGGCGCCCGTGCCCACCGACCGTCCGGCCCACGTCCGCCGCGTCCTCGCCATCGCCAGCGGCAAGGGCGGGGTTGGCAAGTCCACCGTCGCCGTGAACCTCGCCGCCGCCCTCGCGGCCCGCGGTCTGTCGGTCGGGGTGCTCGACGCCGACGTCTACGGCCCCTCCCTGCCGACCATGACCGGCGTCTCGGGCAAGCCGGAATACCGCGACGGCATGATGCAGCCGCACCGCGCCCACGGTCTGAAACTCATGTCCGTCGGCCTGCTGACCGCGGCGACCGACGCCATGATCTGGCGCGGCCCCATGGCCTCCCAGGCCGTGACCCAGATGCTGACCCAGACCCGCTGGGGAGGCGAAGCCGAACCGCTCGATGTCCTCGTCGTCGACCTGCCCCCCGGCACCGGCGACGTCCAGCTGACCCTGATCCAGAAGACTCCGCTCGACGGCGCCGTGATCGTCTCGACCCCGCAGGAGGTGGCGCTGGCCGACGCCCGCCGCGCCCACGTCCTGTTCCAGAAGGTCGGCGTGCCCACGCTGGGCCTGATCGAGAACATGTCCGGCGACGTCTTCGGACAGGGCGGGGCCGAGGCGGAGGCCGAACGCCTCGGCGTGCCCTTCCTCGGCGACCTGCCGCTCGACGCCGCCCTGCGCGAGGCGGGCGACGCGGGTCGTCCGCTGGTCAGCGCCGACCCCGACGGCGCGATGGCCCGGCGCTTCGCCGTGGTGGCGGCGCGGGTCGCGGACGTGCTGGGCGTCTAGCTCACAGCTTCCCGAACGCCACGCCCTTCCAGCCCCAGCCGCCCTCGGCCGCCGCCTTGTGCAGCGGGCCTTTGATCTCGCCGGTGTTGAACTTGTAGTCGTAGATCTCGCCCCACGACCCGTCCTCGCGGAAGGCGTAGACGGTCTCGAAGCTCATCTCCCACTTCTGGCCCTTGAACCCGGACGCGGCGAGGGTCAGTTCCGGCACGCCGGCGCGCCATTCGACCTCCCATTCCTGGTCAGCCGAGCGCACCACGCCGCGCGCCTCGTCGAGCTTCATCAGCACCTTGAACACCCGCTGGATGCCGGCCTTGGCGAAGATCTCGTACCATTCGGCGTCGACGATCTTCCATTCGGCGACCAGGTCGACGCCCTCCGGCTTGCCGTCGCGGACCACGAACGGCGCGGTGTCCCGGTTCAGCCCCAGCAGGCGTTTGCGCAGCGCCGCCACGGACTCGCGCGGCACGCCCGCGGGCGCGGATCGACTGCCGGTCAGCCAGCTGAAAATGCCCATTTCAGGTCCCCCGACCCCCACCCGGTCAGCCGGGCGCGCCGGAACCTTCGCACAATGCCGGCGCGGTCACCACCAGTCGTCCTCGCTGAACTCTCCGTCGACGGCCGCCAGGCACATGTCCGACGCCGCCGAGAGCTGGGCCGGCGTCAGCGAGTCATAGAAGGCATAGGAGCTGCCGATGGCCTGCCGGCTCTCGACGTCGCCCATGGCCCCGGCCGCCTTCCGTCCGTAGGCGGCGTAGCCCGCCAGCACCGCCGCGTGGTCGCCCGTGGCCCGGCCCTCGCGGATGGCGTTGCTCATCGTGCCGAGGATGGTCGTGCAGACCACCAGCGTCGGACGCTCCGGCGGCGCGTCGCCATCGGGCGCGACCCCGGTCCGGGCGGCGGCCGAGCTGACCGGCGGTTCCTGCGCGGCGCAGGCCGCCGACGCCGTCAGGGCGAGGGCCGCCGCGATCGCCGGCCCCCGACGGTTCACGCCGGCTCCACCACCGCCGCCGTGCCGTAAGCCAGCACCTCGGTGATGCCCGGCATGATCTCGTTGGCGTCGTAGCGCATGGCGAGGATGGCGTTGGCGCCCATGGCCCGGGCGTGGTCGACTAGGTCCTCATAGGCCTCTTGCCGCGCCGCCTCGGCCAGCTTCACATAGGCCCCGACGCGCCCGCCGATCATCGACTGCACCCCGCCGACGACATCGGAGACGACGTTGCGCGACCGCACCGTGATGCCGCGCACGACCCCGAGGGTGCTGACGACCCGATGGCCGGGAATGTCATTGGTGGTCACGATCAGCATGGGCGTCTCCCGATCTAGCGCTTCTCCAGTACGCGGAAGACGAACGGATGGTCGTCCTTCTCTCCGGCCGGATGGGCCTCGGAGGATACCTCCTTCCACGCCGCTTCGTCGAACGCCGGGAACACCGCGTCCCCCTCGGGCTCAGCCTCGACCTCGGTCAGGTACAGCCGCTTCGCCCGCGGCAGCGCCGTCTCGAACAGCGCCGTCCCGCCGATGACGCAGATCTCGTCGACCCCGTCCTCCTCGGCCGTCTCGCGCGCGATCTCCACCGCCTCGTCCAGCGTCGTGCAGACCAGAGCCCCTTTGGCCTCGAACGATTCGTCCTTCGACAGCACCAGGTTCAGCCGCCCCGGCAGCGGCTTCAGCGGCAGGCTCTCCCAGGTCTTGCGGCCCATGATGCACGGCTTGCCCATGGTCACCGCCTTGAACCGCTGCAGGTCGCTGCGCAGCCGCCACGGCAGGGCGCCGTCCCTGCCGATCACCCCGTTGCGGGCCCGGGCGACGACGAGGGCGAGATGGGGCAGGGGCATCAGCGGGGCTCCAGCCAGTGCAGCCACTTCCGCTGCATGGCCTGTTCAAGATCGATCCCCGCCCGGTCGCAATAGATCAGCAGCATGCCCAGCACATCCGCCGCCTCGTCGCCCAGCTTGCCGGCGTCGGCGGCGCCGCGCGCCCGGCCGCTCATGCGCAGGTGCTCGGCGGTCAGCTCGCCCAGCTCCTCCTGCACCTTGAGCAGGGCCCAGTCGCCGGACCGCTCGATGCCGTGCTCGGCCGCATAGATGTCGGAGATGCGCAGGACGGAGGCGCTGAGGTCGGCGAGATTCATGTGACGGTTCCCCATCGGGCCGCCAGCGATCCGAGCGGCGGAGTCGGGGTCCAGGCTTCCTCGGGGTCGCCTCCGACCGGAACGAAATAGCCGTAGGCGCGCGCCCAGACCTCGCCGACGGCCTGCTGGAACGCCGTCCTGGCGACGTCCTCGTCCACCTGGCCGGCGAGGACCCCGTCCGCCATGCTGTTGAGGAAGCTGAAGACGAGGGACAGGGCGTCGGTCGCCGACCCGTCGGCGTCCTCGGCGATATGAAAGGGGATGCCCGCCTTGAGCAGATCGCGCGCCTTCGCCAGGGGCGCGGACTCCCAGGCGTCGACCATCAGCAGGGCGCGCTGACGGGCGGATTCCGGCACCCGGGGAGCCTCGCTGGCGGCGGCCGGCAGCGCCGACGGTTCGATGCGGAGCGCCTCGCGAAGCCGGTTGCAGGCCGGCCCCAGGGCGGCGCGCAGATTGCCGTCCTGCCGGTCCGCGACGTAGCGCAGGGGCTCGAGGCCCACGAGATCCGTGGGCAGGCGAAGTTCGGCGTCATGCGGCATGACGAAGAAGCATCGTCTGGGCCCGAGGGCGCCGATGAACAGGCCCAGTTCGAATATGACGTTGTCCCGCACGGTCGGGAGTGTCTGCCCCCGAAGCTGGACCACGTCGTCCGGCGTGAAGACGAAGGCCGCGAACTCCGCCTGCCGGCTCCGGGCGTACAGGTCCGCGAGCGCCGCGCTGATCGGCTGGAAGACGCCCTGCGGCCATACGGTCGGCTCGCAGTCGAACTCCAGGTTTTCCTGGATGGCGTAGGCGACGGGCAGGCCCTCGACCGACGAGCCGATGAACAGGGCCGGTCGCCGGATCACTTGGAGACGAGCGCCTTGATATGCGGCCAGGGCTCGTAGCCCTCCAGCGCGAAGTCCTCCAGCCGGTAGGCGAACAGATCGTCTTTCGGGGCGATCGTCATGGTCGGCAGCGGCAGCGGCTCCCGCGCCAGCTGCGTCGCCGCCTGCTCCACATGGTTCAGATACAGGTGGGCGTCGCCGAAGGTGTGCACGAACTCGCCGGGCTTCAGCCCGACCACCTGCGCCACCATCATGGTCAGCAGCGCGTAGCTGGCGATGTTGAACGGCACCCCCAGGAAGACGTCGGCCGAGCGCTGGTACAGCTGGCAGCTCAGCTTCCCGTCGGCGACGAAGAACTGGAACAGGCAGTGGCACGGCGGCAGGGCCATGTCGTCGACATCGGCCGGGTTCCATGCGCTGACGATGTGCCGGCGTCCGTTGGGATTGGTCTTCAGCCCCTCGATCAGCTTTTCGATCTGGTCGATGACCCGCCCGTCCGGCGCCGCCCACGACCGCCACTGCTTGCCGTAGACCGGCCCCAGCTCGCCTTCGGCGTCGGCCCACTCGTCCCAGATGCTGACGCCGTTGTCCTTCAGCCAGCCGATATTGGTCTCGCCGCGCAGGAACCACAGCAGCTCGACGATGATCGAGCGCAGATGCAGCTTCTTGGTGGTCAGGATCGGAAAGCCCTTCGACAGGTCGAAGCGCATCTGCCGCCCGAACACGCCCAGCGTCCCGGTCCCCGTCCGGTCGTCCCGCCGCGCCCCGTTGTCGAGGATGTCGCGCAGCAGATTCAGGTACTGCCACTCGGGATGATCGGCCGCGACGGCTCCGGTGCGGGCCTGCGGATCGGCGAGGGCGACGGCGGCGTTCATGGGCGTAGTTTGACGCCGATTCGCGGCCTCCAGGCAGAGGCCGCGAATCACTTGCCCACAGTCCAGCGGACCTTTCCCCGGTTCAGACCAGCTTCTTCCCCACCAGCAGCGCCCCCAGTTCGCTCGACGCCCCGTCGAAGAACCCGGCCTCCTTCGGCGCGGTCTTCGGGTTGTTCCAGGTGCCGAAGATCATGTCGATCAGCGGCAGGTCGCAGTAGTTCGACCGGTGCACACCCCGCTCATGGTGCGCCGCGTGCATCTCCGGCCGGGCGATGAACCACCCCAGCCAGTGCGGCGTGCGCACATTGGCGTGGGTGAACATGGCCATGAAGCTGTTGACCAGCACGATCGGGATCACCGCCTCGACCGACAGGCCGACGATCCACACCAGCGCCAGGCTGCCCTGCAGGGTGAAGCCGAGCATGTCGAGCGGGTGGAACCAGAAGGCCCCATACACATCGACCCGCTCGGCCGAGTGGTGGGTCTGGTGCAGGTGCCGCCACAGGAAGTCCACGCCGTGCATGGTCCGGTGCCACAGGTACATGGCCAGCTGGAACGTCACGAGGCCGACGCCAAGCTGAAGCCACAACGGCTGCGCCGTCAGGTCGATCAGGCGGTGCTCGGCGAGGAAGGCGTCCCAGACGAGCGGCGCGGACAGGGCCACCGTCATATAGACCGCGAACGCCGCCAGACCCTTGAGCCGCCAGCCCGGCGTTGAGGGATAGTCACGGGGCCTCCAGACGGTGTCCAGCAGGATGAAGCCGGCGAACATCGCCGTTATGGAAACGGTTACAACATTGATCATTCTTAACCTCCGAGGGGGCGATCTGGGGAGGCCGGAGTGATAAAAGGCGCTGCCGCACACGGTTAGCCGTCGCGTGGTCCAGTGAGCCGACGGGGCGTATTTCCCACCAATTTTCAACGCCATCCGGCCTGCGGTCGCCCGTTCCGCGATCCGGTCATGTGGCCGAAATGAGGAAAACCGCACTCATGGTGCAGTCCCTGCTTCGCGAAAGGCCCCCGATCCGCGTCTCCCGGGGCGAGCAGACGCGCGACCGGATCATGGACGTGGCCGAGACCTCGGTGCTGGCCAAGGGCTTCGCCGCCACCTCGATCGACGAGATCCTGTACGAGGCCGGCATCACCAAGAGCGGCTTCTTCTACCATTTCCGCGACAAGAACGACCTCGCCCTGGCCCTGCTCGAGCGGTTCCGCGACCGCGACCTCAGCGTCTTCGAAGAGATGTTCCGCCGCGCCGACGAACTCAGCGACGATCCGCTCCACGCCTATCTCGTCGGCCTCAAGCTGCTGGCCGAGACCATGGCCGACATCCAGGCCGCGCGGCCCGGCTGTCTCGTCGCCACCTTCGTTTATCAGGACCAGCAGTTCGACGCCCGCGTCCGCGCCATTCTGATTGAGATCACCGAAACCTGGCGCGCCCAGTTCATCGGGCGGATCGAAGCCATCGCCGCCGTCCATCCGCCGCGGGTCGAGGTCGATCTCGAGGCCCTCGCCGATATGCTGCTGACCGTCATCGACGGCGCCATCGTCGTGGCCAAGGCCCTTGGCCGCCCCCGCATGCTGGAGGACCAGATCCTCGCATACCGCGCCTACGTCCGCACGGTGTTCCTCGGGACGTAAGGCGGAGAGGCGGTGGGTTCCCCTTCTCCCCTTGCCCGGAGTCTACCCCCGGAACCCGTCCGCCTCCAGAAACGCCTGCTCCTCCGCCGTTGTCTCCCGGCCCAGCGCCCGGTTGCGATGCGGAAAGCGGCCGAAGCGCTCGATGACGGCGTGATGATGCTCGGCCCAGCGATCGTCGGCGGGCCGCTCCATGGCCTGGAACAGCGCCACCTGCCGGTCCTGCAGGGCCTGGTCCTCGGCGTGCTGCAACGGCAGGTAGAAGAAGCGTCGCAGGTCGTTCTCCACCAACCGGTCGAAGCCCGCGTCCAGCGCCTTCACTGCGAACATCCGCGCCAGCGGGTCGGTGGCGAAGGCGTGCGCCGTCCCCCGGAAACAGTTCCTCGGGAACTGGTCCAGCAGGACCAGCAGCGCCAGCACCCCTTCAGGCGTCTCGCTCCAATGATCCAGCTCGCGCCGTGCCGCCGCGAAATGCGCGTCCCTGAAGCGGTCGTGGAACAGGGCGTCGAAGGCGTCCTCCTTGGCGAACCACTTGCCTGGGCCGGCCTCTTTCCAGAAGGTGACGACGTCGGCGGGGGTGATCTGTTGGTTCATGATCGGAACATGGTGGAGCAGCGGCCGACTTTCCATGCCCCGGCCGAAGCCCGGCTGGACGCCGAGGTTCGCGTCGACGACCGCCGCGTCGATCCGCGCACGGTCGCCTTCGAACAGTTCGGGTTCGGCAAAGAGGCCGACCCCCCGCTGCCGCTGCATTCTTTCGTGCTGGTCGCGGCGCCGGAGGCGTTCCTTGACCGGTTCCGCCCGCTGTTCGAGCGCGCGATGGCTGAACTCCGCGACGACGATGCCCGGTACGGCTACGATTCGGCGCTCGACTCGCCCCGGCCCACGAGCCTGGAGGAACTGTTCGGCCTCTCCCGCGACGACCGGATGCGCGTCATGAGCTTCTTCTGGCCGGAGATCTTGTCGATGTATGTCGATGCGCCTGACGAGCGCCTGTGCTGGGTGGGTATGAGCGTCGAGGATATCGCCTTGGCCGACGGTCATCTGCGCATCGCGGGAACGGTGCGCCGTCCGGTCCGCCGGGCGGGCCGGGGCCTGACCGGAGCCGTCCGCCGCCTTCTCGCCCGCTTGCGCCCGTGAAGCATTCGGTCAGGATCGCTCGATGACCCCGCTCCCCGTCTTCCATGATCGCGACTGCGATCTGTCGATCATCCGCGGCAAGCGCGTCGCCGTCATCGGCTACGGCAGCCAGGGCCGCACCCACGCCCTCAACCTGCGCGACTCCGGCGTCACCGACATCGTCGTCGGCCTCAAGGCGGCCTCCGCCACCCGGGCGAAGGCCGAGGCCGATGGGTTTCCGGTCCTGACCGCCGGCGACGCCGCCGCCGCCGACGTGGTCGCCGTCATGGTTTCGGACGAGGCCCACCGCGACCTGTGGCGCGACGAGCTGGAGCCCAACATCAAACCCGGCGCCGCCCTTATCTTCGCCCACGGCCTGTCGGTCCGCTTCGGCCTGGTCGAACCGCGCCCCGACCTCGACGTCATCCTGGCCTCGCCCAAGGGCATCGGGCCGCGCATCCGCGACCTCTATGTCGAGGGGGAGGGGGTCTTCGCCCTGTTCGGCGTGCACCAGGACGCCAGCGGCGGCGCCCACGCCCTGGGCCTTTCCTACGCCGCCGCGCTCGGCTGCGGCCGCAAGGGCATTCTCGAAACGACCTTCGCCGCCGAGTGCGAGAGCGACCTGTTCGGCGAGCAGGTGGTGCTGTGCGGCGGCGTCGGCCAGTTGATCGATGCGGCGTTCACCAAGCTGGTCGAGGCCGGCTATCCGCCCGAGGTGGCGTGGTTCGAATGCTTCTACGAGGTCAAGCTGGTCACCGACCTGATGTTCTCGATGGGCATCGCGGGCGCCTTCGGCCGCATCTCCAACACCGCCGAATACGGCGCCTACCTGACCGGCCCCCGCGTCATCGGCGAGGCCTCCAGGTCCGCCATGGACGCGGTCCTGGCCGAGGTCCGATCGGGCGCCTTCGTGAAGACGCTGATGGCCGACTACGACGCCGGCTCCCCCGACCTGCTGGCCCGCCGCAAGGCGCTGGGCCAACGCCCCATCGAGGCCGTCGGCGCGCATCTGGCCGCCGTGGCGGCGAAAGCCGTGGATTGAAGGGAGAGGAAAGGCGGGCGCCGGCGCGCCCGACCCGCGCTCAGCAATGAGCCCCCGCGGGGCAAATGCTAGCGCAAGAAAAATGGTCGGAGTGATAGGATTCGAACCTACGACCCCTGCGTCCCGAACGCAGTGCTCTACCAGACTGAGCCACACTCCGACTTGAGGAGCGGGCTTATAACGATGGGGTTTGCCCCTCGCAAGCGGGGAAACGCCCCGCCGCGAAATAGTCTGGAATCCGCGTCTTGCATCGCCCGCGGCCTTGTCGTATCTCGCACGCCTCCCGGCGCTACGGCTCCGGAAACGCCGGACCTGCTGGGGAATGGTGTAATGGTAACACTCCGGTTTTTGGTACCGTCATTCTAGGTTCGAGTCCTAGTTCCCCAGCCATCCGCCCTTTCTGAAATTCCACCCCCAGGCGGCCGACGGCTGCGCCTGGCGACCGGTTCAGTGGGCTGACGGCGACTCCAGCGGCAGGCGGATGCGCACGCCTACCCCGGCCTCCGGCGCGGTCTCGATGCTCATCGATCCGCCGAGGTGCTCCACGAGCCCCTTCACCAGGGCCAGCCCCTCGCCGGGCTCCAGCGTCTCCGCGCCGACGCCCGAATCGCGCACCACCAGGCTGACGCCGCCCACGGCCCGCGAGAAGGCCACCGCGATCGAACCGCGGCGCTCGCCCGGGAAGGCGTGCCGGCAGGCGTTGGAGATCAGTTCGTGGGTGATGATGGCCAGCGGCAGCAGATGGCTGTCGGGCAGCAGGGCCGACTGGCCGCGCACGTCCAGCCGCACGGGCCGACCCGCGCAGGCGCGGGTCCAGAAGGCCGAGACGTCCTCGAGATAGCCGCCGAAGTCCAGCGGACCCGCCGCGGTCATCCGCCGGCTGATCAGCTCCATGGCGGCGGCGACGTCGCTCAGCCACGTCAGATGACGCACGCTTTCCGGATCTGTGACGCTGCGCAGGCGGATGGCGACGAGGGTCTGCAACAGCTGGTAGCCCCCCAGCAGCCGGTGTTGATCTTCGACAATACCGTCTGCGGCGGCGGTAGCCATCGTTCCCCCGACGATTGAAAAGCCCAAGAATTGTTACTCCACACCGAACCAAATAGCCAACGACGCGTTTGTCCGTCCGCTATCGGACACAGTGATGGTAAACGGGTCCGTTGGCGTGTCGGGGGATATGTGGTGTCGAAGCCGCCGGACCTGCGGGTCCTGATCGTTGAAGACCAGGCTCTGCTGGCGATGGAGCTGGAATTGGTGCTGGGCGAATCCGGCTGCGACGTCGTCGGTTGCGCCATGGATCAGGCCAGCGCCCTCGCCATCGCCGACCGCGAACGTCCCGACCTGGCCCTGATCGACGTCAATCTCCTGGACGGCGTGACCGGCCCGCGCATCGCCCAGCGGCTGGTCGGCGGCTACGGAACCGCGGTGGTCTTCCTGACCGCCAATCCGGAACAGATTCCCGATGGATTCGCCGGCGCCCTCGGAGCCGTGTCCAAGCCGTTCGACGAACACACCATCCGCGCCGTCGTCGACTTCGCGCGCCAGTTCATCCACCACCGCACGGTGGGCGAGCCGCCGCGCCGCTTCCGGCTGGCCCCCTGGCTGACCACGCCGCCCGCGGATATCGCGCCGCACTGACCCGAAGCCCGCGCGGCGCGATCCTCGCCCTCAGTCGATCTTCAGCCGCACGAACACCATACCGCCGTCCGGGTCGCCGCCATAGACCGGCTCCAGCGCATCGGGGACGCGGTTCACGCTGTACAGCGCCCCGACGCCGAAGCGGACGTGTTCCGCCAGCCGCCAGTCATGCACCGCGCCGAAGGAGGCCTTGGAGACGGTATGGAGATCGCCGTGCCCGCCGCCCGCGCCCGGCAGCAGTTCGTCGGTCTCGATCCGCTCGGCCCGGGCGAACACCGTCCAGCGGTCGTTCGGGCTGACCGCGGTCTCCAGCAGCCACGCGTCCTTCGATTCATCGTGATCGTTGGTCTTGCGGCCCCACGCCAGGGTCGACGACCACCAGCCCTCCGCCCCCAGCCGGCGCGCATGGATCGCGCTGGCCGACCACTTGGTCTCGTCCTCGTCCGGCTCCAGCTGCTCCGGCGCGGTGACGTCGGCGTATGAGGCCTGCAGCGACCATTCCGGCGAGGGATTCCACGATCCGCGCACGGCCCAGCTGTCCAGCTCCGGCCGCTCGATATCGTAGCGGTCCTGATCCGGCTCACGGCCGCGGAACGACGACGCCTCCAGCTTGAAGCCGTCGTGCACCCAGCCCAGCGTCGCGACGCCAAAAACGATATGGGTCGAATCCAGCCAATGGTGGGTGATCGGCGCCTCCGGGCTGTCCATGGCGCTCATGCGGTGCATGAAGGCGGGCGGTCCGAAGGCCGGCTCTCCGGGCAGGCCGATGTAGGCGAAGACGCTGTCCTTGTTGGTCAGCCGCCGCGCGTAGCTGGCCGACAGCTCCATCACCAGCTCGTGCGGATGTTGGCGATCGATCAGCGGGTTGACCCCATCCGCCGTCTCGCCCGCCGCCAGCAGCAGCGGGAAGCCGTCCTTGCCCATGAACGGCTCGGGGCTGAGCATGGCCCGCAGGTTGAGGGTCGAACCGTCGGCGAAATCGCGCCGCGCCGAACCCATGAGCATGCCGCCGACGAAGGTCTTCTCGTCGCCGCGCGGGCCGTTCTGCCAGTCATGGGTCAGATTGAGCAGGGCGTGGCCCATGAAGGACCAGTCGCCGCGCATGACATGGATGCCGCCGTGTTCCGACAGATCCGGCTGCCAGCTGGTGCCGGATGCGTCCCGGCTCATCGGCCAGGCGCCCAGCGGACTGGTCATGACGTGCGCCTCTCCACCCGCCATGGTCGACATGTCGTGACCCTGATGCGGGTCTTCGGGCGTCTGTGGAGAGGCGGCGGACATATCGTGGCCGGCATGCGGATCGGCTTGGGGCGTCGGAGCCGGGGCCGGAGTCGGCGCCGGGTCCTGCACCGGCGGCGCGGGGTGATGGGAATGGTCTTGCGCCGCCGCGGGCAGGGCGAGGGCGAGCAGGGATGCGCCGGCGAGAGGCGCGAAGGAGAGGGCAGCCATGGAGGCCTCCTGAATGAGCTTGGATGTGGCGCGGAAATATCGCCGCGCGCGGGCTGTCTTCAGAGGAAAGCCGGCCGGGGTGGATGCGGGTCAGGGGCGGGCCGCTCGCCGGCGGGCAGGGCCACCGGAAGGCCGGCGGTCGCCGGTCGAGGCGTGACCAACCTGGCGCGTTCGGGCGATCGCAAGGCCGGTTGCGTCATGACGGCGACGCAGCAGTCCATCGCTTTCATGGCCTTGCCCGGGGCAGGGGAAGGCGTCTCGAGGTCCGGATGATGCGCGGAGGCCTCGTGACAGGGTGGCGCGGAAGCGAGGTCGCCTTGGGCGTCCGCCGGCGCCGCGCCGATCATCAGCACCGCGAGGGCGCCGAGCAGCATCATCAGGGCCTGGACCACGCGCATCGCGGCTAACTAGGGCGTGCGGGGCCCGGCTTCAAGCCAGACCTCCGGTGAGGTCGAGCCCCGGCGCCTCGGGCGGCGCGCCCCCGGGCGAGAGATCGAGCTGCATCAACGTCACGTCCAGCCAGCGGTCGAACTTCCAGCCCACCTGCCGGTAGACGCCCGCGTCGCGGAAACCCAGCGCGCGGTGCAGGGCGATGGAGGCGGCGCTGGTCTCGCTGTCGCTGATCGCCCCGATCACGTGCCGCAGACCCATGGCGCGCGCCCGTTCGATCAGAGCCTCCAGCAGGGCCCGGCCGACGCCGTGGCCGCGCGCCGCCTCCTCCACATAGATCGAGCCCTCGACCCCATAGCGATAGGCCGGGCGCGGCCGGAAGGGCGAGGCGTAGGCGTAGCCGGCGAACACGCCGTCGATCTCGGCGACCAGCCAGGGCAGGCCATGCCGCTTCACGGCGGCGAACCGGCGCGCCATCTCGTCCCGTCCTGGCGGTTCGAGTTCGAACGTCGCGGTACCGTTCAGCACCTCGCGCCCGTAGAGGGCGGCGATCCCGGAAAGGTCGTCCGCCGTGGCGTCACGGATTGTGCGGTTCATAGGTCGGCCCTGTCTGTCTGAACGTCAGCAACCGTCACTGGATTCGGTGCGGGCCTCTGATAATATGCCGCCGTTATCCGGGGGAGACCAGACAGTGAAAACCACTATCCTGACGGCGGCCGTGGCCGGCTTGATCGCACTCGCACCACCGCCCGCGACGGCCCAGACCAAGCCAGGCATGGCGTCGGCGACCGTCGACATCCAGGTCTGCAATCGCAGCGGGCGGAACGCCACGGTGGCCATCTCATATGTCGAGGTCGGCACCGGCCAGTTCGTGAACCGGGGCTGGTACGACGTTTACGCCGACGCCTGCGTCGACCTGTTCAGCACCGACAACGCCAACTTCTACATGTACGGCGACGCCACGGATGGATCGGGTCGCTCATGGTCGGGAAACCATGCGCTCTGCGTCCAGTATCCGGGCCCTTACACCTTCTGGTCCGACGGCAGCGAAACCTGCCCGAACGGCTATGAGACCCGTAATTTCGTGCCGATGCATGCCGATGAGACCGGCCCCTACGTCTGGACTCTCAACCCGTAAGGTCCGCGCCGGGCGAGGGAGCGGTCAAGCCCGCTCCCAGCCCCTGTCGATCGCCCACACCGCGAAGGCGTAGTCGTGGGCGACCTCCTTCAGATAGTCGAACCGGCCCGAGGCGCCGCCGTGCCCGGCCTCCATGTTGATCTTCAGCAGCACCGGCTTGCCCGAGGTCGTGGCCGGCCGCAGCCTGGCCACCCACTTCTCCGGTTCCCAGTAGGTCACTCGCGGGTCCGACAGGCCGCCAGTGGCCAGCACGGCCGGATAGGCCTTGGCCTCGACCTGGTCGTAGGGGCTGTAGCTCATCATGTAGTCGTAGGCCTCGGCGTCCTCGATCGGATTGCCCCACTCGGGCCACTCCGGCGGGGTCAGCGGCAGGGAGGTGTCGCTCATGGTGTTGATCACGTCGACGAACGGCACCTGGCCGATCACCCCGGCCCACAGGTCCGGTCGCATGTTGTTGACCGCCCCCATCAGCAGCCCGCCGGCCGACCCGCCCTGGGCCACGATGTTCCCGGCCCTCGCATAGTCTCGCGCGATCAGGTGCTCCGCCGCCGCGATGAAGTCGGTGAAGGTGTTCTTCTTGGTCATTTTCCGGGCGTTGAGGAACCAGTTCCAGCCCTTGTCCGAGCCGCCGCGGATATGGGCGATGGCGTAGATCCAGCCCCGATCGACCAGCGACAGCCGGTTGGTCGAGAAGCTCGCCGCCATAGGGATGCCGTAGGAGCCGTAGCCGTACAGCAGCAGAGGCGCCGAGCCGTCCACAGGCGTCGACTTGCGGCGCAGCACGGTCACCGGGACCAGTTCGCCGTCCGCCGCGGGGGCGTTCAGCCGCTCGACCACATAGTCGGCCGGGTCGTGGCCCGACGGCACCTCCTGCACCTTGCGCAGGGTCCGCTCGCGGCTCTTCAGGTCGTAGTCATAGGTCGAGGTCGGCGTCGACGGCGAGTTGTAGCCGTAGCGCATGACCGTGGTGTCGAATTCCGACGCCCCGCCCAGCGACAGCGAATAGGCGGGCTCGTCGACGGCGATCTCGTGCTCGGCCCCGGCGCGGTCGCGGATGATGATGCGGGTGTTGGCGTCGGCCCGCTCCTGGCGGCCGATATAGTCCTTCACCAGCGCCACGGCCTCGATGTAACGGCCCGGTGTGTGCGGGACGAGGTCCGCCCAGTTCGCCTTGCCCGGAGCGGCGGTCGGGGCCTCGACGATCTTGAAGTCGATCGAGTCGTCGGCGTTGGTGCGGATCACCCAGCGGTCGCCCCAGTGGTCGGCGTCATAGAGCCGGGCCACGTGCCGGGGTTCCAGCACCACCGGCGCTGCGGTCGGGTCCGAGGCCGGAATGATCCGGGCCTCCGAGGTCTCCTGGTTGGCGATCGAGATGACCACGAAGGCGTCGTCGGCGGTCCGACCGACGCTGATGAACATGCCCTCGTCGGCCTCCTCGTAGACGAGAGCGGTCTCGCCGCCGCGCGCGGGGCGGCGGAAGATCTTGTCCGGCCGCCCGTTGTCGTCGCGGTTGGTCCAGAAGATCCACTGGCTGTCCGGCGAGAAGGTGAAGTTGCCGGTCGCTGACTGGATCGGGTCGGGCAGCACCGCCCCGGTGGCCAGGTCCTTCACATAGATCTGGTGCACCTCCGATCCCTGCGCGTCCTCGGCATAGGCGAACAGGGCGTGGTCGGGGCTGTGGTCCGCCGCCGACACTTCGGAATAAGCCTTGCCCGCCGCGAGGGCGTTGGCGTCGAGGAGCATGTGCGGATCGCCCGCGCCGGCGCGGGGCTTGCGCATGTAGCGGGGATGCTGGTCCCCGGTCTTGTATTCGGTGAAATATTCCCACGGCCCGTCGGCCCGCGGCACGGAGCTGTCGTCTTCCTTGATCCGCCCCTTCATCTCCTCGAACATCTGCGCCTGCAGCGGCAGGGTCGAGGCCAGCATCGCCTCGCGGTAGGCGTTCTCGGCGGTCAGGTGTTCCTTGACGTCGGCCTTGATCAGGGTCGGGTCGCGCAGCACCGCCTGCCAGTTGTCGTCCTTCATCCACTGGTAGTCGTCGACCCGGACCCGGCCCAGCTGTTCGATCCGCACCGGGATCTTCCTGGCGACGGGCGGGACGGGCGTGTTCTGAGGCATCGAGGCTCCGGGAGTGCGGGCTTGGGCGGGGAGGGCGGCCGCGGCCAGGGCGGCGGCGGAGGTGGCGAGCAGGTCGCGGCGGTTCATCGTGTTTGGCCCCCAGGCGGATTTGACCGCGGGACCTTGTGCGAGCGGCGGCGTCGCCGTCAAATGAACAAACGGACAAGGCCCGCTCAATCCTCATGTTCGATCTCCAGACCCCGCCCGATCCTGTCCAGGAACCGCCCGTCGCCGCCCTGCAGGCTCCGTCATGGGACCTGACGGTCGGCCTGATCGCGGCCACGGTTCAGCTGGACCAGCGCAACGGAGACCAGGCCACCCGGCGCGTCGGCACGGGTTTCCTGATCGATGCGCCGCGGTCCGATGGCCAGCCGCGCACCGTCCTGGTCACCGCCCACCATGTGCTGGACGGCATGCCGGCGGCCGACGCCCGGATCGGCTGGCGCGTGGAGATGCCCGGCGGCGGCTGGCGATACGCGCCCGAGCCCCTGCGCATCCGCGAGGAGAACGGCGACCCGGTCTGGACCCGGCACCCGGAGCGCGACATCGCCGTCATGGAGGTCTCGGCCCCGCCGGCCTTCGCGCGCGCCGCCATCCCGCTGGGCTGGCTGGCCGAGGCCGATGCACTGGACGCCTGGCAGGTCGGACCGGGCGACGAACTGCTCACCCTCGGCTATCCGCGCGGCTACTCGTCCAATACCGCCGGCTTCCCCATCCTGCGCGTCGGCCGCATCGCCTCGTGGCCGCTGACGCCGATCGAGACCTTCCCGGTCTTCCTGCTCGATTTCCCGGTCTTCCCGGGCAACTCGGGCGGCCCGGTGTTCTGGACCCCGTCGGCGCGCAAGCTGCCCGGCACGGTCCAGCCCGAACACCCCTTCATCGCCGGCGTGCTGGTGTCCGAAGTGCGACCCGGCGACGAGCCGCTCGGCATCGGGATCGTCGCTCACGCCGCCTATGTCCGGGAGGCGATCGCCCTGCTGGACGCCCCCGCCGGGCCCTGATCACCCCCCCAGCACGTCCACGCTCATCCGCTCCAGCAGGTCGCCGCCCTGGCCGACGGAGGCGAGCCGGCTCGAGGCGTGGCCCAGCACATTGGCGGCGTAGACCTCGTACAGCGCGATCCGCCCCTCCAGCCACACCGGATCGCCCTCGCCAGCGTCGAGAATCCTCCGCGCCGCCAGGGCCCCCTTGGCCAGCATCCAGCCCCCGACCACGTCGCCCATCAGTTTCAGATAGGCGTCGGCCCCCGCCAGCACGTCGGCGGCCCCGTCGGCCGAGGCCTTGCGGTCCAGCAGCCACAGGGTCGCGTCCTCTACGGCTTCGATGGCGTTGGCGAACCGCTCGATCGGCTTGCCTGAATACAGCCGCGGCAGTACGGCCAGCGTCGCCTTCATGTCGGCGATCACCTCGCGCGCCGACTGGCCGCCGTCCTGCCCCAGCTTGCGCCCGACCAGATCCATGGCCTGGATGCCGTTGGTGCCCTCGTAGATCGGGGCGATGCGGGCGTCGCGGTAGTATTGCGCCGCGCCTGTCTCCTCAATGAAACCCATGCCGCCGTGCACCTGCACGCCCAACGACGCCACCTCGACGCCGACATCGGTCGACCAGGCCTTGGCGATCGGGGTGAACAGGTCTTCCCGGGCCTTCCAGCGGCGGCGGTCTTCCTCGCCGGCGGCGTGTCGGGCCAGATCGGCGGCCACCCCCGTCGACAGGCAGATGGCGCGGGCGGCGGCGATCTTCGCCTTCATCACGGACAGGGTGCGGCGCACGTCCGGGTGGTCGATGATCGGGGCGTTGGCCTCGCCGGTCCAGGCCGACCGGCCCTGCCGCCGCTCCCGCGCGTAGTCCAGCGCCTGCTGATAGGCCCGCTCGGCGATGCCGACGCCCTCGACCCCGACCGCCAGCCGGGCCGCGTTCATCATCACGAACATATGGGCCAGGCCCTGGTTCGGCTGGCCGACCAGTTCCGCCGTCGCGCCCTCATAGGCCATGACGCAGGTGGGCGAGGCGTGGATGCCCAGCTTGTGCTCGACCCCGACCGGACGGAAAGCGTTGCGCTCGCCCAGAGTCCCGTCTGGCTTGACCAGATATTTCGACGCCAGGAACAGGCTGATGCCCTTCGGTCCCGCCGGCGCGTCCGGCAGCCGGGCTAGCACCATGTGGACGATGTTGTCGGTGGCGTCGTGGTCGCCCCAGGTGATGAAGATCTTCTGCCCGGTCAGGGCGTAGGTCCCGTCGCCGTTCGGAACCGCCGTCGCCGTCAGCGCCCCCAGGTCCGATCCCGCCTGCGGCTCGGTCAGCACCATGGCGCCGGTCCATTCGCCGGACACCAGCTTTGTCAGCCAGGTCGCCTTCTGCGCCTCGGTGCCGACCGCCTCCAGCGCCTCGATCGCCGCCAACGACAGCATCGGGCACAGGCCGAAGGCCATGTTGGCCGCGTGCACTGTCTCATAAGCCGCCAGCTCCAGCGCCTTGGGCAGCTGCTGGCCTCCGGCATGGGCGGGGGCGGACAGGCCGGTCCAACCGCCCTCCGCGAACTGCCGGTAGGCGTCGGCGAAGCCCGGCGCGGCCGTGACCGCGCCATTGGCGTACGTCGAGCCCTTCTGGTCCCCGATCCGGTTCAGCGGCGCCAGCACGCCCTCGGAGAACTGCCCCGCCGCCTCGATCACGGCGGCCATCACCTCGGGGTCGTAGTCGGGAAAGGCCCCGGTCGCCGGGACGGCGTCGACGCCCGCCACCTCGGTCAGGGTGAAGATCAGGTCGCGGACGGGCGCGCGGTAGGTCATGGATCGGCTCTGCTCTCGAAACGTTGCCGACGTTCATGCCGCCTTGCCGCCGGGTCAGGCAAGGCGCGGCTTGGCGAACCATGTCGTCTGGGCCACGTTGCGGCTTCAATCCACTGGAGAGGGAGACGGCCGTGGCCGAACCGCGCAACCGATATTCGACAGTGTCGCTGGTCCTGCACTGGCTGATCGCCGCCCTGGTGATCACCCAGATCGGGCTGATCGCCGCCCATGAGGCGACCGAAGGCTCGATCTCGCGCGAGTTCGTCAACCTCCACAAGTCAGTGGGACTCAGCATCCTCGTGCTGACCCTGGTCCGACTCGGCTGGCGAGTCGCCAATCCCGCCATTCCTCTGCCTGCGGCGATGCCGCGTTGGCAGAAGCTTCTGGCCCGGACCAACCACGTCCTGTTCTACGTCCTGCTCATCGCCATGCCGCTGGTCGGCTGGGCGGCGTCCTCGGCGGCGGGACGAGACATCGTCTGGTTTGGCCTGTTCGAATGGCCCCTGCTGCCCATCGGCGGCGGACGCGAGACGGCGGGCGAGCTGATGAATGTCCACGAAGCCGCGGCCAGGCTGCTGATCTTCCTCGTGGTCCTTCACATCATCGGGGCGTTGAAGCACCAATTCATCGACCGGGATAACGTCCTGCACCGGATGATTCCGCTGATCCCGCGCCGGCCGTGAAACGGCGCGCGGTTCTCGCCGGGCTGCTGGCGCTCGCCCTCGGCGGCGCGACCCTGCCCCCGTCGTGGGTGGTCGTGCGTCAGGCCTCGACCATCGACCTGACGGTGCGGGCCTTCGGCGGCTCCCAGCAGGGGCGGTTCGAGGACTGGCGGGGCGAGATCATCTTCGACCCCGACGCGCCCGAGCGTACCCGCGCGACGGTCCTGGTCCAGGCGGGCTCGCTGAGAATGCGGTCGTCGGCCCTGACCAGTCGCGCCCGGGGCTCCAACCTGCTCGATACCGCCCGTCATCCGGTCGTCCGATTCGAGCTCCAATCTCTCCGCTCGCTCGGCGGCAGTCGCTACACGGCCCGCGCGGAGGTGACGATAAAGGGCCGGACCCGCCCGGTCAGCTTCCCCGTGGACTTGCGCGTCACCGGCGACCGGGCGCATCTGGCGGGCGCGTTCACCTTGGACCGCACCCAGTTCGGAATAGGGACCGCAGGCGCGTGGAACAGGATACTCGGTCGCGAGGTCACGGTGCGGGTGTCGCTCCAGGCGCGCCGGGCCTAGGCGCGACCGACCTGCAGGCGGCCGAGGCGCTGGCCGCCGGCGGTCTCGTCATCCTGCCCACGGAGACCGTCTACGGCCTCGCCGCCGACGCCGGGAACGCCGTCGCGGTCGCGGCCATCTTCGAGGCGAAGGGCCGGCCGCGCTTCAACCCGCTGATCGCCCACGTCCCCGACGCCGTCGAGGCCGAGGCCATCGCCGTCTTCGACGATCGCGCCCGCGCCCTGGCCGAGGCCTTCTGGCCCGGTCCGCTGACCATCGTCGCCCCCATCCGCGACCGGACGCGGGTCTGCGACCTCGCCCGGGCCGGCCTCGACAGCGTCGCCGTCCGCGTGCCCGCCGCCGACGCCGTCGATGGCGGCCCCTGCGCCGTCGGGGTCGAGAGCACGGTGGTCTCGGTGCTGGACGGCCGCGTCGCCCTGCTGCGCCCCGGCTCTGTCACCCGCGAGGAGATCGAGGCCGTGGTCGGTCCACTGGAGCGGGACGGCGAGGGGCATCGCTCTCCCGGCCGCACGGCCCTGCACTACGCTCCCGACGCGCCGGTGCGGATCAACGCCGAAGCGGCGGGCGAGGGCGAAATCCTTCTCGGCTTCGGTCCCGGCGTGGGCGACCGCCGCTGGAGCCTCAGCCCCGCGGGCGACCTCCGCGAGGCGGCGGCCAATCTGTTCCGGATGCTGCGCGAGGCGGACCGTGAAACGCCGGCCGGCATCGCGGTGTCACCGATACCGGCGCGCGGCCTCGGCGAGGCGATCAACGATCGGCTGAAGCGCGCCGCGGGGTTTGTCGGTTAGCGTCGGCCTGGATCCCGCCGAACAGGGCGACGTCGCGCGAGAGGGCGCCGATCGTCACCTCGCCGAACCGGGTCAGTAGACGCTGCTCGGCTTCGCTCATCGCCTCCTTCAGCGCGCCATTGACCGCGCGCTCCACCCGACAGCGGGGATCATCGTCGGCGAGACCGATCGCGAACACCTTGGGACTGCCCAGCGCGAGGTGAATGTCGCGCAGCGTCACCTCATCCAGCGGTCGGGCCAGCGTCCAGCCGCCGCCGTGGCCCTTCACTGAGGAGAGGTAGCCCGCCGCCTTGAGGCCGGCCATGGTCCGTCGGACCACGACGGGATTGGTGTCGAGCATTCGACTGATGGTTTCGGAGGTCACGGGAGCGCCGATGTGATCCATGTGGATCAGCACATGCAGCATCCGGGACAATCGGTTGTCGGTGGGCATTCCGTCACTCTAGCCGATATCGAGACACGTAACAAAGGGAGTTGCGTGATGTGTCGCCAGCGATATATGTCTTGTAACTTGTTAGGTTACGAGAGGTTGCGATGGATCGCTATGATGTCATTATCGTCGGAGGCAGTTTCGCCGGGTTGTCGGCGGCCACGCAACTCGCACGGGCACGGCGCAGCGTTCTGCTGGTGGACGCCGGCCGACCTCGCAACCGGTTCGCGGCGGCCTCTCATGGCTTCCTCGGCCAGGATGGCGTCGCGTCGGCGGAAATCATGCGTCAGGGGCTGACCCAGTTGGCGCGCTACCCGACGGTCGATTTCGTCCATGCGGAGGCCCTGTCGGCATCGCATGTCGACGAGGGCGTTGTTCTGAGCCTGTCTGACGGATCGGGCGCTCGCGGTCGCAAACTCGTCCTCGCCACCGGGGTGGTGGACGAGCTACCGATTGAATCAATGGCGCCGCGTTGGGGGGTGAGCGTCCTCCATTGCCCCTACTGCCACGGCTATGAGGTGAGCGGCCGTCGTCTCGCCGCGATCGCCAATACGCCCGCGGCGGCCCACCAGGCGATGCTCCTGCCCGACTGGGGCCCCACGACTTTCTTCACCCAGGGGGTGTTCGAACCCTCCGCCGAGGAGGCGGCGTTGCTGGCCCGGCGCGGCGTGGAGATCGAACGTACGCCGGTCGTCGAACTGCTGGGCGAAGGGTCCGCGATCCGGGCCCTGCGTCTGGCCGACGGCCGCGAACTCCCATTCGAGGCGGTGTTCACCGCACCAAAGACGCGGGTCGCCGGCCCGCTGGCGGAGCAACTCGGCTGCGCCTTTGCGGAGGGCATGACCGGCCCCTACATCGAGGTCGATCAGATGCAGCAAACGAGCGTTGCAGGCGTATTCGCCGCCGGCGACGCGGCGACCCCGATGTACAACGCCACACTCGCGTCCGCCGCCGGCGTGATGGCGGGGGTCGCGGCCCACCGCGCGCTCGTTCTCGAGGAGGCGGGCGCTACGCCCGGCCAGCCATGACCGGCTTCGACGATCCCGCCGCCGTCGCTCGCTATGCCGAAAACCCGCCCCGCCTCGTGCCGGGCTTCAGCGACCTGCAGCGCATGACCCGCCTGCTTCTGGCCGAGACGGCGCCGACCGATGGTCGAATCCTGGTGGTCGGCGCCGGCGGGGGCTTGGAATTGCGGGCGTTCGCCGAGGCCCAGCCCGACTGGCGTTTCGTCGGGATCGACCCTTCCGCCGAGATGCTCACGCTCGCGCGGCTTAACCTCGGGCCGCTCGTCGAGCGGGCGGAACTGCATGAGGGCTATATCGACTCCGCGCCCGAGGGGCCGTTCGATGGCGCGTCCTGCCTGCTGACGCTGCATTTCGTCCCGCTGGCGGAGCGGCTGGCCACGCTCACCGAGGTCCGGCGTCGGCTGAAGCCGGGCGCGGCCTTCGTCGTCGCCCACCACAGCCTGCCGGACGGCCCCGCGCGCGGCGTCTGGCTGGACCGCTTCGCCGCCTTCGCCGCTGACAATGGTGTGGACTTCGACAAGGCGAGCGGCGGCGCACGCGCGCTCGGCGATCGACTGCCCATCCTGACGCCCGAGACGGAGGTCGACCTGCTTTGCGCCGCCGGCTTCGCTGATCCGCAGCTGTTCTACGCGGCCTTCACCTTCCGGGGCTGGGTCGCCCGGGCCTGACCGTTCTGCGCCCTACTGCGCCGTCCAGCCGCCGTCGATCGAGAAGCTGGCGCCATTGGCCGAGGCGCCGAGGTCAGAGACCAGATACAGCATCATCCCGGTCAGTTCGTCGGTGGTCACGAACCGCTTGGTCGGCTGCGATCCGAGGATCACCTCCTTCAGCACCGCCTCCTTCGACATGCCCCGCGTCCGGGCCTGGTCGGCGATCTGCTTCTCGACGATCGGCGTCTCGACATAGCCGGGGCACAGGGCGTTGCAGGTGATGCCGTCCTCGGCCACCTCCAGCGCCACCGTCTTGGTGAAGCCGATGACGCCGTGCTTGGCGGCGACATAGGCCGACTTGTACGGGCTGGCGACCAGGCCGTGGGCCGAGGCCACATTGACGATCCGGCCGCGCCCCTGCGCCTTCATGATCGGGATCGCCGCCCGGGTGGCGTAGAAGGTCGAGGACAGGTTGATGGCGATGATCTGCTCCCACTTGTCGGACGGGAATTTCTCCACCGCCTCGACATGCTGGACGCCGGCGTTGTTGATCAGGATGTCGACCCGGCCCAGCTGGTGCTTGCCGTAGGCGACCATGTCCGCGACCTCGTCGCCGCGCCGCATGTCGGCCCCGTGATAGCGCACCCGCACGCCGCAGCTGGCCTCCATTTCGGCCCGGGTCCGCTCGATTTCGGAGGGATCGCCAAGGCCGTTCAGGACCACCTCACCGCCGCGCGAGGCGATGGCGCGGGCGAAGGCGAGGCCGATCCCCGACGTCGAGCCCGAGATCACCGCCACCTGACCCTTCAGGTCGCCGACGTCGCGGAAGGGCGCGTTTCCGGCTTCCGAACCGTCACCGCGTTTGGGCCATTGGAACATTGGGTCTCGTCCGTCTGTGTCTCGCGCTCAGCCTAGCCCTTCGCGGCTGCGAAGGCGACAGCCTGTCACGAATTTCCTGTTCTGGTGAATATCCAGTCCGTCTCGGTCGATCCGGCCTTGTCGAAGCGGTAGCCGTCGCGGTCGAAGGCCTTCAGGTCCTCGGCCCGCTGGATCCGTTCGTCGATGGCGAACCGGGCCATTCCGCCCCGCGCCTTCTTGGCGAAGAAGGAGATGATGCGGCTTTCGCCGTCTTTTGATTCGCGGAAATGCGGCGTCACCACCGGCAGCTTCAGCGCCCTGGCGTCGACCGCGCCGAAATATTCCTGGCTGGCCAGGTTCACCAGCGTCGGATCGTCCTGGCCTTCGGCGTCGGCGTTCAGGCATTTCGAGATGCGGTCGCCCCAGAAATCGTACAGGCTCGAGCCGCGCCGCGTCTTCAGCCGCGTGCCCATCTCCAGCCGGTACGGCTGGATCCGGTCCAGCGGCCGCAGCAGGCCGTACAGGCCCGAGAGGATGCGAATGTGCTCCTGCGCAAAGGCCAGGCCGGCGGAATCCAGCTCCCGGGCCTTCAGGCCCTCGTAGACGTCGCCGGCGAAGGCGAAGGCGGCCTGCACCCCGTCCGTCGATTCGGCGTCGAAGGCTTGGAAGCGCTCGCGGTTCAGCCGCGCCAGGTCGTCGGAAATGCCCATCAACCGACGCAGCTCCGCCACGGTGCGGGCCCGGGCGGTCCGGGCCAGCGACGCCGTGTCCTCGCGGAAGCGCCGCTCCGAGGCCGGCAGGGCGGGATCGGCTTCGGTGAAATCCAGCCGCTTGGCCGGGGACAGGACGATCAGCAATTCAGCACTCCGGCGGCGATGCCGTCCGAATAGGCCGCTTCGGCGACGAATTGAACCGGGCGGCGTTCAGCCGGCCCGCTCGTACAGCGCCGCCAGCACGGTCGGCAGCCGGTCGGGCAGATCCTCGGCGATCAGCCCCGGCCCGAAGGCCCGCGCCGCCTCGGCGTGCATCCAGACGGCCGCCCGGGCGGCGTCGAAGCTGTCCATCCTCTGGGCGACGAGTCCGCCGATCATCCCCGCCAGCACGTCGCCCGTGCCCGCCGTCGCCAGCCACGGCGTGCCGTTGCCGTTGACCGCCACCCGTCCATCGGGCGCGGCGATCACCGTCGCGGACCCCTTCAGCACCACCACCGCCCCCGCGCGCTTCGCCGCCTCGACCGCCGCCCCCTCGCGGCCCGTGTCGAGCAGGCCGGGGAACAGCCTCCTGAACTCGCCCTCGTGCGGCGTGAGCACATCATCCCGGTCCAGCGCCTCGAACAACTCGCCCGGAAAATGCTCGAAGGAAGTCAGGCCGTCCGCGTCGATGATCAGGGCCGCGCCGGTCTCGGCCAGGGCGCGCAGGTTCATCGCGGTTACGTCGCCGACGCCGGCGGCCGGGCCGATCACCACTGAATCCATCGTGCCCGCCTCGTAGGCCAGCGCCTCGGGCGAGCCGAACGGAGTCAGCATGATCGCCTCGACCGCCGGCGCGATGACCGCCACGGCGTCCGGCGGACACAGGATTCGGACCAGTCCGGCGCCGATCCGCAATCCACCCCGCGCCGCCAGCTTCGCCGCGCCGGTCTGGGTCGCCTTGCCCGACACCACCCCCAGCCGGCCGCGCGCGTGCTTGTGCGTCTCCGGCCCGGGCCAGGGCAGGCTGTCGCGCCAGTCGGGCAGGGCGGACCCGGTCACCGCCCGGGTCTTCCGTTCACGGATGGCGACGGAGCCCGAAAAAGGCTTGCCTTATTGTGCAATGCAATGTCCCTTTACCGCCCGAGCGCGCGGCGTATTAAGCCCGCCTGGGATCGCCGATGAAAAAGATCGAAGCCGTCATCAAGCCGTTCAAGCTCGATGAAGTGAAGGAAGCGCTCCAGGACGCCGGGGTGCAAGGCATGACCGTGCTGGAGGCCAAGGGATATGGTCGCCAGAAGGGCCATTCCGAACTCTATCGCGGAGCCGAGTACGTCATCGACTTCCTGCCCAAGATCAAGATCGAGGTGGTGGTTCCCGACGACATGGTCTCCTCGGTGATCGACGCCATCCAGACCGCCGCCCGGACCGGCAAGATCGGCGACGGCAAGATCTTCGTTTCCGACGTGCTCGACGTCATCCGCATCCGCACCGGCGAGACGGGGGCCCAGGCCGTCTGACCGCCCCAACCACCGGCCGCTCCCCGGAGCGGCCGTTTCTTTAATCCTCCCCAAAAAACGGACCCTCGAGAATGAGCGCCAAGAAAATCCTTTCGGAGATCAAGGAGAAGGACGTGAAATACGTCGATCTCCGTTTCACCGACACCAAGGGGCGTATGCAGCACGTCACCTTCGACATCGACCTTGTCGACGAGGAGTTCCTGGAAGAGGGGACGATGTTCGACGGCTCCTCGATCGCCGGCTGGAAGGCGATCAACGAGTCCGACATGCTGCTGAAGCCGGACCTGGCCAATTTCTGGATCGATCCCTTCTACCAGCAGACCACCCTGTTCCTGTTCTGCGACGTGCTGAACCCCGATACGGGCGAGCCCTACAACCGCGACAGCCGCTCGATGGCCAAGAAGGCGCTGGCCTATGTGCAGTCCTCGGGCGTGGGCGATACGGTCTACTTCGGCCCGGAAGCCGAGTTCTTCATCTTCGACGACGTGCGCTGGTCCACGGCCTCCCACGACACCGGCTACAGCTACGATTCGATCGAGCTGCCGGCCAACACCGGCGCGGAATATTCCGAAGGCAACATGGGTCACCGCCCGACGCACAAGGGCGGCTATTTCCCGGTCAACCCGACCGACAGCGCCCAGGACCTGCGCGGAGAGATGCTGGGCGTCATGCGCGACCTGGGCATGCAGCCCGAGAAGCACCATCACGAGGTCGCCCCGGCCCAGCACGAACTGGGCCTGAAGTTCAGCGACCTGCTGACCATGGCCGACCGGACCCAGCTCTATAAGTACGTGATCCACAACGTCGCCGCCGCCTACGGCAAGTCGGCCACCTTCATGGCCAAGCCGACCTTCGGCGACAACGGCTCGGGCATGCACGTGCACCAGTCGATCTGGCGCGACGGCAAGCCGCTGTTCGCGGGCGACAAATACGCCGGCCTGTCGGACATGTGCCTGTGGTACATCGGCGGCATCATCAAGCACGCCAAGGCGATCAACGCCTTCGCCAACTCGACCACCAACTCCTACAAGCGCCTGGTCCCGGGCTACGAAGCGCCGGTGAAGCTGGCCTATTCGTCGCGCAACCGCTCGGCCTCGATCCGCATCCCGTTCGTGTCGTCGCCCAAGGCCAAGCGCATCGAGGCGCGCTTCCCCGATCCGATGGGCAACCCCTATCTGACCTTCGTGGCCCTGCTGATGGCCGGTCTGGACGGCATCGAGAACCGTATCGATCCCGGCGCCGCGGCGGACAAGAACCTCTACGACCTGCCCCCGGAAGAGCGCGGCAACATCCCCGAGGTGTGCGGTTCGCTCAAGGAAGCGCTCGAGAATCTCGACAAGGACCGCGCCTTCCTCAAGAAGGGCGGCGTCATGGATGACGATTTCATCGACAGCTACATCGAGCTGAAGATGGAAGAGGTGCTGCGGCTGCAATTGCATCCGCACCCCGTCGAATTCGACATGTACTACAGCTGCTGATCGACAGCGGGGGCTGACGATCGAGGGCGTCGGACGGGAAACCGTCCGGCGCCCTTTTCAATTCGACGCAATCCCGCCTCAACTTACGGTCAAGCTTCAGTCGGCGTAACCGGGAGGATGAGGGTATGCGTCTCGGAAAGGTTGCAGGGTTCACGCTTCTGGCCATGGTCGCCGCCACGCCGGCGCACGCGATACCGACCTCCGACTGGGTGGTGTTTGTCGAGCAGAGTTACAGCGGTCTCGGCATCGACGACGGGCCAGATTGGGAGGATCAGCTCTTCCGCGCCGCCGAGGAAGAGCCGGACATCCAGCGCGCCGTGGCCCGCTTCGGGCGCGCCATCGGCGTAGATCCGGCGCGGGCGGACGCCTATGCCGACGTCATCGTCGCCACCACCGTCCTACGTGAACGCTGCGCCGACGGCCCCTGTCGGGTCGCTCCCGGCGACGCCGCCTACGATCGCGTGATGACGCCTTCCCTGGCCGAGCCCAGCGGAGAGCTTCTGTGGGTGGTCGGCCGAAATCTCGGCGCCGGCGGCGGCCCCCTCGGCGCGCCCGCCTTCATCGCGGCGGTCCAGGATCATCCCGAGCGGGTGAGGGTCCTGACCCGGATGTACGAATACAGCGAGGACCTCGCCTTGCTCGTCGGCCTGCTGCTGGAGTCGCCGCGCGATCCGGCTCTGCTTCGGGCTTTGTTGACGGCCGATCCATCGGTCGGCGGTGGCCCGGACGGTTGGGATGGCTGGCAGCTGGCCATCCTCGAAGTCGCCGCGGCGCGGGCCGCCGGGCTGGGCGCCGGACACGACGAAAAGGCGGTCTACGCCCAGACCGTGCTCGCCCGGTACTTCAACCTCGGCCTGACCGCCGAAGGCCTGCGTCTATATCGCGCCATGCCGGAGGAGGTCAGTGTTCTGCTGCCGCTCGCGTCGCCGGCGTGCGGGACCGACGATCGGGGCCTGTGCGCGGGTCGCCAGACTGGCGAGGCCCTGACTGACGAGCTGATCGCGGCCCTGGCGCTGGCGGGAGACAGGGGCGACGCCATGGCGGTCTCGACTCGCGCAACCGCCCATCTGGGCGACCCGTCGGCATGGGACTCGCGGGAGCGGCGGCTGGCCGTCCTCGACGCTTTCGAGCGCGCGGCCCCGGCTGCCGGCCTGTTCAGGCTGATGGTCGAGGGCGACGGCCTCAATCCGGATGGTCACCACTCGGGCATGTCGGGGGAGGGCCGGATGTTCCTCGGCTACGGCCCGGCGTCGCGCCGTCTCGTGGCGGACAGGCTGCGACAGGCCGGCTACGCCAGCATCGCCCGGACCCTCGTGGACCGCCCCCTCTACTACCGCGCCGACCGCGACGGCTATGAAGACCTGCTGGCGCGGACGGAGGGCTTCCCGGCCGAGGTTTCGGAACGTCGCCGCGAACTGGCCGCCGCGATCGAGGCGGCATGGTCGACGGCTGGCCCCGCTCCCGTTCCGCCCCGAACGGCGCCGGCCTCTCACCCGGCGGGCTGGATCGAGGCGCGCCTGCCCGATGGGGTCCCGGCCTGGACCCCGCCTGCCGAGCCGGAAGCGTGGAGCGAGGAGCCGCCGCCGGCGCCGCCGGAACTGGCCGGCCTCGCCGTGCCCTCCGGCGCTATCCTGCGACACCAGTCGGTGGACGGCGAACGGTATGTGCTGTTCCAGTCCTCCGAACTGGACCTGCCCGGTGAAATTCCAGCCTATGGCGTATGGCTGGCCCGCACCGAGGCCGGCGCCTGGACGGCCCCGGTCTATCTCGGGCTGCAGCAGCATTTCCCCTATGTCGTGACGTCAGAGTCGGCCCTGCCGCTGGTCGAGAGCGGTCGTCTGCAGATCGAGGTGCAGGTGCGCGAGATCGCGCCCGGGTCGATCACCTTTCCGCCCGTCGGCCTGTCGTTGGCGCGGCAGGAGGACGGCCTGTTCATCACCCGACCCCTGGCCGAAATCTATGCCGATACCGATTCCGACGGCCTGACCGACATCGCCGAGATTCGCATGGGGCTCGACCTCCACCTGGCGGACACCGACGGCGACGGCCGGGCGGACGGGGTGGACCCGGCGCCGCTGACGGCGCCTTCCGCACCGACTTCGCCGGCGCGCCGGATGCTGGCCCTGGCGATCGTGCAGAAACTCACCGGCCATGACGCCGGCGCGATCGTCATCTCGCCCCGGCCGCCGTCGGAGCGCGAGCCCGAGCTGGAGGATTTGCTGGGGGACATGGGCGCCTCGCCGCCGCCGTCCACGCCGCGGTCGGTGATCCTGGTGTCCGACGATCCGGCCCTGTTCGCCGATCTCGACCTGCCATTCCGGCTGATGGTCTACACGCCCGACCAGGTCCGGCATCTGTCTGAGGGCGGCGCGCCCTTCTATCCGCCCAGCGTCGAAATTCACTCGTCGCTCGACGGGCGGGAACATTTCGTCATCTGGTCGGCGAGCTGGGTCGGGGGCAATTTCATAGCCCGCTGCCCGGACGATGGCGGCCCGTGCGAGATCGAGGAAAAGAGCAACTGGATTACCTGACGCGGCCCGGCCCGGCCAATCGGTCCGGGCCAGGCCCCGTCGGGCTACCGGTTGGTGGTCTCGACCTCAAGCCCGTCCTCGTTGGCGCGGACGGTGGTGCTGTCGCCGTCGCGGCGGTCCTCGACCACCACCGGCGACGTCGGGACCGGCACTTCGCGTTCGACCACCACCGGATCGGCCGGGACTTCCCGCTCGATGATGGTCGTCGTGTCGCCGTCGGCGGCCGCCGTCTCGGCGGCGGTGTCGGCGTCGTTGTCCGCCGGCGTGCAGGCCGCGGCGGCGAGGGCGAGACCGCCGATGGCGGCGGCGGCGGTCAAACGGGTGAAATTGGTCATGGGCGGACTCCTGACTGGGAACCCGATGCAAACGGCCACGCTGCGGGCCGGTTCCGACCCCGCCTTCCCGCCGGTCTGGCTCAGGCCGTCGTCCCGGCCGCGTCCGCCTTGCCGCGCCGCAGCTCGATCAGCCGCACGCACCAGATCGAGACCTCGTAGAGCAGCACCAGCGGGATCGCGAGCATCAGCTGGCTGATCGGATCGGGCGGGGTCACCACCGCCGCAAGCACGACGACGGCCACGATGGCGTAACGGCGACCCTCCGCCATGACTTTGGAGCTGATGATGCCCGCCAGGCCCAGCAGCGTCATCACCACCGGCAGCTGGAAGCACAGGCCGAAGGCGAGCAGCAGCGCCGTGACCAGATCGAGGTAGTCCGACACCTTGGGCAGCAGTTCCGCCGATACGCCGCCGGCGGTGATCTGCTGGCTCAGCGAGAACCACATGACGAACGGCAGCATGACGAAATAGACCAGCGCCGCGCCGAGCAGGAACAGCAGGGGGGCCGCGATCAGGAAGGGCAGGAAGGCGCCCTTTTCGTTGCGGTACAGGCCCGGCGCCACGAACCGGTACAGCTGCCACGCCAGAATGGGGAAGGTGACGACCACGGCCCCGAACCCGGCCAGCTTCATCTTGGTGAAGAGGATTTCCAGCGGCGCCGTGTAGATCAGATTGACCATCTGGCCATCGACCACCGGCAGCGGCTTCAGGCCCGCGGTGCCGAGGATCAGGTCCAGCGGCGAGACATGGCCGCCGGGGCCGACGGCGCTGTGGAAGGCCGCGGCCGCCGCGAACGGCTTGACCAGGAAGATGTACAGCGGCTCCGAGAAGGCGAAGCACAGGATGAAGCCCAGCACGAAGGCGACGACGCAGATCACCAGCCGCCCGCGCAGCTCGATCAGGTGATCCATCAGGGGCGCGCGCGACGCCTCGATCTCGTCTTCGTCCCGCTCGAGCCGGCTCACAGGTCCACCTTCCTGGCGCGGATCGCCCGGGACTTGCCGCCCGCCGTTTTGACCGAGGCCGTCTTGGCGGCGGCCGTCTTCGCGGCGGCCGCCGACCTGGCGCGCGGCTTCGCCTTCGGCTTCGGCTTCGGCTCAGCCGCGGGCTCCAGCGGCTCCATGACCGGTGCGCCGTCCGGCCATTCGTCGGGTCCGGTCAGCGTGGGGGTCTCCGCCTCGTAAAGCGGCTTGTTCAGGTCGTTGCGGATGTCACGAAAGGCCGCGTCCGCCTCGGCCCCGAGCGGAACCATGCCCTGGCCGGTGCGCAGCGCCTCGACCTCCTTGCGCAGCTCGTCGAGCTCCGACTGGCGCGCCATTTCATCGAAGCTCGAACGGAATTCGTTGGCCATGGCGCGCGCCTTGCCCATGGCCTTGCCGACCTTGCGCATCAGCAGGGGCAGGTCCTTGGGCCCCACCACCAGCAGGGCCACAAGGCCGATGACAAGGATTTCAAGCCCGCCGATGCCGGGACCAAGACCACCCATCCGTCAGTCTCTCCGACGCGATGCGACTATTGCTTCAGGTCTTCTTTTTCGGCCTCGGTGCGCGGCAGGGCGCCGGCGCGTTCGTCGCGCGGCTTGTCCTCGTCGGTGTCCTTGAGGCCGTCGCGGAAGGCCCGGACGCCCTTGGCGGCGTCACCCATCAGGCTCGACAGCTTGCCCCGGCCGCCGAACAGCAGCAGCACGATGACGGCGACGATGGCCCAGTGCCAGATGCTGAAAGAACCCACGAGATGTCTCCTGTTCCGGGTCGCGCCCGACCCGCTCAAACTCTTCCGCCGCATATAGGCCGTTCAGTGGCGCGACGCCAAGCGAACCTGTTAGGGACGCGCGCATGAATCACGTGATCATCCACACCGACGGCGCCTGTAAGGGCAACCCCGGCCCCGGCGGTTGGGGCGCGATCCTGCAGACCGGCGGCGGTCATGAGAAAGAGCTGTGGGGCGGCGAGCCGCTGACCACCAACAACCGCATGGAGTTGATGGGCGCGATCATGGCGCTCGAGGCCCTGACCCGCCCGTGCCGCGTCGACCTGCACACCGACAGCAAATACGTCATGACCGGCATCACCGAATGGATCCGGGGCTGGAAGGCGCGCGGCTGGAAGACGGCCGACAAGAAACCGGTCAAGAACGAGGACCTGTGGAAGCGGCTCGACGCCGCCCGCGCCCGTATGCGGGCCGGCTAGGCCGCCCGCACCTTCAGCTTCGGCCCGTCGATGGCTTCGACGATCACGCTCTCGCCGGCCAGCGGCGCGGCGCCCTCGATCTCGGCGACCCATTCGGCCCCCGAGACGAACACCCGGCCGCGGCCGTCGACGAAGGCCTGCACCACCTGGGCCCGCTGGCCGATCAGGCGGCTGTCGCGGGCGTTGATGTCCGGACTGTCGGACGGATTGACCCGCTGGATCAGCCGGCGCGACAGCAGGGTCGCCACCACGGTGAGCGCCGCGAACAGCGCCACCTCGCCCAGCACGCCCAGCGGCAGGCCGAGCGCGGTGACCACCGCCACCACCCCCGCCGCCACCGCCGGCCACAGCAGCCACTCGGTCGAGAAGGCGGCTTCCACCGCCAGCAGGAGCACGCCGATGGCCAGCCAGATCCAGTACGGCTGCGCGGCGTGCAGGTCGATCAGGGCGTCCATGGCCTAGGTCCCCGGAACCGAACCGCCGCCGCGCGGCGGACGGGGCGAGGCGGGGCGGGGCGGGGCGGGCGGCGTGGGGGCCGGGCGGCTCTGCTGCTGCTCCCTGGCCAGTCCCACCAGCTCGCCCAGGCCGGCGATGGTGCCGACCAGTCCCGACATCTCGGCCGGCACGATGACCGTCTTCTGCGTCGGGTTGCGGGCCAGCTCGGCGAACGCCTCGACGTATTTCTGGGCCACGAAGTAGTTGATGGCGTTGACGTCGCCGCGGGCGATGGCCTCGGACACCATGGCGGTCGCCTTGGCCTCGGCCTCGGCTTCGCGCTCGCGGGCCTCGGCGTCGCGGAAGGCGGCTTCCTTGCGGCCCTCGGCCTGCAGGATGGCCGACTGCTTGGCTCCCTCGGCGCGGGCGATGGCGGCCTGTTTCTCGCCCTCGGCCTCGGTGATCACCGCCCGCTTCTCGCGCTCGGCCTTCATCTGCCGCGCCATGGCGTTGGTGATGTCGGCCGGCGGGGTCAGGTCCTTGATCTCGATCCGGTTGACCTTGACCCCCCACGGCTCGGTCGCCGCATCGATCACGGTCAGCAGGCGCGAGTTGATCGAGTCGCGCTGGAACAGCACCTCGTCCAGCTCCATCGAGCCGACCACGGTGCGCAGGTTGGTCATGCACAGCTGGGTGATGGCGTAGGGCAGGTTCTCGACCCGGTAGGCGGCGGCCGAGGCCTCCATCACCTGGATGAAGACGATGGCGTCGACCTTCACCATGGCGTTGTCCTTGGTGATGACCTCCTGCTGGGGCACGTCGAGGACCTGCTCCATCATGTTCATGCGCCGCCCGACCCGCTCCACGAACGGCGTCAGCAGGCTGATGCCCGGGGCCAGGGTGCGGGTGTATTTGCCAAAGCGTTCGACTGTGAATTCACGACCTTGCGGCACGATCTTCACCACGCTGAAGAGAAGCACGAAGGCCAGCGCGACCAAGGCGACGGTGAAAAGAAGCGAGGTGTCCATGATATCTCCCTGTCCGGCTCAGGTTAGCACCCGATGGCCCGCCCGCCAGCGAAACCGAACACTGAAAGATGACATCCCTGTAATGAAAGGGACGGCTCCGTCGCCGGAGCCGCCCCTCGCGACCCGATGGCGCTGCCTATTCGCTGACGGTCAGTTCCTCGCCGTACAGTTCGCAGAAGTCCACCTGCGCCACCTGGACCGACTCGCCGTCGTCGAAATCGGCCCGGATGTCGTAAACGCACTCGGGCAGGCCGTCGTCGATCGAGATGCCGATGCTTTCGCCGGCTCCCAGCACGTCCTCGCCGAGGATGTCTTCTTCCCACTCGTTCGTCGACGGCAGTGAAATATACAGCCGGGTCAGCACGTTGTCGGTGTCGTTGGTGAGGGTGAAGTCGATCGAGGCGCTCTGCGCCATGGCGGCGGGCGCGAGGAAGGCCGAGGCGACGAGCGCGACGGCGACACTACGGATACGCATGATGTGAAGTCCCCCATCCGGCCATGCGCCGGAAAGCGTCACCGTGGCATACCGGCCGTCTCAGGTCACTCGCCTTGCCGCCGCAAGACAGATCACTCGCCGCGTCTCCTCCCAGTCGACCAGCGCCTCGACCTGGTCCAGCGGCACGAACCGCGCCTCCAGCGCGTCGTCGCCGGCCACCGGCTCGCCCGAGACCCAGCGGGCGGCGTAGTCGACCAGCACATAGTGCCGCCCCGCCTCCGGGAAGAGACCGTCGACCACATCGATCAGGCCGGTGATCTCCGCCTCGACCCCCGTCTCCTCGCGTAGCTCGCGCGACGCCGCGTCAATCGCCCGCTCGCCTGGCTCGATCCGCCCGCCGGGCAGGCTCCAGTCGCCCAGCCGCGGCGGTTGTCCCCGCCGGATCAGCAGCACCTCGTCGCCGCGCAGGCAGACGACGCCGACGCACGGGACAGGGGCGGGCAGGGCGGTGGACATCGCGCGACCCTGGCTTGGCCCTTTCGCCGCGTCCACGACTTTGACACAACCGGCGTCATGACCGCGCCGTCCCTCGAAGCTCTCGCCGCCCTCAAGTCCGTCCTCGGCGACGGCGGCTGGACCGACGATCCCGTCGAGATCGCCCCGTGGCTGACCGAGTGGCGCAACCGCTGGACCGGCCACACGCCGCTGATGCTGACGCCCCGCTCGACGGAGCAGGTCGCCGCCGCAGTCCGCGTCTGCGCCGAACACCGCGTCGCCATCGTCCCCCAAGGCGGCGACACCGGCCTCGTCGGTGGCCAGATTCCCTATGGCGAGGTGCTGCTCTCGACCCGCAGGCTGCGCGCGGTCCGCGACGTCACGCCGCTGGACGACGCGATGACCGTCGAGGCCGGCGTCACCCTTCTGGAAGCCCAGCAGGCCGCGGCGGCCGCCGACCGCATGTTCCCGCTCAGCCTCGCCGCCGAGGGCAGCGCCACCATCGGCGGGGTCGTCTCGACCAACGCCGGCGGCACCGCCGTGATCCGCTACGGCGTCATGCGCGACCTGGTGCTGGGGATCGAGGCCGTCCTCCCCGACGGCGAGATCTTTCATGGCCTCAAGCGGCTCAGGAAAGACACCACCGGCTACGACCTGAAGCAGCTGCTGATCGGCGCCGAGGGTACGCTCGGCGTGGTCACCGCCGCGACGCTGAAGCTGTTCCCGGTCATGCGTGGTCGCGCCACGGCCATGGTCGGCCTCGACAGTCCGTCCGCCGCCATCGAGCTCCTCTCCCGCGCCAAGGCCGAGACCGGCGGCGGGGTCGAGGCCTTCGAACTGATGAAGCGCCTCGGCATGACCTTCGTGCTGGCCAACATCCCCGACACGCGCGAGCCGCTCGACTCGACACCCGCCTGGTACGTCCTGATCGAACTGGTCTCCGGCGAGCCGGGCGCCGCTGACGCGGCCATGGAGCGGCTGCTGACCCACGCCTTCGAGACCGGCCTGATCATCGACGCCGCCATCGCCCAGAATGACGCCCAGCGCGCCGCCTTCTGGAAGGTCCGTGAGGAGCAGTCCGCCGCCCAGAAGCCCGAGGGCGGCGGCTGGAAGCACGACGTCTCCGTGCCGATCTCGCGCATCGCCGACTTTCTCGAGGAGGCCACCGCCGCCGTCGAACGCTTCCACCCCGGGGCGCGGGTCAGCGCCTTCGGCCACGTCGGCGACGGCAACCTCCATTACGACGTGCTGTGCCCGCCCGGCGGCGACCACCCCGCCTTCATCGCCCGCTGGGCCGAGGGTTCGCAGGTCGTCCACGACATCGTCGCGCGCTACGACGGTTCCATCTCGGCCGAACACGGCCTCGGCCGCCTCAAGACCGAGGAGGCCCGGCGCTACAAGTCGCCGCTGGAAATCCGCACCATGCAGGCCGTCCGCGCCGCCCTCGACCCGAACCGGATCATGAACCCGGGCGTGTTGTTCTGAGTTCGGTGGGGGCATGCTTGCCCCCTCCGCCCGATCGTCCTACCCCTCCGCCCTCGATTCACGGCCTTTCGGAGCCCTCTCATGACCCTCGCCCTGCTGTTCCCCGGTCAAGGCAGTCAGTCGGTCGGCATGGGCGCGGCGCTGGCCGACGCCTTCCCCTCCGCCCGCGAGGTCTTCGCCGAGGTCGACGAGGCGCTGGGGCAGCATCTCAGCCAGATGATGCGCGACGGCCCCGAGGATCAGTTGACCCTGACAGAGAACGCCCAGCCGGCCCTGATGGCGGTCTCGCTGGCGGCGGTCCGCACCCTTCAGGTCGAGTTCGGCGTCGACGTCGCCCGCGCCGCCTTCGTCGCCGGCCATTCGCTGGGCGAATACTCGGCCCTGTGCGCCGTTCGGGCCCTTAGCCTGTCCGACACCGCCCGCCTGCTCAAGCTGCGCGGTCAGGCCATGCAGCGCGCCGTTCCGGTCGGCCGCGGGGCGATGGCCTCGCTGATCGGCCCGAAGACCGATCTCGCCCTGGCCGAAGAAGCCGCCAAGGCCGGCTCCGAGGTCGGCGTCTGCGTCGTCGCCAATGACAACAACGCCGGCAACATCGTCATTTCGGGGGAGAAGGCCGCCGTCGACCGGGCCATCGAAAAGGCCAAGGAACTGGGCGCCCGCGCCATTCCGCTGAACGTCTCGGCGCCCTTCCACTGCCCGCTGATGCAGCCCGCCGCCGACGAGATGGCCACTGCGCTCGCCGAGGCCCGCATCGTCGCCCCCGCCGTCCCCGTGGTCGCCAACGTCACCGCCCGACCGGAGACCGATCCCGAGGTCATCCGCCGCCTGCTGATCGAACAGGTCACAGGCCGCGTCCGCTGGCGCGAGAGCATGGAGTGGATGGCCGGGGAGGGGGGCGTGACCCGCTTCGCCGAGATCGGCTCAGGCAAGGTCCTGACCGGCATGGCCAAACGCATCGCGCCCGACGCCGAGAGCGTGGCGCTCAACACGCCGGAAGAGCTGGAAGCGTTCGCGAAGAGCCTTTGAAACCACCCCCGCCGTCATCCTCGGGCTTGACCCGAGGATCAGAAGTCCGGGCAAGCTCGGCGCTTGGGACGGCCCTGAAACCGCGTCAGCCCCTCCCGGCCAGGCGCACCTGATAGTCTGATCTCCGGGTCAAGCCCGAGGATGACGGAAGAA